>NZ_SOAW01000001.1:0-600000 GCF_004364645.1 Naumannella halotolerans | reverse complement strand
GCGTTCTGGGCGGGCCTGCTGCTGGGCGCGTACACCTTCGTCCCCGGCGCGCTGCGGAACCTGTTCGTCAAGCGGAAGCTCGGGATCGCGCTGCTGATGACGATCAGCGCCGTCGGCGCGGTCATCCTCGGCTACGTGGAGGAGGCCGCCGCGCTGGCGTTCCTCTACTCGATCGCCGAGGCACTGGAGGACAAGGCGATGGACCGCGCCCGCGGCGGCCTGCGCGCGCTGCTCAAGCTCGTGCCGGAGACCGCGACCGTGCTGCGCGACGGTGCCTCGGTCGAGGTCCCTGCGAAGGAGATCGCCGTCGGCGACGTGCTGCTGGTCCGCCCCGGCGAGCGGGTCGCGACCGACGGCCTGGTCCGCGCGGGCCGCTCCAGCCTGGACACCTCGGCGATCACCGGCGAGTCGATCCCGGTCGAGGTCGCCCCCGATGACGCGGTCTCCGCCGGCGCGATCAACACCGCCGGTGTGCTGGAGGTCGAGGCGACCGCGGCGGGAACCGACAACTCGCTGACCACCATCGTGGAGCTGGTCGAGCAGGCCCAGGCCGAGAAGGGCGAGCGTGCGCGGATCGCCGACCGGATCGCCCGCCCGCTGGTGCCCGGCGTGATGGTCCTCGCCGTCCTGGTTGGCGTGCTCGGCTCGCTGCTCGGCGACCCCGAGACCTGGATCACCCGCGCCCTGGTCGTCCTCGTCGCCGCCAGCCCGTGCGCGCTGGCGATCGCGGTGCCCGTCACCGTGGTCTCCGCGATCGGGGCGGCGACGAAGTTCGGCGTCGTCATCAAGAGCGGGGCAGCCTTCGAGCGCCTCGGCGGCATCCGCCACCTCGCCGTGGACAAGACCGGCACCCTGACCCGCAACCGGCCCGAGGTCACCGCCGTCGTCGCAGCCGACGGCTTCGACGACGCGCAGGTGCTCGCCTGGGCGGCCGCCGTCGAGCAGCACTCCACGCACCCGCTCGCCGCCGCCATCGCCGCCGCGGGCAAGGGAGCCCCCGCCGCGCAGGACGTGACGGAGGAGGCCGGGCACGGCATCGGCGGCCTGGTGGACGGCCGCCGGGTGACGGTGGGCAGCCCCCGCTGGATCGACGCGGGGCCGCTCAAGGCCCGGGTCGAGGAGCTGGAGGCCGAGGGCCAGACCTGCGTGCTCGTGGCCGTCGACGGCCGGCTGGCCGGGGCGATCGGCGTCCGCGACGAGCTGCGCCCCGAGGTCCCCGAGGTCGTGCGCGCGCTTCGGGGCCAGGGCGTCGAGGTGAGCATGCTCACCGGAGACAACGCCCGCACCGCGCACGCGCTGGCGCAGCTCGCCGGGATCGGCGACGTGCACGCCGAGCTGCGGCCCGAGGACAAGGCCCGCATCGTCGCCCAGCTCTCCGATGCCTCGCCCACGGCGATGATCGGCGACGGCATCAACGACGCCCCCGCCCTGGCCGGGGCGACCGTGGGCATCGCGATGGGAGCGACCGGCTCCGACGCCGCGATCGAGTCTGCCGACGTCGCCTTCACCGGCCACGACCTCGGCCTCATCCCGCAGGCGCTGCGCCACGCCCGCCGCGGCCGGGCGATCATGAACCAGAACATCGTGCTGTCCCTGGCGATCATCACCGTGCTGCTGCCGCTGGCCATCACCGGCGTGCTGGGCCTGGCCGCGGTCGTCCTCGTCCACGAGGTCGCCGAGGTCGTCGTCATCGCTAACGGGCTGCGCGCCGCGCGTGCCCGCAAGCCTCAGGCAGCGGGCTGATGCGGGCGAAGGACGCGGTCCGCGGGTCCACTGCCCGGATCGCTCATGGTCCGAGGCGGACGCTCCTGGTAGCGGGGACCTTCCTGCTCGGCGGTTTGGTCGTCTTGGTCGACCAAGGGACCAAGGCATGGGCTGAGGCCACCCTCTCGACGCAGGAGCGCATCCCGCTCGTCGGCGAGCTGCTGGGACTCCAGATGGCGTACAACCCCGGTGCGGCGTTCTCCTTCGGCGAGGGCTCGACCTGGGTGTTCGCGCTGGTCGCTGTCGCGGCCGCGGTCGCCGCGGTCGTCTTCGCGTTCCGTGTCCGGCGTCTTCGGTGGGCGGTCGTGATCGGTGCCGTCGGCGGTGCGGCGGCCTCGCACGCCGGGGACCGGCTCTTCCGCGCCCCCGGCTTCGCCCGCGGCCACGTCGTGGACTTCCTGGCCTACGGCGACTGGTTCATCGGGAACGTCGCCGACATCGTCATCGTCGTGGGCGCGGTCACCGGGGCGTTCCTGATGCTCCACGACGGCTCATCGCCAGAAGACTCCCCGAGTTCTTCGGCACGGCTCAGTTCCGAAGAGGCTGGCGAGCGGAGCTGACGACGGCTGCCGAGCCGCAGACAGGATTGAGAGGAGAAGATGTTGGAGATCACGCTGCAGTACTTCGACGGGTGCCCGAACTGGGAGGTGATCGACCGGCGGCTCGCCGAGGCCCTCGACGGCCGATCGGACGTCCGCGTCGCGCATCAGCGAGTCGAGACCGCCGACGACGCCGCCCGCCTCGAGTTCCACGGGTCCCCGACCGTCCTCGTCGACGGCGTCGACCCCTTCGCCGACGAGCACACACCGGTCGGGCTCGCCTGCCGGGTGTTCCGCACTCCTGCCGGGCTGGCCGGGTCGCCGACCGTCGATCAGCTGCGCGCAGCCATCGGTCGCGCGCCGACGTCGGCGGTGACGGGGCTCGAGTCGCCGGTCGGACCGCTGGGCGGGCTGCCGATCGCCTGCGCGCTCGCGCCGACCGCGGGCAAGCAGCAGCTCGAGACGTGGCGAGCCTTCGACGACGACTACCTCCTCGAGGTCGAGCGCGGAGAGGCCAGACTGGTCGTGCACTACGCCCGGACCGACGACTCAGCGCGGCGGCTGCGCGACCTGGTCGCGACCGAGAGCGCCTGCTGCTCGTTCGTCGACTGGCAGATCGACGACGACCACGCCGACCTGCGCCTTGTCGTCACCGGCACCCCTGAGCAGCTCGCTGGTCTCAGCATCGGCTAGGTAGGTGTTCGGGGCCAGCCGCTGGCCGCGGCGACGCCGATGCGCCACCAGCATCGTCGTCCCGGTTTCTCAGGCAGCTCGGCGCAATCCGCGCGTGGACGGGCCGCGTCCGGGTACGGGACCGGATGGCCGAACAGTCGCTGACCGTGTTGCCGGGAGGAACGAATCCTGATGGACGTCCTGAGCGCAGTCGTCGACGCGCTGGCGATGGCCGGCTCGATGGGCTGGCAGATCCTCTGGCCCCTCGTGCTCGGCTTCACGCTGTCCGGCGTCATCCAGGCGGTGGTGCGCAAGGAGCGCGTCACGCAGCTGATGGCCGACGACTCGCCGAGATCGATCGCGGTCTCCGCGCTGTTCGGCGCGGCGTCCTCGTCCTGCTCCTACGCCGCGGTCGCGCTGGCCCGGGCGCTGTTTCGCAAGGGCGCGGACTTCGCGGCGGCGATGGCCTTCGAGATCGCCTCGACCAACCTGGTGCTCGAGCTCGGGCTGGTCCTGTGGTTCGTGATGGGCTGGCAGTTCACCGCCGCGGAGTTCGTCGGCGGCCCGATCATGATCGTGCTGGTCGCGCTCGGATTCAGGCTCTGGATGCGCGGCCGGATCGTCGAGGCGGCGCGGCGGCAGGCCGAGCAGGGGCTCGCCGGGTCGATGGAGGGCCACGCCGCCATGGACATGTCCGTCCAGGGCGACGCCGGATTCTGGGCCCGGCTGCTCTCCCGGGACGGCGTGACCGCGGTCTCGCGCTACTTCGTGATGGACTGGGCGGCCGTGCTCCGCGACATCGTGCTGGGCCTGCTGATCGCCGGCGCGTTCGCCGCCTGGGTGCCCAAGGCCTGGCTGCAGGCGGTGTTCTTCACCCAGGACCCGGCGGCGGCGTTCATACTCGGCCCGCTGATCGGGCCACTGCTGGCCGTGGTCAGCTTCGTCTGCTCGGTCGGGAACGTGCCGCTGGCGGCGGTGCTGTGGAACGGCGGCATCAGCTTCGGCGGCGTGGTCAGCTTCCTGTTCGCCGACCTGATCATCATCCCGATCATCCTCATCTACAACAAGTACTACGGCTGGAAGGCCACGACCCGGATCTGCCTGGTCTTCTACGCCGCGATGGTCATCGCCGGATACCTCGTCGAATTGATCTTCGGCCCGCTCGGCATGGTCCCGCACGACCGGAACCTGGCAGTCGCCGAGACCGGCATCAGCTGGAACTACACCACCTGGCTCAACATCCCCTTCCTCGCCCTCGCCGCCGCCCTGCTGACCGTGTTCCTCCGCACCGGCAGTACCAGCATGCTCCGCATGATGGGCGGCTCTCCAGAGCCGGCAGAGCGCGGACACCACTGACCGGCTCCGCCGCGGACGGCTCAGCCCGCGACGCACGAGGACGATGAAGCCTCGGCTGGCGGCCAGTCGGATGGTTCACCGAGATCGTCCATCTCCAGTGCCTGCCGTCCCGATCGGCACGGTGGTCCGGCCGGCGACGACGGCGAGATCGGCGCAGCACTCACAGATACCGGCAGACCTGGTCCGGGCTGCACGAGTCGGGGTCGGGCTTCGCGGCGTCGTTCCTGAGACCGGCGATGGTGTCTCGGAGCGCCGCGAGCTGGGCGATCTGCTGCTCGATCTCGGCCAGGCGTGCATCGAGGAGGTCGCGCACGTGCTCGCAGGGCGCGTGGCCGCCGTCCCGGATGTCGAGGATCTGGCGGATCTGGGCGAGGGTGAGGCCCGCGGCCTGGCCGCGGTGGACGAAGTCGATCCGGGCGACCGTCTCGGGCGCATAGTCGCGGTATCCGGACGGCGTCCGCTCGGCCGGGGGCAGCAGCCCCTGCTCCTCGTAGAAGCGCAGCGTCTTCGCCGTCGTGCCCGCCCGCTCGGCGAGTTCCCCGATGCGCATCGCGGGCCTCCTGTTCTCTCTGCAGAAGTCCTCTTGACCTTCCCCTGCACTGGAAGGTCCAGTATGGATGGAAAGGAAGAGAAGTCCAAGCGTCGACAGGAGCAGCGATGCCCACCAAGTACGACCTCGCCATCATCGGATCGGGCGGCGGAGCCTTCGCCGCCGCGATCCGCGCGACCACGCTCGGCAAGTCGGTCGTGATGATCGAGCGCGGCACTCTCGGCGGCACCTGTGTGAACACCGGCTGCGTGCCGTCGAAGGCCCTCATCGCCGCGGCCGACGCACGGCACTCCGCGGCCGACGCCGCCGACCGGTTCCCGGGGATCGCGACGACGGCGGGGCCGGTGGACATGCCCGCCCTGATCGCCGGGAAGCAGGCGCTGGTCGAGTCGCTGCGGGGTGAGAAGTACGCCGACGTCGCCGACTCCTACGGGTGGGCCGTCCGCCGCGGCGACGCCGCGTTCGCCGGCACCCCCGACGCACCGGTCCTCCAGGTCGCCGGCGACGACGGCAGCACCGAGACGATCGAGGCCGGGCACTACCTGGTCGCGACCGGCTCTCGGCCGTGGGCCCCGCCGATCGACGGCCTGGACGAGACCGGGTACCTGACCTCGACCACGGCGATGGAGCTGACCGAACTCCCTGAGTCTCTGCTCGTGCTCGGCGGCGGCTACGTCGCCCTGGAGCAGGCGCAGCTGTTCGCCCGGCTCGGCTCCCAGGTCACCGTGCTGGTCCGGTCCCGGCTCGCGTCGAAGGAGGAGCCGGAGGTGTCCAGGACGCTGCAGGAGGTGTTCGCCGACGAGGGCATCCGGGTGGTCCGCCGCGCGCTGCCGACGCGGGTGTCCCGCGACGCCGCGACCGGGCAGGCCGTCGTCACCGCCGACGTCGCCGGCGGCCGGGAGGAGTTCCGCGCCGACCAGGTGCTCGTCGCCCTCGGACGACGACCGGCCACCGACGGGCTCGGCCTCGACAGGGTCGGGGTCAAGACCGGGGACCTCGGCGAGGTGGTCGTCTCCGACCGGATGCAGTCCTCCCACCCGCGGATCTGGGCGGCGGGCGACGTGACCGGCCACCCCGAATTCGTCTACGTCGCCGCCCACCACGGCACCCTGGTCGCCGAGAACGCGTTCGCCGACGCCGATCAGGCCGTGGACTACGCCCGGCTGCCGAGGGTGACGTTCACCGGCCCGGCGATCGGTGCGGTCGGGATGACCGAGAAGGACGTCGTCGCCGCCGGGATCCGCTGCGACTGCCGCGTCCTGCCGCTGCACCACGTGCCCCGCGCACTGGTCAACCGCGACACCCGCGGCTTCGTCAAGATCGTCGTGGACGCCGACACCAACGAGATCCTCGGCATCACCGCCGTCGCCAAGGACGCCGGCGAGCTCGCCGCAGCCGGAGTCCACGTGCTCGGCAAGACGGTCGCCGAGGTCGCCGACGCCTGGGCCCCCTACCTGACCATGGCCGAGGGCATCCGGATCGCCGCCAAGGCCTTCACCACCGACCCATCGCTCCTGTCGTGCTGCGCGTGAACGCGCACGCGGCCCCGCCCACCGATCACAGATCCGAGGAGATCGCGATGACTGATCACACCGCAGACCTGGCAGGGGGCCTGGCCGACCGCCTCGTCCGGACGGAGGAGTCCGGGCTCGACGCTGGCCTGCTCGTTCCGCTGCTGCGGCTGCTCGTCGACGGGCATCCAGTCGCGGTGGAGGACCTCGCCGACGCGGCCGGCCGCAGCGAGGACGACGTGCGCGCAGGCCTGGCGCTCGTCCCCGACACCGAGTACGACGAGCAGGGCCGGATCGTCGGCCAGGGCCTCACCCTGCGCCCCACCGTCCACCGGTTCGCCGTCGACGGGAATGACCTGTACACCTGGTGCGCCCTGGACACCCTGGCGTTCCCTGCCCTGCTCGCACGCCCAGCACGCATCGAGTCGACCTCGCCGACCAGCGGCCAGACCGTCCGGGTGACTGTCGACCCCACCGAAGGCGTCACCCGCGTCGAGCCCACCACCGCTGTGGTGTCCCTGATCGACCCCGAGCGCATTGCCTCGATCCGCTCCTCCTTCTGCAACCAGGTGCACTACTTCGCCTCGCCCGAGGACGCCGAGGAATGGCTCGCCGAGCACCCCGACGCCCAGGTGGTCACCGTCGCAGAAGCCCACAGGCTCGGCTCCGCACTCGCTGCCGCCTTCCTCGACGGCCTCGAACGGCCCACCGGCGGCCCCGGCGGCCGCCCGTGCTGCTGATCGATGTGCTCCAGTCGCGAGAAAGGTAAGACGATGACCCGACCAGATGATAGGCGGGGCGGCGGGCTGCTGGTGGCGGCCGGCGGGGCTCTCCTCGTGGCGCTCTGCTGCGGACTGCCGCTCATCCTCGCCGGAGGGGCGCTCGCCGGGATCGGCGGGCTCCTGCGCAGCCCCTGGACCGTCGGCGCGGGGATCGCAGTCGTCCTCGCCGTCGCCGCGGCCGCAATCGCCCGACGACACCGCCGAACCCAGGACGCCGACTGCTGCTCACCCCAGACCACGCGCTCGGCGCAGGACGCAGCAGCACAGACAAGGACCGAGGAGGACGAAAACCGATGACCACCTGTGTCTCCCGCCGTGCAGCGATCTCGATCGCCGGCGTCCTGGCCGCAGCCGGGGCGCTCGGCCTGACCGGCTGCGGCAGCACCGCCGAAGACCGCAGCGACGGACCGGCAACGGTCACCAGCATCGACGGGCAGCAGATCCGACTCCCCGCTCCCGGCGAACCGACAGCAGTGTTCTTCTTCTCCGTCGGCTGCGGCGAATGTGCCACCGGCATGCACGCCCTCGGCCAAGCCGCCGCCGACAGCAACGGCACTCGAACCCGGTTTCTCGCCGTCGACATGGACCCCGGCGAGTCGACCCAGACCATCCGCATCTTCATGCAGGACATCCGTGCCGAACACGTCCCGGTCGCGATCGACAAGGACGCGGCGATCTCGCGGCGGTACGGCGTCGCCGCACTGTCCACCGCCATCGTCGTCGACGCCCACGGCAAAGTCACCTTCCGCGCCACCGACCCCGACGCCGCGACCATCACCGCGCAGCTGGACAAGGCCGGCGTCTGAGCGATGGACGGCCTCCTCGCCCTCGCCTTCGCCGCCGGTATGATTGCCCCGATCAACCCCTGCGGCTTCGCTCTGCTCCCTGCATGGATCGCACAAGCCGTCGGCGACGCTGCCACCTCCCCGGCTCCGGTGCGCCTCCTGCGAGCCCTGCGGGCAGGCCTCGCGCTGACGCTCGGGTTCGCGGGTGCTCTCGCACTGGCAGGCGTTGTGGTGAGTGCCGGCGCACGGAGCCTGATCCAGGCCGCTCCCGTGCTCGGCCTCACCGTCGGGGTCGTGCTGGTGCTGGTCGGCACGGCGATGCTGGCCGGTCGCTCGATCTCTCTCCGGGTGCCCGGCATACCCGTTCGAGTGACCGAACGGCTGCCCGGCACCGTGCGCATGGTCGTCTTCGGCGTCGGCTACGCGGCGGCGTCGCTGTCGTGCACGTTCGGCGTGCTCCTCGCCGTCATCGCCCAGGCCCAGGCCACAGCCAGCTTCGCCGGCATGCTCCTCGTCTTCGCCGACTACGCCGCGGGCTCTGCCGCCATCCTGCTGCTCGTCGCCGTGGCAGCCGCCGCTGCCGGCTCGGCGCTTTCGCGTCGCATCGCGGCGCTGGCGCGCTTTGGCCCCAAGGTCACTGCCGCCGTGGTCGTCCTCACCGGGGGCTACCTGGCCTGGTACTGGTACCCCGCCGCCACCGGCGACGCCCCAGCAGCAGGCCGCGCCGGAGGCATCACAGCGGTCGCCACTTCGGTGTCGGACTGGGTCCAAGGTCACGTCGGTGTCGTCGCCGGATTGTCCATCGCGGCGGTGCTCGGCGTCCTGCTGATCGCCGCCATCCGCAAGCGACCGCAGACTTCCCTGGCCGCCACCCAGGACTGCTGCAACCCGGAACCATCGCCTTCCGTCGACGACCAGCCCGACCCACCTGGCCCTTCATAGTCGGACGCAGCTCCTCATCGCTCGGTACGCCGACTATCGGCGTCTCATGAGCCACCGGGAGGTCCGGTTGAAGAACCCGACGCCAACGATGGCCTACCCATCCTTCCCAAGTTCGTTGGGACACTGGTGGTGCGGCTGCGCCCCAGCTCTGCGCATAAACACTTAAGGGTGGTGACCGTGGGCGAGGGATGTTCAATGTTATGCATGCTGCTGCGATCCGCGCATGATCAGGCGAAACGCTGCGAACATCACATATAAGTCAGGTCTGGATTTCTGGTTGCGGAGGCTGCAGGTTTGAGGCGATGCCGGAGTAGGCAAGACGATGCTTCATCCTCGCCCTCTGATCAAGTGTCTAGGAATGTCGGTCTTGGTCGCACCCACCTCGGACATGGTTCGAGACCCGATCTCTGGCGACAGCGTCCTGGATCGTCCTGCGGCCTCCAGCATGATGCGCACGGCGTTCCGGCACACCTCCAGATGAACGCTCAACGAACGGAGCATGTCTTGACTTGCCTTCTGAATCGGCAGAATTCAATATAGAAGCATGTCTAATCAAGTAGCGACTGCTGCGCCTGCGGCGACCCGACGGCTTTCGACCCTGGACCGGTGGCTGCCGGCCTGGATCGGCCTGGCGATGGTCGCAGGTCTGCTGCTGGGCCGCCTCGTCCCCGGCCTGTCCGGAGTGCTGTCCCGGCTGGAGATCGGTGGGATCTCGGTGCCGATCGCCCTGGGGCTGCTGGTGATGATGTACCCGGTGCTGGCGAAGGTCCGCTACGACCGGGTCGCCGCCGTCACCGGCGACAAGAAGCTGCTGGTCTCTTCACTGGTGCTGAACTGGCTCGTCGGACCCGCGGTGATGTTCGCCCTCGCCTGGCTCCTCCTGCCCGACCTGCCCGAGTACCGCACGGGCCTGATCATCGTCGGCCTGGCCCGGTGCATCGCCATGGTCGTGATCTGGAACGACCTGGCGTGCGGCGATCGGGAGGCGACCGCGGTGCTCGTGGCGATCAACTCGGTGTTCCAGGTCGTGATGTTCTCGGTGCTGGGCTGGTTCTACCTCACGGTCCTGCCGGGCTGGCTGGGCCTGGACACGCAGGGGCTGGACGTCTCCGTGGGGCAGATCGCGGTCAATGTCCTGGTCTTCCTCGGCGTCCCGCTCGTCGCCGGGTTCGCGTCGCGGTGGATCGGCGAGAAGCGCCGCGGCCGGGAGTGGTACGAGGAGAAGTTCCTGCCCCGGATCGGGCCGTGGGCGCTGTACGGGCTGCTGTTCACGATCGTGCTGCTGTTCGCCCTGCAAGGGAAGGCGATCACCTCCAACCCGCTGGACGTCGCCAGGATCGCGCTGCCGCTGCTGGCCTACTTCGCGATCATGTGGATGGCCGGGATGCTGCTCGGCCGGGGCCTCGGCCTGGGATATGCCCGGTCGGCGACGCTCGCGTTCACCGCGGCGGGCAACAACTTCGAACTCGCCATCGCCGTCGCGATCGGCACCTTCGGTGCCGCGTCCGGTCAGGCACTGGCCGGCGTCGTCGGACCCCTCATCGAGGTGCCCGTCCTGGTGGGCCTCGTCTACGTCTCCCTGTGGGCCGCACGCGCCTGGTTCCGCGCCGACCCGTACGCCGAACCGAGGGCATCATGACCACCGCCGAAGTCGCCGAACCCGAAGCCTGCGCACCGACCGCGACCCACGCGATCGGCCAGGACGCCGCCGCGACCGTTGCCGGCGCGCTGAAGGCGCTCGCGGAGCCGCTCCGGCTGCGGATGCTCTCGGCTATCGCGACCGATCCCCGCGGCGAGTCGTGCGTGTGCGATCTCGCCGAGCTCGCCGACGTATCCCAGCCGACGGTCTCCCATCACCTGAAGGTGCTCAAGGAGACCGGGCTGCTGCTGTCGGAGCGCCGCGGCACCTGGGTCTGGTACCGGATCGCCCCGGCGAGGCGGCGCGCCGTCTCCGCGCTGCTCGACGCGTTCGCCCCCGCCGCGGTCGCCGACGCCCCCGAGCATACGGAGGCCCGCGCTCAGACGCTGCCGGACATGGACGGCCGGGTCACCCGGCTCGGCGAGGAGCTGGCCGACGAGACGGCCGGCCTGGACCGCGACCTCGTGATCGCGATCGTGCGCGAGTCCTACGCGGGCCTCGCCCGCTCGGCCAAGCTCACCCAGCACATGATCCCGCTCACCGAGCGCTTCGCCCGGCAGCGCCTCGCCGACCTGACGCGGGACCGGCAGGCAGGCCGGCCGCAGGTGTTGTTCGTGTGCGTCGCCAACGCGGGCCGCTCCCAGCTGGCTGCCGCGATCGTCAACCGGCTCGCCGACGGCAAGGTGATCGCGCGTTCTGCGGGGTCGACGCCGTCGGTGGACGTGCACCCGCATGTGCGGTCGTTGCTCGCCGAGATCGAGGGCGAACAAGAAGCGAGCAGCGCATTCCCGAAACCCCTGACCGACGACGCTGTCCGCGCCGCCGACGTGGTGATCACGATGGGCTGCGGCGGCGTCTGCCCGATCATCCCCGGCGTCCGCTACGAGGACTGGGCCGTCGGCGACCCCGCCCTGGCCTCGCCCGAAGGAGTCGAAGCGATCCGCGACGACATCGAGCACCGCGTCCGCGCGCTCATCGCCGCCCTCACCGACTGAAGGAACAAGGACCCTCATGCCTGAACAGAGCCCCTCCACGCAGAAGCCCTCCGTGCTCTTCGTGTGCGTCCACAACGCCGGCCGCTCCCAGATGGCCGCCGGCTGGCTGCGTCACCTCGCCGGTGACCGGATCGAGGTCCGCTCCGCGGGCTCGATGCCCGCCGAGCAGATCAACCCGGTCGCCGTCGAAGCGATGGCCGAGGTGGGCATCGACATCGCCGCGGAGCAGCCCAAGATCCTCACCGCCGAAGCGGTGCAGGACTCCGACGTCGTGATCACCATGGGCTGCGGCGACACCTGCCCCTTCTACCCCGGCAAGCGCTACGAGGACTGGACCCTCGACGACCCCGCCGGCCAGGGCATCGACGCCGTCCGCCCCATCCGAGACGAGATCCGCGCCCGCATCGAGAAGCTGGTCGACGAACTGCTCGCGCCCGCCGAGCAGGAGGAACGCGGGCAGGTGCCGGCGGTGCTGTTCGTCTGCAAGAAGAACGGCGGGAAGTCGCAGATGGCCGCCGCCCTCATGCGGCAGATCGCCGGTGACTCCGTCCGGGTCCACTCCGCGGGCACGGCCCCGGGGTCGTCGCTCAATGCGCTTTCTGTCGCCTCGGTCGCGGAGATCGGGGCGAGCATGGCCGGCGAGCACCCCAAGCCGATCGACCCGGCCCTGCTGCGCACCGCGGACCGCGTCGTCGTCATCGGCGACGAGGCCGTCGTCGAGCCCGCACCGGGGATGGCCGGGACCATCGAGACCTGGAGCATCCACGAGCCGTCAGACCGCGGGATCGAGGGCGAGGAGCGCATGCGTCTGATCCGCGACGAACTCGCCGAGAAGGTCCGTGGCCTCCTCTCAGAGCTGGTCGTCTCGTCGAAGGCCTGAACCCGGGTCACGCCGTCTGCTCGGCCGTGGCCTCCGCCCGCAGCGGGGCCCTCGGGCGTGAGCTGGCGATCATGAGCACCGTCCCGACCGCTGCCAGGGCGGCGAGGACGAGGAACGCGTGCGCGTAGCCGCCGGTCGCCTCGGCCAGAACAGCACCGGCGAACGGGGCGAGGACGGCGGCCAGCAGCACCGGCAGGCCCAGGACGCCGGAGAGGTGGCCGTAGGCGCGCGGGCCCCAGCGGTCGGTGATCGCGGTCGCCTGCAGCAGCGTCGCGATCCCGCGCCCTACCCCGGCGACCATCGACGCCGCGACCAGCAGGCCGACCGGGCCCGGTACGACGGCCAGGGCGAGAGTGCTCGCCGACACCAGGACGAACACCGTCGCGGTGCGCGTGGTCAGCGGGACGCGGCGCACCAGACCGGTGTAGACGAGGCGGCCGGCGACCTGGCCGATGCCGCCGAGGCCGAGCACCCATGCCGCGGACTGCGCGGTCAGGCCGCGCTCGAGCATGAGCGGGACCAGGGCGAGCAGTCCGGAGTACATCGCCAGCGACACCAGGGTGAGTCCCGCAGCAAGCAGCCGGAACCGTGCGCTGCGCAGGACCTCCGATGCGTAGGCGCGGTCGACGGCGGGTTCCTCGGGGCGCTGCTTCGCGGGCCAGGGCCGACGCAGGAGGAACCAATGCGCCGGGACCGTGAGCACGGCGAGGACGACCGCCGCCCACAGGTAGGTCGTCCGCCAGCCCACGTGCGCGCCGACGGTCGCGGTCAGCGGAGCGAACACCGTGCTGGCCAGGCCAGCGACCAGGGTGAGCGTCGCCAGCGCACCCAGGCGTCGAGCCGAGAACCAGCCGGTGATCGCGGCGAACGCCGGCGGGTAGAGCACCCCGGCCATCGCGGCCCCGGCCAGCACCCAGCCACCGACGAAGACCGGCAGATCCGGCGAGACGGCGATCACGACGAGGGCGAGGACGCCGAGGATCGAGCCGGCGGACATGATGCGGCGCGGCCCGTGGTGGTCGATGACCCGGCCGACCGGCACCCCGGCCAGCGCCGAGACCACCAGCGCGGCCGAGAACGCCGAGGCGACGACGACCGGCGACCAGCCGGTGTCGGCGCTGATCCGCGGGGCGAGGACGGGGAAGGCGTAGTAGAGCACTCCCCAGGAGACGATCTCGGTCACGCACAGCGCCGCCACCACCGTCCCCAGCGCTGGGCGCGTCGCCGGCTCAGGCAACGGCGGCACCCCGCGGCTGCCCGGCGAGAGCCGTGACCACGTAGTCGGCGTCGCGGTGGACCCCGCGCAGCGTGTTGGAGGAGAACGAGCGCTGGAACTCCAGACCGAGGAAACCCACACCCGGCAGCCCGGTCGCGACCCCACGGTCATGTCTCGGCATGCCGGCTTCGTCGAGGACGCCGAGGGAACGCAGGTACGGCAGATGCGGCCGGTAACCGGTCGCGAACACCACCGCGTCGACCTGCTCCCGCGAGCCGTCCGGCCACACGACACCGTCGGAGGCGAACTCGGCGAACATGGGCCGCTGGTCGGGGCGTCCCGCCTCCAGCGCCTTCCGGTACTTGTCGGTGCCGATCACTGGGGTGCCGGTGACGATCCGGGCGAGGACCGACGGCGGCAGCAGGTCGGCGCGGGTCACCTTCAACCACCAGTGCAGATCCTTTCCGGCGATGACCTGCGGCGCGAACCGGACCCGGTCCCGCACCGCCAGCGACGTCCTGGCGTGGTCGGCGAGCTCGTGGGCGACCTGGACGGCGGAGTTGCCCGCGCCGACGACCACGACCCGCTGGCCCGAGAACTCCTCCGGGGACCGGTAGTCGGCCACGTGCAGGACCCGGCCGCCGAAGGCTCTCTGACCGGGGATCGTCGGCACGTGCGGGTTGCCGAACGAGCCCGAGGTGGCGATCAGCGCGGACCCCTCGAACCTGCTCCCGTCGGCCAGCTCGACCATGAACGAGAGGCCGTCCGCGGCCACGCCGACGACCCGAGCCCCGGTTCGGATCTCGACATCAAGACTGCGGGCATAGCCGCGGAGGTAGTCGACGACCTCGTCGCGGCCCGGGTAGCCGTCCGGGTCGCCGGGAAACGGGTGGCCGGGGAAGGCGCTGTAGCGGCGCGGAGAGAACAAGCGCAGGCTGTCGTAGTAGCGCGGCCAGGACCCGACCGGCTCCGGACCGGCCTCCAGGACCACCGGCTCCCAGCCCTGCTCGCGCCCGGCACGGGCGGCGGCGAGCCCGGACTGGCCGCCGCCGACGACGATCAGCCGCCCGCGGCTCATCCCGCCGTCCTCGTGCCGAGCTGGATCAGCTGCGGCGCGGGCGCGCAGCAACCTCCCGACGACGCCTCTTCGGGCGCGTCGAACAGGCCCGACCCGCCGCACACCCCGGTGTCGGGCAGCTCCAGCTCCACCCGCGACGCGGCCTCGTGGTCACCGGCGAGCTCGGCGACCACGCTGCGGACCTGCTCGTACCCGGTCATCGCCAGGAACGTCGGAGCGCGGCCGTAGGACTTCGCCCCAACGATGTAGAAGCCGGGCTCCGGGTGGGCGAGGTCGGCCGCGCCCGTGGCGCGCACCGAGCCGCAGGAGTGGACGTTCGGGTCGACCTCGGCGGCGAGCTTCGCCGGGGCCTGCAGCCGCACGTCCAGGTCCAGGCGCACCTCGGACAGGAACGACAGGTCCGGGCGGAACCCGGTCGCGACGACCACCCGGTCCGCGGGAGCGAGCCGGCGGCCGTCCTCGGCGACCAGGACCGCCCGGCCGTCCTCGATCCGCACTTCCTCGGTGCGGAACCCGGTGACCAGGTCGACGAGGCCGTCCTCGACGGCCTTCCTCGCCCGCTGCCCCAGGGCACCGCGCTCGGGCAGCTCGTCGGCGGCACCGCCGCCGAACGCGTTGCCGACGGAGCCGCGGCGCAGCGCCCACGTCACCCGGGTGCCCGGCTCGCGGCGCACCACCGCCGCGAGGTCACCGATGGCGGTCGCTGCCGAGTGCCCGCTGCCGACGACCACGACGTGCTTGCCCGCCAGCGCCGCCGCCTCCTCGCGGCTCGGCGTGCGATGTCCGAGCAGACCGGCCTCGACCGCGTCGACCTCGCCCAAGGCCGGCAGCCCGTCCGCGCCCGCCGGGCTCGGGGCCCGCCAGGTGCCCGAGGCATCGATCACCGCACGCGCCTCGAACCGCTCCTGGCTCCCGTCGGCGCGGCGGACGTGGACGACGAACGGCTGCTCGGCCCGACCGGCGTCGACCGAGAGGTCGCGGCCCTTCCGGCCCACCCCGACCACGCGCGAGCCGTACCGGACGCGGTCGCCCAGCGCCTCGGCGAGCGGGGCGAGGTAGCCCTCGACCCACTGCGCGCCCGTCGGGTAGTCCTTGTCAGGCGTGCTCCAGCCGGAGGGCTCGAGCAGGCGGCGGGCCGCGGGATCGGTGAGCTCCGACCACGGCGAGAACAGGCGCACATGGCCCCACTCCGTGACAGCCGACGCCGGGGTGTCGCCCGATTCCAGGACCAGCGGCTCCAGCCCGCGCTCGAGCAGGTGGGCGGCGGCGGCCAGGCCCTGCGGACCGGCCCCGATGACGATGACGGGATTCACTGCAACCTCCACGTATTGACGTTCTTCGATGAGTTGAGCCTGCCTCACGTATCGACAGATGTCAATACGTGAGGCAGAATGGAGGCATGAGCACTTCTCCCGCCATCGAGGCCACGGCTGACGTTGCGCCCTGCTGCGTGCTCGGCGAGACGATCGACGACAGCGTCGCCCACGACCTGGCCAAGGTCTTCAAGGCGCTCGGCGACCCCACCCGCGTCAAGCTCATGTCCCTCATCGCCGGCAGCAGCGACGGCGAGATGTGCGTCTGCGACCTCACCGAGCCCGTCGGGCTCTCCCAGCCCACCGTCTCCCACCACATGAAGCTGCTCGTCGAGGCCGGGCTCGTCGCCCGCGAACAGCGCGGCCGCTGGGCCTACTACCGCCCCACCATCGACACCCTCGCATCCGCCGCCAAGGCGCTCATCGCCTGATGGAAGGCGTCTCGTCCAGGCCGATGACGCCGGCCGACTGGCCAGCCGTCGAGGCCATCTACCGCGCAGGCATCACCACCGGCCACGCC
The DNA here is from genome assembly GCF_004364645.1 of Naumannella halotolerans. Taxonomy (NCBI): domain Bacteria; kingdom Bacillati; phylum Actinomycetota; class Actinomycetes; order Propionibacteriales; family Propionibacteriaceae; genus Naumannella; species Naumannella halotolerans. Next base: position 583,458 of record NZ_SOAW01000001.1, on the reverse strand, counting down.
ACCTTCGAAGCCGAGCCCCCGCCGGACTGGCACGCGTTCGCGTCCGGCAAGCGCCCCGACCTCATGCTCGTCGCCGTCCATCGCGACGACCGCGTGGTCGGCTGGGCCGCCGCCGGACCCGTCTCGGCCCGCGCCGTGTACCGCGGCGTCGTCGAGCACTCGGTCTACGTGAGCGTGGTAACCCGCAGCGGCCGCACCTTCCAGCGCTGGCAGCACGACTCCACGGCGAAGGACGCTGCCCAGGTCTGGTTCTACGTCGACGACGGCACCATCTACCTGGAGCAGATCCGCGCCGCGCATCCCGACGAGACCAAGTAGTCGGAAATGGGATCCTTCACCCCGCGCGTGATGCGGCTGCTCTCCGACCATCTGACCGGCATGCCTCTGCGTGAGATCGACGCGCTCTTCGACGACCGGGGCGTCGCCCTCGGCCCAGAGCAGCCGCGCGAGAACGACGAGAGCGTGCGGCGCGAGCGGATGCGCCGATACCTCGTCACCCTGGACCTGGGCGACGCCGCAGACGCCCAGCGGCTGACCGCCGTGCTCGGCGACGTGCTGCAGAGGATCGTCCAGGATGCGTCCACCGGCTGGGGCGGCGACGACGGGCTGCGCGGCAAGTGGGTCCGGATCCTGCGCGAGGACGGCTTCGACGTCGACGACACGACCGGCGCTGTGCGCCTCGGCAGAGCCGGCGCGAAGCTGACCGAGCACGCGCTCAACGCCCTCCCCGACCCGCAGTCCATCCAAGATCATCTGCGCAGGCTCGGCGACAGCGTCGACACCGACCCACGGCTCGCCGTCAGCACCGCCAAGGCCCTCATCGAGTCGACCGCCAAGTGTGTGCTCACCGCGCGGGGGCAGAGCTACACCCGCGCTGCGAAGGTCCCTGCCCTGGTCAACGCAGCCCAGGAGTCGCTCGGCCTCGCGCCCAAGTCGGTCAGCGACGAGGACCGCGCTCTCCGCCAGGCCCTGCAGTCGCTGATCACCCTCACCCAGAGCGTCACCGAGCTCAGGAACACCGTCGGCATCGACCACGGAGCCGAAGAGGTGCCCAGATGGGTGCGCCCGCGGCACGCCCGCCTGGTCGTCGGCGCGGCCCAGGTCTGGTGCCAGCTCATGCTCGAGACGCTCGCCGACCCCGATGCGCCCTGGCGGCGCGCGAAAACCTGATCGGGGCCAGCGCAGAACGCCGTGGTGCTCGATGCCCACGTTGGCGCGCTGCGCGACATTGCTCCCAGACCCTGCAGGGTCTACACTATTTGCTGTGTGGAGCGTGGACATCGAGCTGATCGCAGGATGGCTCGCTTCGCTGGACGACGAGTCGCGCGAGCAGGTGGTCGCCGCCATCGAGCTGCTGGAGGACCGAGGCCCGCAGCTCGGACGGCCCATCGTCGACACGGTGACGGCGTCCAGGCATCGCAACATGAAGGAGCTCCGGCCTGGGTCCTCCGGGCGCTCCGAGCTACGGATCCTGTTCGCCTTCGACCCCGAGCGCTCGGCGATCATGCTGATCGCCGGCGACAAGGCGGGCAACTGGATCCGCTGGTACAAGAAGAACATCCCGCTGGCCGACGAACTGTTCGACGACCACCTGCGCAGGCTGAGAGGAGAGTGACCGAGATGACCATGACCCTGAAGGACTTCGTCGCCGAGCACCCCGTGGATCGGGAGCGCGTCGAGGCGCACAAGGAGCGGATGCTCGCCGAGGTCCGCGCGTACCGCCTCCGCGAGCTGAGGGAACAGGCCGGCCTCACCCAGGCGCAGCTCGCCGAGCGCATCGGCGTCGGCCAGCGCCAGGTCTCCAAGATCGAGCACGGCGACCTCGACAGCGCGAAGATCGGCACCATCCGCAATTACCTCGAGGCCGTCGGCGGCGGACTCGCGATCGAGTACGTGATGGGCGATCAGCGCATTCAGGTCGCCTGACGCCGAGGTTTCAGGAGTTCGTCTTCAGCGAGACACGCTTCTGGCGTCGACACCTCGATTGAATTGGTCATAGCCATGTCTTGATGTACTGCAGATCGAGGCAACGACCCCGAGACCGCCCGTCTGCCCGCCACTCGTGGTCGCGTTGACACAACCGCTTGACTAGCGTTTTCGCTGGCAGCGCGGGCAAAGGTGGCTCGAGCGGTTCATGAAGCGCTCGCGCACGATTGGGGTGCCGCAGCGCTTGCACGGGCGACCTTCCCGGCCGTAGACATTCAATGCATGTCTTCCGGAGCTGCCATTGACGTTCACATACAGCGCATCGAAGCTGGTTCCGCCCTGGGCCAGGGCATCGGCCATCACCTGATGGGCATGGCTCAGCAGCTCGCGTACCTGTTTGCGGCTCAGCGAATCGGCCGGTCTGGCCCAGTGCAGCCGGGAGCGCCACAGCGCCTCGTCGGCATAGATGTTGCCGATCCCCGACACGACACCCTGGTCGAGGATCACGTGTTTGATCCCGCTGCGGCGCTTGCGGATCTTCGCAGTCACCGCATCGAGGTCGAAGTCGGGGTCGAACGGGTCCCGGGCTATGTGGGAGATCTCGGGCGGCAGTTCAGCACCACCGACCGACAGCGACAATCCACCGAACATCCGCTGATCGATGAACCTCAGTTCGGGGCCTGCATCGTCGAAGGCGAACCGGATCCGGGTGTTGCGGGCATCCGGACTGCCGGGTTCGTTCACCCGGAACTGCCCGCTCATGCCCAGATGGGCCAGTACGGCGTCACCGTCGGTGAACGGCAGCCAGAGGAACTTGCCGCGGCGTCGCGGCTCGCCGAAGGTACGGCCGAGCAGCTCGGCGGAGAAGCCCTCCGGCCCGCTGAGGTGACGCCGTACCGGACGCGGGTGGAGCACCTGCACCGCGGCGATCCGGCGGCCGGCGACGACCGATACGAGTCCGGCGCGGACGACCTCGACCTCGGGCAGCTCAGGCATCGGCAGCCGCGGTCGGATCCGCAGCCTCGACCGCTTCGCGAGCAGCCTCGGTCTGCTCCTTCAACACGGCGAAGGCGATGCTCGCCGCCTCCTGCTCGGCGGCCTTCTTGGAGCGACCGGTGCCGGGGTCGAAGGTCTGCTCACCGAGCACCACCCGGGCCTGGAACACCTTGTCGTGATCGGGTCCGGATTCGCTGATCCGATACGTCGGGGCACCCTGCTCGAGACCGGCGGCGAGCTCCTGCAGGCTGGTCTTCCAGTCCAGACCGGCGCCCAGGTGGGCAGCGGAGTCCATCAGCGGATCGAACAGGTGGTGGACTAACCTGGCGGCTGCCTCGGGACCGTTGCCGAGGTAGATCGCGCCGATGATCGACTCCATCGTGTCGGCCAGGATGGAGGATTTGTCGGCGCCGCCGGTCTGCACCTCACCACGCCCCAATCGGATCTGCGGGCCGATCTGCAGGCTACGCCCGACATCGGCCAGCGCGCGGGTGTTGACCACCGCGGCGCGCAGCTTGGCCAGGTTTCCCTCCGGGACGTCGGGATGGGTCCGGTAGAGGTGTTCGGTGACCACCAGCCCGAGCACGGAATCTCCCAGGAACTCCAGGCGCTCGTTGGTCGGCAACCCACCGTTCTCATAGGCGAAGGACCGATGGGTCAGGGCAAGCACACGTAGCTCGGGGTCCAACTGGACCCCGAGCTCGGAGCAGATCTGGTCGAGATCCGGCATCGGTGTGTGCGGTTGACCGGGCCCGCGCTGGGCGGACTCGTCGGTCACCGGGTGTTCCGCTGTCGTTCTCAGATGTCGAGCACCTGGCGGCGCTCACCCTTGGGGCCGTACTGGCCGCACTCGCCGCAGGCGGTGTGCGGCAGGTGCTTGGCGCCACACGCCGGGTTGGCGCAGACGACCAGGGTCGGCGCAGAGGTCTTCCACTGCGAACGACGATGGCGGGTGTTGCTGCGGGACATCTTCCGCTTCGGAACTGCCACTTCTTCGTCTCCTCGGTTGCGGCCCGGAGGCCGGTGCTGCTGTCGCTGCCGGCGAACCGGCCTCGATGGTCTGTGAATTCAGTTGTTGCCGGACGACTTCTCGTCCCAGCCGGCGAGTTCGGTCCACCTGGGGTCGATCGCTGCGCCGTGGCCGTGATCGGGATTCTCGTTCAGGTCGACACCGCATTCGGCGCACAACCCCGCGCAATCCTCCCGGCACAGAGGCATGAACGGCAACTCCACCAGAACCTCGTCCCGTATCAACGGTTCGAGATCCAGCAATTCGCCCTCCAGCCGGCTGGCTTCCTCATCGTCTGCATCGTTGCCCGGGTAGAGGAACAACTCCTGGACGTCGATCGCCATCTCCACGGCAATCGGCTCCAGACAGCGTCCACACTGCCCGACCGCCTCCGCAGTCGCCTCGCCGGTGACGAGAACGCCTTCGACGACGGCTTCCAGCCTGAGGTCCAGGTCGATCGGTGCCCCTGCCGGGACGCCGATCACCTTGTTGCCCAGATCGTCCGGTGCCTCGACGCGCTCACGTACCTCGCGCATCGACCCGGCCTGACGGTGCAGGTCATGGGTGTCGAGCACCAGCCCGGATCGGGGATCCGGGTGCCGACGCTGCACGGACATGGCGAACCCTTTCAAACTCTGTGGGCCCTGCGAGAGCACAACGATTTGGACAGCAAAAGACCGACGCACCACTCTAGCTGTCGACCCCTGAGGCAGGCAAACGGGCGCCGACTCCCGTACCGAGCTGAGCCGATCAGTCCCGGGCGGCGATCCGGGCGGCGACGGTTGCCGGTACGAAAGCACTGATGTCGCCACCGAATCGGGCGATGTCGCGCACCAGCGTGGAGGAGATGTAGCCGTACTCCGACGACGTGGGCAACAACACCGTGTCCAGTCCGGAGAGCTTGCGGTTCATCTGCGCCATCTGCAGTTCGTAGTCGAAGTCGGCGGCGAACCGGACTCCCTTCACCGCGATGTCGATGCCGTGGGCGGCGCAGTAGTCGACCAGCAGACCGTCCATCAGTCGGGCCTGCACCGCCACGCCGGGAAGTTCGGCGGCCAGCGCCTCACTGATCATCTCCACCCGTTCCTCGGGCGCGAACAGGCCGTTCTTGGCTGAGTTCCGCCCGACCCCGATGACCACCTCGTTGAACATCGACGCGGTACGGGCGACGATGTCGAGGTGACCGTGGGTGAACGGGTCGAATGACCCCGGACAGATCGCCTTCATCGACAACCCTTCCTGTTCTGCTGCGGCCCCATCAGTCCTCACCGAGCCGTTGGGCGTAGTGGATGGTCGTCTCACCGTAGCGGCGCGACCAGGTCTCGAATCCCTCGGGCACTGCCGGAGCGGGGGTACGGGAGGAGCGCTCGATCACCAGCAGCCCGTTGCGGACCAGCCATCCGTTGTCGATCACGGCCCTGATCACTCGGTCCACGGCGGCCGGGTCGAGGTCGTAGGGCGGGTCGGCCCAGACGATGTCGAAGGCGTCATCGGTGACACCACCGTCGTGTGCTGAGCTGCGTTCGACCAGCGCCGTGTCCACCTTCTGCGCCCGGACGTCGACCTCCACGCCCACGGTCTTCGCGTTCCGCCGCGCGACGGCGACTGCCGGTTTGGCCGAGTCGATCGCCACCACCGGATGGGCGCCCCGGCTGGCGGCCTCGATGGCCATCGCCCCGGAACCGGCGAACAGGTCGAGGAAGGCCAGACCGGACAGGGCGCGCGAGGGCTCCTCCCCGGCAGTACCGGCCCAGGCACCGATGGCGGAGAACACTGCCTCGCGTACGCGGTCGGTGGTCGGGCGGGTACGGCTGCCGGCGGGGGCCTCGATCCGCCGCCCGCGGGCGCTGCCGGAGATGATCCTGCTCATGAGCGGTCCAGCCATTCAGCATCGGCCAGCTTCTCGACCTGGGTGACCAGATCGGCGACCCCGTCGATCCCGCGATCGGGGTCGCTGTCGACGATGTCGACCGCGACGGTGCGGGCCAACTCGATCTCCGCGGCATGATCGATCACCCGCAGTAGTCGCAGGGTCGACCGGGCACCGGCCTGGCTGGCGCCGAGCACATCGCCCTCGCGCCGTTGGGCAAGATCGACATCGGCCAGCTCGAACCCGTCGCGGGTGGCCGCAACCGCACTCAACCGCTCCCAGGCCGGGGTGTCGGTACCGGCGGCGGTCAACAGCAGACAGACACCGGGGTACTGGCCACGCCCGATCCGGCCACGCAACTGGTGGAGCTGAGAGATGCCGAACCGGTCGGCATCGGTGATCACCATCACCGACGCGTTCGGTACGTCCACCCCGACCTCGATCACGGTGGTGGCCACCAGCACATCGAGATCGCCGTCGGCGAAGGACTGCATCACCGCATCCTTCTCCTCGGCCGGCAACTGCCCGTGCAACATGCCGACGCGCAGCTGCTTCAGCGGGCCGCTGCGCAGTTCCTCGTAGAGATCGACCACGGTACGAGACGGTGGCCGGTCGGAGACCTCGCCGGACTTGTCGGTCTCGGAGATGCGAGGGCAGACGACGAAGGCCTGCCGGCCGGCGGCGACCTCCTCGGCGATCCGTTGCCAGGCACGGTCCACCCAGTTCGGATGGGCCTGTTCGTCGACGGCGACGGTCTGCACCTCCGCCCGACCGGCGGGCACCTCGGTCAGGGTGGAGACCTCGAGATCGCCGAAGACGGTCATCGCCACCGTCCGCGGGATCGGGGTGGCGGTCATCACCAGGACGTGCGGACGTTGTTCGGCCTTGGTCCCCAGCGCTGCGCGTTGCTCGACTCCGAAGCGGTGTTGTTCATCGACCACCACCAGGCCGAGGTCGGCGAACTGCACGGTGTCGGTCAACAACGCATGGGTGCCGACGACGATCCCGGCCTCCCCCGAAGCGATCCGCAGGGTCGCATTGCGCTTGGCGACCGCCGACATCGAACCGGTCAGCAGCGCAACCCTGGTGGCATGGTCGGCGGCCGTCAGCTGACCGGCCTCACCGAGATCACCGAGCATCCTCGTGATCGACTCGTAGTGCTGTCGGGCCAGCACCTCGGTCGGAGCCAACAACACTGCCTGGCCCCCGGCGTCGACCACCGCCAACATGGCACGCAGCGCAACCAGGGTCTTGCCGGAACCGACCTCACCCTGCAACAGCCGCTGCATCGGTACGGTCGCAGCAAGATCATCGAAGATCTGTTCGCCCACCTGCTGCTGTCCCCCGGTCAGCGTGAACGGCAACCGGGCGTCGAAGGCACTGAGGATCCCGTCTGCGATGCGTGGACGGGCAACAGCGGACTCGGCTGCGGTGGCGGCACGCCGATAGGCCATGGCGAGCTGGAATCCCAGGGCTTCGTCGAATCGCAGCCGCCGCATGCCCTCACGTACCTGATCATGGTCGGTGGGCATGTGGACCTGTTCGATCGCTGTGTACAGGTCGATCACCCCGGCCCGCTCCCGGATCTCCGGCGGCAGAGGGTCCTGCATGCCACCGAGTTCATGCAACATCAAGGAGACGAACTCGGCGATCTCGAAGGGCCCGAAGGAGGCGGTCGAGGGATAGATCCCGATCAGGCCACGCCGACGGCTGACGCTGGCCAACCCGTGTCCCCCCTTGTTGGCCAGCACCCGGCCACCGGCGGCGGTCTGCTGCCGGCCGCTGTCGTCGATCACCGCATAGTTCGGATGCGACAACTGCAGGTCCCCCCGGAACTCCCCCACCTTGCCGGCGAACACCGCCCTGGTACCGGACTGCAACTGGCCACTCCAGTGCTTGAGCATGTGTTCACGCCCGAAGAAGGTCAGCCGCAGGTGCCGCACCCCGTCGGTGACGGTCGCCTCCAGCCGTTGCTTGCGAGCGTGGCCGACGATCTTCGAGCTCACGACCTCGGCAGCCACCACGGCATCCTCACCGACCCGCAGACCGGAGAAGTCGCTGAGGGAGTTCGCATTCAGGTAACGTCGAGGTACGTGCCGGGCCAGGTCACCCAGGGTGTGCACCGCGAGTTTGGCCAGCCCCTTGGCCGCCTTCTCCCCCAACACCGTGCCGACGCGCCTGTTCAGACGCCGGAAGGCATCGGTACGCCAGGGCGACCCGGCCACCTGCGATGACTCCGCCATGACCCCAGCCTAGGGGGCGGGACCGACCACCGGCGCCAGGAGTCCTCGGGCCCACCGGACGGATCGACGTGGCAGCATGAACGCATGCCCGATGTCGCCGAGCCCACCCTGCGAAGGCTGGTCCGCTGGTCGGCCGAGCACCCCTCGGCATTGTTGATGGTGGCCCAGCTGCTGTCGCTGCTGGTCTACCCGTTCCTGGGCGATGCGGTTGCCGGGCGGACGATGGTCGGCGTGCTCGCGATCGTCGTCCTCGCCCTGGCCGTGTTCGCGGTCCGGGCGACGGAGTCGCAGACCTGGATCTCGATGACCCTGGGCGTTCCCGCGCTGCTGCTGACCGTCGCCGAGGCCCTGCACCCGGGGATCGCGTGGCTGGTGATCGTCTCCGCCGTGATCCATGCCGCGTTCTACCTCTACACCGCCTATGCCCTGCTGCGGTACATGTTCCACGACGATCATGTGACCCACGACGAGTTGTGGGCGACCGGTGCCACCTTCACCGTGGTCGCCTGGGGCTTCGCCTACCTGTACTCGGCGGTGCAGACCGTCTGGCCCGGGTCGTTCACCGCTGCCATCGACGCCGAGGCGCCGCGTACCTGGATCGAGTTGTTGTTCCTGTCGATCACCACCATGACCAGCACCGGGCTCTCCGACATCATCCCGGTGCTGCCGCAGGCCCGATCGGTGGTGATGATCGAACAGATCGCCGGGATGCTGTACATCGCCTTGGTGATCGCCCGGATCATGGCCCTGTTGAGTGCCAAGCGAGCGCGCAGCCGCTGACCCGACCCGAGGTCAGCCGGGCGGCAGGCCGTACACCGATTCCAGAACCCGGGCGACACCGTCGTCGTTGTTCGACGGCGCGAGCCGGTCGGCCATGGCCAGCAGCTCGGGAGGTGATCCGGGCATGGCGACCGCCGTACCTGCGGATTCGAGCAGTTCGAGATCGTTGAGCTGGTCACCGAAGGCGAGGGTGCGCCGTGGGTCGAGTCGCAGGTGGCGACACAACTGCTGCACTCCCCAGGCCTTGTTCACCCCTGCCGGTGCCAGGTCGACGAAGGCGACACCGGAGTTGGTCGGGGCCACCCCCGGGATCTGCAGGGACCTCACGCGGGACAGCAGGGTACGGCCGTCGACGCCGGGCACACGTACCCCCAATTTGTTCACCGGCCGGGTGCCGAGCTCGGACAGGGGCACGGTCATCATCTGCGCGGGGTCGCGCTTGTGGTCGGCCTCGACGGCGAGTGCCGGATAACCCGGGGTGGCCACGAAGCTGTTCCCGGCATCACCGACGGCGAAGAACTCCGCGCCCGGCAGCGCCTCGGTGATCCGCGTGAGCGCCTGCTCCAACGCCGGCATCGCGATACTCGCCTCGGCGACCACCTCGCCCGTACGCAGGTTCGTCACCAGCGCTCCGTTGCTGCAAATCACCCATTCGACGCCGAGGTCGAGCGGGCGGACGCCCAGCGGTTGCCGGGCGGTCGCGGGGATCACCGGGATGCCACGAGCCGCCAAGGCCTCGATCACGGTACGCGTACGAGGGCTGATCGCGAGGTCGTCGGGCAGCAGGGTGCCGTCCAGATCGGTGGCGACCAGGACCGGCAGCTCGGAATCCACGATCGCATCCTAGACGGGCTCGTTCACCTCTTGGCGTATACCCCCTAGGGGTATAGATTGGAGGACATGGAACCCGAATCCGATTCGGCCTCCCCCGAAAGGCGGACCGAGGCAGAACGCCGGCGGCCCGACTCGTCCGAGACCAGCCCGCACCCCGACCACACGGGGATGGACCACCCCTCGATGGACCACATGGACCACGGCTCGATGGACCAGATGGACCACGGTCCGATGGCTCACATGGACCACCCCTCGATGGACCACATGGACCACGGCTCGATGGACCAGATGGACCACGGTCCGATGGCTCACATGGACCACGGCGACATGGGTCACATGGACCACGGCGACATGGGTCACATGGACCACGGCGACATGGGTCACATGGACCACGGCGACATGGTCGGCCAGTTCCGCCGCCTGTTCTGGATCATGGTCGTCCTGGCGATACCGACACTGCTGTTCAACCACATGTTCGCCGGGCTCGTCGGCTATCAGCTGCCCGAGGTCAACTGGCTGCACTGGATCTCACCGGTCCTCGGCACGGTCATCTACTTCTGGGGTGGCCGCCCCTTCCTGACCGGGGCGGTCGGCGAACTACGGTCCCGGCGGCCCGGGATGATGATGTTGATCAGCCTGGCCATCACGGTCGCGTTCTTCGCCTCCTGGGGAGCCAGTCTCGGGCTGCTCTCCGCCGATCTGGACGTCTGGTGGGAGCTGGCGCTGCTGGTCGTGATCATGCTGCTCGGCCACTGGATCGAGATGCGTTCGCTCGGCCGAGCCAGTTCCGCACTCGACTCGCTGGCTCGCCTGCTCCCCGATGAGGCGGAGATCATCACCGCCGACGGCACCCGTACCGTCGCCGTCGATCAACTGCAGGTCGGCGACCTGCTGCTGATCCGTCCCGGTTCCGCCATTCCCACCGACGCGATCGTCACCGAAGGCTCGGCGCAGGTCGACGAATCCATGATCACCGGCGAGTCGAGACCGGTCACCCGCGGGGTGGGCGACCAGGTGGTCGGGGGAACCGTGGTCACCGATTCCGGCCTGCGGGTACGGGTGAGCGCGGTCGGTGACGAGACGGCCCTGGCCGGAATCGAACGCCTGGTCGCCAAGGCCCAGCAGTCGACCTCGAGGACACAGCGACTCGCCGACAGGGCCGCCGGGTGGCTGTTCTGGTTCGCGCTCGGCGCGGCGGCGATCACCGCGGTCGTCTGGTCGCTGGTCGGCTCACCGGATGATGCCGTGGTCCGCACCATCAGCGTGCTGGTGATCGCCTGCCCCCACGCCCTCGGCCTGGCGATCCCTCTGGTGGTGGCGATCGCCACCGAACGGGCAGCCCGGTCGGGCATCCTGATCGCCGATCGACTGGCACTGGAGAACATGCGCAACGTGGACACCGTAGTGTTCGACAAGACCGGCACACTGACCAAGGGGAACCCGAACGTCGACCGGATCATCCCGCAGCCGGGATGGGACACCGATGAGGTGATCCGGCTCGCCGCCGCCGCGGAGTCCGACAGCGAACACCCGCTCGGCCGGGCGATCATCGCTGCTGCCACAGACCGTCACCTGCAGGTGCCGACGTCCTCGGACTTCTCCTCGGCTGCGGCCCTCGGGGTTCGCGCCACCGTGGCGGGACGGACCGTCGAAGTCGGCGGACCTGCGCTGTTGCGCCGACACGGTGCGGACCGGAGCGCGGCCGATGATCATCGGGTCGACCTGTCCGACGGTGACAGCAGGACTGCCCGGGCAGGTGCCACCGTGCTTCACGTCTTCGCCGACCAGCAGTTGATCGGCAGCCTGGAACTGACCGACGAGGTACGCCCGGAGTCGGCACAGGCGGTGGCGCAACTGCGCGCGGTAGGCATCGAACCGGTGATGATCACCGGGGATGCGAAGGAGATTGCCGAAGCCGTTGGCCGCGAGGTCGGAATCGACCAGGTGATGGCCGAGGTACGTCCCGAGGACAAGGCGTCGGAGGTGGCCTCCCTGCAAGCCGCGGGCCGCCGGGTGGCGATGGTCGGTGACGGGGTGAACGATGCCCCCGCACTTGCCGGAGCCGACGTCGGCATCGCGATCGGCGCCGGTACGGACGTGGCGATCGCCTCGGCCGGACTGATCCTGACCGGGTCGGACCCTCGAGCCGTGGTCACCGCGGTGAACCTGTCGAAGGCGACGTACCGGAAGATGCGACAGAACCTGTGGTGGGCTGCCGGATACAACCTGCTCTCGGTGCCGTTGGCGGCCGGCGTCCTGGCACCCGTCGGTTTCGTCCTGCCGATGAGTGTGGGCGCACTACTGATGTCGGCATCGACGGTGATCGTGGCCCTGAACGCACAACTGTTGCGCCGGGAATGAGTCAGCGCCCGGCCTGACGCAGCCGCCCGGCGCCGGCGCCCAGGCCCCGATCCGGTGCGTAGGTACGATCTGCCCGTTGGGCGAACCGGGACTCAGCACCCTCGTCCGGGGTGACGACCACAGCTGCACCGGCCCCGGCCCGACGCCGATCAGCTGCGCCGAAAGTGCGGAATTATGTGCTGCGGCGCGCCTCGGCTATTCTTGACCGGTTCCCGCAGTGGGAACCCCGAACATCCAAGCCGCGGGAGAAAGCTTCCGCCGGTTTTGTGCGCTACCGGCGCACGAACAACGAGTTAGAGGAGAGCTCCATGGCTGCCGTTTGCGACGTGTGCGCCAAGGGCCCGGGCTTCGGTCACAACAAGCCTTGGTCCAAGAAGAAGACCAACCGTCGTTGGGACCCGAACATCCAGCGGGTCCGCGCCGTCGTCGGCGGTACGCCGAAGCGGCTCAACGTCTGCACCTCCTGCCTGAAGGCCGGCAAGGTCAGTCGCTGAATTCGACTCGCCGAGGTGCCCGTCCGCATTGCGGATGGGCCCTTTTGCGTTTCCCTCCGCACCGGGACAACCCGGCCTGCGGTTTCCCCTTTGTTCGGCCTGGTGGCCCGTCGACGCTCCGCGGTCTGCACCGTCCACGGAGCGCAGCCATCGCTCGGTGCGCACCGAGTCCGCCCGGTGTCTCAGGCGTCTCAGGCGCGCGGCCCCCGGTCGCGTACCTGGTCGACCGACCGAATGGCCTCGCGCAGTTCGGCCAGCCAATCCCCCTCGTGCTGACCCACCAGCCGAACGCACCAGGCGAGTGCATCGGCCCGGGAGCGGGCCACCCCGGCACTGACCAGGGTGTCGAGCACCTGCCGCTGCGGCTGTCGCAATCGGGTCATCACCGGCGCCGAGACATGGGTCCACAGTTCCCGATGATCCCCCATCTGCAGACCCCAGCTCACCGGCACTCCGAAGTGCCGCTCGGTCTCCTGGGCGATCTCGATGCGTTGCCCCCGGGTCTCGTCACGGAAGGCCGCGGTACGTATCTCCCTGGCCTCCATGGCCTCATCGGCATCGAGATCGGCACCGGAGTCGAGGTCGGAGATGCTCAGCCAGATGGTGATCTCGTCCCGATCGACGGCGATCTCGGCGGGTGAGAGCTGCCATTCCTCCGGGAGCCGCTGGGCACACCAGGAAGCGACGTTCTCCACAGTGAGTTCGGTCATGATTACATGATTACACTCGACTCACCGGAGTCCAAGCCCTGCTCATCGTCGAACACCCCAGAACCCGAAGGCCAGCAGGACTGCACCGGCGGCAACACCACCCGCCAGGGCAGACCCCGCGGGAACGGTGAGCAGATCCAGCACCCAACCGAGCACCGCACAGGTCACCAGCAGCGCCCCCAGCAGATGGAACGCCCGCACCCCGAACAGGCGAGCCAGCACGAAGAAGTGCAACCCGACAACGAGCGTCACCCACACCACCCCGAGATCCGGGCGACCCAACACCCCCGCGACGAATCGCACACCGACGAAGATCGCCAGCACCTCGACGACCGTGAGCAGGACGAAGGCTCGACCGAAGGGTGAGCGACCACCGCTCGGTCGCCCGGCCCGGGCCAGGAGGCGCATCGCACGAATGGCGATCAGCAAGGCCGCCAGGACTGCTGCGACCACAACGACCCACCGGAACACGCTTCCTGCACCACCCGACCCGGCCAGCATGGCCGAGTTGACGATCACATAGGTCAGACCGAAGCCGGCTGCGATCAGGGACCCGATGGCGCGACCGTGACCGTCGGCGGCGCGATCGACCTGAGCTGTGTCTGTGGTCATTTATTGACCTTAGTCAGGTATATTCAATATAGTCAACTCCATGAAATCGGACGCGTCACCGCCGTCACCACCACTGCAGGCGGCCAGGACTCGTGCCTACCGCTCCCCTGTCCGCGCCGAGCAGCGTCGGCGGACCCGGGAACGGATCCTGGACGCGGCCCGACGCCTGTTCGACACCGACGGCTTCGGCGCCACGACGATCGCGGCCATCGCCACCGAGGCAGAGGTATCGGCGCAGACGATCTACTCGACCTTCGGGTCGAAACCAGCGGTGCTGCGCGCCGTGGTCGAACAGATGGAGATCGGTGCCGACGCAGACGAGTGGCGCCGACGCATCGCCGACTCGGACGATCCTGAGGAGATCCTGCGACTCTGGGCGGGTTGGACCGCCGCGTTCTTCTCCGCCTCACGTCCGGTAGCGGCGCTGGCCCAGGACCTGCCGAATGCGGCCGAACTCGCAGCCGAGGGCGACCGTCACCGCCGCGAGGCCCTGCGATCGCTGGTGGATCGCCTGTCGGGGATCACCACCATGACCGACCAGACGCCGGAGAGGCTCATCGACCGGGCATGGGCACTGTGTGGACTGTCGGTCTACCTGTCGCTGGTCGGTGAATGCGGTTGGTCGGACGAGGAGTACACGCAGTGGCTGGGGATGACCCTGCAGCAGCAACTCCTCGCCCACTGACCCGGGCCATCGCACACCCGTCGGCCGAACCCGACCCCGCGCGCCCATCGCCCATCGACCCGAGCCCGGCATTTTCGGTCGTTATTCGGCCGCTGCTGCCGCATATGGCAGCAGTGGCCGAATAACGACCCCAAATGCCAAATTGGGACGAGCGGAGCTGCGCCCGGTGGCGTACTACGTGGAGACGACGACCGGGACGATCATCGGCCGCCGGCGCAGTTTGCCCGAGACCCAGCGACCGATCCGGCGGCGGATCACCTGCTGCAGGCGGTAGGTGTCGGAGACCCCCTCCTCCAGTGCATCGGTGAGGGCCTTGGCGATCTCGGCCCGAATGCCGTCGAACATCTTGTCCTGGTCACCTTCGAGGAACCCGCGGGCCTGGATTTCCGGCCCACTGACCAACTTCTTCGAGTGCAGGTTGACCACTGCGATGACGGAGATGAATCCCTCCTCGCCGAGGATCAGCCGGTCCGACAGCTGCGATTCGGTCACCCCGCGCATGGTGCCGTCGACGAAGATGTACGGCGCATCGATCCTGCCGACCACCTCGGCCTTGCTGCCGGACAGGTCGACGACCCCGCCGTCCTCGACCAACATCACGTGATCTGCCGGTACCCCGGTGGCCTCGGCCAGCTTGCCATTGGCGATCAGGTGGCGGATCTCACCGTGGACGGGCATCACGTTCGTCGGCTGCACGATGTTGTAGCAGTAGAGCAGTTCCCCGGCCGAGGCGTGCCCGGAGACGTGGACGAGCGCATTGCCCTTGTGCACCACGTCCACCCCGAGCCGGCTGAGGCCGTTGATCACCCGGTAGACCGAGTTCTCATTGCCGGGGATCAGTGACGACGCGAGCAGCACAGTGTCGCCCTCGGTGAGTTCGATCGCCGGATGTTCCTTGTTCGCCATCCGTGACAGTGCCGACAGGGGCTCTCCTTGGGAACCGGTGGACAGCAGGACCACCTGGTCGGGCCGGTACCGGTCGAGTTCCTTCAGCGACACGATGATGTTGTCCGGCACCTCGAGGTAACCGAGCTTCTCGGCCACGCCCATGTTCTTCACCATCGAGCGACCGACGTAACAGACCTTGCGGCCATGCCGGGCGGCGGCATTCAGCACCTGCTGCACCCGGTGCACATGGGAGGCGAAACAGGCGACGACGATCCGCTTCTCGGAGTTGGCGAAGACCCGCTCGATGGCCGGCTGGATGTCCTTCTCCGGGGTGGTGAAACCGGGCACCTCGGCATTGGTGGAGTCGGTCATGAACAGATCGACCCCCTCCTCACCGAGCCGGGCGAAGGCACGCAGGTCGGTGATCCGACGGTCCAACGGGAGCTGGTCCATCTTGAAGTCACCGGTGTGCAGGACCAGTCCGCCCTTGGTCCGCAGCGCCACCGCGAGCGCGTCAGGAATCGAGTGGTTGACGGCGACGAACTCGAGCTCGAACTCGTCGACGGCCACCCGATCACCAGCGGCGACCGTGCGCAGGTCGGCGTTGCGGATCCGGTGCTCGCGGAACTTCTCGGCCAGCAGACCCAAGGTGAGCTGGCTTCCGAAGACCGGGATGTCCTGCCGCTGTTTGAGCAGGTACGGCACGGCGCCGATGTGGTCCTCATGGCCGTGGGTCAGGACCAGGCCGACGATGTCGTCCAGCCGGTCGCTGAGCAGGTCGAAGGCGGGCAAGATCAGGTCGACCCCGGGGTGGGCGTCCTCGGGGAACAGCACACCGCAGTCGACCAGCAGGATCTTGCCGTTGATCTCGAACATGGCCATGTTCCGGCCGACGTCGCCGAGGCCACCCAGAGGGATCACCCGCAGCACATCTCGCGCCAGCTTCGGTGGGTTCATCACTTCGGGAAAGTCCATGCTCGGAGCCTAGTGGTTGTCGACGTGGTACGCCCACGTGCCGAGGCTGACACGAGCTGCCATGGTCGGGTTCGCGACGCCGTCGCCGAACGCTGGAGCCCGCCTACCCGCCGATGAGCTGAAGCGCGACCGACCCGGTACGGGGCGGCTGTGGTTATGCGTACCGTGCCGGATCCCCCACGTCCACTGGGGGCCGCGGACGGGCTGCTCCCCTAGTCTGACCCTGTGCCCACCGATGAGCCCGATGCCGGCGACCTGCCGGAGACAGCCGGCCCCGGCTCACCGGATGCGCCTGACCAATCGGACGTGGCTATACCCGGCCCACCCAATCAACCGGACGCGTCCGTACCCATCGATGGGCCCGGTGCGCCGGACCAGCCAGACACGACCGCACCCGGGTCGTCCGAGCCTGGGCCGGTGCGCGGTTCTGCCGATTCACCCGAATCGGGACCGCGGATCGCCGATTCGGTCCGGTTGGCCCTCCCGGCCGAGGCCGGGCAGATCGCTGCCCTGCAACGTCGGGCGTGGGAGTCCGACCTGCCCCGGGAGCTTGCCCAGCCATTGTTGGCGGTGCCACTGCAGCAGTCGACGCAACTGTGGCAGCAGGCGATCATCACTCCGCCCCTGGCCCGGTGCCGGGTGCTGGTGGCGGTCGACGGTGGCACCGCCCGGATCGCCGGGTTCGCCACGACCGGCCCTTCGGAGGACCCCGATGCTGACCCCGCGATGCACGGAGAGCTCGGTGAGTTCGTCATCGATCCGGTCTCCCGCGGCCATGGTCATGGATCTCGACTGCTGAACGCCGTGGTCGACACCCTGGTCGCCGACGGTTGCCGGATCGCGAGGGTCTGGATCCGTTCTGCCGACGATGTGATGCGGACGTTCCTGACCGAGACCGGCTGGGGTGCCGACGGCGCTCACCGTGAGCTCGGGTCCGACCTCAGCCCGGCACGGTTGAAACAGGTCCGGCTGCACACGGCCATCGGGTGAGGCGGCTCGGCCCGGCGAATACATGCCGATCCAGCAGGTCAGGGACCGCGGTGCAGTCACGCCGGCGGAGGCGTAGGCGCTCTTGGTCGTACGTGGTCTCCCTCGGCCATGCTGGTCGGCTGCACGCTGGTGGCTGCCGCCGAGATCCCTCCTGGATCGAACCTGTCTCCGTTTCCTGGCCGAGCTGAACCGTGCGGTCGCACCGTCCGACCCGCCTCGTCGGTGTCGAGTCCGGGTCACGACTTCGGCGGAGCGGACTGCGGTCACCGATACGACCATCACCGGCTGAACTCAACACCCGGCTGAACTCAACACCGGCCTGAACTCAACACCCGGCTGAACTCAACACCGGCCTGAACTCAACACCGGCCTGAACCCTGGGCACACCCGGCAACCGCGGAAACAGCGTCCGAGACGGCCTGAGCACCGGGTCACCCAGCACCTGGTCGGGGCGGAACCAAACAAACGTCACAGTCGATCAGCAGACCCGCCCGCATTCGGGGTGATTCTGTCCGATTCGAGGATCGAGTGTGACGTTTGTCTTGCTGATGCTCGACCGTGCCCCGCCCGCTGCCGTGTCGAAACCCGGACCGCGCAACCTCACCACGACGGGCACTTCGTGGCCATCGAGTTCTGGGTGGCCGGGCAAGATGCAGGATGCTGGGCTGGCCACCTTGCGGCTTGTGCAACCGAATCGCCATCAGCTCCGGGCACACGCCCATCAGCGGTTGCCGAACCCGATCTCCGGCAGACGGACGGCATCCACAGCGGCCCATCGTGAGACAGGCACAGACGCCCAACCCACGCTGGTGTCTCAGCAGAGCATCGGCGCCCACCCGACAATGCCCACTCACCCGACCCTGCCCCCTGTCCCCTGTCCCCGGACCCTGTCCCCTGTCCCCGGACCCTGCCCCCGGTCCCCGGACCCTGCCCCCTGTCCCCGGACCCTGCCCGCTCACCGGACCCTGCCCGCTCACCCGAACACCTCACCGGACACTGGCCGACCCCATGTTTGCGCTGTAAACTTTCGCCCTGGCCGTCCTCGCCTGCCGGCCTTCGACCGACAGCCGACCGAGGAGGATCCAATGGCCACGCGCATCCTGCACGTCGTCACCAACACCGGTTCGTTCGACGACGACCCGGGCCACCCGACCGGATTGTGGCTCTCCGAGCTGTCCCATGCCTGGGACGTGTTCGCCGAGCACGGCTTCGACCAGAGCCTGGTCAGCCCGGCGGGTGGCCCGGTCCCGCTGGAACCGCGAGCGATGAAGTTCCCGCTCTACGACCGCAGCGCACGAGCTTTCCACGACGATCCTGCGCTGATGAGACTGCTACCGAACACTCCCGGGCCCGAGCAGATCACCTCCGAGGACTTCGACGCCATCTACTTCACCGGTGGCCACGCGGTGATGTACGACTTCCCCGACAGCGACGGACTGCAACGGATCACCCGGGAGATCTATGAGCGCGGCGGCATCGTCTCCTCGGTCTGCCACGGTTACTGCGGGCTGCTCAACACCCGGCTGTCCAGCGGCGAGTTCTTGATCACCGGACACCGGATGACCGGATTCTCCTGGACCGAGGAGGTCCTGGCCAGGGTCGACAAACTGGTGCCGTACAACGCAGAAGAGGCCGCGAAGGAACGTGGTGCGCGGTACGAGAAGGCGAAGCTCTCCTTCGTCTCCCACGCGGTCGTCGACGGCAATCTGATCACCGGGCAGAACCCGGGATCGGCGAAGGAGACCGCCATCAAGGTTGCAGCGGCACTTCAGTGACGCACGGGCGCCCACCGGATCGGCGAAGACCCGCCACCAAGGTTGCTGCGGCACTCTCCCGAGAACGAGCCCGATGAGCAGAACCGTCTGATCGAGGCCGCGAGGCCGTACGCCCGATGGCCGCGAAGTGACATCACCAAGCGCGCCCACCGCGTGACGATCGAGTCGCAGCCCCGGCTTCGAGCGGCGGACGACGGCTGTCTGCCCCTCCGCCGGCAAGCGGCGCACAGACCACGATCAGTTGCCGCTGAAGTTCACCTCGGACCCGCTGATCGCCACGTTCATACCGGCCGATTCCGCGCTCAACTCGTCGACCTTGAGATTCAACGGCAGACTCAACGGGATGTCGCCCGCGAACTGGTTGATCAACTGGTTCGACACCGCCTCGGGCAGTTCGTACCCGGCCACCGAGACCTGGGCCTCGCCGAGAGTGAGGGTCTGCGCTTCCGGGTCCAGCATGGGCGTACCGATCACGGTGGCGGTGACCGCAGAACCGAAGACCTGGGCGGTGTAGTCGACCTGGATCCGGCCGGTGCCCGCCGCATCGGAGCCGGCATAACTCACCGGTGCGCCGACCAGTGAGGCGACACTGTTCCAGTCCAGCACCCCGGTGCCGTTCAGCTGAGTGGCGACGGGTTCGGTGATGCCTCGGACGTCGAGCAGTTCGAGGTCGGTGTCCTGCAGGGTGAACTGCTGTTCACCCGCGGCGACGGTCAGCTCATCGGCGTGCACCTCGACCCGCTCGAAGTTGCCGGCGATCAACTGGGTGAGGAAGGGGAAGCCGTCGAAGGTGACCTCCGGGGTCTGGCTCATGCCGAAGTCGCGCTGCAACTGCTCGGCCTGTTGCTGTCCGACCAGCCAGGCTGCGCCGCGGTCCACACCGAGGAGCAGAACCGCCAGGACGATCAGCGTGAACAGTACGAGCAGCAGGCGGTTGCGCCGCCGTGGCCGGCTCGCCGAACTGCGGATGTAGGTCTCGCTCACGCCTCAGAGTCCGAGGATCGATTCGATGCCGACGGTCAGTCCCGGCAGCTGCGGCACCGCCCGTACCGCGGCCAGCACACCGGGCATGAAGGACACCCGGTCGTAGGAGTCGTGCCGGATGGTCAGGGTCTCGCCTTCGGCACCCAACTGCACCTCCTGGTGGGCGACGAGGCCGCGCAGCCGTACCGAATGCACATGGATGTCGTCGACCGTGGCACCGCGGGCCCCCGGGACCTCGTGCTGGGTGGCATCGGGAGACGGGCCGAGCCCGGCCGCGGTACGCGCAGCTGCCATTCGCCGCGCAGTGGTCGTGGCCGTACCCGAGGGCGCATCGGCCTTGTTCGGATGGTGCAGTTCGATGATCTCCGCCGACTCGTAGAAGGCGGCCGCCTGTTCGGCGAACTTCATCATCAGCACTGCGCCGATGGAGAAGTTGGCAGCGATCACGATGCCCACACCCGGGGCCTGCGTCAACGATTCCCGCAGGGTTTCCAGCCGCTCATCGGTGAATCCGGTGGTACCGACAACGGCGTTGATGCCGTGCTCGAGGCACCACTGCAGATTGTCCATCACCGCATCGGGATGGGTGAAGTCGATCACGACCTGCGCTGCGGTCGCGGGCTCCCGATCGTCACCGGAGTCGATCCGCGCAACCAGGTTCAGATCGTCGCTGGCCTCCACTGCCTGGCAACTCGCCTGGCCCATCCGACCACCGGCCCCGAAGACCGCAACATCCATGCTCAAATCCTCCATGCACCGCTACGGCGCAGTTCGCTGTGACCCGATTCCGTCCGTCGTGGCGAAACCTCCGCCCAGCCTAGTCGGCCGCTTCGGTTCCGGTACGGGACGATCCGCGACACCACCTGCGCCGACCGGTCGCGGTCGGCACGACGATCGACCGGCAGATGATCAACCGTCTGCACTCGGCGATCGTTCACCCTGGCCAGCGACGCAACAGCCGTTCTACCTTGCGCCGGTTGGGGCGCTGTCCGACTATGCCGATCACCGGCGGTACCGAGAGGTACGTCCGCGCCACCTCGGTGAGTTCGTCGACCCCGACAGCCTCGTAGGCTTCCACCATCTCCTCGATGGTCCGGTCGTCACCGATCAACAGGCCGCTGCCGTTGCGGCTCATCCGCGGCAGCGCGCCCTCGTATCCCAGGATCGTCTGACCGCGCACCTGGCCCTTGGCCCGTTCCACCTCCTCGGCGGTGATTCCGCCGTCGAGCAGGTCGGCGATCTGGTCCCGGACGACGGAGACGATCTCGGCGGTCCGCTCGGACTGGTTGGCCCACTCGATGGCGAAAAGGCCGGTGTCACTGTAGGCACCTTCGGTGGCATCGATCGCATAGGCGAGACCGCGGCGCTCGCGTACCTCGACGAACAACCGCGAACTCATTCCGCCACCGAGGATGGTGGCCAGCAGATTCAGTGCCGGACGCCGTGGATCGAGCACTCCGACACCACGGAATCCCATCACCGCATTCGACTGTTCGAAGTCGCGGCTGCGGCTGATCACAGCCGCCGGGATCACCGCCGGCCGAGCTGAGCTGGTCGTGTGATGGATGGGCGCGCCGGTGGCCGGACCCGGCAGTTGGCCGGCGAACTCCTCCAGTTGATCAATGAGTCGATCATGGTCGGCCACCCCGGCGACACTGACCACGATGTTCTCCGGGCGGTAGTGGCGGCGCCAGTAGTTGAGCACCCGGCGCCGGGTCATGTCGACGATCGAGTGGTGGGTGCCGATGACCGGCCGTTCGAGGGCGTCACCGGCCAGCAACCGTCCGCTGACCAACTCGTGGGCGACCTCACCCGGATCGTCGGTGTGCATCGCGATCTCGTCCAGGATCACCTCCCGTTCGGCCTCCAGGTCGGCCGACCGGATCAGCGAATTGGCGAGCATGTCGGAGAGGACGTCGACTGCCATCGGTCCGTCGGAACCGATCACCTTCGCGTGGAAGCAGGTGTGTTCCTTGGCTGTGTAGGCATTGATGTCACCGCCGACCTGTTCGATCTCGGCCGAGATGTCCTCCGGCGCCCGAGTCGGTGTGCCCTTGAACAAGACGTGTTCCAAGAAGTGGGAGGCACCATGCTGCAGCACCGTCTCCGAGCGGGATCCGGTGCCGATGAAGAAGCCGATGCAGGCAGAGGCTGCACCGGGCATGTTCTCGGTCACCAACCGGATACCACTCGGCAGCACCGAGTGGCGGATGTCGCCTGCTCGATGCTGCCGAGATGGGGTCGTCGGGTTGCTCACCCTGCGTTCACCAGCGCTTCAGTCGATGATCGTTTCAGCCCTGGGCCGGAGCCGGGGCGTCCTCGGTCTCGACCGCGGTCTCCTCGACCACCGGGATCAGCGACAGCTTGCCGCGATCGTCGATGTCGGCGATCTCGACCTGCAGCTTCTGGCCGACGCTCAACACGTCGTCGACGTTCTCCACCCGCTTGCCACCGGTCAGGTCACGCAGCTTGGAGATGTGCAGCAGTCCGTCCTTGCCCGGCAGCAGGGAGACGAAGGCACCGAAGTTGGTCGTCTTCACGACCGTTCCCAGGTAGCGCTCGCCCTTCTCCGGCATGGTCGGGTTGGCGATCGCGTTGACCGCCGCCCGTGCCGCCTCGGCTGCCTCGCCCCGATCGGCACCGATGTAGATGGTGCCGTCGTCCTCGATCGAGATGTTGGCGCCGGTCTCGTCCTGGATCTGGTTGATGATCTTGCCCTTCGGGCCGATCACCTCACCGATCTTGTCCACCGGGATGGTGACCGAGATGATCCGCGGGGCGGTCGGGCTCATCTCATCGGGTGCGTCGATGGCCTCGGCCATCACCTCGAGGATGGTGTAACGCGCATCCTTGGCCTGCAGCAACGCATCGGACAGCACGCTGGCTGGGATGCCGTCGAGCTTGGTGTCGAGCTGCAGTGCGGTGATGAAGTCCTTGGTACCGGCGACCTTGAAGTCCATGTCACCGAGGGCGTCCTCGGCTCCGAGGATGTCGGTCAACGCGATGTACTTGGTCTGGCCGTCGACCTCACCACTCATCAGGCCCATGGCGATACCGGCGACCGGGGCGCGCAGCGGCACACCGGCGTTCAGCAGTGACATGGTCGAGGCACAGACCGAACCCATGGAGGTGGAGCCGTTGGAGCCCAGCGCCTCCGAGACCTGACGGATCGCGTAGGGGAACTCCTCGCGGGTCGGCAGCACCGGGACCAGGGCGCGCTCGGCGAGCGCACCGTGGCCGATCTCGCGGCGTTTCGGGGAACCGACGCGGCCGGTCTCACCGGTCGAGTAGGGCGGGAAGTTGTAGTTGTGCATGTAGCGCTTGGAGGTCTCCGGACCCAGCACGTCGAGCTTCTGCTCCATGTCCAACATGTTCAAGGTGGTGACGCCCAGGATCTGGGTCTCGCCGCGTTGGAACAGGGCCGAACCGTGCACCCGCGGAATCACCCCGACCTCGGCCGAGAGGGTACGGATGTCGCGCAGCCCGCGGCCGTCGATGCGTACCTGCTCGGTGAGCACCTTGTTCCGGACCAGCTTCTTGGTCAGCGCCCGGTAGGCACCGTTGATCTCGGACTCCCGGCCCTCGAACTGCGGGCCGACCCGGTCGCGGACCTCGGCCAGCAGCGCGTCGGTGGCGGTCTCCCGCTCGACCTTGTCGGCGATGCTCATCACCTTGGCCAGGGCCTCGGAGGCATCGGCCTCCACGGCGGCGTAGACGTCGTCCTCGTAGTCACGGAAGACCGGGAAGTCGACGGTCGGCTTGGCAGCCTTGGCCGCCAGTTCGGCCTGCGCATCGCACAGCGCCTTGATGAACGGCTTGGCCGCTTCCAGACCGGCACCGACGACGCTCTCGGTCGGGGCGGTCTTGCCTGCCTTCACCAGGTCCCAGGTCTGCTCGGTCGACTCGGCCTCGACCATCATGATGGCGACATCACCGTCGGCCAGCACGCGGCCGGCGACGACCATGTCAAAGGTGGACTCCGCCAACTGCTCGACGGTCGGGAAACCGACCCACTGGTCGCCGATCAGGGCGATCCGGATGCCGCCGATCGGTCCGCTGAAGGGCAGTCCGGAGAGCTGGGTGGAGATGGAGGCGGCGTTGATCGCGACCACGTCGTAGAGGCTGTTCGGGTCCAGCGCCATCACGGTGACGACGACCTGGACCTCGTTGCGCAGACCCTTGACGAAGGTCGGGCGCAGCGGGCGGTCGATCAGCCGACAGGCCAGGATCGCGCCCTCCGACGGCCGGCCCTCGCGGCGGAAGAAGGAGCCGGGGATCCGGCCGGCGGCATACATCCGCTCCTCGACGTCGACGGTCAGCGGGAAGAAGTCGATCGACTCCCGCGGCTTCTTGCTGGCGGTGGTGGCCGACAGCAGCATCGTCTCCTCGTCGAGGTAGACGGTGGCCGAGCCGGCTGCCTGCTTGGCCAGAAAACCGGTCTCGAATCGGACGGTGTGGGTGCCGAAGGCGCCATTGTCGATGACGGCCTCGGTGGTGAAAACTTCAGGTCCCTCCACGGGATTCCTTTCTGTGGCGGACCGCGACGAAGACCTGTGGGTGCCTGAGCGCTCGGCACCCGATGTGGTGCGAGGTGCCCGGCGGTCGGAGGCCGGTCTTCGATCGAGGTCCGCGGGCCCTGCCGTACCCCGGCGATACCGGTGGTACGGGGTCCCGAAGACCACTACCGAGGACTGGACTCCCGGTCTGCGCGGTCTTGGTTGTCTGGATGTTCAGTTGTTCTTCAGTTGTCGGCATCCAGCCTACGCCCGGGGGTCCGGGCGAGGGTGCAGGCATGCCGGTGCGCGAAAGGGGGCGCGCCCGACCATGACGGTCGGCCGCTCCCCCCTCGCAAGTGTGTGGATCAAGCTCAGCGACGCAGTCCCAGACGGGCGATCAGCTCGCGGTAGTGCTCGATGTCGTTCTTCGCGACGTAGTTCAGCAGGTTCCGGCGCTGGCCGACCATCAGCATCAGGCCACGGCGGCTGTGATGGTCGCCCTTGTGCGCCTTCAGGTGCTCGGTCAGGTGCGAGATCCGCTTGGTCAGCAACGCGATCTGCACATCGGGGGAACCAGTGTCGCCCGGCTTGGTCGCGTACTCTTCGATGATCTTCTGCTTCTCCGCTGCGTCCATCAGCGTTCCTCCGTGTGTCCGTTGCGCGGCGCCCTCCCGCTCTGCAGCGGCCCACATCGGATGGGGCGAGGACTCTTGGTGATCCGCGGCCGTCGTGACGGCAACCGGTAGATACTATCGCGCTGCACCCCGTTCGGTGAAATTCTGCCGGAAAGCTCCCCAACCGGCAGACATGGGATGACAATGCTTGCCAGGAGCCGCACCCGACTCCGTCTGATCCAGTGGCGATCCAGGCCGATCCAGGAGTGATTCGGCCAGGAGTGATCCAGTAAGAGGTGCCCGGTATGACCGCAGATCCGCACGCCCCGGTGTCCAACCCCCATTCGCTGTTCCGCCGGAAACCGATCGGCCAGACTCCCCCACCGGAGCAACAGCTCAGTCGCAGCATCGGCACCTTCCAACTGACGATGTTCGGAGTCGGCGCGACCGTCGGTACCGGCATCTTCTTCGTCCTCTCCTCCGCGGTGCCCGAGGCCGGACCGGCGGTCGTCGTCTCGTTCCTGCTGGCCGGTGTGGCCGCCGGGCTGGCCGCAATCTGTTATGCCGAGATGGCCTCCTCGGTGCCGGTCTCCGGGTCGACCTACTCCTATGCCTACGCCACCCTCGGTGAGATCGTCGCCATGGGGGTGGCAGCCTGCCTGCTGCTGGAGTACGGCGTCTCCACCGCAGCGGTCGCGGTCGGCTGGAGCGGATACCTCAACGAGGCCTTGGCCAATCTCACCGGGATCGAGCTGCCGCACGCGATCCTGGCCGCCCCCTGGGACGCCGAGCCCGGAGTGGTCAACCTCCCGGCAGTCGTCCTGGTGGGACTGTGCGCCCTGCTGCTGATCCGCGGGGCGAGCGAGTCGGCCAAGGTGAACGCGGTCATGGTGATCATCAAGCTGGCCGTTCTCGGGATGTTCTCGATCATCGCCTTCACCGCATTCGACTCCGACAACTTCGCCGACTTCGCACCCTTCGGTGCTGCCGGGATCGCCACCGCAGCCGGTACGATCTTCTTCTCCTTCATCGGGCTGGACGCCGTCTCCACCGCCGGCGACGAGGTGAAGGATCCGCAGAAGACCATGCCCCGCGCGCTGATCGCCGCTCTGCTGACGGTGATCGCGATCTACCTGCTGGTGGCGTTCTCGGCGATCGGAGCCCAACCCTGGCAGGACTTCGAAGGTCAGACCGAGGCGGGCCTGTCACGGATCCTGGAGATCGTCACCGGCAACAACATCTGGGGCACCGTGCTCGCCATCGGTGCGGTGATCTCGATCTTCTCGGTGACCCTGGTGACCATGTACGGGCAGACTCGGATCCTGTTCGCCATGGGCCGCGACGGGATGCTGCCGAAGGTCTTCGCGAAGGTCAGTCCGCGTACCCACACCCCGACCAACAACACCATCATCGTCGCGATCATCGTCGCCATCCTGGCCGCCATCGTCCCACTGGACTACCTGGTCGATGTGGTCTCCATCGGCACCCTGACGGCCTTCATCGTGGTGTCAGTGGGGGTGCTGATCCTGCGATACCGCGAACCCGACCTGCCCCGGGGATTCAAGGTTCCCGGATTCCCGGTGACACCGGTGCTGTCGATCCTCGCCTGTGGCTACATCCTGATCAGCCTGCATTGGTACACCTGGCTGATCTTCCTGCTGTGGGTGGCGGTGTTCATCGTCTTCTACCTGGTGTACGGTCGTCGGCACTCCGCACTGCGACCAGGACTTCGTGACGGGTCGGATGAGGGAGCAGACGAATGAGCGTGGTTGTCGGTTACATCCCGGAGAAGGGTGGCCGCGGTTCACTCGACCTCGGCCTGCAACTCGCCGCGGCGCTCGGCGAATCGCTCACCGTCGCCACGGTCGTCCCCCGCCAGTGGACCACTCCGTCGATGGCCCGGGTGGACGCCGAATTCGCCGACTACGCCCGGACTCTGGGGGAGAATTCCGAACGGCAGGCCCAGCAGTGGTTGTCCGAGACCAGTGTCGATGTCCCGACCACCTATGTCGTCTCCCCCGGCCGATCGGTCACCTCGGCCCTGCTGGCCGCCATGCAGACCCACGACGCCACGATGCTGGTCCTGGGGTCGTCGACCGATGGCGCCCTGGGCCGGATCGTCGTGGGGTCGACCGCCGACAAACTCCTGCACTCCTCCCCCGTACCTCTGGCGATCAGTCCGCGTGGTTACCGTTCGACGGCCTCGGACGGATTCAGTCGCGTCACCTGCGCCTTCTCCGACACTCCCGAGTCGAGGCGCCTGGTGGCCGACGGGGTCGAGTTCGCCGCCCGCCTGGGTGTGCCGGTCCGGGTGGCCAGTTTCGGCGTCCGCGGGGCCACGATGTACCCGCCGAGCGTCGGGTTGTCCGCCGAGGATTCGGTGCTCACCTCCTGGCGGGAGCAGGTCACCGAAGCCCAACAACACCTGCGCACGGACAAGATCATCTCCGAGCAGGTGGAAACCGTGGTCGGCACCGGCCCCGGCTGGAGTGAATCGATGGCCGGAATCGAGTGGCTGCCCGACGAACTGCTGCTGATCGGCTCCTCGGCCGCTGGACCGCTGACCCGGGTCTTCCTCGGCTCCCGGGCCAGCAAGTTGGTCAGGCACTCCCCGGTGCCGACCGTGGTGATGCCCCGCAGCGGCTGATCACCCCGACCGCGTCGTGCTGCTCAGTCTGATCATCAACTCGGGTTCCAGGATCACTTCCCGGGGCTCGACGTCGGGATCGGCGATGTGTTCGAGCAGCAGGTCGGCCGCCACCTGCCCGAGGGCGTCCCGCGGCTGCCGAACCGAGGTGAGCGGGATCGCTGCCGAGGAAGCGAATTCGATGTCGTCGTAACCGACCACCGCCATCTCGTCCGGAACTGCGACCCCGGCCAGGGTCAATCCCTGCAGCACACCGAGCGCGAGCAGGTCGTTGGCGGCGAAGATCGCGTCGGGCCGCCGCGACGGCGACCGATCCAGGAGTGCCTCGACCGCCCGCCTGCCCGCAGTGGCGTCCAAGGTGTCGGTACAGATCGCCTCGACGGTCGCGTCGAGTCCGGACTCGGCGGCTGCGGCCTGCGCTCCGGCCAGTCGCCGACGTACCTGGCTCAACTCGGGTGAGCCACCGACGAAGGCGATCCGTCGCCGCCCACCCTGCACCAGATGGGTGACCGCGAGCCGAGCACCCAGCAGGTCGTCCACACCGACCGAGGGGAACTCCCCCGAGCCGAGGCGACGATCCACCACCACGACCGCGATTCCGCGCCGCCGCAACTGCCGCAAACGCTCCTGCACCTGTCCCACCGGCGAGATCAGCACACCACTGACCCGCTGGCTCTCGAACAGATCGAGACAGTTGGCCTCGCGGACAGGGTCCTGGCCGGAACTGCCCAGGATCAGCGGTCGATGCAGTTCACCCAATCGGGTCTCGGCACTCTGCGCGAGATCGGTGAAGAACGGGTTGCCCACGTCGAGCACGATCATGCCCACGGACTGGTTGGCCCCGGACCGCAATTGGCGGGCGGCGTCATTGCGAACGAACCCGAGCCGGTCGATGGCGCTCTGCACCTGTTCACGCGTACGCGCCGAAACCTTCTCCGGCCGGTTCAGCACATTCGAGACCGTTCCCAGCGAGACGCCGGCCTCGGCCGCCACATCCTTCACCGAGACCTGTCTTCGGCCACGGACGGGAACGGCCCCAGATCGCGACAACGCATCTCTCCCTTCGCGACGCTCGCGTCATCGTAGCCTGCGGTCCCACCGATCAGCTCCGTCCCGAGCGGAATGATTCGTTTCAGAAATGTGATCACGGCGTCTTGACGCTGTCGTCGCGGCCGTCTAGCGTCAGCCACCAAGCCCGAAAGTGAAACCTTTCACCTCATCGCCGAGGAGTTGCATGTCCGCCACCGTCGTCGAGCCAACACTTGAGTTGCGCGATGTCGCGAAGTCCTTCGGTCCCGTCGCTGCCCTACGAGCCGGCACCCTTGTCGTCGACCCCGGATCGATCCACGCACTCGTGGGTGAGAACGGTGCCGGAAAGTCGACCCTGGTGAAGATCGTCGCCGGTGTGCATCGCCGGGACAGTGGAACCTTCCGGCTCCGCAGCACCGATGTGGACTTCGGGTCCACCGCCGAGTCCAAAGCCGCCGGCGTGGCTGTCATCTACCAGGAACCCACCCTGTTCCCCGACCTGTCGGTGGCCGAGAACATCTTCATGGGGCGCCATCCACTCGGCGCCGGTCGGCGGATCGATCGCGCCACGATGTACTCGCGCGCCCAGGAGCTCTTCGACGGCCTCGGGGTCAACCTCGACCCCCGTCGAACGGCCAAGGGGCTCTCGATCGCCGACCAGCAGATCATCGAGATCGCCAAGGCGATCTCCCTCGACGCGGCACTGCTGATCATGGACGAACCGACCGCCGCGCTGAGCGGGGTGGAGGTCGACCGCCTCTTCGCGGTGGCCCGGAACCTGCGCGACGAGGGTCGCGCGCTGGTCTTCATCTCCCACCGGTTCGAGGAGGTCTTCGAACTCTGCGACATGGTCACGGTGATGCGTGACGGCGCCTACATCTCCACCGCCGCGGTGGCCGACACCTCCGTCGACGAGATCGTGCAGCAGATGGTCGGCCGGGAAGTGGCCGAGTTGTTCCCGAAACAGGACACCACCATCGGCGACCCGGTACTGGAGGTACGCGGCCTGTCCCGTACCGGTGTCTTCGACGACATCGACCTGGTCGTCCGCAGGGGTGAGATCGTCGGCCCGGCCGGACTCGTGGGAGCCGGTCGGAGCGAGGTCGCCAGAGCGGTGTTCGGGGTCGATCCCTATGACCGCGGTGAGGTCACGATGTCCGGGCGCCCGGTACGCCCGAACAGCCCCCGGGAGGCGATCCGCGCCGGTATGGCATTGGTGCCGGAGGACCGCCGGCAACAGGGATTGATCGTCGACGCCTCCGTCACCCGCAACATCGCCGCGGTGATCCGCAACGGTCTCGGACGGCTCGGCCTGATCACCGACAGCGCCGAGAGTCACGCTGCCTCGCCCTGGGCCTCACGTCTGGAGGTGAAGACGGCTGCACTGGACATGGAGGGTGCCACCATGAGTGGCGGCAACCAGCAGAAGGTCGTCCTCGCCAAGTGGCTGGCCACCGAGCCCCGGCTGTTGATCATCGACGAACCCACCCGTGGCATCGACGTCGGCACCAAGTCCGAGGTCCATCGACTGCTCTCCGAACTCGCCGGGCAAGGCCTGGCGATCCTGATGATCTCCTCGGAGTTGCCCGAGGTGCTCGGCATGGCCGACCGCGTGGTGGTCCTGCACGAAGGTCGGATCACCGCCGAACTGGATCGCGAGGATGCCACGGCCGAGACGGTCATGCGCGCGGCCACCGGAGCCATCGACGATTCCGTTCCGGTCGCTGCCGGCACCACGAACCCCGAAGGAGGTCGGTGATCATGGCCGCCACCATCACCGAACAGGAAGTCCGGCCGAGCGAACTCAGCCCGCTGCGCCGGGGTCTGATGACCGTGCTCCGCTCACGGGAACTGGCCATCGCGCTGGTGCTGATCCTCCTGATCACCGCCACCGCCATCCGCAGCCCCGGTTTCGTCACCGGTGCCGACGGCTGGCGCTCACTGCTCGTGAACCCGAGCATCCTGATCCTGCTCGCCGTAGGGCAGACAATCGTGATCATCACCCGGAACGTCGATCTGTCGGTCGGTTCGACCATGGGCCTGACCGCCTATCTGACCGGGCGGCTGTTCATCGACACCGCACTGCCGATTCCGGTGGTCGTGCTGCTCGCCGTCCTCGCCGGAGCGGTGCTCGGACTGGTCAACGGTCTGCTGGTCGGATTCGGGCGGGTACCTGCCCTGGTGATCACCTTGGGCACGCTCTACATCTACCGTGGCATCTTCCTCACCTGGGCAGGCAGCAGCCGGATCACCGCCAGTGAGATTCCCGGCGGATTCCTGGCCCTGGGAACCACCCAGATCCTGACCATCCCGGTCCTGACGATCGTCGCCCTGATCGTGCTCGCAGCCGCCGGGTACTACCTGCATTCGACCCGATCGGGCCGCGAGCTGTACGCGATCGGCTCCGACCCCGACGCGGCCGTGCTCTACGGACTGCCGACCACCCGCCGGGTGATCGGGGCCTTCGTGGCCTCCGGGGCACTGGCCGGTCTGGCCGGCGTGTTCTACGTCGCCCGCTACGGCACGGTCAGCTCCAATGCCGGTTACAGCATCGAGTTGCAGGCCGTCGGCGCAGCCGTGATCGGCGGGGTCGCGATCTTCGGCGGCAGCGGCACGGTGTGGGGCGCTGCGATCGGAGCCACCCTGCTGGTCACCATCAACAGCGCTCTGCCGGTACTCGGCATCTCCGACTTCTGGCAGCGCGCGGTGGTCGGTGTGCTGATCCTGGCCGCCGTGGTCCTCGACCGCGTGGTCGCGGCGATGCACGAGCGCCGATTGGCCCAGGTACGTGACGACCCCGGCGAAGGGGCACCCCCGACATCGCCACCGAGCGATCCCGATGATCACCCGATCGCGGCACCGGTCGGGTCCCAGCAGCACACCACCGGCCCGGATCGTCTCCTCGGCGATCCCTCCACGTCCGATGAGGGGAGTCGACGATGACGACGGCCACCGCACCAGCTCAGACCCGTACCTACGCCCGCCATGCGGCACCGCTGTGGAAGCGCGTGCTGCTGACCCGGGAAAGCTTGATCATCGCTGTCCTGCTGGTGGTGATCGGTTACTCGATGGTCAACGTCAACAACTTCGACGGGCCGTTGACGATGTACTACCTGCTCCTGGACATCGCACCGATCATGCTGATCGCACTGCCGATGACCATGATCATCATCACCGGTCCGGTCACCGGTGCGCAGGTCGACCTGTTGTGGGTGAAGGGCTCGGGTGGTGACCTGGGCACGCTCACCGAGAAGGGGCTCGCCGTCGTGCGCCTGGATCGGTTGCAGGCGATGGTCGACACCTACCCCGGGGTGGACCGGGAGGACGAGATGGTGGCCGCCTTCGACTACTGCCTGCACGGCAAGGGGGGCGCTGCCCCGTCGATCGACACCGCCATGCACGGATTGGTCGATGCCCCGCATGTCGACCACCTGCACCCCGACTCCGGGATCGCCGTCGCCACCTCGGTCGACGGGGAGAAGCTGACCTCGACGATCTTCGGCGACAAGGTCGTCTGGGTCCCCTGGCGCCGTCCGGGATTCCAGCTCGGTCTGGACATCGCGAAGATCAAGTCCGAGAACCCGCAGGCGATCGGCTGCATCCTCGGTGGGCACGGAATCACCGCCTGGGGGGACAGCAGCGAAGAAGCGGAGAAGAACTCGCTGTGGATCATCAACACCGCCGAGGACTACATCGACGAGAACTCCCGCCCGGAGCCGTTCGGTCCCCCGCTGCAGGGGTACGCCGCGCTGCCCGAGGCCGAGCGTCATGCCAAAGCCGCCGCACTCGCCCCGACCATCCGCGGCATCGCCGGTCGTGATCGTCCGGTCGTCGGCCACTACAACGACGCCGCCCAGGTGATGGAGTTCCTCGCCTCCACCGAGCATCCCCGGCTGGCCGAACTGGGAACCAGCTGCCCCGACCACTTCCTGCGTACCAAGATCAAGCCGCTGGTCGTCGACCTCCCGGCCGATGCCCCGGTGGACGAGGTGATCGCCCGGTTGCAGGAGCTGGCGGTCGGTTACCGCGAGGACTACCGGGCCTACTACGAGCGTCATGCCGATGCCGGCAGCCCCGCGATCCGTGGCTCCGACCCGTCGATCGTGCTGGTGCCGGGTGTCGGGATGTTCAGCTTCGGCAAGGACAAGCAGACGGCTCGGGTCGCCGGGGAGTTCTACCTGAACGCGATCAACGTGATGCGCGGCGCCGAGGGCATCTCCACCTATGCGCCGATCGAGGAGTCGGAGAAGTTCCGGATCGAGTACTGGGCCCTGGAGGAGGCGAAGCTGCAGCGGATGCCGGCACCGAAGCCGCTGGCCACCCGGATCGCCTTCGTCACCGGTGCGGCATCGGGCATCGGTCGGGCCACCGCCGAACGGCTGGCCGCCGAAGGTGCTTGTGTGGTGATCGCCGACCTCTCCCTGGAGAAGGCACAGGCCACCGCGGCCGAGATCGGCAGCAGCGATGTCGCCGTCGGCGTGCAGGTCGACGTCTCCGACGCCGGTGCGGTGCAGCGAGCGGTCGAACAGGCCGTGCTTGCCTTCGGCGGTCTCGATCTGGTGGTGAACAATGCCGGTCTGTCGCTGTCGAAGTCGTTGCTGGAGACCACCGAGGCCGATTGGGATCTGCAGCACGATGTGATGGCGAAGGGGTCCTTCCTGGTGTCCAAGGCGACCGCGAAGGTGATGATCGAGCAGGGACTGGGCGGTGACATCGTCTACATCTCCTCGAAGAACTCGATCTTCGCCGGCCCGAACAATGTCGCCTACGGTGCGACGAAGGCCGATCAGGCCCATCAGGTACGCCTGCTGGCGGTCGAGCTCGGTGAGTTCGGGATCCGGGTGAACGGGATCAATCCCGACGGGGTCGTCCAGGGCTCGGGCATCTTCGCCGGTGGCTGGGGGGCGAAGCGCGCAGCCGTCTACGGTGTGGAGGAACAGGACCTGGGCAAGTTCTACGCCCAGCGGACGATCCTGAAGCGGGAGGTGCTGCCGGCACATATCGCGAATGCGGTCTTCGTCCTCTGCGGGCCCGAGCTGTCCCACACCACCGGACTGCACGTCCCGGTCGACGCCGGTGTGGCGGCGGCCTTTCTGCGATGACCACACCGCTGGAGCGGGTACGCGTCGCCGCGGTGGATCTCGGTGCGACCAGCGGTCGGGTGATGTCCTGCGAAGTGGGCCGGGACCGACTGGAACTGACCGAGATCCACCGCTTCGCCAACGGCGCCCATGCCGGGCCGGACGGTTTGGTCTGGCAGATCCGGAAGATCCATCGCGAAGTGCTGCAGGGCGTCTCCGAACTCGCCGATCATGGTCGGCTGGACGGGATCGGCATCGATTCCTGGGCAGTTGATCATGGCCTGTTGGACGCTGTGGGAAGCCTGTTGCATGACCCGTGGTCGCATCGCGACTCCCGTACCGACGGGATCGCCGAGCGGATCAGCCGGCAGATCGGCGAGGACGAGTTGTATTCGATCACCGGTCTGCAGCAACTGCCGTTCAACACCGTCTACCAGTTGATCGCGAGCCGGGAGTCGGAGATCTGGCCGCAGGTGGATCGAATGCTGCTGTTGCCGGACCTGCTGGGCTACTGGTTGACCGGTGTGGCGGTGGCCGAGCGGACCAATGCCTCGACCACCCAGCTCTACGATGCCCGGGAAGGGGAGTGGTCGCAGAAGTTGATCACTGCCCTGGAGCTCCCCGAGCGACTGTTCCCGCCGTTGGTCGATCCGGGCACCCGGATCGGTACGGTGCAGGCCGGTCCCCAGGTCCCGACCGGTCTGGTCGGCACCCCGGTGCTGAGCGTCGCCTCCCACGACACCGCTTCGGCAGTCGTCGCGGTACCGGCCCAGGGCACGGACTTCGCCTACATCTCCTCGGGGACCTGGTCCTTGGTCGGTGTCGAACTGCCCGCGCCGGTGCTGACCGAGCAGGCACGCCGGGCCGATTTCACCAATGAGGCCGGGCTGGACGACAGCATCCGATTCCTGCGCAATGTCTCCGGGCTGTGGCTGCTGGCCCAGTCGTTGGAGACCTGGCGGCGGGCCGGGCGGGGTCTGCCGGGGCTGCCCGGACTGCTGGCACAGGCGGCGCTGCTGCCGGCCTGGCGAACCGTGATCGATGTCGAGGATCCGCGACTGATCCCCCCGGGGGACATGCCGAGCCGGATCATGGCACTGGCGGCCGAGGCCGGGGAGCCGGTGCCGGAGACGCCGGTGGAGGTGGTACGCACGATCCTGGACGGTCTGGCGCTGGCGTATCGACGGAACGTGTGCCTGGCCGGTGACCTCTCCGGGACCGAGATCGGTGTCGTCCACATCGTCGGTGGTGGTTCGCAGAACACGCTGCTGTGCCAGCTCACCGCCGATGCGCTCGGGATCCCGGTGCTCGCCGGGCCGGCCGAGGCTGCAGCCCTGGGCAATGCCCTGGTGCAGGCCCGGGCGCTCGGGGTGGAGCTGCCCGATCTGGCGGCGATGCGCGATCTGGTCGCCCGGACCCACCCGCCGCAGCGGTACCTGCCGCGGCCGGACACCGGAATCGACGCCGCGGCCGCACGGCTGCAGCTGCAGCTGACCCCGGCCTGAGCATCGCCTGCAGACGATTCGCCGATCAGTGCTGTTGGGAGATCAACACCGCACTCGTTCCGGGCACCAAGGCAGTGAAGACGTGGGGGCGGTCCCCGGGATAGACGTAGAAGTCCCCGGGGGCCAGCTGCACCGGTTCGTCGACCAGGCCCACCTGCGCAGATCCACTGATCAGCACGATGTACTCCACGACGCCCGGTGGATGCGGAGCCGAGATTCTCGACTCCCCCGGTTCGGCCTCGATCCGGTACAGATCACGCCGTACCCCGCTCGGTGACCGGCTCAGCAGGATCGCGGTGTAGTCGGCCTCGACCGCCCGGGTGGCGTCTCCCTCACCCGCCCGGACCAGCCGGAACATCTCCTCCGGCGGGTCGATCAACGTCGCGAACGGCACGCCCAGTGCGGTGGCCAGCGCCCAGATCGTCTCCACCCCGGGGTTGCCCTGCGCGGCCTCCACCTGCGACAGCGTGGATTTGGCCACGCAGGCGCGACGGGCGAGCTCGGACAGGCTCATACCGCTGCGACTGCGCTCCGCCCGGACCGCGGCGGCGATCCGGGACACCGCGTCAGATCGTTCGCTATCACGACCGAAATGTTCGTCTTGACGAACAGGCTTCATGCAGACACCCTACTGCCATGCAGCCCATCGGTCACCTGCGGCACAGCCCCGGAGTTCGTGCCGGGGCAACCTTGGCGTTGGCGGTCGGCAGCTACGGCATCTCCTTCGGCGCGCTGTCGGTCGCTTCCGGTTTGAGCCCGCTCCAGACCTGTCTGCTCAGCCTGCTCCTGTTCACCGGGGGCTCCCAGTTCGCCCTGATCGGGGTGATCGCCGGCGGCGGCACGCCGGCGGCAGGATTCGGTGCGGCCTCGCTGCTCGGTATCCGCAACGCCGTCTACGGTATGCAGATCAATGCCCTGTTGCGCCCCGCGACCTGGCCGGCCCGCCTGGGCCTTGCCCAGCTGACGATCGACGAGTCGACCGCGGTCGCTCTCGGCCAGCGGGACCGAACCGAACAGCGACGCGGTTTCCTGACTGCAGGGATCGGCATCTACCTGTTCTGGAACGCCACCACCGCCGCCGGGGCACTGCTCGGTGAGGCGATCGGCGACCCGCGCGCCTGGGGGCTCGACGGTGCCGCGGTGGCAGCGTTCCTCGCGCTGTTGTGGCCCCGCCTGACCGGTGCCGAACCCTGGTCCGTGGCCGTCGTCTGCGCGCTGGTCACCGCGGCGCTCGTACCGCACCTGCCGCAGGGGCTGCCGATCGTGATCGCGGCACTGGTTGCGATCACGGTGTCGTTGATCATGCGTCGTCGACGGCCTGTGCCCCCAGAAACGGAGAACTGATCATGGAGTTGATGATCTGGGTCCTGGCCGCCTGCGCGGTCGGCTATCTGATCAAGCTCAGCGGGTACCTGATCCCGGCGCGGTGGCTGGACCGGCCTGCCGTGACCCGCCTGGCCGCTGCCACCACCATCGGCCTACTGGCTTCCCTGGTGGTGGTCAACACCTTCGCTGACGGACAGTCACTCTCCTTCGATGCCCGCGCGCTGGCGCTCGGCGCCGCAGTGGTCGCGTTGCTGCTCCGGGCGCCGTTCATCATCGTGGTGATCGCCGGTACGGTTGCCGCCGCCGTCGGCCGACTGATCGGGATGGCCTGATCCGACCCGGTGTACCGGCCGGTGAAGCGGCAGTTTCGGATCCACCTCTGTTCAAGCGGGAGATCCCTGGGGTAGAACAACCTTCTCACCGCATCCGACGGTGCATCCAGACAGGGACGCCCCATGACCTCGCATCGCCCTGAGTTCCCCTTCCCCGCCAACCCCGACCGCCCCGGACCGGGACCGAGTTTCCACCCGGCGACCACATCCCCGGTCCCGGCCGGTCCGGCCAGGTACGACAGACGGCCTACCTTCGCGCCCGCGGACCCTGACGCCCCCGTGAGCCATGGACAAGGAGTCCCTGTGAGCCATGGGATCCCTGTCCGCCACGGAATCCCCGCGAGCCATGACTTCCCCGGTCCGGCGATTCCACCCTCCCCCGCGTCCCCTCCCGAGGCGTGGCCGCCCGGCCCGTGGCAGACCGCACCCGAGCCAGGGCCGGCCATGGGTGCCCTGCCGCGGGCGATGATCTGCTTGTCGGCGGTCTGGCTGGCCTTGCAGATCGCCTACCTCGTCGACAGTTACCTCGCTGCCGCGCTCTGGACCGGCCAGGCGACCTCTGCCGAGGCATGGATCCTCAGCGACACCTTGTGGTCGATCTATCAGTTCACCTACCCGGTGATGGTCACCACCTGGATCCTGACCTCGATCTGGATGTACGGACTCCGCACACGGATCGGTCCCGTGGGTCAACGCCGACATCCGCTGTGGGCCTGGTTCGGCTGGGTGATCCCGATCACGTGGTTGTGGGTGCCGCTGCAGTACGTCCGGGACCTCGCCCGCGCGACGGTCGGCACCGCACTGGATCGGGTGTGGGCACCTTGGTGGATCACCTGGCTGATCTCATCGATCCTGGCCAGCATCTCAGGCTCTCTGTACCTGGGCGTCGAGGAGGATCAGGTCGCCGAACTCCTCTCCTGGCTGCCGCATGTCGATCTGCTCTCGACCGCCTGCATGGGGGTGGCCTTCATCCTCTGGGTGAGGATCGTGCGTACCCTGGCGATCGGCGAGTCCGGCGTTCGGCTGCCCACCATGGGCTGACAGCACTCAACCTTCGCTGGAGGAATCATGCATGAACCCGACAACGGCACAGTCGGTGTGGTGCACCACAGGCAGACGATCGACGCCCCGGTCGACCGGGTCTGGGAGGCGCTCACCACCCCTGGTGCGATCGGCGACTGGTGGGGCCATCCGGCGAGCTTTCCCGACGGAATGGTGACCGGGGCAACCGGAACGTTCGAACTCGTCGGCGAGGGGTTGATGCCGATCCGGGTCGAGCGCGCGGAGCCGCCACGGCAACTGACCTTCTGGTGGGGCGAACCCGGCGACGAACGTCCCGGTGACACCGCGTCGCGGATCGACTTCACCCTCTCTCCGGGTGATCCGGCGGGGACCGAGGTTTTGGTCACTGAGCGCCTTCCCTCGGGGTCGCGAGACGGCACCGGGGTCCCCGACCCGACGCCGGAACTGCAGCTGGCGCAGCTGCAGGGCTGGCAGAAGGTCCTGGGTGAGTTGGAAACGTACCTCCGGCGAGGCTGACGCCCGCGATCCGCTTCGCCGGACGAAGGACCACAGGTTTGCACGGGTACGCCTCGCACCGACATCGAGCGCGGACGGGGTCGCGACGAGTGCACACAGCTACAGTCGATCCAACTGCGAGAAGGAGACCCCCAATGCCCGCCATCGAGCAGAACGACCAAGTGATGGTCCGTAGCCGAGTTGTGCCGACCGACCCGACCACGGTGTTCGCCCTGCTGCGGAATCCGCGGCAGCACCAGTACACCGAACCCGGTGACTGGGTACGCGATGCGATCGACCCGCAGCCGTTGAAGGAGGTCGACCAGGTCTTCGGCATGAACATGGCATTCCCCGGCAGCGGGCAGCCCTATGTGATGCACAATCGGGTGACCCGCTTCGAACTGGACCAGAGCATCGAATGGGAGCCCGGGCAGCTTAACGAGGCCGGCGAATTCGAACGCGGCGGCTGGTTCTGGCGCTACGACCTCGCTCCGGTCGCCGAGGGCACCGAGGTCACCTTGACCTACGACTGGACCGCCACCCCGCAGGCGTTCCGGGACGAGGTCGGCGGTCTGCCCGCGTTCGGACCCGAGTTCCTGGATGCATCGCTGGCGGCCCTGGAGAAGGCGCTGGAGTCCGAGGCCTGAGGAACCCGATCACGCCTGGCCGAGCACCTCACGGCACTGCACCACGTCTGCCCGCATCTGCTCGATCAGGGCGTCCAGTCCGGTGAAGGCGACCTGACCACGCAGCCGTTCGACGAACTCCACCTCCAACGGCACGTCGTACAGCTCAAGATCGTCGCGGCCCAACACATAGGCCTCAACCACGGTGTGCATCACATCGTCGAAGGTCGGATTCGTACCGACCGAGATGGCTGCCGGCCAGCGTTCGGCATCGGGTTCGTCGACCCGCCGCGCCCAGCCTGCGTAGACACCGTCGGCGGGCGCGGCCCGCCAA
The DNA here is from genome assembly GCF_004364645.1 of Naumannella halotolerans. Lineage (NCBI taxonomy): Bacteria > Bacillati > Actinomycetota > Actinomycetes > Propionibacteriales > Propionibacteriaceae > Naumannella > Naumannella halotolerans. Next base: position 543,818 of record NZ_SOAW01000001.1, on the reverse strand, counting down.
TCGGGTACCGGGAGGTTGGCGGTCGGGAACCCCAGTTCGCGACCGCGCTGGAATCCCTGGACCACCGTTCCGGTGTAGCAGTACGGACGACCCAGCAGGTCAGCGGCCGCAGCCACCTCGCCCGCTGCCAGGGCTTTCCGGATCCGTGTGGAGGAGATCGGCTCGCCTTCGGTGGAGGCCAGCGGCAGGCCGGTGACGGCGAATCTGCCGGCACCCAGCTCGGTCAGCGTCGCCACATCGCCGGCGGCCCGGTGACCGAACCGGAAGTTCTCCCCGACCATGATCAGATCGGGGTGCAGTGGCAGCAGAACGGTGTCGACGAACTGTTCGGGTGTCAGCTCGGAGGTGGCGTCGTCGAAGGCGACCGTGACCACCTCGTCGGCGCCGGCCTCAGCCAGCAGGCGGACCCGGGTCTGCAGATCGGTGAGCAGCCGGGGCGCCTTGTCCGGTCGGATGACCGACATCGGATGCGGCCAGAAGGTGACGACGACCAGTCTCCTGGCGCGTTCCGCAGCCGCGCTCAGCAGGCGCTGGTGCCCGCGGTGCACACCGTCGAAGTTGCCGATCAACACCGCGGTGGGCACGACATGTTCCAGCTCAGGCACGGGCCCCACCCTAGCGACTGCTCACTGCGCTGGGGAAAACACCGCCACCGGGCGGGCCCGGTCGCCGTGAGGCTCGTAGATCCCGAGCAGTTCCCCCTCCCGGACGACGGCCACCGGCTTGGAGATTCCCAGGTCGAGGCTGCGGCCGTACCCGACGTCGCGGGCCTGCTCGGCGTCGGCCTCCAGAAGCGGGAAACACGAACCGGCCGCGGTCGCCATCGGGACCAGCACCGGATCGTCGAGGTCACTGGCCTCACCCACGTCGAAGGCGCCGACCCTCGTCCGTCGCAGGGCCGTCAGGTGGCCGGCGGTCCCCAGGGCTCGACCGAGATCGCGGGCCAGGGACCGGATGTAGGTGCCCGAGGAACACACCACCCGTACCCGACAGTCGATCACCGCGACCTCCCCGAAGCTCCCCGGTTCGACCTCCAGCAGCGAGAACTTCTCGATATGCACCGGGCGGGCCGCCAGCTCGACCTGCTCTCCGGCGCGCACCCGGGCATAGGAGCGCTTGCCGTCGATCTTGATCGCCGACACCGAACTCGGCACCTGTTCGATGTCACCGGTGAAGGCCACGATCGCCTGCCGGATCCGGTCCTCGTCGATGCCGGAGGCACCTGGCGTCTCCACCACCTCACCCTCGGCGTCGTCGGTGACAGTCGAGACGCCGAGCCGGATCGTCGCGGTGTAGGTCTTCTCGGTCAACATCAGATGTCCGAGCAGACGGGTCGCCCGGTTCACCCCGAGCAGCAGCACACCGGTGGCCATCGGGTCCAGGGTTCCGGCATGGCCGACCTTCCGGGTGCCCAGGGCTCGCCGCGCCTTCCCGACCACCTGATGGGACGTCAGTCCCTGGGGTTTGTCGATCACGACCACCCCCGAAGCAGTCGTCTGCGGTGGTCTGCTCACGCGTCGGTCTCGTCGTCCTCACGGGGTTTGCGGTACGGATCGGCCTCCCCCGCGTACTGCGCCGTACCCGCCTGACCGGCACGTTCGGCGTCACTGCTGCGTACCTTCTGCAGCAGCTCGTCGATCTGTCGGCCGGACTCCGGTACGGCATCGGGGACGAAGGTCAGGCTCGGGGTGTGCCGGAGCCCGAGCTGCTTGCCCACCTGGGAGCGGATCAGCCCGGTGGCCGAGGCCAGTGCGGCGGCGGTCGAGGCGCGCTCCTCCTCATCACCCAGCACCGTGTAGAAGACGGTCGCGTCACGGCTGTCACCGGTCAGCGAGACGTCGGTGATGGTGACGAAGCCGAGCCGGGGGTCCTTCACCCGTCGCTCCAGCATCTGCGCGACGATGCCCTTGATCTGGTCAGCCAGCTTCAGCACGCGGGGCGAGGTCATGATCAACTCCTTGAGTTCACGGCGGTTCACGCGAATCGATCCGCGTGGCGCTCCAGTGTAGTGCCGTCGGCCACCGGCGCTCAGCGCCTCGGCCACGTTCGGCGCCGACCACCGCGCGCTCGCTGCCCGGCGTTCGGGTTGGGTTCGTGTGCTGCACCGGGCCTTGTGCGCCCCGAAGCCGGCCGGTACGCGAACCGGCCCGCTCCCTGACGGGGAACGGGCCGGTTCGTCAGTCGCGCGAGATCAGTCGCGCGGCTTCTCCCTCATCTCGAAGGTCTCGATCACATCGTCGACCTTGACATCGGAGTAGTTGGCGAGCGTCATACCGCACTCGTAGCCCTCGCGGACCTCGGTGACGTCGTCCTTCTCCCGGCGCAGCGAGCCGATGGTGGTCTCGGTGACCACGACACCGTCGCGCAGCAACCGGGCCTTGGCGTTGCGCCGCATGATGCCGCTGGTGACCAGCGAACCGGCGATCACACCGGCCTTCGAGGAACGGAACACCTGACGCACCTCTGCGGTACCCAGCTGCACCTCCTCGTAGATCGGCTTCAGCATGCCCTTCAGCGCTGCCTCGATCTCGTCGATCGCGTCGTAGATCACCGAGTAGTACCGGATGTCCACGTTCTCCCGATCGGCCATCTCGGTGGCCTTGCCCTGTGCTCGGACGTTGAAGCCAATGATCACCGCACCGGAGGCCGCGGCCAGCGAGACATTGGTCTCGGTGATCGCGCCGACGCCACGGTCGATCACGCGCAGCGAGACCTCCTCGCCGACGTCGATCTTGGTCAGCGCCTCCTCCAGGGCCTCGACCGAACCCGCGCCGTCGCCCTTCAGGATCAACAGCAGCTCCGAGGTCTCACCCTTCTCCATCTGCTCGAACAGCTGGTCGAGGGTACGCCGGCGGGCACCGGCAGCCTGGGCTGCGGCACGGCGACGGGACTCCCGCTGGTCGGCGATCTGCCGTGCGGTCCGGTCATCGGACACCGTCAGGATGGTGTCACCGGCACCCGGCACGCTGGTCAGGCCGATCACCTGCACCGGCATCGACGGCGGCGCCGCGGTCACCGAATCGCCGTGGTCGTCCATCATCGCCCGGACACGGCCGTAGGCCGGGCCACAGACGATGGAGTCGCCCACCCGCAGCGTGCCGCGCTGCACCAGCACGGTCGCCACCGGGCCACGCCCCTTGTCCAGATGCGCCTCGATGGCGACACCCTGGGCCTCCATGTCCGGGTTGGCACGCAGCTCCAGGGCGGCATCGGCTGTCAGCACGATCGCCTCCTGCAGCTCCTCCAGGCCGACACCGGTGACCGCGGAGACATCGACGAACATGGTGTCGCCGCCGTACTCCTCCGGCACCAGCCCGTACTCGGTCAGCTGACCGCGGACCTTCGACGGATCGGCGCCGGGCTTGTCCACCTTGTTCACCGCCACCACGACCGGGAGGTCCGCGGCGGTCGCATGGTTCAGCGCCTCGATCGTCTGCGGCATCACACCGTCGTCGGCAGCCACCACCAGTACGGCGATGTCGGTCGACTTCGCACCACGGGCACGCATGGCGGTGAACGCCTCGTGACCCGGGGTGTCGATGAAGGTGATCTTGCGTTCGACGCCGTCGACCTCGGTGGTCACCTGGTAGGCGCCGATGGCCTGGGTGATGCCACCGGCCTCCCCGGCGACCACATTCGACTTCCGCAGCGCATCGAGCAGCTTGGTCTTGCCGTGGTCGACGTGACCCATCACGGTCACCACCGGCGGGCGGGCCGCCAGATCGTCCTCGTCACCGATGTCCTCACCGAACTCGATGTCGAAGCTCTGCAGCAGCTCGCGGTCCTCGTCCTCGGGAGAGACGACCTGGATGTTGTAGTTCAGCTCGGTACCGAGCACCTGCAGGGTCTCGTCGTTGACCGACTGGGTGGCGGTCACCATCTCGCCCATACCGAACAACACCTGGACCAGCGCTGCTGCGTCCACACCGATCTTCTCGGCCAGGTCGGTCAGCGAGGCACCACGGCGCAGACGGATCGTCTGCCCCTCGCCCTTGCGGACGCGCACGCCGCCGATCGTCGGGGCCTCCATGTCGTGGACCTCTTGGCGACGCTGCTTGCGCGACTTGCGTCCACGGCCCTTCTGTCCACCACGGCCGAAGGCACCCTGGGTACCACCGCGGCCACCACGGCCACGGCCCGGACCCATCGGCGGGCCACCACCGGGACCGCCCGGGCCACGAGAGCCGCCGGGGCCGCCACCGCGGCCACGGCCGGGGCCGCCACCGGGGCGACCACCACGACCGGTCGGCGCTCCCAGGCTGGACTGCTTGGGCATCATCGCCGGGTTGGGGCGCGGCATTCCGCCACTGCCACCACCGGGACGAGGACCGCCCGGACGTGGGGCATCCCCGGGAGCACCGCCGGTGCGGCTCTCCGGGCGCCGTGGCGTACGGCCCATCCCCTGCGAGCTGGCGAACGGGTTGTTGCCCGGACGCGGACCGGACTGACGCGGCCGCGGACCCGGTGCACCGGGCAGACCGCCGGTCGATCCCGGACGCGGGCGCGGCGCCGGACGGCCCGGACGGGCATCGGTTCCGCCACGGGAATCGGTACCACCGCGGGATTCACCACCGCGCGGAGCGGCCGGACGACCCGGCTCCGAACGGCTCTCCGGAGCCCGCGGGCCCGGACGAGGTCCGGGAGCAGCCGGACGGGCGGCACCCGGACGTGGGGCATCCGAACGCGGAGCATCCGAACGAGGCGTCGGTGTGGTCGACTCGGCCGCCGGGGTGGCCGGCTTCGGACCCGGGGTCGCACCCGGACGAGGCGCCGACTTCGACGGTGCCTGATCGTTGCCACCCGCGGCAGCCGGAGCCGCCGGGCTCGGTGCGGGACCGGCCGGCTTCTTCGGCGCCGGCGGGCCGGGCTTGCGGGGCTTGGCTGCGGCAGCGGGCTTGGCTTTGCCGTCACCGCTGCCGTTGGACTTGTCACTGCTGATGCGTTCGCTCAACCGGCGTACCACCGGTGCCTCGATCGTCGAGGATGCCGAGCGCACGAACTCCCCCATGTCCTTGAGGACTTGGAGGACCTCCTTGCTTTCGAGCCCGTTCTCTTTGGCGAACTCGTAGACGCGGACCTTGGCCACTACTCTCCTTCAGGTCCGGGTCGAATTCGCCGGACCAGTTAGTCGGTTGCTGTGTTCATCGCTGATGCGTGTTCATCGCGCGTTCATGAGCGAATGCCCACCTTCTGGTCGGACCGGGACGGTTGACCCGGTCAGGTGTTCCACCCGCGCTGCGCGGGCGTACCGGTCCAAGACTAGTCTCCCGAACCCAAAGCTGTCGCATCGGCCTCACCGGGCAGGTTCGCGATCCGGCGGGCGAGCTCCTCGAAATCGATCTCCACCGCGGTGACCGGCACCCGCAGGGCTCGCGGGATCGCCCGCCGCCGACGGGCCAGTTCCAGACAGTCCGGATCGGGATGCAGCCAGGCACCACGGCCTGCTGCGGTACGCGAGAACACCACCCGAACCGTCTGTGGGTGCAGCGGGTCCGGCTGCAGGGCCAGCCGGAGCAACCCACGTTGCAGCACCCGCCGGCGACAACCGACACAGGTACGGACCGGCCCGGCAGCCTGCGGCTGCTCGGGGGTTCGGTCGGCGGCCGGGCGCCGATCAGGCTTCAGCGCCGACCTCGGTGTCGGGACGGATGTCGATCCGCCAACCGGTCAGACGGTTGGCCAGCCGGGCATTCTGTCCCTCCCGGCCGATGGCCAGCGACAACTGGTAGTCCGGGACGATCACCCGCGCGGCCTTCGCCGCCGGATCCACCACCTGCACCGAGGAGACCTTCGCCGGCGACAGCGCATTGGCGACGAACTGTGCGGGGTCCTCGGAGTAGTCGATGATGTCGATCTTCTCCTCGTTCAGCTCGTGCATCACTGCCCGTACCCGCTGCCCCATGGGCCCGATGCAGGCACCCTTGGCCGAGACCTCGGGGCTGTTGCTGATCACCGCGAGTTTGGTCCGGTGTCCGGCCTCGCGGGCGATCGCCTTGATCTCGACGAGTCCCTGCTCGATCTCGGGGACCTCCATCTTGAACAACCGGGCCACCAGCTCGGGGTGGGTACGGGAGACGACGACCTGCGGTCCGCGCAGCTCCTTGCGTACCGCCACGATGTAGACACGGACTCGATCACCGTGCCGATAGGTCTCACCGGGGACCTGTTCGGCCAGCGGCATGATCGCCTCGATCTTGCCCAGGTCGACCAGCACCGTCCGGGAATCCCTTCCCTGCTGGACGATGCCGGAGACGATGTCACCCTCGGAGGCGGCGAAGTGGCCGTACTTCTGTTCGTCCTCGTAATCCCGCAGGCGCTGGAAGATCACCTGTCGGGCGGTGGCGGCGGCGACCCGGCCGAAATCGGCCGGGGTGTCATCGTACTCGCCGACCGGTTTGCCGTTCTCGTCGAGCTCCGGCGCCATCACCCGGAAACTGCCCGAACGCCGATCCAACTCCACCCGGGCACCGTGCACCGGGTTGTCGGTCTTCTCGTAGGCGTTCAGCATCGCGTCCTCGAGCGCCAGCACGAGCGTGTCCAGCGGGATCTCCTTGTCCCGCTCGATCGCCCGCAGCGCCGCCATGTCGATGTCCATGATCACTCCTCCTCGGCGTCGCCGGGACGCTTCTTGGTCAGTTCGACCTGTATGACTGCCTTCTTGATCACCTCGAACGGCACCCGCACCTCGGAGCCGCCGACACTCAGCAGGACCGCGTCATCGGTCACTGCCGTGATCCGCCCCTCCAGCTGGTCGAGTTGGTCGGGGACATCGGGCAGGTCGTGCTCGTCGTTCAGTTTGATCTTGACCAGACGCACGAGGTTGCGACGCCAGTGCTCGACCCGTTCCAGTGGCCGGCTCACCCCGCGGGAGGAGACCTCCAAGGTGAACGCGCCCTTGCCGACGGCACTGGAGCCGTCCAGATGGCGGGAGACGGCCTTGGTGGCCTCGGAGATCTCGTCCAGACTCGGACCCCTGCCGTCGGGGCCGTCACCGTCGACGATGATCTGCAGCAGGGTTCGCCGACCGGCGGGTCGGACGTCGAGCGAGTCGAGCTCAAGATCGAACTGTGCGAGCAGTGGCGTGATCTCGTTGACGAGTTGGGGTTCGTTCACGTCAGCCTCCGCGGTTCGATTGTCGGACTCAGTTTTGGCCCAGCATACCGATCTGTCCGGTCGGCTCCACTTCCCACTCGGGCGGCTGCGGCGATCGGTACGATTCGGCAGGTGCCCGCCTCGAATCGTCGCCAGTTCCTCGTGATCGGTGCGACCGTGTTCACCGGAATCGCCGGCGGACTGGCGTGGAACGCCGCTCGCGGTGACTCCCCAGCACTGAGCGGTGGCCGACCGCCGGCTCCGACCCCGGCGCCGGCCTCGACCGCCACCTCGGCGATCGTGGAGGCACGGTCCCGGATGACCGGGCTGCTGGCCCTGGCCGAGGCCGCCGGGGCGGATCCGGCACTCCTGGGTGCACATCGGGCGCATCTGACCGCGCTGGTCTCCGGCTCCCCCGGGACACGTCCGTCCACGAGTCCCGGCTCACCCCTGCCCACACCGGGCAGCGCGATCGACGTCGGTGACGATCCGGCCCGGGAGCTGATCGACGCCGAACGCTCGGCGGCCGAGGCACTGGTCGAAACGACCCCCGGCGCCACGGGGACCGATGCCCTGGTCTGCGGTTCCCTGGCCGCCTTCTGCACTGCAGCGGCCGAAGTCGTCGAGGACGGCGGCGAGATCGGCATGCCGGGCACGGGAGCCCTGTCCACGACCGACGATGTGACCGCAATGCAGCAGGTGGTGGCGCAGTGTCATGCCGCGGTGTTCGCCTACCAACGTCTGCTGGGCCTGGTCCCGCGCTCCGACGACGAGCCCATCCTGGCGGCGCTGGAGCGCTACCGCTCCTTACGCGACGAGCTGAGCGGGGAACTGGTGGACCGCGGTGCAGCAGCCCCTGCCGCCGAGGCCGGTTATCTGGTTCCGGACGAGCCGCAGGAGACCGACCGCGTGATTGAATCAGGTCTGTTGCCCTACCTCGGCCAATGGCTGCAGGCGACGAACACCGAGTCCGATCGGGACCGGGCAGCGACGATGCTCAGCGAGAGCACCCTTCGTGCGGTCCGCGCCGGGGCCACTCTGCCTGCCTGGCCGGGCTGGCCCGATCCTGCCTGACTCCGGCCGGTCATCCCCGCGTCCGGTCCTCGGCGCCCCGACCGAGCGGATCGGCCGCCGATGATCGGTGATGCCCACGGCGCCTGGGCGGAGGGCACATGGGTGGGAACTGCCGGGGCGTCACCGGCAGCCGGGTGCTCAGCGACCGATCAGTTCGATCACCTGCCAGGCGACATCCCAACCCAGCTTGCAGATCAGCGCACCCACCACGACCAGGAAGACGATCCGGACGAACCCGTTGCCGTACCGCAGGGCCATCCGGGCGCCGATCAGACCGCCGGTGAGATTCGCCGCCGCCATCACCAGGCCGAGCCCCACGAGCAGATATCCGGTGGCCCCGAAGACGGCGATCGAGGCCAGGTTGGTGGTCAGGTTGGCGATCTTGGCCTTTGCCGTCGCCTCCAGGAATCCGTACCCCAGCAGGGCGACCAGCGCGATCACGAAGAACGACCCCGTACCGGGACCGAGGACTCCGTCATAGGCGCCGATCACCAGTCCGATTCCACCGGCGATCAGGTAGTGGGAGGGCCCGCGTTCGCCGACACGACCGGTCATGCCCAGCGCCGGGCGCCGCCAGGTGTAGAGACCCACCGCGATCAGGGCCACCAGCACCACCGGGGTGAAGACCTCCTTGGGTACGAACTGGGCGAGCCAGGACCCGCTCGCGGCACCGGTTGCCGAGCCGATCACCAGCGGCAGGACCACCCCCCAGTGCACCTTGATCTTCGACAGGTAGGTGATGGTGGCGATCAGCGTTCCTGCCGCGGAGCTGATCTTGTTGGTTGCCAGGATGCTCGGGGTGGGGGTGTCCTCGGGCAGCGCGATCAGCAAAGACGGGAGCTGGATCAGTCCCCCGCCGCCGACCACGGAATCCACCCAGCCGGCGACGAAGGCGACGCCGATCAGGGCGATCAGGGTGACCAGCGGGAGTTGATCGAGCACGAGGGCGATCATGCTGTAATGACTTTGTGCTGATCAACCCTTACGGTGCGGAACCGGTGCGACTGGCCGTCGCGCTGGTCCGCGAACTGCCGACCTCACCCGCCGAACTGACCGAGGTCTGCCTCGACCACGGGGTGGAGGTCGAACTGCCCGCGACGGTGACCGACATCGACCGCCTGGCCGACTTCCTGGATTCCTGGCAGTCCGTCGTCGATGTCGGCGAGGAGGTGCAACGCGCTGCCCGGTTGAACGACCTGCTCGCCCGGTATGCCGAACACCCCCGGCTCACCGACCACACCGGCCGCTGGCACCTTCACTACCGGCCCGACCGGGTGGGTCTGGCCCATCTGCTGTCGACGATGATCACCGTCGGCACCGCCCTGCACCTGACCGAGCGGGGAATGGACCGGCTCGGCCGCTGTGGTGCGAGCGATTGCGATCTGCCGTTCGCCGACCTGTCCCGCAACGGGACCCAGCGCTACTGCTCGCCACGGTGCGGCACCCGGGAGGCGGTTCGGCGACACCGGTCACAGCGCCCTCGCAATTGAGCCGGATGGGTGCGACTGGATCGACCGGGTGCGACTGAATCGACCGGGTGCGACTGGATCGACCGGGTGTGACTGGATCGACCGGGTGCGACTGAATCGACCGGGTGCGACTGAGCCGACCGGGTTCACCACGAGAACCGGCCACCGCGGTGATCATGACGGCAACAACCCAAACAAACGTCACACTCGATCGCCGCAACCGGCACAGAACCCCTAGTGGGCCGGCCGAAGACCGCATCGACTGTGACGTTTGTTTGGTTGTCGTCCAGATCCACCTCAGCGAAACCGGCACGGGCGCCCCTCACCAGCCTCCGGCGACGCACGGCGCCGGGCAGGCCGACCGCCCCGAGTCTGCCGAGTCAAAATCAAACAAACGTCACACTCGATCGACCCGACCGGCGCATAACCCCTAGTCGACTGACGGATGACCGCGTCGACCGTGACGCTTGTTTGGTTGTCATCCAGATCCACCTCAGCGAAACCGGCACGGGCGCCCCTCACAGCCTCCGGTGACATCACCCCCCTCGGAGTCACCTCCGAGCCGCAGCCCTCGCAGCCACACGCCCCGAAGCCACACCCGTCGCAACGGTCGGGCGAACGGCCGGGCCCTGAAGCCCCCGAACCCACACCCCCGGGGCCGCACGCCCGAACCCACACCCCCGGGGCCGCACGCCCGAACCCATACCCCCGGGGCCGCACGCCCGAACCCATACCCCCGGGGCCGCACGCCCGAACCCATACCCCGAGGTCACCACCCCTCGAAGCCACGACCATCGGCACCACCGCCCAGCACTGACCGAAATCGCTGGCGAAGTCACGACCTCCGCCGCCCAGTGCCGACCCAGGACCGACAGCGAAGCTGGGACAATCCTGTGAGTCCTTGTACGCCGTGCAGGTGTCTGCACTTTGATGCCTATAGTGCAAACATGCACCAATCAGCCACCCGTGCAACCGGGCTGAGAGAACGGCGCACGGCCCGGACCGCGCGCCGACTGATCTCGACCGCCCGCGCCTGGACCGCCGAACGCGGGCTGGCCGGGTTCACCGTCGAAGAGCTGTGCGCCGAGGTCGAGGTCTCTCGACGCACCTTCTTCAACTACTTCGCGAAGAAGGAACATGCCGTCCTCGGCATCCGCACCCATGACACCGAGCTGGACCGCGTGGCCCAGGAGTTCCTGCACTCCACCGAACCCCTGGTCACCGCCTTGATCACCCTCAGCCGCCGTCGCTGGGAGATCCTGGGCCACGGCTTCGAGGACCACGCCGAACTCATGAACGCCCTGCGGCAGGAACCCGAGCTGCACGCCCTGATGGTCGAGTTCGCCGCCCGGATCGAACATGCCGATGCCGAACTGGTCGCCGAGCGCGAGGGATGGGCCGCCGATGACACCCGGGCGATCACCGCAGTCACCCTGGTCGGGACCTTCGGCCGAGCGGTTGCCACCGAGCAGTTCGCCGCCGATCGTCCGCTGTCCCCCACCCACTTCGCCGAACGGCTGAGCGAGCGTCTGCAGCAGGCCGCCGCAATGCTGACTTCCACACCCGAAACCACCACAGAACGGAACCGGCCATGACCGCCCCCAAGAACCCGGCACCACTGGCCCTCACCCAGCGCCGCATCTGGATCATCTTCAGCGCCCTGATCGCGGGCATGTTGTTGTCGAGCCTCGACCAGACCATCGTCTCCACCGCGATGCCGGCCATCGTCGGCGACCTCGGCGGTGTCGAGCACCAGGCGTGGATCACCACGGCCTACCTGCTGGCGACGACCATCGTGATGCCGATCTACGGCTAGTTCGGTGACGTCCTCGGTCGCCGTCACCTCTTCCTCTTCGCGATCGGCTTGTTCACCATTGCCTCGATCGGCGCGGCGCTGTCGACCACGTTCTGGACGTTCGTCGCCTTCCGGGCGATGCAGGGTCTCGGCGGCGGCGGCCTGATGATTCTCTCGCAGACGATCATCGCCGACATCGTCCCGGCGAAGGAGCGCGGAAAGTACCTCGGCCCGATGGGGGCGGTCTTCGGTGTCGCCGCGATCGGCGCGGCCCACTGCTCGGCGGCTACTTCGTCGACCATCACACCTGGCACTGGGCGTTCTGGGTGAACGTACCTGTCGGCATCGCCGCCTTCGTGATCGCCCTGATCGCCTTGAAGGTTCCGAGCCGCCGGTCAACCACACGTCCCGACGTCCTGGGCGTGATCTTGCTGACGATCACCACCACCTGCCTGATCTTCTTCGCCGACTTCGGCGACGACTCCGACCACGGTTGGAGTGCCTTGAGCACCTGGGCCTGGTGCGCAGGCATGGTGGTCGCAGCCACCCTGTTCGTGCTGACCGAATCCCGTGCCGAGGATCCGATCATCCCGCTGCGACTGTTCCGCAACCGGGTCTTCGTCAATGCCACCGCGATCGGCTTCATGCTCGGGCTGGGCATGTTCGCCGCGATCAGCTTCCTGCCCACCTTCCTGCAGATGGTCTCGCAGACCTCAGCAGCCGAGTCCGGTCTGCTGATGCTGCCGATGATGGGCGGCATGATGTTGATGACCCTGCTCTCGGGCAACTTGATCACCCGCACCGGCAAGTACCGGGCCTACCCGATCATCGGTATGGCGGTGACCGGTGTGGTGATGGCAACCATGACCACCCTGACCGGTGACACCCCGCTGTGGTTGATCATGGTGTACCTGTTCGGCCTCGGTTGCGGCCTCGGTCTGGTGATGCAGGTGGTCGTCCTGGTGGTGCAGAACGCCGTACCGGCCACCGAGGTCGGTATCGGTACCAGCACCAACAACTACTTCCGGGAGGTCGGTGCCGCCCTCGGTGTGGCGGTCTTCGGTTCGATCTTCACCACCCGACTCTCGGAGAACCTGACCGCGGTGTTCACCGGCGCCGGGCAGGACGCGGCGACCGCTGCACAGTCGGTGGCGAACCTGGACCCGACGACACTCGACCAGTACTCCACCGAGTTGCAGCAGGGAGTGATGAACGGGTACGCCGATGCGCTGGCGCCGGTCTTCGGTTACCTGGTGCCGTTCATCGCCGTCGCCTTCGTCCTGGCACTGTTCCTGAAGCAGATCCCGCTGGGCAGTGAGGCCGGACTGGTCGCCCGCGGAGAGGCGGTCACCGGCGCCGAGGCCGACGAACTGGAAGCGGGGAACCGGACCGGTTCCGCCACGCACCACACAGGTTCCGAGGACGATCCGGACGGTCGGTCACCGAACCCGCCGCAGGGCGAGGCGTCCAAGGTCACCGGCCCGGATGCCGATCGGGGATGACCCTCCGGTCGGCGCACCCGGACAGGTACGCAAGCGGACGTCAGCGCATGATTACCTGCGGCAGCAGCATCGCCGTCCCGACGACCAGCGCGAACAGACCGATGCCGACGAACACGGTGCTCCACACCCCTGCCGGGACACGGGTCAACCGGGCCAGCTGCCCGGCGTCGGAGTTCGCCGACGGCCGGCGCAGCAGTTCCATCGACGCCCGCGGTGCGGAGAGGAGCAACAACCAGGTGAGCGTGAAGGCGATCAATGACTGCTCGGCAGGCTGCAGATACCACGATGCCAGGCCGATGCCGACACCGAGCACGGCGATCACCAGCAAGCCGTAGAAATTGCGGATCCACAGCACCATCAGCGCCAGCACCAGCAGGCTGCCCCACAGCAGCGCGACGGCGTACCCCTGGCTCAGCACCCAGGCAGCCACCAGGCCGAAGATCGCCGGCGCGGGATAACCGGCGAGCAGGGTGGCGATCATCCCCGGCCCCCGCGGCCGACCCTTGGACACCGTCAGCCCCGAGGTGTCGGAGTGCAGCCGGATCCCTTGCAGCCTCCGACCCACCAGCATCGCCACCACGGCGTGACCGGCCTCGTGGACGACGGTGGTGAGGATCCGCACCAAGCGCCAGGCCAGGATCACCGCTGCCAGGGCAGCCGCCGCGGACAACAGCACCTGGCTGCTCGGGGGTACGACCTGTCGTGCCGTCACCCGGGACCAGATCTCAGCCAGCAACTCCACGGCTGCCATTGTGGCGGCCGGACCCAAGTGCGAGCCCCAGGTGACCGCCCGGCGAGTGGATTTGGATCAGCCCTCGATGTCGGGCACGCCGTCGACCACCGCGATCAGATGCGGTAACGCGTCGTCGACGGCCACGTTCTCGGCCATTCCGCTGCGGCGGTCGCGTACTTCGACGAAACCATCGGCCAGGCCACGCCCGACGACGACGGTCGTCGGCATACCGAGCATCTCGGCATCGGCGAACTTCACCCCCGGGCTGGCCTTGCGGTCGTCCAGCAGCACGCTGACACCGGCCTCGTCGAGCGCGGCGGCGATCTCGGTGGCCTTCTCCAACACGGCCGCGTCCTTGCCGGTGGCGACGATGTGCACCCGGTACGGAGCGATCTCCGGCGGCCAGGCGAGCCCCCTGGCGTCACAGTTGCCCTCGGCAATGGCTGCCACCGCCCGGGAGACGCCCACCCCGTAGGACCCCATCTGCACCACTGCCTGCTTGCCGTTGGCGTCCAGCACCTTCAGCCCCAGCGCCTCGGCGTACTTCGTGCCGAGGGCGAACACGTGGCCCATCTCGATCCCGCGCTCCAGGGCCAGTGGACCCGAGCCATCCGGTGCCGGGTCGCCGGGCCGTACCTCCGCCACCTCGATGACGCCGTCGGCGGTGAAATCGCGACCGGCGATCAGGTCGAAGACATGGTGCCCGGGCCGGTCGGCACCGGTCACCCAGCGGGAGCCGGAGACCACCCGGGGATCGGTCAGGTAACGGATGCCCGAGCTGTTCTGCTCCCCCAGCACGCCGGGGCCGATGTAGCCCTTGACCAGCTCCGGGTGGGCGGCGAAGTCCTCGGCGGTGAAGGGCTCGAACTCGACCCCCTCGCCGAGGTGGGCCTCCAGCCGCTTCAGGTCGACCTCCCGGTCACCGGGCAGGCCGACCGCCAGCGGCTCGGCCTCCTCACCGGGCCGCTTGATCATGAACACCACGTTCTTCAACGTGTCCGCCGCAGTCCACTCCCGGTCCTCCCGCGGCTGCGCAGCATTGGCCGCCGCGACCAGGGTCTCGATGGTCGGGCTGTCCGGGGTCTGCTCCACATGCGCGGGCGGCAGGTCGTCGAAGGGCATCGGTTCGGGTGCCAGTACCTCGACGGCCTCGACGTTCGCGGCGTACCCACCCGGGGAACGGACGAAGGTGTCCTCACCGATCGGCGAGACGGCCAGGAACTCCTCGGAGCGCGAACCGCCCATCGCCCCCGACATCGCCTTCACGATCACGTACTCGAAGCCCAGCCGGTCGAAGATCCGCCGGTACGCCGCACGATGTGCGTCGTAGGAGGCCGCCAAGCCCTCCTCGTCGACGTCGAAGGAGTAGGAGTCCTTCATGATGAACTCGCGGCCGCGGATGATGCCGGCCCGCGGACGCGGCTCGTCGCGGTACTTGGTCTGGATCTGGTACAGCGAGAGCGGCAGGTCCTTGTAGGAGGAGTACATCTCCTTCACCGTCAGGGTGAACATCTCCTCATGGGTCGGGCCGAGCAGGTAGTCGGCACCCTTGCGGTCCTTCAGCCGGAAGATGCCGTCGCCGTACTCGGTCCACCGATTGGTCGCCTCGTAGGGCTCCTTCGGCAGCAGCGCGGGGAAACGCACCTCCTGGGCGCCGATCGCGTTCATCTCCTCGCGAACGATCTTCTCCACGTTCTCCAGCACCCGAAGGCCCAGCGGCAGCCAGCTGTAGATGCCGGGTGCGGCCCGCCGGATGTAACCGGCGCGGACCAGCCACCGGTGGCTGGCGACCTCGGCGTCGGCCGGATCCTCGCGCAGGGTCCGGACGAACAACTCAGACATGCGGGTGAACACTCAGGGCACCTCTTGATTCGACGTTGGCGGCTGATCTGCCGCGTTCACGATACCGGTACGTCCGGCTTGCGCGACGATCGGCAACCGGCCGGTACGCAGCCGGCCCCGGCCGATGCCACGGACACGACCCATCGGCCCGGGGGGTGGTTCAACGGAAACTGGTGACCAGGCTGACCAGGAGCGCGACGATCACGGTGTTGAAGACGAAGGCGACCACCGCATTGCCCGACACCAGCCGCCGCATGCTGCGACTGGTGATGTCGGCGTCGGAGGTCGCCACCGAGGTGGCCACGGTCAGCGACTGGTAGACGTAGTCGGAGAAGACTGGATGCTCCACCCCGGGGAACTCCAGCCCCTCCTGCACGGCATTGGCCCGGGCATAGTCGACGGTGTAGGCGAGGACCATCATCACCCAGGCGGCCGTCACGCCGAGGACGGTCAGCACCGCCACCCGACCGTCGTCGCGCTCACCGTTCAGGATCAACCAGAAGATCGCGATCAGCGAACCGAGGGCGCCTTGGACCGCCCAGCTGAGACCGGAGTCATCGGTGCTGAACAGGAAGTCCAGCAGGGTGCGTCGTTGCTCCGTCCGGCGCAGCAACTCGTGCAGGGACCCGGAGTCGAGCTGGACGAAGACGGCGTGGCTGAGAGCGCCGGTGATGACGGTGGCGACCACCGGGGCCGCCAGGTAGGCACACATCACCCGGGTCCAGGGATCTGCGGAGGTGACCAGGTTGAACGCGGTGAGCAACCCGGCCACCGTGCCAAGGCCCAGGCGACCGAGATCCGCACCTCGTCCCGGGCGAGGAACAACTGCCAGCGGCTGAACCGCCATGCGACCTCACTCGATGCAATCTCGCCCACGGCCACCATGATGCCGGGTCGAACTACCGGTGTCGCCTGCGCAGACACCTACCTGCATAGGGCAGAGTGTTCTGCGACGACATCATCGCGGTGCCGGGAACAGGAGGCGGAACGGTGTTCGGATGGTTGACGCGGCGCGGAGCGCCAACGCGCCCGACCCCTGCTCCGCCGGCGGTGACCCAGCGGCCCGACCCGAGTGCCGAACAGCGCGAACTGCGTCGGATCTCCGGCCAGCTCGACGGCCTGACCGACCGGATCGGCACCCCCAGGGTGCTGCTGGTTCTGCTCAGCGTCGGTGCCGGGATCCTGATCATCTTCGGCATTCGCGAGTTCAACGACATCATCGCCCCGGTCTTCTTCGGCATCAACCTGGTGCTGGCTGCCGCTCCGCTGGCGTCCTGGCTTCGCCGGCGCGGCGTTCCGAAGGCATTGGCCGCCACCGCCGCCGGTATCGCGGTGTTGATCTTCCTGTTCCTGTTCTTCTACGCGATCTACTACGCGATCGCCGCCTTCGTGCAGGAGATGCCGCGTTACGCCCCGCAGTTCATCAGCCTCTACAACTCCGCCCTGGAGCTTCTCGGGTCGTTCGGGATCACCACTTTGCAGATCACCCAACAGTTGCAGGGAATCAACCCGCAGAGTGTGGTCAGCGCCGCGACCGGGGTGCTGTCGAATGTCGGCAGCGTCGGCTCGCTGCTGCTGGTGCTGTTGACCGTGATCTTCTTCCTGGTGCTGGACCTGATCAGCATCGACGACCGGATGCGGATCTCCGACATGGTCAACCCGCGGATCACCGAGGCCCTGGTGTCGTTCTCCCAGGGGGTACGCCGTTACTGGGTCGTCACCACCGTGTTCGGCATCGTCGTCGCCGTCCTGGACGTGGTCTTGTTGATGGCGATCGGGGTGCCGCTGGCGTTGGTGTGGGGCGTGCTGTCGTTCATCACCAACTACATCCCGAACATCGGTTTCGTGCTCGGTCTGGTCCCGCCGGCGTTGATGGCGCTGTTGGACAGCGGGCCGGTGGCCGCACTGATCGTGGTGATCGGGTACTCGGTGCTGAACTTCGTCATCCAGTCGCTGATCCAGCCGAAGTTCACCGGTGACGCGGTCGGGGTCACGCCGACGATCTCGTTCCTGTCGCTGTTGTTCTGGGCCTCGGTGCTCGGCCCACTGGGCGCGTTGCTGGCCCTGCCGTCGACCCTGTTGGTGAAGGCGCTGCTGATCGATGCGGACCCGAAGATGCGGTGGCTCAATGCCTTCATCGCCTCCGACCCGTCGACGGCGAAGGCGGGCAACATCACCGAGTCGTTCCATGGTGACGACGTACCACCCGATGCCGAACCCGGCCGCGGTTGAGAGGCGTCGCGACACGCGGGCGCTCGGTCAGGACCGGGCTGTGAAGCAGGCGGCAGCGACAGGCACCTGCAAGCCACACCGCCGTGTCGTTCAGATGGGCCCCCGTGACTTCCCCATGGATCGGATGAGACCCGGAACAGCCGTCCCTCCAGCGAAACACGCGACACCGCCGAGCACAACTGCTCCGTACAACGTGTAGTGCTGCGGCACATTGCCTCTGGCCGCGAGGAGGACCGCCAGGACGAACATGGAAATTCCCCAGACGGACCCGAGCACAACCCCAGGCCGGAACGGGAGCAGGCTTACTCCCAGCCCAGCGATCAGCCCGACCAAGCAGGCCAGCGCGACAAGCGTGATGACCCTTTCCTGAGTTGCAAAGACGTCCATGGTGCCGCACCCCCAGCACTTCGGGGTAGGTGGCCGCCACGTTGCGAGACACCTGACACGATCTTGATCCCGGTGGCTCACGGATCGATCAGGGGGAGCCGTCGACCGACGTTTGTCGTGCCTGTCGGCCGGTGGAGACCGCCGCCACCTCGTGTTGTCCGAGACCACGACGTGGCCGGAGACGGGCGGGTCGAGGCTGGTTTCCTGCGCTCGCCCCGTGTCCGCTGGTCTAGTACAAGATGGTGGCGAACTCGCCGATCTGGCCGAAACCGACCCGCTGATAGGTACGCAGTGCCGCGGTGTTGAAGTCGTTCACGTAGAGGCTGACCGACGGCGCATGTTCGAGAGCCAGAGCCACAACCGCGGCCATCGCCGACGGGGCCAGACCCCTGCCGCGGCGGTCCGGTGCCACCCACACCCCTTGGATCTGTGCCACCCCGTTGGCCAGGGAGCCGATGTCGGCCTTGAACAGCACCCGGCCGTTCTCCACCACCCCGAAGGAGTGCCCACGGCGGATCAGCTCCCGGACGTACCCGCGGTAGTAGCGCGAGCTGCCGTGGGGGAACGGGGAGACACCCACCTCCTCGGTGTACATCGCCACCGAGGCGTCGAAATAGGCATCCATGTCGCGACGGCCGATGGGCTGCACCTGCGGGTCGGCCGGCACCGGTGAGGGTCGGTCGATCATCATCAGCGGCTGTCGTGCACGCACCTCACGTACCGCTCGCCAATCGCGTCCGCGGGTGCACAGCTCCTGCCACAGCGGCATCACCGAGGCCGATGGCCCGCCGATCGAGGTACAGCGGCGGCGCACTCCGGCCTGTTCGGCGAAAGCCGACAAGGCCTCGTCGTCGGCGCCGAAAGGGATCAGGTTCGACCCGGCATGGCACAGGGCCTTCAGCTCGCCTTCGCGGAACCATCCCCAGACCGGGCAACCCAGCCGGAACGGATCCAGCCCGTAGGCGGCGATCCGGGACGCCACGAAGACCGATTCGACCGGTTTGGTGGCGAGCAGGGCCGTCACCGCATCCAGGTCGGCATCACAGACGACGCGGACCTCTCCGGCGACAGCGGGTGCGGTCACGACACGGTGACCTCGGGAGCGCCACCCTCGGCGCCCTCCATCGTGTCCGCGATCCGCATGGCCTCCTCGATCAGTGTCTCCACGATCTCGGACTCCTTGACGGTCTTGATCACCTCACCCTTGACGAAGATCTGGCCCTTGCCGTTGCCGGACGCCACGCCGAGATCGGCCTCACGGGCCTCACCGGGGCCGTTCACCACACAGCCCATGACGGCCACCCGCAGCGGGACCTCCAGGCCCTCCAATCCGGCGGTGACCGCATCGGCCAGCTTGTAGACATCGACCTGCGCGCGGCCGCAGGAGGGGCAGGAGACGATCTCCAGCTTCCGTGGCCGCAGGTTCAGCGACTGCAGGATCTGGGTACCGACCTTCACCTCCTCCACCGGCGGGGCGGACAGCGAGACCCGGATGGTGTCGCCGATCCCCCGGCTCAGCAGTGCACCGAAGGCGGTGGCGGACTTGATCGTGCCCTGGAACGCCGGACCTGCCTCGGTGACCCCCAGGTGCAGCGGCCAGTCACCCTGCTCGGCCAGCAGCTCGTAGGCCCGGACCATCACCACCGGGTCGTTGTGCTTGACCGAGATCTTGAAATCGTGGAAACCGTGCTCCTCGAACAGCGAGGCTTCCCAGACCGCGGACTCGACCAGTGCTTCCGGGGTGGCCTTGCCGTACTTGGCGAGCAGTCGCTTGTCCAGCGAGCCCGCGTTCACCCCGATCCGCAGGGAGACCCCGGCATCGGAGGCCGCCTTCGCGATCTCCTTCACCTGGTCGTCGAACTTGCGGATGTTGCCCGGGTTCACCCGTACCGCGGCGCAACCGGCATCGATCGCGGCGAAGACGTACTTGGGCTGGAAGTGGATGTCGGCGATCACCGGGATCTGCGACTTCTTCGCGATCGCCGGCAGCGCGTCGGCATCGTCCTGGCTGGGGCAGGCGACCCGCACGATGTCACAGCCGGCAGCGGTCAGCTCGGCGATCTGCTGCAAGGTGGCGTTGATGTCGGTGGTGGGGGTGGTGGTCATCGACTGCACCGAGACCGGGGCGTCGCCACCGACGTCGACCTTGCCGACACGGATCTTGCGTGTCTGGCGCCGCGGGGCGAGCACCGGGGGCGGTGCCGTCGGAATCCCCAGGTCAACGGTCATGCGTTCGGCCTCCTCAAGGCTCGGTCGGGCAGAACCCCTCCGGGTTCAGAACAAGGTGATCGGCGAGACCACGTCGGCCACGATCAGGACGACACCGCAGATCATCAGGAATCCACCTACAAGATAGGCGACGGGCAAAGTCTTGGCGACATCGACGTACCCGGGATCGGGTCTGCCGAACACCTTCGCCAAACCACGCCGCAGCCACTCCCACAGCGCTCCGGCGATGTGACCGCCGTCGAAGGGCATCAGCGGGACCAGGTTCAGCACGGCGACGAACAGATTCACCGATCCGAGCAGCAGCAGTACGTAGGAGCCGCGGTCGGGATTGGTCAGTTGGTCCGTGGTCGCCACCTCCCCGGCGACGCGGCTGGCCCCGACGACGCTCATCGGGCCGTTCGGATCACGCTGCTGGCCGGTGACCAGATCGGCGGCGGTGTAGTAGACGCGAACCGGCAGGTTGATCACCCCGACGATCGACGAGTGCGTCATGTCGACCATCGTCTCGACCACCCGGCCGGGGGTGCCGGCGACACGTTCCGACCCCGGCTCCACGCCGAGGAAGCCGACCGCCACCTGTTTGGCCGGATCGACGTCATCGGGCCGACTGGTGACGATGGTGTTCACCGTGGGCAGTTCGACTGCTGAACCGCCACGTTCGACGGTGATCTGCGCCGATCGGTCGTAGTTGGTGCGGATCAGTTCGCTGAGCTGGTCCCAGTTCTCGACCGTGACGCCGTTGAAGCCGACGATCACGTCACCGGGTTGCAGCCCGGCCTCGACCGCCGGGGTGAGCGGGTCACCGGGCTGACAGACCTGTTCGGCCCGGTCGGCCGGGATGACACATTCCTGGACCCGGGTGACCTCCAACGTCGGCTGCACGATCCCATTCATCCCGAACAGGGTCTGCAACAACGCGAAGGCGAGCAGCAGGTTCATCAACGGTCCGGCGAACATGATGATCAGCTTCTGCCAGGGCTTCTTCTGGTAGAACAGCCGCCCTTCGTCCTCGGGCCGGATCTCCTCGTGCTCGAACTCCCGCGCCGAGTCGGCGAGGTTCTGGAACAACCCGGAACTGGACGCGCGCAGTGAACCGTCGGCGTGCCGCGGGTACATCCCCACCATCCGGACGAATCCGCCCAGTGGCAGGGCCTTCACCCCGTACTCGGTCTCACCGATCCGCGTCGACCACAAGGTACGGCCGAAGCCCACGAAGTACTGGGTGGTCTTGACGTCGAAGATCTTCGCCGGGATCAGGTGACCGATCTCGTGCAGCGCGATGGAGGCCATGATCAGGGCGAAGAAGCCAATGGCTGCGCCCACGTAGATGAGGGTCTCCATCACCTCAGGTCTGTCCCTTCCTCGCCCGGTCCTACCGACTCCGAGCCGGTCTTCGTGGTCAGCGCGGTCGCCCGGCGGCGCGCCCAGCGGTCGGCTGCGAGCACCGAGGCCAGGTCGAGTTCGGGGTCACCGACCAACGATGATCCTACGTCGGCATCCGAAATCGGCCCCGAAGATCGGGGCCCGCGGGGGCGCAGGTGGTCCTCGACGACCCGTTCGACGGTGTCGACGATGTCGGTGAACCCGATGGCCCCCTCGCAGAAGGCGTCCACCGCGACCTCGTTGGCGGCGTTGAACACGGCCGGCGCGGTGCCCCCGGCGGCGCCGCAGCGCCGGATCAGGTCGACCGCGGTGAAGGTCTCGGCATCCAGCGGCTCGAAGGTCCAGCTGGCCGCCTGCGACCAGTCGATCGGTGCGCTGGCACCGGGCAGCCGCTGCGGCCAACTGAGTGCCAGGCCGATCGGCAACCGCATGTCCGGCGGTGAGCACTGGGCGATCGTCGACCCGTCGACGAACTGCACCATCGAGTGGACGATCGACTGCGGGTGCACCACCACCTCGATGTCGGCCAGGTCGACGTCGAACAACAGGTGTGCCTCCAGCACCTCCAGTGCCTTGTTCACCATCGAGGCGGAGTTGATGGTGATCACCCGCCCCATGTCCCAGGTCGGGTGGGCCATCGCCTGCTGCGGCGTCACCTGGGCCAATTCGGCCCGGGTACGCCCGCGGAACGGTCCGCCGGAGGCGGTCAGCACCAGCTTGTCGACCTCACCGTGTCCGCCCGAGCGCAGCGCCTGGGCGAGCGCGGAATGTTCGGAGTCGACCGGCACCAGCTGATCGGGGCCGGCGGCCTCGGTGACCAGTCGTCCGCCGATCACCAGGGATTCCTTGTTCGCCAGGGCGAGCGTCGCCTTCGTGTCCAGTGCCGCCAGGGTCGCCGACAGCCCGGCCGCGCCGGTGATCGCGTTCAGCACCAGGTCGGTACCGCCGGCGGCCAGTTCGGTGATCGCGTCCGGGCCGGCGAGGATCTTCGGCAGCTTCAGTTCCCCCTTGGCCCAGCCGCGCTGCTTGGCTGCGGCGTAGAGCGCGAGTTGCAGGTCCTGTACCGCGCTGGGACGGGCCAAGGCGACGACCTCGGGCGAGAAGTCGAGGATCTGCTCGGCCAACAGCGAGGTGTTCGAGCCGCCGGCGGCCAGCCCTCGTACCCGATAGTCCGCACGCCGCGGACCCAACAGGTCGAGAGCCTGGGTACCGATCGATCCGGTGGATCCGAGCAGGGTTACATCGCGCACCGGACCATTGTGACAAGGCCTCGAAGTTCCCGCAGAATCGACCTTTAACGCGGCTGTAACGCGGGGCGGAACGGATGAAACATCAACCTCCCAGACTTGCCTGCTGACGCCCCGAGCCGCGTCGGGGCACATGTACAAGGAGGATTTTCATGGAGGAACCCGTACTGAGTTCCGTCGATGTCTGGGTGATCGTCGCCGCCGCACTGGTGCTGCTGATGACCCCGGGTGTCGCCTTTCTCTACGGCGGTATGACCCGTGCCAAGTCGGCGCTGAACATGATCATGATGAGCATCATCTCGATGGGCATCGTGGGCGTCGTCTGGGTCCTGTGGGGCTACTCGGTCTCCGGGGCGAGCAGCATCGGTGGCGTCTTCGGCAACCCGTTCGAGTACTTCGCCCTGCAGCCGTTGGTCGGCACTCCTGACCTGATCAGTGCCGGTTTCGGAGCCACCTTCGCGATCATCACCGTTGCCCTGATCTCGGGGTCCCTGGCCGATCGTGCCCGCTTCTCCGCCTGGATCGTCTTCGTCCCGATCTGGGTCACCCTGGTCTACTGCCCGCTGGCCTTCATGGTCTGGGGTGACGGTGGCGTCTTCACCGATGGTGGCGCGATCAGCAACCTGGTCGGTGGTGCCGCGATCGACTACGCCGGTGGCACCGTGGTGCACATCAACGCCGGTGTCGCCGCCTTGGTGCTGGCGCTGATCGTCGGCCGTCGTACCGGCTTCCGCGCCGAGCCCCTGCACCGTCCGCACAACGTACCGCTGGTCGTGATCGGTGCCGCTCTGCTGTGGTTCGGCTGGTTCGGCTTCAATGCCGGCGCTGCCTCCGATCCGGCCGAGGCCGGCCTGATCTGGGTGAATACCCTGGCCGCCCCGGCCGCCGCGATGCTCGCCTGGCTGGTGGTGGAGAAGATCCACGCCGGCAAGTTCACCGCCGTCGGTGGTGCCTCGGGTATCGTCGCCGGTCTGGTCGCCATCACCCCGTCGTGTGCCAACCTCGACCCGTGGGCGGCGATCCTGCTGGGCCTGGTGGCCGGTGCCGCCTCCTCGGCCGCGATCGGCCTGAAGTACAAGCTCGGCTACGACGACTCCATGGACGTCGTCGGTGTCCACCTGGTCGCCGGCCTGATCGGCACCATCTACCTGGGCTTTTTCGCCTTCGACGGTGTCGGCCTGTTCTACGGCGGCGGCGCCACCCAGCTGCTGATCCAGGTGGTCGCAGCCCTGGTCTCGGTGCTCTTCACCGCGGTGATGACCTGCATCATCGGCTTCGCCATCCACAAGACCATCGGCTTCCGCGTCACCGCGGAGGAAGAGGATCGTGGTGTCGACCTCTCGCTGCACGACGAACTCGCCTACGAGTTCATCGAGGAGCGGATCGACGAGAAGCTCGCCGAGTCCTCCCACAAGGAGTGAACCGGCAGGCCGTCAAGGCGGCCTGATCGGACACAGCACTGCGCCCCGGTTGCTTCGGCAACCGGGGCGCAGTGCGTTTGTACGCGCTTCTCCAGTGGGCCCCGCGGATCACCCAACCGACCGCGCGCCCCATTCAGCCCACCTGACGACCGGGGCCCTGCGGGCCGGACCGACCTGGGCCCGGCGGGTTCTGACCCCGCGGCGGTTGCGGCGCACCCGACCCGGGATGCTGGAGCTGCGGTGGCAGCGACTGCGGACCGTAGTGCTGCAGCGGGCTACCGGGCGGGACGGCGCGTGCCGGCAGTGGCTGCCACGGACCACCCCGGGACAGGTACGGGGCCACCGGGGCGAGTCGGGCGGTGATCAGCGAGACCAGCTCGTTGTGCTGTCGGTGCAGGTCGGTGCCGGTGATACCACGGTCGAGGCGGTCCCGGAGGAATGCCAGTTCGGTCACACTGTCCCGCAGAGCGCGGAGATCCCGCTTCATCGCCGGATCGTTCGGCATGGTGCGCCGCCAGTCCTTGCGGACGATCCACCCCGCTTCCTGCGGGCTCAGCCAACCGTGGCCGACCATCCGCGGTACCTGGCTCAGCAGTGCCTGCTGTTCGCGCCGCCGGGACCAGCGCAGCAACAGGGCGAGCCCGATCAGGATCGGCAGCATGATCAGCAACTGCATCGCGAAGTAGGCGACCAGACCGAAGGAGGGAGCCGCATTGTGGATCCCGTGCAGCACCATGGCCGCGGCGAACCCGCCGATCGGCGCCAGGATCTCCACGACGCGTGATTTCGCCTGGATTGCCAACCAGATGCCGATCGCGACCATCGAGGTGTAGAGGCTGTGGCCGAGGACGCCGAAACCGATCCGGAACAGTGCCAGCCCGACGCCTTCGCCAAGACTCGGCTGGCTGGCGATGTAGAGCATGTCCTCGACGAAGCTGAATCCGGTACCGATGAATCCGGCGTAGACCAACAGGTCGGTGAGCGAGTTCAGCTCACCCCGGCCACGCCGGGTCGCGACCAGCAGCACCAGGAACAGTCCCTTGGCCAGTTCCTCGGTGAACGGTGCCTGCAGCACCCCGGCGGTGAAATCGGTGCCCGCCAGGGAGGGCGTCAACACAGTCAGCAGCAGGACCAGGACGATGGACACACCGCCACCCCAGAGGAATGCCGCGATCACCAGGTGGGGTGGCTCCGGCTCCCAACGGTCGAGCCAGCGATACAGCAGGATGCAGAGGATCGAGGCGCCGGCGCTGACGACGATCGCGAAGATTCCGACGACACCGCTGGCCAGGGAAACGACGGAGACGAGACCGGTGACCAGCGCGCCGAGGACGATGATCAGGATCGGCACGACCATCATCTGCCGCTTCGCCGGGACACGGGGCCGCTGTGCGGCGGGGTGGGTCATGGCGGGCAGTCTAGGGACCGGCCGGTGCAGCCCGGTCCGTGCAGGACGACCAGCGGCAGGATGTCTCGGCGCTGTCGAGGACGTGCGGCGACGACAGCAGGTGGCGTCTTCGCGGCGGCGGTCAGGCCAGCAGCCCGGTGATCACCAGGATCACCGGCACGGACAGCACCGTGGTGACGAAGACCGAGTCCCTGGCGAGCAGCAACCCGGCGTTGTAGCGGACGGCGAAGACGAACACGTTCTGCGCCGTCGGCAGGGCGGCGATGATCACCACCGCGAGCAGGTCCAGACCGGTCAGTCCCAGACCGAGGGTTGCCACCAGGCAGACGATCACCGGTTGCACCAGCAGCTTCAGTACCGCGATCAGGGCAATCTGCCGCCCCGCTCCCCCACGTCCGGGCAATGGTCCGGTACGTAGCGAGATCCCGTACCCGATCAGCATGCAGGGGATGGCCATCCCGGCGATCAGGTCGATCGGCCCGGCGATCAGCTCCGGCAGTTCCCAGCCGGTGAGCGCGAGGATCAGCCCGATGATCGCACCGATGGTGATCGGATTGCGGACAGGTCGCAGGATGGCCATTCGGATCAACATGCCGCGCGTCATCGCCCGTGATCCCCGGGCATCGAGGACATCGAGTACGGCCAGGCCACCGGGCTGCAGGATCAGGATCTGCGTCAGCAGCATCGGTGCCAGCACCGCTGGATCGCCGATCACGTAGGTGGCGATCGGGATGCCGAGGTTGCCGGCATTGACGTAGGAGGAGCAGAAGGCGCCGATCACGGTGTCCTGGGCCTTGCGCCGGAAGAGGAAGATCGAAGCGATGATCGACAAGACGGCGGTGATCACCACCCCGGTGACCGAGGCGATCAGATTGGAGGAGAACAACTGGCGGACATCGGAACCACCGATCAGCACGATGGTTAGCGCCGGTGTGGCCACATGAAAGGTGACCCGGGAGAGCACCACCTGCCCCTTGGCATCCAGGATCTTCAGGTGGGCCAACAGCCAGCCGGTCGCGATCACCGCAGCGATCACGAAGAAGCCCGACAGCACTCCCGCCACGTCAGCAACTGCTCCGGGTGCACTGGCTCGGGCCACTGCGCAGGACCGAACCGGGTTGGGACACGCCCTGCACCTTACGCGAACTCGAACCGGACTCGCCGCCGATGCCGCGTACCGCTGTGATCTCGCGCAGGTTCGACGCCGGCGGGAAGGTGTCCCCCCGAAGACTGGTGGAACGGGCCGCCGCGCCCACTTCCTGAGCACGGCACCCCGATCAGCTCTCGGTGGCTGCCAACTGTCCGCAGGCGGCGTCGATCTCGTCACCCCGGGTGTCGCGCATCGTGGCCGCCAGGCCTCGGGACTCCAGTCGGCGGACGAACTCGGCCATGTCCTCGGTGCGGGACCGGGTGAATTCCGAACCGGGCACCTCGTTCAGCGGGATCAGGTTCACATGCACCCAGCCGTACCCCCGCGCACCCGAGCCCTTGCGTCGCAGGACGTCGGCCAGCAGATCGGCCCGGTGTGCCTGGTCGTTGATGTCGCGCATCAACGCGTACTCGATCGAGACCCGGCGCTTGGTGACCTGGGAGTACTCGTAGGCGGCATCCACCGCCTCGGCGACGTTCCACCGGTTGTTCACCGGTACGAGGGTGTCGCGCAGTTCGTCATCGGGTGCGTGCAGGGAAAGGGCCAGGGTGACCGGAAGCCCCTCCTCGGTCAGTTTCCGGATCGCCGGCACGAGGCCGACGGTGGAGACCGTGACACCGCGGGCGCTGATCCCGAGGCCGTTGGGTTCGGGGGTGACGATGGTACGCACCGCATCCACGACGGCCTTGTAGTTGGCCAGAGGTTCGCCCATGCCCATGAAGACGATGTTGTTCACCCGGCCGGCACCTCCCGGGATCTCCCCGGCACGCAGCGCCCGGGCGCCGTCGACCACCTGCTCCACGATCTCGGCGGCCGACATATTGCGCTGCAGCCCGCCCTTGCCCGTGGCGCAGAACGGGCACGCCATACCGCACCCGGCCTGGGAGGAGACGCACATGGTGGTCCGCTTCGGATAGCGCATCAGCACACTCTCGACCAATGCCCCGTCGTGCAGTCGCCACAGCGTCTTCTGGGTCATCCCCTTGTCGGTGCTGAGTCGGCGAACCGGATCCAGCAACCGCGGGAACAGCTGTTCGGCCAGTTCGTCACGCAGTGCCCCCGGCAGGTCGGTCCATTCCTGCGGGTCGTTGTTCAGATGCTCGAAGTAGTGCCGGGACAACTGCTGGGCGCGGAACTTCGGCATACCCATGGTCTGCACCGCCTGCACCCGGTCGTCCACGGACAGGTCGGCCCAGTGTTTCGGCGGTTTGCCCCGCTTGGGCGCGTCGAAGACCAGCGGCAGCTGCCGCCGGTCCGGTGCGGTTTCCTCGGAATTCACGATCACCCTCCCGGGACGAAGATCAGCAGGACCAGCCAGCCGACCGGTGCGGCCAGCAGCAGCGAGTCCAGACGGTCCATCACTCCCCCGTGCCCGGGAAGGAACGAACTCATGTCCTTGATCCCGATGTCACGTTTGACCAGGGACTCGACCAGGTCACCACAGGCACCGGCCAAGACCAACCCGACGCCCAGTACGAGACCGGTCCACCAGGCCTCCTCGAAGAAGATCACCATCATGAACACCGCACCGGCGGTGCCGAAGAACAGCGATCCGGCGAACCCTTCCCAGGACTTCTTGGGGCTGATCCGCGGCGCCATCGGGTGTTTGCCGAAGAGCACCCCGACGGCGTAACCGCCGGTGTCGGACAACACGATCACCACCAGAAAGGTGATCACCCGGACAGGCCCTTGGTCGCCGGCCAACATCATCGAGGCGAATGCGCCCAGAAACGGGATCCAACCGATGATCAGCATACTGCCGGAGGCATCGCGGATGTAGCCTTCGGAGCCGCCCGGCATCCGCCAGACCAGGCTGATCAACACCGTCATCCCGAGGATCCCGAGCATCCACAGGTTCGAGTTGACCCGTTCCTCCACGTGGGCCACATAGGAGCCGATGATGATCGCCACCGTGCCGATCACGATCGGGATGATCGCGGTCCGGATCCCGATCTTGTGCATCGCCTGGCTGACCTCGATCGAGCCGAGGGCCAGCGCAGCGGCCATGATGATCACGAACCCGAGGTTGAACCATCCCAAAGTGATCACCAGCAGCAGGAACAGGCCGACACCCACCGCGATCGCGGCCGGCAGGTTCCTCCCCGCACGGCCATGATCACGTGCCACCCCGGGCGTGCTGCCCGGGGTGGTCGGCTTGTTCGAGGCGTCGTCTGCGGCGGCCATCAGACCTCCAGCAGCTCCGTTTCCTTGTTCTTCAGCAGCTCGTCGATCTGCTCGGTGTACTTCTTGGTCCGGGCGTCGAGGTCCTTCTCGGCACGAGAGACCTCGTCCTCCCCGACCTCCTTGTCCTTCACCAACTTGTCCAGCGCGTCCTTGGCCTGTCGACGGGAGTTGCGGACCGCGACCCGTCCCTCCTCGGCCTTGCTCTTGGCCAGCTTGGTGTACTCCTTGCGACGCTCCTCGGTCAGCTCGGGCAGCGAGACCCGAATCTGGTTGCCGTCGGTCGCCGGGTTCACACCGAGATCGGAGTCCCGGATCGCCTTCTCGATCCCGTTGATCGCGTTCTGGTCGAACGGGGTGATCAGGACCATCCGGGCGTCGGCGACCTGCACCGTCGCCAGCTGCTGCAGCGGGGTCGGAGCGCCGTAGTAGACCGCGGTGATCTTGTTGAACATCGCCGGGTGGGCACGACCGGTACGGATACCGGCGAACTCCTCCTTGGTGTGGGCCACGGAGGCGGCCATCTTGGCATCAGCCTCGCTGATGGTGTCCGAAATCACGATCGTTCCTCTCGATAGTTCGGGCATCGCTGCCCGTCGTGCGGCCTCCTGCGTACCGAAGGCGGTTCAGGCGTGGACTGTCGTACCGATCGTCTCACCGGCCACGATCCTTTCGATGTTGCCCGGCGTGTCCAAGCTGAAGAAGACCATCGGCAGCATGTAGTCGCGCGCCATCGAGATCGCGGTGGCATCGGCCACCTTCAGATCCCTGGCCAGATAGTCGTCATAGGTCAGTTCGGTGAACTTCTTCGCCTGCGGATTGGTACGTGGGTCGTCGTCGTAGACGCCGTCGGTGCCCTGTTTGCCCATCAGCAGCACCTCGGCACCGATCTCCAGCGCACGTTGGGCGGCCACGGTGTCGGTGGAGAAGTACGGCATCCCCGAACCGGCACCGAAGATCACCAGACGTCCCTTCTCCAGGTGCCGCTCGGCCTTCCGCGGGATGTAGGGCTCGGCGACCTGTCCCATGGTGATGGCGGTCTGCACCCGGGTGTCGACACCGGCCTTCTCGCAGAAGTCCTGCAACGCCAGACAGTTCATCACCGTACCGAGCATGCCCATGTAGTCGGCCCGGTCGCGATCCATACCGCCTTGTTGGAGTTCTGCTCCGCGGAAGAAGTTGCCGCCGCCGACGACGACAGCCACCTGGACGCCGGAACGGACCACCGAGGCGATCTGCTCGGAGATGCTGGACACCACCCGCGGATCGACACCGACCGCACCGCCGCCGAAGACCTCACCGGACAGCTTCAGCAGGACGCGCTTGTAGGCCATTGTTCTCCTCATCATGCCGACACTGTCCTCCATCATCGCGCACCCGCGGTGCGGCAGACAATTCGACCGCCCCGGCGCAGTCGCCACGTTGCAGAGGCCGACCATGCCCGGCCGGGGTGGCCGGACAAGCGCAACGGGGTGTCGTGATTTCCCACGACACCCCGTTGCGATCGATCCGCGGTACGAGCGATCAGGCTCCGGCCTCGAAGCGGACGAACCGCGACACGGTCACACCGGCAGCCTCCAGCTGCTTGCCGACCGAGGACTTGTCGTCGGAGACCGACGGCTGGTCCAGCAGTACGTGCTCCTTGTAGTAGCCGGTGAGCTTGCCCTCGACGATCCGGCTGATCGCCTGCTCCGGCTTGCCCTGCTCCCGGGCGGCGGCCTCGGCGACCTTCTTCTCGTTCTCCACGATCTCGGCCGGGACCTCGTCACGGGTGAGGTAGGTCGGCTTCATGGCCGCGATCTGCAGGGCGACCCCGCGAACGGCGGTGGCGTTTTCGCCGGTGTACTCGACCAGCACGCCGACCTGCGGCGGCAGGTCGGAGGCACGACGGTGCAGGTACACCTCGGTGGTGCCACCGAACCAGGCAGCGTTGGTCAGCTCCAGCTTCTCGCCGATCTTGGCGGCAAGCTGCTGGATGGCCTCGGCAACGGTGCCTCCGTTGAGCTCCGCGGCATTCAGTGCCTCGACCGAATCGGTCTGGGCGCTGTCGGCGACCTTGGCGATCTGATCGGCCAGGTCCATGAACTCGGCGTTCTTGGCGACGAAGTCGGTCTCGGCACCGAGCTGGATCAGCGCATTGCCTGAGTTCGCGACCAACCCGTTGCTGGCCTCACGCTCCGCACCGCGCTTGGCGGCCTTGGCCTGACCGGCGACGCGCAACAGGTCCACGGCCTTGTCGTAGTCGCCGTCGGCCTCGGTCAGGGCCTTCTTGGCATCCATCATTCCGGCGCCGGTGGCGTCGCGGAGTTTCTTCACTTCAGCAGCAGTGACTGCCATGCGTACTCCTCAGTCCTCTTGGGTGGAAAGTCTGCAGTCGGTGCGCCCGACGAGGGCGGCGCCGACGGACCGCCGGTGATCTGGTCACCACCGACGGTCCGGGGTGTCGGAGACTCAGTTGGTCTCGGACGGGGTCGGCTCGGCCGGCGCGGTGACGTCCACGCTCTCGTCGGAGACCGGGCCATTGGAAGCCGGGTTCTCCTCGGTGGCCTCGGCCAGCTTCTGCGCATCCGGATCGTCCAGGGCCGGGGTGGCTCCGGAGGCATCGGCGGCCGGAGCACCATCGGTGCCCTGGCCGGCGAGGAGCTCGCGCTCCCACTCCGCCATCGGCTCGGACTCCTCGGCACCGGCGTTGCCACCGGAGCGGGCGAGCAGACCGTCGGCGACGGCGTCGGCGAGCACCCGGGTCAGCAGCGCGACCGAACGAATCGCATCGTCGTTGCCGGGGATGGCGTAGTCGACCTCATCGGGGTCACAGTTGGTGTCGAGGATCGCGATCACCGGGATTCGCAGCTTGCGCGCCTCGTCGACGGCCAGATGCTCCTTCTTGGTGTCGACGATCCAGACCGCCTGCGGGGTGCGGGGCATGTCCCGGATGCCACCCAGGGTCTTGTCGAGCTTGTCCCGCTCGCGCTTCAGGCCCAGCAGTTCCTTCTTGGTCAGGCCGGTGTCACCACCGGTCTCGAGGTCCATGCCCTCGAGTTCCTTCAACCGCTGGATCCGCTTGATCACGGTGTGGAAGTTGGTCAACATGCCACCGAGCCAGCGCTGGTTGACGTACGGCATGCCCACCCGGGTGGCCTGCTCGGCGATCGCTTCCTGGGCCTGCTTCTTGGTGCCGACGAAGAGCACCTGGCCGCCCTTGGCGACGGTGTCCTTGACGAAGGCGTAGGCGCGGTCGATGTAGGTCAGCGACTGCTGCAGGTCGATGATGTAGATGCCATTGCGCTCGGTGAAGATGAAGCGCTTCATCTTCGGGTTCCAGCGACGGGTCTGGTGCCCGAAGTGGACGCCGCTCTCGAGCAGCTGGCGTGCGGTGACGACGGCCATGGCCGTTCCTCCTCAGTTGTGCGCCCCGAGGGGCGCGGCTCAGTTGTCGGCTGCCGACGGGTGTCGTTCAGCCCCTGATGCGGTAGCAGCACAAAACCCTCGACCGATGAGTCGAGGGACTGAATCTGTCTGCCTCGTCGGGTTGAGCCCGAATCCACATGCGAAGTCGATTCCGAGGAATCGCTGGCTCCAGTGTATGCGCCCCGCTGAGACCGCGCCAATCCCCGCTCCGACCCCGATCCACCGTCGCCCCCGAGCGCGCGGCTGAACTGTTCGTCCACAGGCCCGCGAGAGGGCAGAGTTCTCCCCAGATCGAGGCCCGGGCCGTTCATCCGGTGGACGGTTTCCCATGGTCGGGTCATGAACACCTGCGCGCTGCGTGGCGAGTCGACCGGCGATCTCTCGACGATCGGGCGGCGACGGCTGCGACGGCTCCGGTCGGCCGCGCTGGTGGCCGTGCTCGTCGTTCTCTGCGGCGCCGGCGGTCTGCCGCCGGGGGTGTGGCCGCTGGAGGGTCCGGTGGTGCGCGACTACGACGCCCCCGACCCCGACTGGTTGCCCGGCCACCGCGGTGTCGACCTGGGCACCGAGCCGGGCGCCCCGGTGGTCGCCGCCGCAGCCGGCACCGTCACCCACGTCGGTCCGATCGCCGGGCGGGGTGTGGTGGTGGTCGACCACGGTTCGGTGCGGACCACCTACGAACCGGTCGACCCGACCGTCACCAGCGGCACGGTCGTCGCGGCCGGTGACCGGATCGGGACGGTGACGGCCGGCCATCCGGGATGCCCTGTCGCCGCCTGTCTGCACTGGGGCCTGCGGGAGCAGGAGCGCTATCGCGACCCGAGGGATCTGCTGGGCGGCGCCGAGGGTCAGGTGCGCATGGTCGCCGGTGACAGCCGAGAGGCAGTCGAGCAGGCCGCGAGCAACCGTCCCGCGCCGACCGACGGCGGGCTCGGCTCCCCCAGCCCGCCGGGTCCGCACGGTTTCAGCCAGCCCGTTCCGGGATCGATCACCTCCCCCTTCGGTATGCGGGTGCACCCGGTCACCGGGGTCTACAAACTGCACGACGGCACCGACTGGGGCGCGGCCTGCGGGACCCCGATCCGCGCGCCGTACGCGGGTACGGTGACCAGCGTCGGGTCCAGCGGCGCCTGGGGCAATCGGCTGATTCTCGACCACGGAACCGTCGACGGTCGCAGCGTGCGTACCTCCTACAACCACGCCAGCGGCTTCACCGTCCCTGCCGGATCACGGGTGGAGGCCGGACAGGTCATCGGCCGGGTCGGCTCGACCGGCTACTCGACCGGTTGTCACCTGCACCTGCAACTGTGGCTGGACGGTGGCATCGTCGACCCGATGAGTTGGTTCTGAACCACGGATCCGACACAGGATGCTGACCGGTGATCGACGTGACCGAGGAAGGTGGGAATGGCGGACCCTGAGATTCTTACCCCGGGGCCTGACCCCACGGTTCTGACCCCGGGTCCGGGCTCAGGCCCGCGGATGTGCCTGCTCGAAGGCGCTGCGCAGGCGCTCGTTCGTGACGTGGGTGTAGATCTGCGTGGTGGCCAAGGAGCTGTGCCCGAGCATCTCCTGCACACTGCGCAGGTCGGCGCCGCCCTCCAGCAGATGCGTGGCCATGGCGTGCCGCAACCCGTGCGGGCCGAGATCGGGTGCGCCCGGCACCTCGAGCAACATCCGGTGGACGATCCGCCGGACGACCCGCGGATCGATCCGCGCCCCCCGGTCGCCGAGGAACAGGGCCTGTCCGGCGTCGGCCGCGGCCAGCCGCGGCCGGACGGCCACCCAGCGGGCGACCGCGTCCTGCGCCGGCCGGCCGATCGGCACCGTCCGTTCCTTGGCGCCCTTGCCGAAGACCCGCACCGTTCCCCGCTCGGCGTCCAGGTCGGTCAGGTCCAGACCGCACAACTCGCTCACTCGCAGCCCGCCGGCATAAAGCAGCTCCAGGATTGCCGAATTGCGCAGACCCGACGGCCCGTCTCCTGCATGGCCGGCGGCGGCCTGCATCAGTTGGTCCGCCCGGGCCCGGTCCAAGGTGGCCGGCAGCCGGCGCTGTTGCTTCGGTGAGCGCAGGGCCTCGGCCGGGCTCGCCGCCAGTTCACCGGTGGTCACCAGCCAGCGGAAGAACGTCCGTACCGAGGCCGCCCGCCGTTGCAGGGTCGACCGTGCCGCCCCCGTCGACTGCTGCCGCGCGAGCCAACTGCGCAGGGATCGGAGACCGGCGTCCTGCAGCCTCTCCCCGAGGCGATCCAGGTGGTCGAGCACCGAGGCGGCGTCACCGAGATAGGCACGCACCGTGTGCGCCGACAGGTTCCGCTCGGCCTGCAGGTGACGCTCGTAGGCCGCCAACAACCGGGTACGGCCGGCCGCAGCCGATCCCGATTCGGTGGCCCTGGGGCCTTCGGCCCCCTCGTCCACGGACTGAGCATTCCGCATCCGACCAGTCTGCCGCCCGGAGCGGCGAATTCGCTGTGGCGCGCGGACGTGGTATCCACTTGCCATGACCTTGGGTGAGACGACCATCGTCGTGGGTAGCTACAGCGGCTCCGACGATGCTCGCGGACTGACGGCGTTTCGGATCGAGCCCGGGCGTTCGACCGTCGACGTGATGGAATTCCCCGCGTTGGCTGCCGATTCACCGTCGTTCCTGGTCGGGCACCCCAACCGCCGGTGGTTCTACGCCGTCACCGAGAACACCGAATCCGAGATCATCTTCTTCGGTCTCGAGCGGGATTCCCTGCGCCGGATCCAGTCGGTTCCCACCACGGCGGCCGGTGCCTGTCATGTGGCGATCACCTCCGATGGCAACCACCTGGTGGTGGCCCACTACGTCGACGGCCTGGTCACCAGCCACCGGATCGGACCCAATGGGGCACCCGGGCCGGTGCTGGACGTGCACCGTTTCTCCGGATCCGGTCCCGACCCCGAACGCCAGTCGATGGCCCACGCCCATCAGGTCGTCCCGTTCGGCCCCGAACTGCTCGTGGCCGACCTGGGCACCGACCGGATCCACCGCCTGACCCTGGACCGGAGCGGCAGGTTCGTCGTCCCCGGGTCACCGATCCAGCTTCCGGCGGGTTCGGGTCCACGCCACCTGGTGGTCGATTCCGGGGATCGGTTGCTGGTCGCCTGTGAACTCACCGCCCAGGTGCTGCTACTGCGCCACGACGGCAAGGAATGGCAGGTCAAGGACGCGGTGCGGACCTCCATCAGCGACCGCCCCTGTCAGCCCTCGGCGATCCGCTTGCGGGCCGACGACGTGTTCGTCGCCAATCGCGGACCCGACACCTTCTCGGTACTCGATCTGGACCGCGACGACGACACCTTGACCCTGCTCACCGAGGTTCCCGCCGGCGGCCGTTGGCCGCGCGATCTGGTGGTACGCGACGAACAGGTGTGGGTGGCCTGCCAGCGGTCGCACCTGATCTCGGTCTTCCGCGACGTGGGTGAACTCGACCAGGAACTGGGTGGGGTGGACGAGGACCTGGAGTGGCGTCTGGACTTCCAGATCGAGACTCCGAGCCCGGCCTGCCTGGTCGTCCAGCCGACCGACTGAGCCGCCTCGGCAGCGCCATCGGCCGAATCGGCCGCCCACCGGTCGAAGTGGAACCGCGAAGACCGACCTCGTTAGGATGAATCGCTTCCTGATCCCAACTCCCGAAAGCGATGCTGCGCTGATGACGACCACGTCGGACCTGACCACCGGCGGGCGGGTACGCCCGATCACCCGCTGGGGTTCGCCGGTGATGCACACCCCGACCGAACCGGTCACCGTCTTCGACGACGCATTGCGGGAACTGGCCCGCGACATGTTCGCCACCATGGAGGCTGCCGCCGGTGTCGGTCTGGCAGCGACCCAGGTCGGCGTCGGCATCTCCATGTTCGTCTTCGACTGTCCCGACGCCGACGACGAGCGCCATGTCGGTGTGGTCTGCAATCCGGTGGTGGAACTGCCCTCGGGCAAGGAACGCCGCCTGGAGGTCGCCGACGAGGGCTGTCTCTCCCTGCCCGGCGCCTACGCCGAACTGGCCCGACCCGATCATGCGATCTGTCGCGGACAGGACGCGTACGGCAACGATGTGGAGATCGTCGGCACCGGACTGCTCGCCCGCTGTCTGCAGCACGAGACCGACCACCTCAACGGGATCGTCTTCG
Source organism: Naumannella halotolerans (assembly GCF_004364645.1). Lineage (NCBI taxonomy): Bacteria > Bacillati > Actinomycetota > Actinomycetes > Propionibacteriales > Propionibacteriaceae > Naumannella > Naumannella halotolerans. Next base: position 507,110 of record NZ_SOAW01000001.1, on the reverse strand, counting down.
GCGATCGCCTGCGCGGAAAGCTCCGCAAGGGCCTCTACGCCGCCCATGAGGAGACCGCGGACCGCTACCCCGCCGACTGGCCGGTGCAGGACCGGGAGCCGGTCGAGGGTTCCTGACCAGCCAGTCCACCTACGAGGCTCGGCACGCGCGGCCGGCTGCGCCCGTCGACGCCGGGCAGCCGACGTCCAGCCGGTTGTACCCCATCGGCCGCGTGCGCTCGGAACGGCTCGGCCTCCTCGCTCAGCCGGCGTCGCTGTGCGGTCGGTTCAGGGCCCAGCAGGCGACGGCCGTTGCCGCGCCCACATTCAGCGAATCGATGCCGGCAGCCATCGGGATCCTGACCACTCGGTTCGCGCCGTCGATCCAGCGTCGCGACAGCCCTGCCCCCTCGGTGCCGACCATGATCGCCAGCCGCTCGTCGTTGCCGTGCTCGACGACCGCCTCGTCCAAGGTGATCGAATCGCTGTCCAGCGCCAACGCCAAGGTCGTGAATCCGTTGTCCCGCAGCAGATCCGGGGCATTCGCCCAGTCCTCCAGCCGTGCCCACGGAAGGCTGAAGACCGCACCCATCGCCACCTTGATCGAACGCCGGTACAGCGGGTCGGCAGCCCTCGGAGCCAGCAGCACGCCGTCCCAGCCCAGGGCGGCCGCGGTGCGCAGGATCGCGCCGACGTTCGTGTGATCGACCACATCCTCGATCACCACCAGTCGGCGGCATTGCAGAAGATCGTCGACGCCGTGCCGGATCTCCCGGTGCAGCGAAGCCAGCGCCCCCCGGTGCACATGGAACCCGGTCACCTGTTCGGCCAGTTCCTCGGTGACGACCATCACCGGTACGTCGGGGTGCCGTTCGATCACATCGGACAGGGAATCCGGCCATCGTTCGGCCAGCAACAGGCTCCGGGGTCGGTATCCCGCCTCCACCGCGCGGCGGATGACCTTCTCCCCCTCGGCGATGAACAACCCGTGGGTGCTCTCCAGGTGCCGCCGCAGCGAGGTGTCGCGCAGCGAGACGTAATCGGCCAGTCTCGGGTCGTCGGGCTCGGTGATGGAGATCCTGGGCACCGGACCATGCTGCCACCCATCGACGGTCCGGGTGTCCGCCGACCGCTAGGTTCGGCGGCGTGAAGCACAATCGTGGACAGCTGATCGACGTCGACAGCGTGGACGAGTTCGACCGACGGCTGTCAGCACACCCCGACGCCGCAGCGACCTCGACGGGGCCGGCCGATGACCCGACGACCTCACCGGGGCGGGTCGATGACCCGACGACCTCACCGGGGCGGGTCGATGACCCGACGACCTCCACCCTGACCGGTTGGCGGATCCATGGCCTGGACCTGCGCGAGCGTACCGAGACGGTGCTCGGCTGCCGGGTGTCCGGGTCACTCTTCCTGGGCTGCACCTTCGCTCCGGGAGTGGAACAGCTGATCACCGACCGTGGCGGTTTGATCTTCCCCACCGTGCCGGAGACTCCGGTGACGGTGGACCGCCAGAACCTCTACACCGCCGGCGAACTGTACGGCGACGGCGCCTACCCGGTCAGCCTCGATGCCCGTACCTATGCCTGGTCCCAGCAACCACCGACCGAGGAGACGGCCTTGGCCGAGCGGTTGCACGACCACAGCGTCTCGGTGGCGCTGGAGGAATGGGTACGGGGCCGCCGGATCGCCGGGGTGATGGGTGGCCACGCCGTGCACCGGGGAACCCCGCCGTATGCCCAAGCGGCCCTGCTCGGGCAATTGGCGACCGTCGCCACCGGCGGTGGACCGGGGGCGATGGAGGCGGCCAACCTGGGTTCCCGATTGGCCGTCCACGATCGACAGGTCCTCGATTCGGCGCTGCGGACCGTGGCGGAAGTTCCCAGCTTCGCCCCCGACATCGGCGCCTGGTCGGCCGCCGCCTTCGAGGTGATCGGCCGTTTCGCCGAGCCGGTCGAATCACTCGGCATCCCCACCTGGCACTACGGCCACGAACCGCCCAACCCGTTTCCCACCGCGATCGCCAAGTTCTTCGGCAATCCGGTCCGCGAAGCGGTGCTGCTGGAGATCTGCAATGCCGGCATCGTCTTCCTCCCCGGGGCTGCCGGAACCGTCCAGGAGATCTTCGCCGACGCCTGTGAGAACTACTACGCCCATCCCTCGGCCCTGGCGCCGATGATCTTGGTCGACACCCATCACTGGACCGAGGTGCTGCCCGTCTGGCCGCTGCTGCGGGCCCTGGCCGCGGACCGGGCGATGCAGGACCGGATCCATCTGGTCGACACCGTCGAGGAGGCCGCCGAGTTGATCATCGGCTGACCCCGGCGACTGACGGTACGATCCGCTGCCGGGTGATTCCGGCCCGCAGACGGGGCTCAATCCCCCGCCCACAGGGCGGTACCGTGCGCACATGGACGCTCCGCAGCTCGGAAACCTCACTTGGCGAGAACTCCCCTCGGTTCCCGACCTCGTCGCCCCGCCGGTCGCTGCCGCCACGCTGCCCGGACCGGCCTGGGTCGCGCCGGTCGATCCCGAGCTCGCCGACACCGCCGCCTTCTGCGAGCACTATCAGGTACCCACAGCCCGATCGGCGAACTGTGTGATCGTCGAGGGCCGCCGTGGCGAACAGACCACCCTGGCCGCAGTCATGGTCCTGGCCGAGGATCGCGCGGACATCAACAAAGCGGTACGCAAACATCTCGGGGTACGCAAGGTCAGTTTCGCGCCGATGGACACCGCCACCGAACTGACCGCGATGGAGTACGGCGGGATCACCCCGATCGGGCTGCCCGCCGACTGGCCGATCCTGGTCGACTCCGCAGTGGCAGGCGCCGGTCCGGTCGTGATCGGCGCCGGGGTGCGCGCAGCCAAGATCATGATCGACGGCGCGGATCTGGCGGCTCTGCCGGGCGCCGAGGTGATCGACCTGGCCCTGCCCCGGGGCTGAGGGGTACGGGCGGCCTCAGCGTCGCCGGAAGGCCGAGGAACCGCCGGCGCGGACCGTCCAGCGCCCGCCGCTCTCGCTCACCTGCAGGGTGATCCCGAAGGTCTCCGACAGGTTGGCATCAGTGAGGGTCTCCCGCAGTGGCCCATGGGCGACGATGCGGCCTTCGCGAAGCAGCAGCGCATGGGTGATTCCCGGCGGGATCTCTTCCACATGGTGGGTGACCAGCACCTGCGCCGGTGCCATCGGGTCCTCGGCCAGGCGGGCCAAGGTGGCCACCAGGGTCTCCCGCCCGGCGACGTCCAGACCGGCCGCCGGCTCGTCCAGCAGTAGCAGCTCGGGGTCGCTCATCAGGGCCCGGGCGACCATCACCCGTTTGCGTTCGCCCTCACTCAGGGTGCCGAAGGTCCGGTCGGCCAGTTCGGCCACCCCGACCTGGGCGAGCAGCTCACGGGCCCGGTCGTGGTCCAGTTCGTCGTAGTCCTCCCGCCAGCGCCCCAGCACCGCGTAGGCGGCCGAGACGACGACATCGGCGACCCGTTCACTCTTCGGCACCCGTTCGGCCAGGGCGGCCGAGGTCATTCCGATCCGCGGCCGGATCTCGAAGACATCGGTGGCGCCGACGATCTCGCCGAGCAGGTCGACCATCCCGTTGCTCGGGTAGAGCTGGGCTCCGAGCACCTGCAGCAAGGTGGTCTTGCCTGCACCGTTGGGGCCGATCACCACCCAACGATCGGACTCGTCGATGGTCCAGTCGATGTCGGCCAGGAGTTCCTTGCCCTGACGCACGATGCTGACTCCGACGAGTTCGGCCACTTCTGCCATGTGCGAGAACCTACCAAGCCCGTCGGCTACGAGCACCGGCGGCACGCAGGGGCTCGCCCCAGCCCGGTTGCTTCGCCCGCCGATCCGGCGCGGTTACGCTGGCCGCCATGCACGCCCTTGCTGCGGCCGTCCGGCTCGCCGCCCATCTGAACCTGCTGCAACGGACACCGGTGAGTGTCGAGGTGGCGGCTCGCTCGGTGGTGGCCGACGACCCTGCCCACCATGTGGTGGACACCGAGGGCGTCCTGGGTCTGGATCGGTCGGCGGCCGCCGAGTTGGACGCCGGGCTGGCCGCAGCGACGGTGTTGGCGCCGGGCCCGTGGGTGCTCGCCCTTCCCCGCCCGGGGGCGCCGGGGCTGCTCCGTGGCCCGAAGGAACTCACTGCGGCCGCGATCGAGGCCGGAGCCGCTGTGGTGGCTGCCGGCGGGTTGTGCGCATTCGTCCCGTGGTCGGTCGGCAACGCGGTGCAGTGGGAGGTGTTCGCCGCCGCCCCGCCGGCCGTACCGCCGGGACGGTACGAGGTCGAGCGGGCCCTGTCGGAGACCGTTCTCACCGCAGGCAGGGCGCTGACCGAGATCGGCGGAGCAGCCGGCGAGCGTCCCGATCCGCCGACGGCGCTGCTGCCGCAGGGCTATCCGGCACGTACCCGACTTGCCGCCGACCGCGCGGCCGGGCTGCTGCTGGCCGCCGAGGCCGGCATCGAGGCGGCCGATCGGGCCTGGTCGGTGCATGCCGTGGAGGTACGCAGCCGTGAACTGCGGGCGCTGCGCGATGCCGCCGCCGACGCCCTGGCCGCGGCCGTCTGGTTGCCTCCGAGCTGAGAACGGCCCGCCCACCGAAGCGGTGGACGGGCCGTCGTGCGGAACCTGGGGCGCTCAGGCACCCACGGCGTGCAGACCACCGTCGACGTGGACGATCTCCCCGGTGGTGGCCGGGAACCAGTCGCTGAGCAGCGCGACGACGGCCTTCGCCGCCGGCACCATGTCGGTGGTGTTCCAGCCGAGCGGAGCCCGCTCGGCCCAGATGTTGTTGAACTCCTCGGCTCCGGGGATCGACTGCTTGGCCAGCGTGTCCAGCGGGCCCGCGGCGACCAGGTTGGAGCGCACACCGTCGGGACCGAGGTACTTGGCCAGGTAGCGGTTCACCGACTCCAGAGCAGCCTTCGCAACCCCCATCCAGTCGTACATCGGCCAGGCCAGGGTGGCGTCGAAGGTGAGGCCGACGACCGACGAGCGGTCGCTCAGCATCGGCACACAGGCCTTGGTCAGGCTCGCCATCGACCAGGCGGAGATCTTCACCGCGGTGGCGACATCGTCCCAGGGGGTGTCCATGAACTTGCCGCCCAGCGCGGTCTCGGGGTTGGCGAAGGCGATCGAGTGGACGATCCCGTCTACCCGGTCCAGGTGCTCGCCGAGACGCTCCGGCAGGGCCGCCAGATGCTCCTCATTGGTGACGTCGAGTTCGATCACCGGCGGTACCGGGTCCAGCCGACCGACCACCCGCTGGGTGAGTCGCAGCGCGCGGCCGAAGTTGGACACCACGACGGTGGCCCCTTCGGCCTGCGCGATCCGTGCCGCCTCGTAGGCGATCGAGGTGTGCTTGGTGACTCCGGTCACCAGGATCTGCTTGCCTTCGAGAATTCCCATGTCTTCCTTTCTGGAGAGCACCGACCGGCCGGTCAGTGCCCCATGCCGAGTCCGCCGTCGACCGGAAGCAGTGCTCCGGTGATGTATCCGGCCCCATCGCCGGCGAGGAATGCCACCGCCTGCGCCACATCGCGGGCTGTCCCGAGCCGTCCCAGCGGGATCTGGTCGGTATAGGCCTTGACCCGTTCGGCGGGCAGTTCTGCGGTCATGTCGGTTTCGATGAAGCCGGGCGCGACCACATTGGCGGTGATTCCGCGGGAGCCGAACTCCCGGGCGATCGAACGGGCCATTCCGACCATGCCGGCCTTCGAGGCGGCATAGTTCACCTGTCCGGCCGACCCGAGCTGGCCGACCACCGAGGAGATGAAGATGATCCGGCCGAACTTCTTGCGCATCATCGGCCGGGCCGCGCGTCGGGCGAGCCGGAAGGCGCCGGCCAGGTTCGCCTGCAGCACCGCCTCGTAGTCCTCGTCGCTCATCCGCAGCAGCAAGGTGTCCCGGGTGATCCCGGCGTTGGCCACCACGACCTCCACCGGCCCCAGCTTCTCCTCGACCTCACCGAACGCCCGGTCGACGGCCTCGGTGTCGGTCACATCGCACTGCACCCCGAGCACTCCCTGCGGGACCTCACCGGAGCGGTGGGTCGCGGCGACACGGTGCCCCGCGTCGCGCAGCTGTTCGGCGATCACCGCGCCGATCCCCCGGTTGCCACCGCTGACCAGCACGGTACGTGGGGTCTGCGCGGCTCCCGGCGTCGTCGCCGTCGTTTCTTCAGGGCTGGAATTCACACGGCTGAGGCTAGCGGACGTATGGTGGTCGGGTGCCTCGGCGAAACGCCCAATCCCCCGTGGTGGTGACCACCGCCCCGAAGTCCCCCGCTGCCCAGCGCAAGCAACGGGAGCGGCAGTACATGATCATGATGGGCATTCGGATGGTGTGTTTCCTGCTCATCTTCGCCGTACCGGGATTCTGGAAGCTGGTGATGATCGGGCTGGCCGTGGTGCTTCCCGGGATCGCGGTGATACTGGCCAATGCCGTGGATCGGCGGCGACAGAACACCGCGGCACTGCGCGAGCCCAGCGACTCCCCCGAACTCACCTCCGGGGTCGTCCTGGAGGCCGACGAGGACTATGGCGGCGACCACCGGCAGAGCACCCCGCATCAGGGCCAGGGAGGGACCCCATGAGCGAGGCGGACCTGCCGGAGGCCACCTGCTCGGCGAAGGGATGCCGGAACCCGGCGGTGTTCGACCACGCCTGGAACAACCCGAAGATCCACACCCCGGATCGCCGCAAGCACTGGCTGGCCTGTGCCGACCATCGCGACTCCCTGGGTTCTTTCCTGTCCGCGCGCGGTTTCCTGCGGGAGACCAGCGAACTCTGAGCGGCGAACCCTGAGCTGCGAACTCCGAGCGGCGAACTCTGAGGGCGTACGCCTGAACGGCGAACTCTGATCCCGGCGCTCCGGGTGGGCGGTTCAGCCGCCGATCGCCGACATCGGACGGTCCGGCTGGAGGAATCCCGGGTCGTCGATCCCGTGTCCGGCGCGTTTGCCGGCCATGGTCAGCTGCCACCGCCGGATCAGCTCGGCGTCGTCGGCCCCGCCGCGCAACGCTGCCCGGAGATCGGATTCCTCCCGGGCGAACAGGCAGTTGCGGAGTTGGCCGTCGGAGGTCAGTCGTACCCGATCGCAGGCTCCGCAGAAGGGTTTGCTCACCGAGGCGATGATCCCGACCTTGGCCGGGCCACCGTCGACGGTGAACAGTTCGGCCGGAGCACTGCCCCGGGCGATCACATCGGCCGGGTCCTCGGTGAGGACGAAGCGTTCCTGCAGCCGTCGACGGATCTCGGCAGCGGTGACCATGTCGGCACGGGTCCATCCGTGTTGGGCATCCAGAGGCATCTGTTCGATGAAGCGCAGTTCCACCCCGGTCCGTACTGCCCATTCCAGAAGATCTGCCGCCTCGTGGTCGTTCACCCCGCGCATCAGTACCGAATTGATCTTCACCGGGGCCAGCCCGGCCGCCACGGCAGCCTCCACCCCGTCGAGGACGTCGGGCAACCGCCGACGCCTGGTGAGCCGCTTGAAGGTCTCCGGATCCAGGGTGTCCAAGGAGACGTTGATCCGATCCAGGCCGAGCTCGGCCAACTCGACGGCCCGGCGGGCCAGACCGATGCCGTTGCTGGTCATGGCGATCCTCGGCCGCGGACGCAGCGCGGCGATACCGGCGAGGATCTGCGCCAGGTCGGGCCGCAGCAGCGGCTCCCCGCCGGTCAGTCGGATGCTGGTGATGCCGAGGTTCTCCACTGCGATCCGGATCAGCCGGATCAGTTCTTCATTGGTGAGCACCTCCGCATGCGGCAGCCAGTCCAGTCCTTGCGCCGGCATGCAATAGGTGCAGCGCAGATTGCAACGGTCGGTCAGGGAGACCCGAAGATCGGTGGCCACCCGTCCGAACCCGTCGACCAGGGGGATCGCTGCGGACATGGGCCGAGCCTACGCGCTTGCCCGCAAGGACTTGCCCCGAAGGAGCCGATGACCTCGCCCGACCCCCTTCTGCCCGGGGGCGCCGACGAAGCGTTGGGGGCCGCGTGCCATGATCGCCGAAGAACATGGGACGGAGGAGAGATGGCCACACAGACCAACACGCTGAACGGCTGGTTGCGCGAGGTATGCGCCGTGCTCGACATCCCCGAGGAGGATCTCGACGAGGACGCCAGGCACATCCTGCTCGACCTGAGCAGGGATGCCGCACACCAGGTGATTCGCCCGGCGGCACCGTTGACCGCCTATCTGATCGGTGTCGCGGTCGGTCGCGGCGCCAGCCTCAGCGCTGCCTCGGCGAAGGTCCAGCTGGCACTGCCGACCGAGGCCGGCCAGGACGCCGAGATCGAGTTCGAGGAGAGCTGAGCCGGAGTCTTGGACTCCGGGATCAGTGGCCTAGAGTGGTCACGTGCGTCGCCTGATCATCCGTTGGCTGGCGCTGCTGCTGTTCGTGATGGCGATCGGCGTCACCTGTGTCCTGCTGGGCCAGTGGCAGCTTGCCCGGTTGGAGGAACGCCGGGTGACCAACGAGTCGATCCAGTCCCGGGAGGACGCGGTTCCGGTATCGGCGAGCGAGGTCTTCGGCGGTCCGATCACCGAGGCCGAGGAATGGCAGCGGGTGGAGATCACCGGCACCTATGACGGCGCGAATCAGATCGTGGTCCGGCTGCGCACCCTGGACCGGCAGCCGGGAGTCGAAGTGGTTACGCCCCTGCGTACCGCCGACGGCCTGACGGTGCTGGTCGATCGTGGTTTCATGCCCACCGATCGGAATCGCCCCACCCCGACCACCGGGCCCGCCCCGCCGGCCGGTGAGGTCACCGTCACCGGATTCGTCCGGGTCGACGAACGCGGTGGTGACCAGGCGACGGTGCCGGTCGACGGGCAGACCCGGTTGGTCAACGCCCCGAAGATCGCCACGGTCCTGCCCTACCCGGTCGCCGACGGGTGGATCAGTCTGCAGTCGAGCACCCCGGCCGAGACCGAACTGGTGCCGCTGTCGCTTCCCGAGCTGTCCGACGGCCCGCACTTCTGGTACGCCGTGCAGTGGTTCATGTTCGCCAGTATCGGGCTGGCCGGCCTGATCGTCTTCGTCCGCGGGGATCTGCGGGAGCGCCGTGCCGAACGTGGTACGCCGCAGAAGGCGCCGAAGCAGAAACGGGCGAAGATCCCCTCACCCGACCCGTACCGTCCGCGGGAGACCGAACCCGGTTCCTCGACCCGCGAACCGAGCGGGACCGCCGAACATGTCGACCGATGACCCGGGCCCGACCGATCGGTGGCGGCCGAGGCCGGTATGCCCGCCGGCCCCGGAGATCATCGACCAGAACCTGACAGGACAACGGAGGAGTTGACGTGGATCTTGGCCTGACCGACAAGGTGTTCGTGGTGACCGCGGCCAGTGGCGGTCTGGGCCGTGCCAGCGCCGCCGCTCTCGTCGCCGAGGGCGCGAAGGTGGTCCTGGTGGCCCGCCGGGCGGAGGTGTTGGCCGAGGCCGTTGCCGAGTTCGGCGACGGTTCGGCAGTCGCCCTGAGCGGTGACCTCGGTGACCCCGACCTGCCCGGGCACGCCTGCCGGCTCGCGCTCGACACCTGGGGGCGACTCGACGGAGCCCTGATCAGCGTCGGCGGTCCCCCCGCGGGCGCGGTGTTGGAGATGTCGGAGAAGCAGTGGACCGATGCCTTCGACTCGGTCTTCCTGGCCGCCCTGCGCACGGTCCGCGCCGTGGTCGCGGCCGGCACCGCCGATGACCTGGCTATCGGGCTGGTTCTGTCGACCTCGGCCCGGTTGCCGCTGCCGGGTATGGCCATCTCCAACGGTCTGCGGCCGGGCCTGGGCATGCTGGTGAAACAACTGGCAGATGAACTGGGCCCGGACGGCACGCGGGTGCTCGGTCTGCTGCCGGGCAGCATCGACACCGAACGGATGATCCACCTGCTCGAACGGGCAGCCGATCCGCAGGCCGCCCGGAAGGCAGGTGAGAGCGCCATCCCGCTCCGGCGGTACGGACGACCCGAGGAGTTCGGTCGGGTCGCCGCCTTCGCGCTCTCACCCGCCGGGTCCTACCTGAGCGGGAGCCTGCTGCCCGTCGACGGTGGCGCCATGCGCACGGTGTGAATCCGCCGATGATCGAGAAGCGCTGACCGATGGGTGGTCTCGACCTGGTCAGCGATGTCCTGTGCTGCCCGGTGTGCCACAGCGGGGTCGTCGTCGATCATGATCACGACCGTGCCGTGTCGCTGGGCTGCGGCAACGGGCACCGCTTCGACATCGCCCGCCAGGGGTACGTGAACCTGCTGAACCAGCCTCCGCCGCGCAATGCCGACACCACGCAGATGGTCACCGCCCGCCATCGGGTGCTCAGCAGTGGCTGGTTCGATCCGGTGAGTTCGGCGCTCGTCGACCGGGTCCTGGGTCATGGGGTCCTGCTGGATGTCGGATCCGGTCCCGGTTGGTACGCAGGCCGGATCCTCGACACCCGGCCGGAGCTGCGGGGACTGGCGCTCGACGTGTCGGTGCCGGCCGTGCGGATGGCGGCCAGGGCGCATCGGCGACTGGCTGCCGCGGTGGCCGACACCTGGCGTCGACTGCCGGTGACGGATGCGTCGGTGGAGATGATCACCTGTGTCTTCGCCCCCCGGAACCCCGGCGAGTTCGCGCGGGTGCTCGCCGCCGATGGCCGGTTGCTGGTGGTCACCCCCCGCCCGGATCATCTGATCGAACTGCGGGAGACCGGTGCCCTGCTGGGCATCCAGGCGAACAAGTCCGACGAGCTCGATCGACAACTCGCGAGCGGCTTCACGGTGGCCGACAGGTTCGCTGTCGTCGCGCACCAGGCTGTCGATCCGGCGCTCGTCGCCGACCTGATCGGTATGGGGCCGAGTGCCTTCCACACCACCGCAGAGCCGGTCGGCGAGCTCGTCTCGGCCCTCACCCTCGCGGTGGACATCACCGTGGCCGTACCTCGCTGAGCAGGTCACCTGAGCAGACCCGGCAGACGACAGAGCCCGGGCCGACGGCCCGGGCTCTGCGAGAGGGTTTCAGCGGCGCGAGGACTTCTTCGAGCCCGACTTCTTGGCCGAGCCCTTCTTGGACGGGCTCTTCTTGGTGGCGGTCTTCTTGCCGGTGGTCTTCGTGGCCGCCGACTTGGTCGCGGCCGACCTCTTCGCCGGCGCCTTCTTCGCACTCGACTTCTTCGCCGCCGAACTGGCCGCAGTCGTCTTCGCCGGGCTCTTCTTCGCGGTGGTCTTCTTCGCGGTGGTCTTCTTGGCCGGCGTCGACTTGGCCGCAGTCGACTTCTTCGCGGTGGTCTTCTTGGCCGGGGACTTCTTCGCAGTCGACTTCTTCGCCGCCGAGCTTGCCGTGGTCTTCTTCGCCGGACTCTTCTTGGCAGTGGTCTTCTTCGCCGGGCTCTTCTTCGCCGGGGACTTCTTGGCCGTCGACGTGGTCGCGGTCGACTTGGTCGCGGTGGTCTTCTTCGCCGGGGACTTCTTGGCTGCGGCTCCGCGGGTGGCACCGCCGCGACCGCGCAGATCCACACCGGCCTCCTTCAGCACGCCGTGGACGAAACCGTAGGACCGCCCGGAATCGTCGGCGATCGACCGGATCGACTCACCCGACTTGTAGCGGCGAGCGAAGCTGGTGGCCAGGCTGTCGCGTTGTCTGCCGGTGATCCGAGCTCCCTTGGTCAGTGGAGCGGCAGCCTTCTTCGCTGGCGCCTTCTTGGCCGTGGTCTTCTTCGCGCTGCTCCTGGATGCCTTGGCTGCTGCCATGGTTCCCCCTCGTTGCGGTGTAGCTGGATGTTCGGCTGTCCACTCCGAGCCAGCCCTTTGAAACAATGATCAGCCATTTGCCGAGAACTGATCATTATTTGTCGATTATGGGCGTGTAATGATCAGCGATCAAGGTCAAATCAGAAATGCGTGATGCCCCAGACCGGCGCAGGGGCGGCGACCAGCTGATCAAGATTGTCGGTTCCACCGCTGCGCAACTCGTTGATCAAACCCGCCTTCTGCAGCGTCGACGGACGCACTGCACCGAGACTGATCGAGGCCAGCGCCGCCGCATCGAGGGCGACATCTGCCGGTTGATCAGTTCGGGTGACCCTTGCCGAACCGTCGGCCACCTCCACCAGGTAACGGCCCGGAACAAGGTCGAGTGAGTCGCTCACGTCGATCACCACCGTTCCCCGACCCACCCACGGGCGCGCCTGCAGGACCGCTGCGACGTCCAGCAGACGTAGCCATACATTCGCCCGGTAATCCGTCACCTGATAGAGATTCGGGTCATTCAGCGCGAATCGCAGCGGGTCCTCGACCGGTGCCTGCCGCCAATGCACTTCCTCGATCAGATCGATGTGTCCGAGGAAGTCCCACAATTCGAGGTAACCCTGCGCTGTCGTCGCGACCAGATCGGTGATCGTGATCTTGCCGAACTGATCGGCCTGCCGATCGGCCTCCCAGGTGACATATCCGTCCGGGCGCCGGTCGGCGGACAGGTGGATCGCACCACGGGTCCGTCGGTTCTCCTTGCCCAGGCCGAAATCCCAGACCCCACTGACATGGGTGGGAACGGTGCTGAAGCGCGAGACCGAACCGGGCACGCGCTGATGGAAGACGGCGAAGATGTCGGCGGCGTACTCCTGCACCCGGGCGGCGTCGACGAGCACGACGTTCCCCCCGGCGGGCGGGACCTGCAGACCGAACCGCATGTTGGTCTGCACCGTGACACCGGTCTCGAAGGTGGCGGGTCCGAACCCGAACCGGCGATAGATGCTGCCCTCGGTGACGGTCAGCGCAGCCACGGGAAGACCTGCATCCCGGGCTTCGGCCAGTTCGGCCGACATCATCGTCCGCAGCAGTCCACGACGTCGGTGGGTGGGACGCACCGTCACATCGGTGATCAACCGTGCAGGCAGAAGTGTTCGACCGCCGACGTTGAGGCTGCCGTCGGCACTGCAGAAGGTCGCCACCGGACGGTTCGGGTTACCCGGTTCCGGGATCTCGCGGTCGTAGACCCCACGCAACAGCAGGTCGTCGTCGTAACTGCCCTCGACCATCCGGGCCAGTCGATCATCGCTGAGCCGCTCGCCGTGGAATCCCTGGTTCACAGCGCGCCACCAGCGCACCACGTCGGGGTTCTCCGCAGGGTCGGCCGACTGCGCACGGAAGGTCTTCATCTCCAGGTCCACGGCACAACCGTAGACAGCCCCGCCGCGTTCGGCCAGCTTGCGCGCACAACCTCCTGCCCGCCGAACCCGTCGACCCGCTGCCGGCCCTCCCGGAACGACCGGTCGCACCCGCCCGATCACCCTGGTCCGAGCACACCCGGTCGATGCCCGCGTGCCGGGCGGTGATCATGATCGGATCAGGCCAGGGAGATCAGCTCACCGTAGGCCGGGCTCCAATGGTCCTCATCGCCATCGGGCAGCAACAACACCCGGTCGGGCTGCAGCGCCTCCACCGCACCCTCGTCATGGGTGACCAGGACGACAGCTCCGGCGTAGGTACGGATGGCCTCCAGCACCTCGCCCCGTGACGCCGGGTCGAGGTTGTTCGTCGGTTCGTCCAGCAGCAGCACGTTCGCACCGGAGACGACCAACATGGCCAGCGCCAACCGGGTCTTCTCCCCACCGGAGAGCACCTTCGCCGGCTTCTCCACGTCATCGCCGCTGAACAGGAACGAGCCGAGGATCTTGCGGACCTCGGTGTCGTTCAGGTTCGGCGAGGCACTGATCATGTTGTCCAGCACCGACGCCTCGGTGTCCAAGGTTTCGTGTTCCTGGGCGTAGTAGCCCAGGCGCAGTCCGTACCCGGGCTCGACCTCACCGGTGTCGGGACGTTCGATCCCGGCCAGGATCCGCAACATGGTCGTCTTGCCCGCACCGTTCAGCCCGAGGATCACCACCTTGGACCCGCGGTCGATCGCGAGGTCGACGCCGGTGAAGACCTCCAGCGATCCGTAACTCTTGGACAGGTTGTTCCCCATCAGCGGGGTCCGGCCGGCCGGCACGGGGTCGGGGAATCTGATCTTGGCCACCTTGTCGCTGACCCGCTCCCCCTCGATGCCGGAGAGCAACTTCTCCGCCCGCCTGGCCATGTTCTGCGCAGCCACGGCTTTGGTCGCCTTCGCCCCCATCTTGGCGGCCTGGTTCAGCAACTGCTCGGCCTTGCGTTCGGCATTCACCCGTTCACGACGGCGTCGCTTCTCGTCGGTCTCCCGCTGCAACAGGTACCGGCGCCAGTCCATGGCGTAGATGTCGATCACCGAACGGTTCGCATCCAGGTGGAACACCTTGTTCACCACCGCCGCCAGCAGGTCGGTGTCGTGACTGATCACGATCAGGCCGCCGGAATAGCTCTGCAGGAACCCCCGCAACCAGGCGATCGAATCGGCGTCCAGGTGGTTGGTCGGCTCGTCCAGCAGCAGGGTCTCGGCGCTGGAGAAGAGAATCCGTGCCAACTCCACCCGACGGCGCTGTCCACCCGACAGCGTCCGCAGCGGCTGGCCGAGGACCCGATCCGGAAGCGCCAGGTTGCCGGCGATCCGAGCCGCCTCGGCCTCGGCGGCATAGCCCCCGCCGGCCTGCAGTTCGGCTTCGGCCCGGGTGTAGCGCGCCATTGCCTGCTCACGCTCTGCGTCGTCCTGCGAAGCCATCTGCTCCTCGGACTGCCGCAGTCGCCGCAGCACCTGGTCCAGACCACGGGCGGACAGGATCCGGTCCCGGGCCAGCACCTCCGGGTCACCGGTGCGGGGGTCCTGCGGGAGATAACCGACCTCACCGGTACGGCTGAGGGTCCCGGCGGCAGGCTGCGCCTGCCCGGACAGGATCTTGGTCAGGGTCGTCTTCCCGGCGCCGTTGCGGCCGACCAGTCCGATCTTGTCCCCGGCGGCGACCTGGAAGGTCGCATTCTCCAACAACAGACGGGCACCGGCGCGTACCTCGAGGTCACGGACGGCAAGCATGCGAAAAGGACTCTCTGATCGGGGTGACAGGACAAACGAGACCAGTTTCTTCCCTTTTCCCGTTCAATCCAAACCGTCGGCCCACCCGAGCCCGAGTGCGGCAGCTCGGCAGCCGAGGATCACCGACAGCCGCACGCTGTCCGTGATCAGTTCGTCGACCCGGACCTGATCGTTCGTACCGGCAGACCGGCTGCCTGCCAGGCTCCGAAACCACCGATCACATCCGAGACCTCGCTCACCCCAGTCCGCTGCAGGGCAGCCGCCAGCCGGACCGAGGCATTGCCGTTCTGGCAGATCAGGATCGGCGGCAGACCACCCAGGGACTGCGACAACCAGCCGAGATCGCACACGTCCACGGTCAGGGTGGCCAGTTCGGGATCCAGCACCCCGGCCTGTTCCCGTACCCATTGCGGCCGGATGTCGATCAACATCGCGTAGCCGTGCAATGCATGCTGGAAGGCGCGACGGGCGCTGATCCGGGTGGTCGCAGCGGCCGGGCTCGACGGCGGGGTCGTCACAGCGGTGAACAACCCGGTCTGGTAGCCGGCGTCGCTCGATGCGACGATCGGGGCGGTGGCGTTCTCGATCTGGTTGATGACAGTCATCTGAGGTGTTCTCCGGTCGGTGCGCCGAGCAGGGCGCAGATCTGTTGGCTGGTCAGTGCGCACAACAGGGACAACACATTCGCGATGCCAGAGGCACCACGGCGCAGGTGTTGTCGGAGAACATGGCGTCATTTTAGGCACACCGGACACGGACCGAGGAGTATCGTCTCGAATACTGATGCAGAAGAGTGCGGTTTCCTCCCCGATCGCGCCGATGAAGTGACGGAGCAGGCCGATGTCCATCTTCGATCACGCGTCGACCGTGACCACCCATGACTGGCACACCGCGGGAGAACCGTTCCGGATCGTCACCGGTGTCGAGACCGACGGTGCCTCGGTCGCCGAGCGCCGGATGGCGGCGATCACCGGAGAACCCGATCGCCTACGCCGGTTCCTCTGCCTGGAGCCGCGTGGTCACGACGACATGTACGGCGGATTCATCACCCCGCCCGATGACGACGGCGCCGACTTCGGGGTCCTGTTCTGGCACAAGGACGGATTCTCCACCGCCTGCGGTCACGGCACGATGGCGCTCGGGGCCTGGGCGGTGGCCACCGGTCGGGTGAGGGCGCCGGAGGACGGCCGGGCGGTGGTCACCATCGACGTGCCGAGCGGGCGGGTGCAGGCGATCGTCGACCGGCAGGCGGGCCGGACCATCGAGGTCACCTACCGCAGCGTCGCCTCGCGGGTCCTGGCACGCGGTCTGTCGCTGACCACCTCCCGCGGCGATCTGGTGGTCGACCTGATCTTCGGCGGGGCCGTCTATGCCAGCGTCCCGGCCTCGGCGCTGGGGCTGCAGGTGGCGGTGGGAGATCTACCCGAACTGATCCGGCTGGGCCGGGAGATCAAGTGGACGATGAACGCCCATCCGCTGGCGAAGATCGTCCCGGATCATCTCTCGGGTGTGTACGGGACGATCCTGTTCGACGATCTGGGCGAGACCGCGGACGGCCCGTACCAGCGCAATGTGACGATCTTCGCCGATGGAGAGGTGGACCGGAGTCCTTGCGGGTCGGGCACCGCCGCCCGGGTGGCGCTGCTCCACGCCGACGGTCGGCTGGGCCCCGGACAGGTACTCACCCACGAGTCGATCATCGGTACGCAGTTCCGGGCGCGGGTGGCAGCGGCGGAGAACGGGGCGGTGATCCCCGAGGTGAGCGGCAGGGCCCACGAGATCGGCAGGTCGGAATTCAGGATCGATCCCGACGATCCGCTGCGCGAGGGTTTCAGCCTGCGGTGACCGGTGGCGACCCTCGACCCCGCCCCAGCGGGTGTCGACGCAGGGTCCCCGGAAATCAGCCGACGTTGAATCCGAGCGCGCGCAGTTGCTCGCGACCGTCCTCGGTGATCTTCGCCGGGGTCCACGGCGGCATCCAGACCCAGTTGAGCACGGCACGCTCGACCAGACCCTCCAGGACGGTGGCGACCTGTTCCTCCAGGACGTCGGTCAGCGGGCAGGCGGCCGAGGTCAGGGTCATGTCGATCACCACCCCGTCATCACCCTCCAGGTTCAGCCCGTAGACCAGACCGAGGTCGACGACGTTCACCCCCAGTTCGGGGTCGATCACATCCTTCAGCGCCTCCTCGATGTCGTCGACGGTGGCCCGGGTGTCCGGCGAATCCGCTGCCTCGGTCTGCGGCAGGGTGTCCTCGACCCGGTCGGAGGGACGCCCGGTCCCCGGCTGCTCGGCCACGGGCTGTTCTGCCACGGGCTGTTCTGCCACGGGCTGTTCTGCCACGGGCTGTTCTGAATGGGAAGTCTGCTGGTTCATCACTGGTACCTCGGCTGTTCGGTCATCGTCTGATCGGCGGTCGGGATCACTCGGCTGTCCGGTCGGCCCCGGTGGCCTGCACCGCGGCATCCTTGAAGGCCGACCAGCCCAGCAGGGCGCATTTCACACGGCCCGGGAACTTCGCCACCCCGGCGAAGGCGATCCCGTCCTCCAGGGTGTCCTCATCGGGTTCGATCTGCCCCCGGCCGTGCATGAGTTCGAGGAAGCTCTCGTGCAGCGCCAATGCCTCGTCCAGGTTCTTGCCGATCACCAGGTCCGTCATCACCGACGTGGAGGCCTGGGAGATCGAACAGCCCACTCCGTCATAGGAGACGTCGCGGACCTGATCGCCGTCGAGGGACACCCGCAAGGTCACCTCGTCGCCACAACTGGGATTGACATGGTGGACCTCGGCGCCGAACGGATCACGCAGGCCCGAATGATGTTTCTCCCGATAGTGCTCCAGGATGATCTCCTGGTACAGCTCTTCCACATTCGCGCTCATGATCAACCTCGGTCGAAGAAGCGGCGGGTGTACTCGATGCCGTCGACGAGTGCATCGATCTCCGCCTCGGTCGTGTACAGGTAGGACGAGGCCCGGGTGCTGGACTGGATGCCGAGCCGTTCGTGCAACGGGCGGGCGCAGTGGTGCCCACCGCGGACCGCGATCCCGCGGGAGTCGAGGAACTGCGCCATGTCGTGCGGATGCACACCCGGTACGTCGAAGCTGATCGCACCCCCGCGCTCCACCGCCTCGGTGGGGCCGAGGATCCGCAGCCCGGGGATGGTCTGCAGCCCTTGCAGGGCGTAGGCGGTGATCGCGTGCTCATGGTCGGCGATGGCCTGCATACCGATCCCGTCCAAATAGTCCGCGGCGACCCCGAGCACGGCTGCCTCGGCGATCGGCGGGGTGCCTGCCTCGAACCGTGCCGGTGGTGGTGCGAAGGTGGAGCCGGTCATCCGGACGATCTCGATCATCTCCCCGCCGCCGAGGAACGGCGGCAGTTCGACCAGCAGGTCGTAGCGTCCCCAGAGCACACCGACGCCGGTCGGACCGACCATCTTGTGACCGGTCATCGCGACCAGATCGGCACCGAGCTCCGACACCGAGGTCGGCAGTTGCGGTACGCCCTGGCAGGCGTCGACCACCATCACCGCGCCGACCGCATGGGCCTGCTCGGCGATCCTGGCGACCGGATTGACCGTGCCGAGGACATTGGACACCCAGGCCACCGAGACGATCTTGGTCCGGGAGTTGATCAGACCGTCACGTTCGGCCTTCTCCAGATCCAGCCGCCCGTCGTCGGTGATGTCGAACCACCGCAGGACCGCGCCGGTGCGTTCGCACAGCAACTGCCAGGGAACGATGTTCGAGTGATGCTCCATCACCGAGACCACGATCTCGTCCCCCGGCTGCAACTGGGAACCGAGCGTGTGGGCGGCGAGGTTCAGCGCCTCCGAGGCGTTCTTGGTGAAGACCACCTCTTCTGCCCGCGCGGCCCCGATGAACCGGGCGATCTTGCGCCGCCCGGTCTCGTAGGCCTCGGTGGCCTCGGCGCCGAGCATGTGCATCGCCCGCGCGACATTGGCGTTGTGCTGGGCGTAGTGCTCGGTGATCGCGTCGATCACGACCTGCGGCTTCTGCGAGGTGTTCGCGGAGTCCAGGTAGACCAGCGGGTGATCACCGACGGTCCGCTCCAGGATCGGGAAGTCCTTGCGGATGACCTCCACGTCGTATCCCATGGCTGCTCCTGTCAGTTGATCAAGGTCGCCCGTGTGCGACCGGGACCCGGTGGACCGAGATGCTCGGGCCACCGGGTGGTTGCCCGTGGGCTCAGTTGGCGACCGCGTTGACGAACCGGTCGTACCCCTCGGCCTCCAGCCGCTCGGCCAGTTCCGGGCCACCCTGTTCGGCGATCCGGCCGTTCACGAAGACGTGCACGTAGTCGGGGGTGATGTAGCGCAGGATCCGGGTGTAGTGGGTGATCAGCAGCAGACCTCGGTCACCCTGGTCGGCGTACCGGTTCACGCCCTCGGAGACGATCCGCAGGGCGTCGATGTCGAGGCCGGAGTCGGTCTCGTCGAGGATCGCGAACTTCGGGTTCAGCAGTTCCAGCTGGACGATCTCGTGCCGCTTCTTCTCACCGCCGGAGAACCCCTCGTTGACCGATCGCTGGGCGAAGGTCTCATCGAGCTTCACCCGCTCCATCGCCGCATTCACGTCCTTCACCCAGGTACGCACCTTCGGCGCCTCACCGGTGACTGCGGTCTTGGCGGTACGCAGGAAGTTGGCGACCGAGATTCCGGGCACCTCCACCGGGTACTGCATGGCCAGGAAGAGGCCGGCCCGGGCGCGCTCGTCGACCGACATCTCCAGGATGTCCTCGCCGTCGAGGGTCACCGAGCCCTCGGTGATGGTGTACTTCGGGTGTCCGGCGATGGCATAGGCCAAGGTGGACTTGCCCGAACCGTTCGGGCCCATGATGGCGTGCTTCTCACCGCTGTTCACGGTCAGGTTCACGCCCTTGAGGATCTCCTTCGGGCCCGTCTCGGTCTCGACGACCGCGTGCAGGTTCTTGATATCGAGTGTCGACATGTCGTTGCTTTCAGTCGCTGGTGGAGCTCACCGGGTGAGCGTGTTCAGGTGGTTGGCGAGTTCGGCCTCGACCGCGCCGAGCAGGCGCTCCTCGACCTCGGGTACGCCGATCCGGTTGATGATCTCGGCGAAGAACGCGTGCACCACCAACCGGCGGGCCTCGTCCTCGGGGATGCCACGGCTGCGCAGGTAGAACAGCTGCTGGTCGTCGAACCGGCCGGTGGTGGAGGCGTGCCCGGCACCCTCGATCTCACCGGTCTCGATCTCCAGGTTGGGCACCGAATCGGCCTGCGCACCCTCGGTGAGCACCAGGTTCCGGTTCTCCTCGTAGGTGTCGATGCCCTCGGCGACCTTGCGGATCAGCACATCGCCGATCCAGACCGTGTGCGCGTCCTGACCCTGCAGTGCGCCCTTGTAGGACACATTGCTGCGGGTCTTCGGCTGGTTGTGGTCGACGAAGAGGCGATGCTCCAGATGCTGCCCGGCGTCGGCGAAGTACAGACCGAGCAGCTCGGCGGCGCCACCGGGGGCGGCATAGTCGACCGAGGCGCTGAGGCGTACCAGCCCGCCGAAGGAGACCGCGATGTGCCGCAGATCGGCATCGCGTCCGACCGAGGCGTGCTGGGCCGAGCTGTGCACCGCACCGTCGGCCCAGTCCTGGATCGTGACGACGGTCAGCTGGGCCCCGTCACCGACCACGATCTCGACCACATCGGCAACCGTCGCCTCACCGGTGAAGGAGAGCACCACGGTGGCCTTGGAGAACTTGCCGGCCTTGATCACCGCATGTCCGGCACCGGCGCCGGCAGCGCTGTTGCCATGGTGCTCGATCACGGTCGGACCCTCGATCACGGCCTCGTCGGGGATCTCCACCACGGTCACCTTCTCCGCGGCGTTCCATGCCTTCGCGCTGATCCGGTCCGCGGGCAGGTAACCGCTGGAGCCGACGACCGGGTCATCGGCGGTGACCTCACGGACGGTCACACCGTCGGCCGGGTTCACCGTGACGTCCAGCACCGACGCATCCAGCGGGGTGTCGGCGTGCAGACCGTTGAGCCGCTTCAGCGGGGTGAAACGCCAGATCTCCTCCCGCCCCGTGGGTACGGGGTGGTCCTCGATCCGGGCCGAACCCTCCGGGTGCAGGTGGCTGGCCACCCGCTCGGAGGTCTCGATCGCTCCGGCCGCTGCCGGAGTCTCCTGGGCGTCGATCGACGCCGGTGTATCAACGGTCACCCGACAGCACCTTCCATCTGCAGTTCGATCAGCCGGTTGAGCTCGAGCGCGTACTCCATCGGCAGTTCCTTGGCGATCGGCTCGACGAAGCCGCGGACGATCATCGCCATCGCCTCGTCCTCCTCCATGCCGCGCGACATCAGGTAGAAGAGCTGATCGTCGCTGACCTTGGAGACGGTGGCCTCGTGGGCCATCGAGACATCGTCATTGCGCACATCGACATAGGGATAGGTGTCCGAACGCGAGATCTGGTCGACCAGCAGCGCATCGCACTTCACCACCGAGGCCGAGTGCTTGGCCTGTTCCTGCACCTCGATCAGCCCCCGGTAGGAGGCGCGACCGCCGCCGCGGGCAACCGACTTGGAGATGATCGAGCTGGAGGTGTTGGGGGCGCAGTGGACCATCTTGGCACCGGCATCCTGGTGCTGTCCCTCACCGGCGAAGGCGACCGACAGGGTCTCCCCCTTCGCGTGCTCACCCATCAGGTAGACGGCCGGGTACTTCATGGTCACCTTCGAGCCGATGTTGCCGTCGACCCACTCCATGGTCGCGCCCTCCTCACAGGTGGCGCGCTTGGTGACCAGGTTGTACACGTTGTTCGACCAGTTCTGGATCGTCGTGTAGCGGCAGCGGGCGCCCTTCTTCACCACGATCTCGACCACTGCGGAGTGCAGCGAGTCGGACTTGTAGATCGGTGCGGTGCAGCCCTCGACGTAGTGCACGTAGGCGTCCTCGTCGACGATGATCAAGGTCCGCTCGAACTGACCCATGTTCTCGGTGTTGATCCGGAAGTAGGCCTGCAGCGGGATGTCGACATGGACCCCCTTCGGCACGTAGATGAACGAGCCACCGGACCAGACCGCGGTGTTCAGGGCCGCGAACTTGTTGTCACCGGTCGGGATGACGGTGCCGAAGTACTCCTCGAAGAGTTCGGGGTGCTCCTTCAGCGCCGTGTCGGTGTCGAGGAAGATCACGCCCTGCTTCTCGAGTTCCTCGTTGATCTGGTGGTAGACCACCTCGGACTCGTACTGGGCGGCGACACCGGCGACCAGCCGGGCCTTCTCGGCCTCGGGGATGCCGAGCTTGTCGTAGGTGGCCTTGATGTCCTCGGGGAGGTCCTCCCAGGACTGGGCCTGCTTCTCGGTGGAACGCACGAAGTACTTGATGTTGTCGAAGTCGATGCCGTCGAGGTCGGCGCCCCAGAAGGGCATCGGCTTGCGCTCGAAGAGCTTCAGGCCCTTCATCCGGCGCTTCAACATCCATTCGGGCTCGTCCTTCTTGCCCGAGATGTCGGCCACCACGGCCTCGGTCAGGCCGCGTTGGGCCGAGGCGCCGGCGGAGTCACTGTCGTGCCAACCCCACTGGTACTTGCCGAGGGCTGCCAGGTGTTCTTCCTGGGAGACTTCGGCCTTCGCGTTGGGAGCGGTCTGCGTCATCGTGCAGCCTTCCTGGTCGGGATTGTTCGGGGCAGGTCGGGGATATTGGTCGTACAGACCCCGTCACCATCGGCGATGGTGGCGAGGCGTTGGACATGCACACCCAGAAGATCGGCGAAGGCCTGGGTCTCGGCCTCGCAGAGCTCGGGAAACTTCTCGGCGACCGAGGCGATCGGGCAGTGGTGCTGACACAGCTGCTCCCCGCCGTGGGCCGGTTCGACCGAGGCCACGTACCCGTGGTCGGTGAGCACCTCGGCGAGGATCTCACCGGGACTGCGATCGGTCCGCCGGTCGAGTTGCTCGGCGAAGCGCTGCTCCACCTCACGAATCCGCTCCCGGGCGAAGGCCTTGACCGCTGCCGGTCCGCCGGTGGCCTCCAGGGCACGCAGGGCGCCCACCGCCAACTCGTCGTAGGCCTGGGAGAAACCGGAACGACCGGTGTCGGTCAGCGAGAACACCTTGGCCGGGCGACCACGACCGCGTTGGCCACGGACCCGGCGTTCGGCCGAGCTGAGCTCACCGGAGGCGATCAGCGCCGAGAGGTGGCGACGAATCGCCGCCGGGGTCACGTTCAGCCGTTCGGCCAGCTCACCGGCCGTCGACGGGCCGTGCTCCAAGATCGAACGTGCCACCCGGTGGCGGGTGGAGGCGTCGGTCTCCCCATCCGTACCCGCAACGGGCTGTGCGGCCGGGTCCAGATGCTGCAAGGTGGGCATGACCTCCCGCGGGCCGGTCGCAGCGACGGACGCTGCAGGACTCGCGGAAAATTTCACAACACCATTCTTGCCTTAATCCGGAACCATTCAAGCAAGGGCTCCCTAACCCTGGAATGTGCGCCGAAGCACGCCTCGCCGAAGATGTGCCGAACCGGCCCGGCGACCTAGACTGCGACCGTGTCGACCGATACCCCCGCTGTGCTGCGCGCCCGCGGCCTGCGCGTGGAGTTCGGTACGACCGTTGCCCTGGACGACCTCGACCTGTCGATGTCCGGGCACCGGATCCAGGTCCTGCTCGGCCCCAACGGTGCGGGCAAGACGACCTTGCTCCGTTGCCTCACCGGGTTGCTCGACCCGACATCGGGGCAGGTCGAACTGTTCGGCCGCTCCCCGGCCCGGGCGCTGGCCGCCGGTCGGGTGGGCGTGATGCCGCAACGGACCGCCGCCTGGTCCGGGATCCGCCCTGTGGAGCTGCTGCGCTACCTGGCCGATCTGCATGCGCACCCACTGCCGGTGGACGACCTCGCCGCGGAGCTGGGCATCGACGACTTCGCCCGTACCCCGTACCGCCGATTGTCCGGCGGTCAGCAGCAGGCGCTGAACCTGGCCGGGGCGATCATCGGCCGCCCGGAGCTCGTGCTGCTCGACGAACCGACCGCCGGCATGGATGTGCACCTGCGTCGACGGGTCTTCGGACTGATCCGGCAACTGCGGGACAGCGGAGTCTCGGTGCTGCTCACCACCCATGACATGGATGAGGCGGCCCGGCTGGCGGACCGGATCACGATCATCGACCGCGGCCGGGTGAGCGCCGAGGGAACCCTGGCCGAGCTGACCGGAGGCAGCGGCGACCTGGAGGAAGTGTTCGTCTCACTCACCACGCCGGGAGGGGTCGGATGAGCCTCGACCTGTCCCCCGCACCCGGTGCCGCACCGGCCGGCCGCCGCCTGCGCCGGCACGCGATCACCGAGGCCACCTTGTTGCTGCGCAATGGTGAACAACTCTTGCTGGCCCTGGTGATCCCGCTCGCCATCCTGGTCGCCGGCTGGTTGGCCGGTCCGCGGATCGGGATCGGCCTGGACCTGCTCGCACCGTCGGTGCTGGCCCTGGCGGTCTGGTCGACCGGTTTCACCTCCTGTGCGATCGCCACCGGTTTCGACCGCCGCTACCAGGTGCTGGAGCGGCTGGCCGCCTCGCCACTGGGCCGCAGCGGACTGATCATCGGCAAATCGCTCGCGGTCGGCGCGGTGGTCCTCGGCCAGTGCGCGCTGCTGGGGGTCGCCGCCCTGTGTCTGGGCTGGCGACCGGTCTGGTCCACGGCCGCCTTCGCCACCGCCGCGATCGCCCTGTTGCTGGCCTGTGTCGCCTTCGTCGCGGCCGCCCTCCTGTTGGCCGGCACCTTGCGCGCCGAGGTCGTGCTGGCACTGGCCAATGTGATCTACATGGCCGGACTGGCCTTCGGGATCCTGCCGATCGGCACCCCGGGCTGGCTGGCCTTCACCGGTTGGCTGCCGACCGGTGCCCTCGGCGGGGTCTTCCGGGCCGCCTCGCTGGGGTACGCCGACCTGACCGGTGCCGCGGTGCTGGCCGGCTGGGCCCTGATTCTCGTCCTGATCACCCGGAAGGCATTTCGATGGACCTCCTGAAGCGTCTGTTCGGCGCCCGCACGATGCTCTTCTGGGCGATCGCCACCTTGGTCGTCCAGTCCGGGATCATCGTCACCGGGGCCACGGTGCGACTGACCGGTTCGGGCCTGGGCTGCCCCACCTGGCCGCGCTGCACCGACGAGTCGTACCTGCCCCACGCAGAACTCGGTTGGCACGGGGTGATCGAGTTCGGCAACCGATTGTTGACCTTCGTCCTGATCATCGTCGCCTTCGCCACCTTCTTCGCCGCGGTCGCCACCCGGCGCAGCGGTCATCCGCGGGGAGTGAAGATCCGCAACCTGTCGATCGCGATCGCGCTCGGTGTGCCGCTGCAGGCGGTGGTCGGCGGCATCACCGTGCTCACCGGGCTGGACCCGAACATCGTCTCCCCACACCTCCTGCTCTCGGTGGTCCTGGTGGCACTGTCGACCTGGCTGCTGGTGACGGTGGTCGGCGCTGCCCGGCAGCCGGTGGGTCCGATCGCCCTGTGGTTGGTACGGCTGGTCGCCCTCGGCCTGGTACTGGCGATCTGGCTGGGCACCGTGGTCACCGGTGCGGGACCGCACTCCGGTGACGCCGGCGCCCACCGCAACGGCCTGGACATCGAGGTCGTGGCCAGGTTGCACTCGGCCTCGGTCTGGCCGGTGGTGATCGGCACCGTCATCCTGGTCGCCTGGTTGCGCAGCCGGGCAGCGATCACCTTGTTGTGCGTGCTGCTGTTGCAGGGGCTGGTCGGTTACCTGCAGTACTTCAACGGGCTACCGGTCGGGTTGGTGATCCTGCACATGATCGGGATCCCCCTGTGCACGGCCGCCGGGGTGTGGATGCTGCTCAGTGTGCGGCAGCGCAGTGCACCCGTCCGCGAGCCGATCCCCAGCGATGAGCACGCAGCCCCCCGTACCTGAGCCTCACCACCCAGCCCGCACCACCCAGCCCGAACCACCCAGCCCGAACCGAGGTTGCGATGAACGAGCCGAGCGCCGGACAGCCCGCTGCCGGCCCAAGGAAGCGGCGAGCACCGAAACCACGGATGCCCAGTCGCTTCCGTGACGACACCACCTCCGATCTCGGGTTCACCGATCAGGCGATGGAGCAGGTCGCGGTCAACCGGGCACTCGACCTGGCACTGCGGATCGGTGAGCTGTTGTTGGGCAATGGTGCGAGTTCGTTGGACACGGTGCTGGGGATGCGTACGGTCACCCGGGCGGCCGGTCTGCGCGGTGCCCAGGTCGACATCACCTTGACCACGATCATGATCAGCTACCAGGGCAGCATCGATCAGGTGCCGGTCACCCGGGTGCACTACGTCCCTCACCGCGATCTGGACTACTCGGTGCTGGAGCGGATCGAGCAGATCCTGCGCGATCTGCGTGCCGGTCGCACCAGCCTGGCCGGTGCCCGGTTGCGGGTCGACGACACCTACAACCGCCCCGGGCGTTACCCGCAATGGGTACGGATGCTGGCAACGGTGGTGATGGGTGCCGGTGTCGGCTGGCTGCTGGGTGGCAGCTGGTTGGTCATCCTGATCGCCGGAATCGCGGCGGCGCTGATCGAGATGATCACCGAGTTCTTCCAGCGCTCGGGCATCCCGCGGTTCTTCTCCTATGTCACCGGTGGTTTCCTGGCCACCGTGGCGGCGGCGCTGCTCCGGTTCGCCGCCCCATCGCACTCCTCCTCGTTGCTGATCGCCGCCATGATCATCGTGTTGCTGGCGGGGATGACGATCGTCACCGCCGTCCAGGATGCGCTGGTCGGCTATCTGGTGACCTCCGGCGCCCGCGGACTCGATGCCGCCCTGACCACCATCGGCATCGTCGCCGGGGTCGCACTCGGGCTGGGGGTGGCCAACCATCTGGGCGTGGTGATGGCCGTCGCCTCCTACACCCCACCGAACCTCAGCGACCTGTTCACCGGGATACCGGCCGCCGCCCTGGTCGTGGTCGGCTTCGCGGTGTCCTGTTCACTGCCCCGGCGCGGTTGGGCCGCAGTGGCTGCGCTGGGCAGCCTGGG
This sequence comes from Naumannella halotolerans, assembly GCF_004364645.1. Classification (NCBI taxonomy): domain Bacteria; kingdom Bacillati; phylum Actinomycetota; class Actinomycetes; order Propionibacteriales; family Propionibacteriaceae; genus Naumannella; species Naumannella halotolerans. The sequence goes on along the minus strand of NZ_SOAW01000001.1, from coordinate 480,190 downwards.
CACCGCGGTCTCGGTGATCGCCGCCCAGTCGGGCTCCCTGTTCGGGGTCGCCGCCGGCGCCGTGGCGATCGGGCTGGTCGCCGCCCCGCTGGCCGACTGGCTGCGGCTGCCGACGCTGATCCTGATCATTCCGGCACTGGTGCCACTGCTCCCCGGTCTCCGTCTGTACCGCGGGCTTTACCTGCTGTCGCAGGGTTACATCGACGGCTGGGCCCGGGTCGTCGAGGCGGTCTCCATCGCCATCGCCCTGGCCGCCGGGGTGCTGTTGGGTGAGTACCTCGCCAGCCCGCTGCGACGACTGACGACCAGGAAGCTCAGCATCACCTGAGCCCGGGAGTCCCCCATGGCGCGACCTCGCGGCGGGAGTCCGGGGCGCTCTCGGCTGCCGCCTTGTCGGGTCACGTGCCGACGGCCCGGCAGCGATGCCCCCACCAGGGAGGCGCAACGGCGTTGTGCCGTCCGGGCGGATGATCAGCCGAAGATGACCGGATCGATCGCCGCGGCCAGGAACAGCACCGCCAAGTAGGAGTTCGACCAGTGGAACAGGCGCATCGGCTTCAGCTCGGCGTCGGTCTTCCCGGCCCGGGCCCGGACCAACAGCAGCACGGCCTCGATCAGGAAGACCGCACCGGCGGCGCCGGCGACCGCCGGGTACACCCAGCCGGTTCCGGCGACGGGCCAGACGGCCAGCGACACCGCGACGGTGGCGATGCTGTAGAGCAGGATCCGCAGCGCGACCTTCGGCGCACTCATCACCACCGGCAGCATCGGCACCCCGGCGGCCTTGTAGTCCTCGCGGTACCGGAAGGCCAGCGCCCAGGTGTGCGGTGGGGTCCAGAAGAAGACGATCGCGAACAGCAGGATCGGGGTCAGGCTCACCGACCCGGTGACGGCGGTCCAGCCGATCAGCGGCGGGAAACACCCGGCGATGCCGCCCCAGACGATGTTCTGCGAGGTGCTGCGCTTGAGCCACAGGGTGTAGATGAAGACGTAGAACGCATTGGCGGTCAGTGCCAGCACCGCACTCAGCGGGTTCGCCCCGGCCCAGAGCACGACGGCCGACAGGATGCCGAGGATGCCGCCGAAGATCGTGGCATTCTCCGGAGTCACCTCATGGCGAGCCATCGGTCGCCGACGGGTACGCCGCATCTGCTGGTCGATGTCACGGTCCAGGATGCAGTTGAAGACATTCGCACTGGCCGCGGCGAAGAAGCCGCCGACCAGGGTGACCGCCACCAGGCCGAGCGGCGGGATGCCGCGCTGGGCGAGGAACATTGCCGGGATGGTCGTGATCAACAGCAGTTCGATGATCCGGGGCTTGGTCAAGGCGGCATAGGCCTTCACCACGTCCCGGGTACTCGTTGCCGGGCGATCGACCGCGACCTGCGCCGAACGCTCGGTCGCATCAAGATGAGACACAGATCCCCGTCCACTCGTTGCCCGACAGCTTGTAGGAGTCTAATCCCCCACCCGGTGTCAGTCACATTCAGGTGCACCCGCGGGTCAGTGAATTCGGCCACGCAGGCTCACCTCACCGATTCGCCGATTCCCCACGGACCGTCCTGCCTGACGCACACCGCGTGCCGTGGGTAGGGTGGGAGTCGAAGGTGTGCGTTGTGGCCCGTCGACGTCCAGGCGACGCCGACCGGGCCACGCGCCCGTCAGTGCCGTATGTCCCGCAAGCGCCGCGGCGCTTGCCTGTGAAAGGAAACGCAGCCCGCATGACGAGTTCTCTCAAGCTTCCCGCCGATTGGTCCGATCTGGACGCCAAGGCGATCGACACCGCGCGGCTGCTGGCCGCAGACGCCGTGCAGAAGGTCGGCAACGGGCACCCCGGCACCGCGATGAGTCTCGCGCCGGCGGCCTACCTGCTGTTCCAGCAGTACCTGAAGTCCAACCCCGCATCGCCGACCTGGGCTGGTCGTGATCGGTTCGTGCTGTCGGCCGGCCACTCCTCGCTGACCCTCTACATCCAGCTCTTCCTGGCCGGGTACGGTCTCGAACTCGAGGACCTGAAGGCCCTGCGTACCTGGGGTTCGCGTACCCCCGGGCACCCCGAGTACGGCCACACCGACGGGGTGGAGACCACCACCGGCCCGCTCGGCCAGGGCGTGGGCAATGCCGTGGGCATGGCCATGGCCGCCCGCCGTGAGCGGGGCCTGTTCGATCCCGACACACCGACCGGGGAGTCGATCTTCGACCACCACATCTACGCCATCGCCTCCGACGGCGACCTGGAGGAGGGTGTCTCCAACGAGGCCTCCTCGCTGGCCGCCACCCAGCGTCTGGGCAACCTGACCCTGATCTACGACCAGAACGCGATCTCGATCGAGGACGATGTCGACATCGCCTTCACCGAGGACGTCGCCGGCCGGTACGAGGCCCTGGGATGGCACGTGCAGACCGTCGACTGGACGAACAACGGCACCGGGTACACCGAGGACGTGGTGGCCCTGCAGGCCGCCTTGGACGAGGCCAGGTCGGTCACCGACAAGCCGAGCTTCATCGCCCTCAAGACCGTCATCGGATGGCCTGCGCCGACCCTGCGCGGAACCGGCAAGGCACACGGTGCGGCACTCGGCGAGGAGGAGGTCGCGGCGACCAAGGAGGTCCTCGGTTTCGATCCGTCCAAGACCTTCGAGGTCGACCCGGCGGTGCTGGAGCACACCCGCAGCCAGGCCGGCGAGCGTGGCGCGAAGCTGGAGGCCGACTGGCAGTTGGCCTTCGAGCAGTGGCGCACGGCCAACCCGGACCGGGCCGCACTGTTCGACCGGATCTCCAAGCGCGAGCTCCCCGAGGGCTGGGACGCCGAGCTGCCGAGCTGGGACGCCGACGAGAAGGGCATCGCCACCCGCAAGGCCTCCAGCGCCGTGCTCCAGTCGTTCAAGAACCTGCCCGAGATCTGGGGCGGCTCGGCCGACCTGGCCGAGTCCAACAACACCACCATCGAGGGCGAGCCCTCGTTCCTGCCCTCGGACCGGCAGACCAAGATGTGGTCGGGCGGGCCGTTCGGCCGTACCCTGCACTTCGGTGTCCGCGAGCACGCCATGGGCTCGATCCTGAACGGCATCTGTCTGCACGGCGGCACCCGTCCCTACGGTGGCACCTTCCTGATCTTCTCCGACTACATGCGCCCGCCGGTGCGGCTGGCGGCGCTGATGAACCTGCCGACCACCTATGTCTGGACCCATGACTCGATCGGTCTGGGCGAGGACGGACCCACCCATCAGCCGATCGAGCAGCTGGCCGCACTGCGGGCGATCCCCGGACTGGACGTGATCCGGCCCGCCGATGCCAACGAGACGGCCGTCGCCTGGCGCACCCTGCTGGCGCAGAACAACCGCCCTTCCGGTTTGGCCCTGACCCGGCAGAACCTGCCGGTCTTCCCGCGCGGCACCGAGGGCTTCGCCGAAGCCTCCGAGGCAGCCAAGGGTGGCTACACCTTGATCGACGCCGAGGGTGGTGAGCCGGATGTGATCCTGATCGCGACCGGTTCGGAGGTCCAGTTGGCCGTCAAGGCGCGGACCCAGCTCGCCGCCGAAGGCATCCAGGCCCGAGTGGTGTCGATGCCGTGCATGGAATGGTTCGACGCCCAGGACGATGCCTACCGCGAGTCGGTGCTGCCGAACTCGGTACGGGCCCGAGTGAGCGTCGAGGCCGGCGTCGCCGAGGGTTGGTACCGGCTGGTCGGTGACTTCGGCAAGACCGTCAGCCTGGACCACTACGGCGCCAGCGCCGACCAGGCGACGCTGTTCGAGAAGTTCGGGTTCACTCCCGAACGCGTCACGGCTGCCGCCAAGGAATCGCTCGCAGCCGCGGAAACAGGCAAGTTCCAGCTCGAGCGGGCCGCCTTCGGTGCGGTTCGCCCGGTCGATCCGAACGCCTGAGACCCCCACGATCCAGGAGATCAACATGAGTGAGAATCTCAAGAAGCTGTCCGATGCCGGCGTCTCGGTCTGGCTCGACGACCTCAGCCGGGAGCGCATCACCGGCGGTGGCCTGGTCGATCTGATCAAGGCCTCGTCGGTGGTCGGCGTGACCACCAACCCGACGATCTTCGCCGCGGCGCTGGCCGACGGTGAATCCTATGCCGAGCAGGTGAAGACGCTGGTCGACAAGTCGGTGGACGAGGCGATCACCGCCCTCACCACCGAGGACGTGCGCAACGCCTGCGACCTGTTCTCCGACACCTTCGCCGCGACCGGCGGCAAGGACGGCCGGGTGAGCATCGAGGTGTCCCCCGCTCTCGCCCGCGACACCGAAGGCACCATCGCCCAGGCCAAGGAATTGGCCGCGCTGGTCGGCAAGCCGGAGGTGTTGATCAAGATCCCGGCGACCAAGGAAGGGTTGCCGGCGATCACCGAGGTGATCGGTTCGGGGATCAGCGTGAACGTGACGCTGATCTTCTCCCTCGATCGCTACCAGGAGGTGATCGATGCCTACGAAGCCGGACTGGAGAAGGCCCTGGCCAATGGCGAGGACCTGTCCAAGATCCAGTCGGTGGCCTCCTTCTTCGTCTCCCGCGTGGACAGCGAGGTGGACAAGCGCCTGGACGCGATCGGCGGTGACGCGACGAAGTTGAAGGGCAAGACCGCGGTGGCGAACGCCCGGCTGGCCTACGAGGTGTACGAGAAGTCGTTGCAGACCGATCGTTGGCGCACACTCGCCGACGCCGGCGCGAATCCGCAGCGGCCGCTCTGGGCCTCCACCGGTGTGAAGAACCCCGACTACTCCGACACGATGTACGTCGCCGAGCTGATCGCCCCGAACACCGTCAACACCATGCCGGAGAAGACCCTGCTGGCCTTCGCCGATCACGGTGAGGTCGCCGGGGACACCATCACTGCGAACTACGACGACGCCCGGGCTGTGCTGGCCGCGATCGCCGAGGCCGGTGTGGATCTGGCCGATGTCACCCAGGTGCTGGAGGACGAAGGTGTGCAGAAGTTCGACGACTCCTGGCAGGAACTGACCGAAACGGTCAAGACTGCTCTCGGCGCAGCGTGATCGACAGTTCACGCCCGAACCCGCTTCGGGACCCCAGGGACCGACGGCTTCCGCGAATCGCGGGGCCGTCGGTCCTCGTCCTGTTCGGTGTCACCGGCGATCTGGCGACGAAGAAGCTGTTGCCCGCGGTCTACGACCTGGCCAATCGGGGGCTGCTGCCCCCGGGTTTCGCCCTGGTCGGTTACGCCCGCCGTGACTGGGAGAACCAAGATTTCGCGCAGGTCGTCCACGACGCGGTCAAGGCGCATGCACGTACCCCCTTCTCCGAGGAGGTGTGGCAGCAACTGCTGCACGGCATCCGGTTCGTACCCGGTGCCTTCGACGACGACGAGGCCTTCGAGAACCTGCGGTCCACCCTCGCCGAACTGGACGAGTCCCGGGGCACCGGTGGGAATCATGCCTACTACCTCTCGATTCCGCCGCGCTGGTTCGAGACCGTCGTCGGCCAACTGCGCAAACATGGTCTGGCCGAGACCCGCGGGGAACAGTGGAACCGGGTGATCATCGAGAAGCCCTTCGGCCACGATCTGGAAAGCGCCCGGGAGTTGAACCGGGTGGTCTCCTCGGTCTTCCCCTCCAGTTCGGTGTTCCGGATCGACCACTACCTGGGCAAGGAGACGGTGCAGAACATGTTGGCGCTGCGCTTCGCCAACCAGTTGTTCGACCCGATCTGGAACAACCACTACATCGACCAGGTGCAGATCACCATGGCCGAGGACATCGGGATCGGTGGCCGGGCCGGGTACTACGACGGCATCGGCGCGGCTCGCGACGTGATTCAGAACCATCTGCTGCAGCTGCTGGCGCTGACGGCGATGGAGGAACCCACCTCCTTCGATGCGAAGCAGTTGCGGACCGAGAAGCAGAAGGTGCTGGCTGCCGCGCGACCGCCGCATGACATCGACCTGCACACCGCACGCGGTCGGTACGCAGCCGGCTGGGCCGGCGGGGAGAAGGTCAACGGTTACGTCGACGAGCCCGGCATCTCGCCGGATTCGATGACCGAGACCTATGCCGCGATCCGGGTCGACATCGACAACCGTCGCTGGGCCGGGGTCCCGTTCTACCTGCGGGCGGGCAAGCGGCTGGCCCGGCGGGTGACCGAGGTCGCGCTCGGCTTCAAGCGGGCGCCGCACCTGCCCTTCGACAACACCGAGACCGCCGAGCTGGGGTCGAACGCCCTGGTGATGCGGATCCAGCCCGACGAGGGTGTGACCATGCGATTCGGCGCGAAGGTGCCGGGTACGCAGATGGAGATCCGGCAGGTGAACATGGACTTCGCCTACGGTGAGTCGTTCACCGAGTCCAGCCCGGAGGCCTATGAACGGCTGATCCTCGATGTGCTGTTGGGTGATCCGCCGCTGTTCCCCCAGCACGAGGAGGTCGAGCTGTCCTGGAAGATCCTCGACCCGATCCTGCAGCACTGGGAGAACTCCGGCGTGCCACCGCAGGATTACGCCTCCGGCTCCTGGGGGCCACGGACGGCCGACGAGATGTTGGCCCGGGACGGCTTCACCTGGCGTCGCCCATGAGCACGCACGGAATGCCCGCGATCTGCGGGCCCGGTGAGGAAGGCAAACGATCGTGATCATCGAACTGCAGCAGACCACTGCCTCGAAGGTGGCCCAGGCGTTGCTGCACGGCCGTCAGGTCGCCGGCAGCCCGGCCATGGGCATGGTGATGACCATGGTCGTGGTGTGCGAGGAGAAGGACTTCCCCGCCGCCTTGGACAATGCGACCCAGGCAGCCCTGGAACACCCGGCGCGGATCATCTTCGTGGTCCGTCGACGTGGCCGGAAGGCGCAACTGAATGCCGAGGTACGCCTTGGCGACGGCTCCCCCGGCGAGGTCGTGATCTTCTGGGTCAGTGGACCGGTGGCCGATCATTCCGCAGGCGTGGTGCTGCCGCTGCTGCTGCCCGATGCGCCGGTGATCGTCTGGTGGCCCGGCCGGGCACCGGATGTCCCGGCCACCGATCAGATCGGTCAACTCGGCACCCGCCGGATCACCGATTCGGCCACCGCCGGAGAGTTGCTCAAGCGGGTCGAGCAGACCCGGACGGGTGATTCCGATCTTGCCTGGACCCGGTTGACCACTTGGCGGGCACTGCTCGCCGCGGCGCTCGACCAGTATCCGGCGCAGGTCACCGCCGCCACGGTGACCGCTTCGCGCAACAGTGCCTCCGGTGGTCTGCTGGCGGCGTGGCTGCGCAACCGGTTGGGCGTACCGGTCGAGTTGCGTACCGGTGGGCGTCGCGGTCTGTCCGATGCCCGGTTGGTCACCGCGGCCGGAGATGTGGCACTCACCCGAATCGATGAGTCGACCGGCACCTACCGGGTGCCCGGACAGCCGCAACGTGAGGTTGCGCTGCGTCGCCGCGAGGTCAAGGAACTACTCGCCGAGGAGCTTCGCCGCCTGGATCCCGATGAGGTCTACGCCGAGGTGGTGAACACCCTGCTCGAGCTGCAGGACTCCCCTGCGGCGACCGGCTCCGGCCGCCCGGCGACGGAACCGGTGGAGCGGACCGCGAGGACGAAGGCGCCGACCAGGAAGACGGCGGTCAGGAAGGCACCGGCCCAGAAGACCACCGCCAAGAAGGCACCGGCCAAGAAGGCCACCGGCAAGAAGACAGCAGCCAAGAAGACAGCAGCCAAGAAGACCACCGCCAAGAAGGCACCAGCCAAGAAGACGCCGACCAAGCGGGCCACGGGTTCACGGAAGACCACCTCGGCCGCGTCATCGACCCGATCCCGGACCCGCTGAGGCCACGACCCGCCGGTCCCGGTCACTCGGGGCCCCGGAACAACCCAGGAAGTATGGATGAGCGACGAACTGAACATCTTTCCCGATGCCGAACAACTGGCCACCGCGGTCAGCGCTGCCCTGGTCACCCGGATCAGTGAACTGCAGGCCGAGTCCGATCACCGCGTGGTGCAGTTGTGCCTGACCGGCGGCACGATCGCCACCAAGATCCACCGCAAGCTCGCCTCGGACCTCGGTTCGGGTCCGGTCGATCCGGGTCGCATCGAGTTGTGGTGGGGAGACGAGCGCTTCGTCGCCACCGACTCCCCCGATCGCAATGCCGAGCCGACCATCGAGTTGCTGGCCGTCGACGGCCTGGCGCCCGAACGGATCCACCCGATGCCGTCCGCGGCCGGGCTCACCCTGGCCGAGGCGGCAGAGGCCTACGCCGCCGAGCTCGGCGAGGTCACCTTCGACATCTGCATGCTCGGCCTGGGCCCGGACGGTCACATCGCCTCACTCTTCCCCGACCACCCCTCGCTGGAGCCGACCTCGGCCACGGTGATCCCGGTGACCGACTCCCCCAAGCCCCCGCCGGAACGGATCAGCCTCACCCTGCCGGTGATCAACTCCTCGGCAGAGGTCTGGTTCTTGGTCTCCGGCGAGGAGAAGGCGGCCGCGGCGGCGAAGGCGTACCGGCGTTCCGAGCGGATCCCGGGTGGCCGGGCGCACGGCACGGTCGAGACCATCTTCTGGCTGGACGAGGAAGCCGCCGGCGAGATCTCGGACTGACTGGACGAGGAAGCCGCCGGCGAGATCTCGGACTGAACGGCGAGGCTCTCCCCGCAGGGTCATCGTCCCGGGGGAGGCTGCTCTTCGACGAAATTGCCCCGGGCGTCGGGCTCCGGTCTCCGGGCTCCGGCGAAACCGCAAACAGGGCGGCCGCAGCGCACCTGGCGCTGCTGCCGCCCTGATTCGGTGACAGTCGGTTTCGACTCAGTAGATCACTTCACCGCGGGCCCGACGGTCCCGCAGCAGTTCCAGTGCCTCGGCGAGGATCGCGTCCGCCTCGGAATCCGAACGACGCTCCTTCACATAGGCCAGGTGCGTTTTGTACGGCGTGGTCTTCGGCGGCGGCGGCGGGTTGTCGGCGTCGGTGTTCGCCGGCAGACCACAGCGCGGGCAGTCCCAGGTCTCCGGGATCTCTGCCTCCATGGCGAAAGCCGGACGGGTCTCGTGCTTGTTCGCACAGAAGAACGACACCTGGGTCCGCGGGGCGGTGTCGCCACGCTCGGCCTCGCCCATCGGTCCGGCTCCGACCCGACTGCCGCGGATCGCACTTCCACCTACCACTGTGACTTACTCCCTTGATTGCTGAATGGGGACTGCTTGCTGGGGCTTGCGTACCTGCCGACAGGCAGGCGGCGTCGCACGGAATGAACCCGCCACAACACGCTCAACTCACGGGAACCACCGGTAGAGCACCAGCAGCGCGACCACCACGGCCACCCAGAGCAAGGACAGGACGACCGTGAGCTTGTCCAAACGCCGCTCCGCGGCCGAAGCACCACCGAAACTGGTCGACATGCCACCACCGAAGAGGTCGGACATACCGCCACCACGGCCCTTGTGCAGCAGAACCGACAGGGTCAGGATGACGCTCAGGACGATCAGGACGATCGACAGGATCAGGATCGGCGCAGTCATGCGGACCAACCCCTCACGCGGAGCTCGAACTCGGGCAAAGGCACGGCGTCACTTTAACTGTTGGCCCCGACAAACGCACACCGGGACGAACGGCGCAGTGCTTGCTCAGCTGCCGACCAGGTCGTAGAAGCGTCCGATGGCGGCGAACTCCTCCACCTGCAGCGACGCGCCGCCCACCAGGCAGCCGTCGATGTCGGGCTGGGACATCAGGGCGACCACATTGGACGACTTCACCGACCCGCCGTAGAGCACACGTACCTGCTCGGCCACCTCATTGCCGAAATCCTCGGCCAGGTAGCGACGGATCGCGCCACAGACCTCCTGGGCGTCCTCCGGGGTCGCCACCTTGCCGGTACCGATCGCCCAGACAGGTTCGTAGGCGATCACGCTGCGCGCGATGTCATCGGGCTTCAGACCATTGATCGAGCCGCCGACCTGTTCGAGCACGAACGGAATCTGCTCACCGGCCTCCCGGGTCTGGAGTCCCTCACCGACGCAGATCACCGGGATGATGTCCTCGACCAGCGCACGGACCGCCTTGGCCTGCACATCGGCATTGGTCTCACCGAGGTCGGTACGCCGCTCGGAGTGCCCGACGATGACATAGCGACAGCCGAGTTTGGCCAGCATCTTCGCCGAGATCTCACCGGTATGGGCGCCCCCGTCGTGGGTCGACACATCCTGCGCACCGAGCAGTAACTTCAGCTTGTCCCCGTCGATCAGGGTCTGCACGGTCCGCAGGTCGGTGAACGGCGGGAAGACCACCACCTCCGACTTCTCGGCGTCCCAGCGCTTGTCCTGCAGGGTCCAGGCCAGCTTCTGCACCAGTCCGGTCGCCTCGACGTGATTGAGGTTCGACTTCCAGTTGCCGGCCATCAGGGGTGTACGTGTCATCGATCAGTCCTCCAGAACTTCCAGCCCGGGCAATTGCTTTCCTTCCAAGTACTCCAAGCTGGCGCCGCCGCCGGTGGAGATGTGGCCGAAGTCGTCATCGGCGAACCCCAGCTCACGGACCGCGGCGGCGGAATCGCCACCGCCGACGACCGACAGGCCGTCGACCTCGGTGAGTGCCTTGGCCACGCCCTTGGTCCCGGCCGCGTAGGCCTCGAACTCGGCCACACCCATCGGGCCGTTCCAGAAGACGGTCTTCGCCGAAACGATCCGCTCGGCGAACGCCTTGGTCGATTCGGGCCCGATGTCCATCCCGAGTTGATCGTCGGGAATCGCGTCGGCGCTGACCACGGTCGGCGGCGCATCGGCGGAGAACTCGGGTCCGACGACGATGTCGGTCGGCAGCAGGATCTCGGTGCCCTGCTGCTTCGCGCGCTCCAGGTAGGAGCCGCAGGTGTCGATCTGGTCGGCCTCCAACAACGACTTCCCGACCCCCTTGCCCTCGGCGGCCAGGAAGGTGAAGACCATGCCGCCGCCGATCAGCAGCGCATCGGCGCTGTCCAGCAGATTGTCGATCACGGCGAGCTTGTCCGACACCTTCGAACCACCCAGGACCACCACGAACGGCCGCTGCGGATCGTCGGTGAGCCGCTTCAGCACCTCGGTCTCGGCGGCCACCAGTTCACCTGCCGCATGCGGCAACAGCTTCGCCAGGTCGTAGACCGAAGCCTGCTTGCGGTGCACGACACCGAAACCGTCGGAGACGAAGACATCCCCCAGCTTCGCGTACTCGGCCGCCAGCTCGGCACGCTCGGACTCGTCCTTGGACTCCTCACGCGGATCGAACCGGACGTTCTCCAACAGGGCGACCTGCCCGTCGGCCAGATCGGTCACGGTCTCGGTCGCGGACTCGCCGGTGGTGTCGGTCGCGAACGCGACCGGGGCACCCAGCAACTCACCCAGCCGCTGCGCCACCGGCGCCAGCGAGAACTCCGGATTGGGCTTGCCCTTCGGCCGCCCGAGGTGGGCCAGCACGATCACCTTCGCACCGGCCGCGGTCAGCTTCGACAAGCTGGGGACCGAGGCCCGAATCCGCCCGTCGTCGGTGATCCTCGTGCCGTCCAGCGGCACATTCAGGTCACAGCGGATGATCACCCGCTTGCCCTTCAGATCACCAAGATCATCTATGGACTTCATCGGTCCCCGGTCCTTTCTGTCAGCTCGGATCGTCGATGACGATCGAGCACTGCGGTGTGTCGAAGGTGATGATCAGAGCGTGCTACCGACCAGCTTGGTCAGATCGACCAGCCGGTTAGAGTAGCCCCACTCATTGTCGTACCAGCCGACGACCTTCACCTGGTTGCCGATCACCTTGGTCAGGCCGGAATCGAAGACACACGAAGCCGGATCGGTCACGATGTCGGTCGAGACCAGCGGATCGGTCGAGTAGTTCAGGTACGGAGCGAGCGGACCGGACTCGGCGGCCGCCTTGACGATCTCGTTGACCTCCTCGACGGTGGTCTCTCGCGGGGCCTCGAAGGTCAGGTCGGTGGCCGAACCGGTGATCACCGGTACGCGCAACGCGTAACCGTCCAGCTTGCCCTTCAGATCCGGCATCACCAGGGCGATCGCCTTGGCAGCACCGGTGGAGGTGGGAACGATGTTCTGCGCTGCGGCGCGGGCGCGACGCGGATCCTTGTGCGGACCGTCCTGCAGGTTCTGATCCTGGGTGTAGGCATGGATGGTGGTCATCAGACCCCTGACGATGCCCAGACCCTCGTGCAGCGCCTTCGCCATCGGCGCCAGGCAGTTGGTGGTGCAGGACGCATTGGAGACGATGTTGTGCGTCGCCGGGTCGTAGTCGCCGTCGTTGACGCCCATCACGATGGTGATGTCCTCGTTCTTCGCCGGAGCCGAGATGATCACCTTCTTGGCGCCGCCGTCGATGTGTGCCTTGGCCTTCTCGGCGTCGGTGAAGATGCCGGTCGACTCGACCACGACATCGGCTCCCACCTCACCCCACGGAATGCTGGCGGGATCCTTCTCGGCGAAGATCTTGATCTTCTTGCCGTCGACCACGATGCCCTCGGAATCGGCGGTCACCTCACCGGGGAAACGACCGAGCACGGAGTCGAACTTCAACAGGTGTGCCAGGGCTTCGTTGTCGGTGAGGTCGTTGGCGGCCACCACTTCGATGTCGGCGCCGGAGGCGGCGACTGCGCGGAAGAAGTTACGGCCGATCCGGCCGAAACCGTTGATGCCAACCTTGATGGTCATACGCGATGCTCCTTAGGGAGAGGTCTGGGCGGAGCCGACGGCTCCAGCCGCTTCTGACACCCCTCATTCTAACGAACCCCGACCCGCCACCGGGAGGTGGTAGGCCAACGACCATCGGGGGTCCGGTCGGTCAGGAGTCCTCGAGCATGTCCGGGGTCAGACTGGCCTCGGTCCCGGGGATCCCGAGCTCGGCCGCGCGCTTGTCGGCGGTCGCCAGCAGGCGTCGGATCCGGCCCGCCACGGCGTCCTTGGTCAGGGGCGGATCGTGCAACTGCCCGAGCTCCTCCAACGAGGCCTGCTTGTGCTGCAGCCGAAGATCACCGGCCGCCTTCAGGTGATCGGGTACGTCATCGGCGAGGATCTCCAGGGCCCGCTCCACCCTGGCACCGGCAGCCACCGCAGCACGCGCGGAGCGGCGCAGATTCGCATCGTCGAAGTTCGCCAGCCGGTTCGCCGAGGCCCGTACCTCACGGCGCATCCGGCGCTCCTCCCAGGCCAGCAGGGACTGATGTGCCCCCATCCGGGCCAACAACGCAGCGATCCCGTCGCCGTCGCGGACCACCACGCGATCGATGTTGCGGACCTCGCGGGCCTTCGCCGGCACCCCGAGCCGGCGGGCCGCACCGACCAGCGCGAGGGCGGCCTCCGGGCCGGGGCAGGTCAGTTCCAGCGACATCGATCGACCGGGTTCGGTGAGTGAACCGTGGGCCAGGAAGGCGCCGCGCCAGGCGGCGACACAGTCGGCGAGCGAACCGCTGACGACCTGTGCCGGCAACCCACGGGCCGGGCGCCCCTTGGAATCGACCAGACCGGTCTGCCGGGCCAGCGCATCACCGTCGCGGATCACCCGCACGACGTACCGACTCCCCCGCCGCAGACCCGATCCGTTGACGACCACGAGATCACTGCGGTAGCCGAAGAGGTCCTCGATGGCGGCCGACAGACGCTCGGCGGCCACATCGGTGTCCAGCTCGGCCTCGATCACGATCCGCCCGCCGGCGATGTGCAGTCCCCCGGAGAATCTGAGCATCGCGGCCATCTCGGCCCGACGAGTCGTCGGCCGGGTGACCTCGACGGTGGCGAGTTCCGCCTTCACCTGCTGCGTCATGGCCATGTCGGGTATCCAACCACAGATCGGGGTATGCAGGCCTCTTTGGCGGCGACCGGCTCAGACGCCCATCAGCTCGGCGTAGATGGAGGCCAGGCGCAACGGGTCGTGCCGGGCCGTACCGTCGCGTACCGCCAGGTCGGCGACCACCAGCTCGGCACCGAGCGAGGCTGCATAGGCCGCCAGGTGCCGGTCGTCACGGACGAACTGCTGGTCGGCCAGCACGACGTCCAGACGGATCTCCGGGGCATGCTCGACGAGCAGTTCCAGGTGCTGCGCCGCGGTGTAGTCCTGGGTTTCGCTGGACGAGACCAGGTTGAGGGTGAGGATTCGTTTGGCCGAGGTACGGGTGATCGCCCGGGCGAGTTCGGGGACAAGCAGGTGCGGCATCACCGAGGTGAACCAGGACCCGGGTCCCAGGACCACCCAGTCCGACTCCTCGATCGCCGCCACCGACTCCGGGGTGGCCGGTGGTTCGGTCGGTTCCAACCGGATCGTCCGGACATCGCCATGGGTGACCGCCACCTTGTGCTGGCCGCGGACCTCGGTGAACTCGTCGGGTTGCAAGGGATCCAGGCCGATCACCTCGGCGACGATCTCCAGCGGCACCCGCGACATCGGCAGCACCCGACCGCGGGCACCGAGCAGTTTGCCCACCATGTCCAAGCCGCTCACCGGATCTCCGAGCCGCTCCCACAACCCAGCGATCAGCAGGTTGCCGATGGCATGGCCACCGAGAGGACCGTCGCCACCGAATCGTGACTGCAGGACGTCGGCCCACAACCGGCCGGAGGCGTCGTCACCGCAGAGGGCGGCCAAGGCCATCCGCAGGTCACCCGGCGGCAGACAATTGAACTCGGCGCGCAGCCGACCGGAGGATCCCCCGTCGTCGGCGACGGTCACCACCGCGGTCAGATGGTCGGTCACCCGCCGCAGGGCGGTCAGGGAGGCGAACAGACCGTGGCCGCCGCCGAGCGCGGTGACGGTCGGCAGGTGCATCGGCGATGTCACTCGCGCCCCAGATCCCGGTGCACAGCGGCAGCCGTCAACCCTGCGGCATTCAACATCGCGACCAGTTCCTCGGTCATCGCGGTACTCCGATGTTTGCCACCGGTGCACCCGATGGCGATCGTCGCATAGCGCTTGCCCTCAGCCTCGTACCCCTGCGCGGCGGTACCGATCAATCCGGCCACCTGGTCCAGAAACGGGCGGGCGGCGGTCTGGCCGAGCACGTAGTCACGTACCTCGGGGTCGAGACCGGTCCGGGGCTGCAGATCCGGCACCCAGTGCGGGTTGGGAAGGAACCTGACGTCGAAGACGAAGTCGGCATCCAAGGGCAGCCCGTTCTTGAAACCGAACGACATGACACACAGCCGGAGCTTCTCCGCGCCCCCACCGAAGGCGTTGGCGACCAGCACACCGAGCTGGTGCAGGTTCTTGCCCGAGGTGTCGATCACCATGTCCGCACCGGCCCGCAGACCGGCCAACAACTCACGTTCGCGACGGATGCCCTGCAGCAGGGAACCATCACCCTGCAACGGGTGCGGACGGCGGACCGAGGACTGCCGGCGCACGATCACGTCATCCTCGGCGTCCATGAACAGCAGTTCCGGGCGGTGGCCGGTCTCGGCCAGGGCCGCGAACACCGTCGGCAGCTGGTCGAACTGACTGCGGGAGCGCACGTCCAGCACCACCGCCAGCCGGTCGATACCGCTGCTGCGGGCCTTCTCGACGAGCTCCATCAGCATCGACGGCGGCAGGTTGTCGACCACGTACCAGCCCAGGTCCTCGAGTACATGGGCGCTGGTCCGGCGTCCTGCACCGGACATCCCGGTGATCACGACCAGGCGGGGTGCGGCGGCTTCGAGTTCGGAAGTCACACCGTCATTATTGCGGGTCGTCCAGCACCTCGCCGGTAGCCGTGTTGATCGCCGCCTTGCGTTTCGGCGCCGAGTCGAGTGCTTCCTTCACCGCAACGGCGGTACGCCGGCCGAAGCCGGGGACCTGGGCGATGTCGTCCACCTCGGCCTCCCGGAGCTTCTTCAACGAACCGAAGTGCCGCAACAGGGTCTTCCGCCGGACCTCACCGAGACCGGGGACGTCGTCCAGCACGGATTCGACCATGGTGCGGCTGCGACGCCCGCGGTGATGGGAGATCGCGAAGCGGTGGGCCTCGTCCCGCAGCCGCTGCAACAGGTAGAGGCCTTCACTGGTCCGGGGCAGGATGACCGGATACTCCTCGTCGGGAACCCACACCTCCTCCAGCCGTTTGGCCAGGCCGACCACGGCGATGTCGCCGACCCCGAGGCGGGCCATCGCCGCCGAGGCGGCGGCCACCTGCGGTGGCCCACCGTCGACCACCACCAGTTGCGGACGGTAGGCGAACCTCTTCGGCGCCCCGGTGTCGGGATCGACCAGTCCGCCGACCTCGCCGGCTGCCTGCCGCAGGGTCGCCTGTTCGTCGAGCAGACGACGGAACCGCCGCGTGATCACCTCGTCCATGGCGGCGACGTCGTTCTGTCCATCGACGCCGCGGATGACGAACCGGCGGTACTCCCCCTTGCGGGGCAGGCCGTCCTCGAAGACGACCATCGACCCGACCACCTCGGTGCCCTGCAGGTTGGAGATGTCGTAACACTCGATGCGCAACGGGATCTCCGGCAGATCCAGCGCATTCTGGATCTCCTCCAGGGCCCGGTTGCGGGTGGAGAGATCGGAGGCGCGTTTGGTCTTGTGCCTGATCAGGGCTTCGGCAGCATTGCGGGAGACGGTCTCCAGCAGGCGGGCCTTGTCACCGCGCTGCGGGACCCGGATCTGTACCGCCGACCCGCGCAATTGGGTCAACATCTCAGTCAGGGACTCACTGCTCGAGGGCAGTCGCGGGACCAGCACCTCGCGCGGTACGGCGCCGCCGTTCTCCGCCGGGTCGACCTCGGCGTACAACTGCAGCAGGAACTGCTCGATCAGTTGCGGCGTCTCGGCGTCGTCGGTGCGGTCGGCCACCCAGCCGCGTTCGCCTCGGATCCGGCCCGCCCGGACGTGGAAGATCTGCACCGCAACCTCCAGCGGATCCTCGGCCAAGGCCACCACATCGGCATCGGTCCCGTCACCGAGGACCACCGCATTGGCCTCCATCGCCCGCTGCAGCGCACCGATGTCGTCACGCAGCCGGGCGGCCCGTTCGAAGTCGAGCTCGGCGGCGGCGGTCCGCATCGACGCCTCCAGCCGCCGGATCATGGCGGTCCCCTGACCTCCCATGAAGGCCATGAAGTCATCGACGATGGCTCGGTGGTCGTCGGCGCTGATCCGGTCCACACAGGGCGCCGAGCACTTGTCGATGTAACCCAGCAGACAGGGTCGGCCACTGGCCCTGGCATTGCGGAAGACACCGTTGCTGCACGAACGCATGGGGAACACCCGCAGCAACAGGTCGACGGTCTCCCGGATCGCCCAGGCATGGCTGTACGGACCGAAGTACCGAGTGCCCTTGCGCTTGGCCCCGCGGCCGACGAAAACCCGCGGATACTCCTCCGAGACGGTGACCGCCAGCCACGGATAGGACTTGTCGTCGCGGTACTTGACGTTGAACCGGGGGTCGTACTCCTTGATCCAGGAGTATTCGAGCTGCAGTGCCTCCACCTCGGTGTTGACCACCGTCCAGTCGACCCGGGCGGCCGTGGTGACCATCGTTGCGGTGCGCTGGTGCAGATTGGCGAGGTCGGCGAAATAGGAATTCAGGCGTGAGCGCAGGTTGATGGCCTTGCCGACATAGATCACCCGTCCGTCCGCGTCGCTGAACCGGTAGACGCCCGGCTGCTCGGGAATCGAGCCAGGTGCGGGTCGGTAGGTCGAGGGATCTGCCACTTCGCCAGATTACGCGCGAGCTCCGACATCTCGGACGAGCAGTCCGCGGCCGGTCCGGCGGCCGACCTTCGGGGTCACCGGCGACCGCCGACCACGTCCCGGGTGGCATCGGGCCGGATGGGATCGGGCTGGGAGGGATCGGGTGGGAACGGGATCGGGCCGGCTGAACTCATGCCGGGTCGGTGGGCGGCAACAACCGGGTGTCGGACTCCGCTCCACTGTCGGCAGGAGCATCGGAGACCAGCCGTTGCCGGGCGTTGACCTGGGCGATCGGCTGCAGGTCGCTCTCGACCGGCAACCGGACGTACGTGCGATCGCGATAGAGCAGTGGCGGACGGCCCGTGTGCCAGGCCTCCAGCGCATTCAGCACCACCAAGCGGGATCGTCCGGCCTCGGCGACACTGGCCACGGCCGCCCGGATCCACGCGGCCGCGCCGTCGATCACCGGCTCGCCGGTGGGCAGCCGGTGCCAGCCGCCGCCGGTGAACCGGTCGGTACGACGAGCGGCGAACCGGGCCGAGACCTCGGCCTGTTCGGCGGACAAGAAGCTGACCGCCACTGTCTCGGCACGCGAGAGACCGGGCCAGTTGGAGGATCCGGAGTCGATCGAGAAGGCCAGCATCGCCGGATCGGCGGAAACCGAGATCACCGAGGTCGCGGTGAAACCGGCCGGTTCACCGTCGTTGTCGAAGGCCACGACACACACCCCGGCCGGGTGCAGCCGGAAGACCTTCTTGAACGTCTCTGCATCCAACCCGGCAACGGTTTGCTGATCGCCCGGTTCCATCACGGCTCCTCCATCGGCCCATTGGGCCTCGACGTCCTCATCTGCTCGTACCGGCAGCGGCAAACTGCCGACTCCCCATTCCACCACCGGAGATCCCGGATCGGTCCCGCGTCTCCTGTGATTCCGGTCATGCAGAGTGTCCGGTCATGCAGACGATCCGGTCCTGCAAACCCTCTGGTCACAAACCCTCAGGGTTGGACTGATCCTCCGACCGGGCAAATGATCGAGCCAGGCAGCACACCAGTGGACATCCGACAGTAGGATGTCCAAGCAATCGTCCGGCCAGACCGGACCGACCGAATCGACAAGGGTGTCTGCTGCATGTTCGTACTGACCGGTGAGGAATCCGCGATCGGTGAGGCCGTCGCCGAGTTCGCCGCCGACCGCCTCGCACCAAATGCCATCGACTGGGATCAACGCAAGCACTTCCCGACCGACGTACTGGCCGAGGCGGCCGAAATGGGTCTGACCGGGATCTATGTGGCCGAGGACGTCGGCGGTTCCGGTTTGCGGCGACTGGACGCGGTACGCATCTTCGAAGAGCTCGCCGCTGGTGATCCCTCCATCGCGGCCTACCTGTCGATCCACAACATGGCCGCCTGGATGATCGACAGCTACGGCACCGATGCGCAGCGACAGCGCTGGTTACCGGCCCTGTGCCGGGCCGAGAGCCTGGCCAGCTATTGCCTGACCGAGCCCGGTGCCGGGTCCGATGCCGCCGCGCTGCAGACCACCGCCCGGGCTGATGGTGAGCACTACGTGCTGAACGGTGTGAAGCAGTTCATCTCCGGCGCCGGCGCGGCGCAGGTGTACGTGTTGATGGCGCGTACCGGGGAGTCCGGCCCCCGCGGCATCTCGACCTTCGTGATCGAGAAGGACACACCCGGTCTGAGCTTCGGCGCCAACGAGAAGAAGATGGGCTGGAACGCCCAACCGACCCGGCAGGTGATCCTGGACGATGTGCGGATCCCACGGGACAACCTGTTGAGCAGCGAGGGTGCTGGTTTCGGCATCGCGATGAACGGTTTGAACGGCGGTCGGCTGAACATTGCCGCCTGTTCGCTCGGCGGAGCCCGCAGCGCCCTGCAGGCCACGGTCCGCCACCTCCGTGAACGGCAGGCCTTCGGTGCCGCGCTGATCGACAATCCCGCGTTGCAGTTCCGGCTGGCTGATATGCGTACCGACCTGGAGGCCGCCCGCAGCCTCCTCTGGCGGGCCGCGGATGCCCTGGACCGGAAGGCCGCCGATGCGGTCGAGTTATGCGCGATGGCGAAGCGGCTGGCGACCGACAACGGGTTCGCGATCGCCAATGACGCACTGCAGTTGCACGGCGGGTACGGCTACCTGAGCGAGTACGGGATCGAGAAGATCGTCCGCGACCTCCGGGTGCACCAGATCCTGGAGGGGACGAACGAGATCATGCGCGTGGTGATCGGCCGCAGCATCACACGTTGAGCTCTCGCCCCACCGATGACCGTCCGGTGCCCGATCTGCGACCATCGGAACCGAACCCCAGGCCGGCCGGCACCGGTCGGCGAACGACGACAACGAGGTACGTGAATGAGCGAGCAGCCGCAGACCGAACCACAGACCGTCCTGCTGGACAAGCGGGGAAGGGTCGGTTGGATCACCCTGAATCGGCCACGGGCGCTGAACGCGCTGAACACCGAGCTGATGAACGACGTGGTGGGCGCCGTGGCCGCCTACGATGCCGACCCGGGGATCGGGGTGATCGTGATCACCGGTTCGGAGAAGGCGTTCGCCGCCGGTGCCGACATCAAGGAGATGCAACCGAAGACCTTCTCCGAGGTCTACACCGAGGACTTCTTCGCCGACTGGGACCGGTTGTCCGCTGCGCGCAAACCGATCATCGCCGCCGTTTCCGGTTATGCCCTGGGTGGAGGTTGTGAGCTGGCGATGATGTGCGATCTGATCATTGCCTCGGAGACCGCGAAGTTCGGCCAGCCGGAGATCAACCTGGGCGTGATCCCGGGGATCGGCGGATCGCAGCGGCTCACCCGGGCGGTCGGGAAGGCCAAGGCGATGGACCTGATCCTGACGGGTCGGACGATCGGTGCCGAGGAGGCGGAACGGTCGGGGCTGGTGGCGCGAGTGGTACCGGCCGACCGGTTCCTCGACGTCGTCGGTGAGGTCGCCGACACCATTGCGAGCAAATCGCTGCCCTCGGTGATGATGGCCAAGGAAGTGGTCAACCGGGCCTTCGAGACCGGTCTCGCCGAAGGAGTGAAGTTCGAGCGTCGTAGTTTCGGTTCGCTCTTCGCCACCGAGGACCAGACCGAGGGAATGGCAGCCTTCGTCGAGAAGCGGCAGCCCGAGTTCCGGCACCGCTGAGCCGCTCGACGGCCGCGCCCGACGTACCTGCCGCCATCGACCTGTCTTGTCAGCGATTATGGCCGCCTGGATTCCGCGGAGGGGGCCATAATCGCTGAAAAGATCGAGGCGGTGCCTCCTCCGCGGTGATCAACCGCGTAATCACGCCCCGGGTCCGGTCCCGTCCCGGTAGTCGCCGGCGTCGCGGCGCAACAGTGCCAGCGTCTGGACCAACTGCTGCAACCGCTCGTCCGGCAGGCCCGGCTGCTCGAAGACCTCCCGGTTCATCGCCTCGGTGGCCCGGCCGGCGAGCTCCCGTCCGGGATCGGTGATCTTGATCAAGGTCGTCCGGCGATCGGTCGGATGGGGTTCCCGGAAGACCAAGCCGGCGGACTGCAACCGGTCGACGGCGTTGGTGATGCTGGTCGGGTGGACCTGCAGCCGGGAACTCGCCTTGTTCATCGGCAGAGCCCCTCCGCGGCTGAAGAGCAGCAGCATCAGCAGTTCGTACCGGGCGAAGCTGAGCTGGTACGGCCGCAGCACCTGTTCCACCCGGGCGATCATGATCTGCTGCGCCCGCATCACCGAGGTGACCGCCGCCATCCCCTCAGCGGCCGATTCCCAGCCATGGGCGATCCACTGCCGACGGGCTGCGGCGATCGGGTCCTCCGACAACGGCGATCCGGGCATGGCCATGATTCTGGCAGACCCCTGCCGATCGAGTGCCGACCCCGATTCGGTGGAGCAGGTCGACCCACCACCGATCCGACAGGCGCACGAGCTGTCGGAGCAGATCGGCCCCGGCGGTTGGTTGCCATAGTTGCGCCGAGATCACGCCCCTGGCTCCACGGAGGTGACCTTGGCGCCCGACCCGACCTCACTCACCAGCACATCCGTCGACGGCGACCAGAGTCGCCTCGGCGGCGCGGGCCGGGTCAGGACATCAACTGCCGGCGGCGCCGATCGGAGACCGTCTTCTTCGCCGGAGCCTTCTTCGCAGAAGCCTTCTTGGCCGGCGCCTTCTTGGCGGTCTTCTTCGCCGCGGCGCGTTCGACCGGCCGCTGGCCGTTGGCCGTCGTCTCCCCCTGCAGGGGCAGCGCCTCGTCCTCGTCACCGACCGGCACCGGCTCCCCGGTCAGCACCTCGGCGAGGAAGGCACCGGTGTAGGACTTCGGGTTGGCCGCCACCTGCTCCGGGGTTCCCTGGGCGATCACCTGACCGCCGCGTGAACCACCCTCAGGACCCATGTCGATGATCCAGTCGCTGGTCTTGATCACATCCAGGTTGTGTTCGATGACCACCACCGAGTTGCCGGCATCGACCAGCCGGCCGAGCACCAGCAGCAGCTTGCGGATGTCCTCGAAGTGCAATCCGGTGGTCGGCTCGTCCAGTACGTACATGGTCCTGCCGGTGGACCGCTTCTGCAGCTCCGAGGCCAGCTTCACCCGCTGCGCCTCACCACCGGACAGGGTCGGTGCCGGCTGTCCGAGTCGGACGTAGCCCAGACCGACGTCGACCAAGGTCCGCAGGTGCCTGGCGATCGCCGGGATCGGGGCGAAGAAATCCAGCGCCTCGGCGATCGGCATGTTCAGCACCTCGGCGATCGTCCTGCCCTTGTACCGGACCTCCAGCGTCTCCCGGTTGTACCGATCGCCGTGACAGACCTCGCACGGTACGTAGACATCGGGCAGGAAGTTCATCTCGATCTTGATCGTCCCGTCACCGGAGCAGTTCTCGCACCGGCCACCCTTGATGTTGAAGGAGAACCGTCCCTGCTGATAACCCCGGACCTTCGCCTCGGGTGTTTCGGCGAAGAGTTTGCGGACGTGGTCGAAGACCCCGGTGTAGGTGGCCGGGTTGGATCGTGGCGTCCGGCCGATCGGTGACTGGTCGACGTGGATGATCTTGTCGATCTGCTCGGCACCGGTGATCTTCTGGTGCCGCCCGGGGATCTCCCGGGCGTTGTAGATCTGCTTGGCCAAGGCGGTGTAGAGGATCTTGTTCACCAGGGTCGATTTGCCCGAACCGGAGACACCGGTGACCGAGGTGAGCACCCCGAGCGGGAAGTCGACGGTGACATTGTCCAGGTTGTTCTCCACCGCCCGGTGCACGGTCAGCTCCCGGCCCTTCGTCCGCGGACGCCGACGTTGCGGCAAGGGGATGCTCCGGCGGCCGGAGAGGTAGGCACCGGTCAGCGACTCGGGGTTGGACAACAACTCCTCCACCGGCCCGGAGACGACGACCCTGCCGCCTTCCTCACCGGCGCCGGGGCCGATGTCGACCACCCAGTCGGCGGTCTTGATGGTGTCCTCGTCGTGCTCGACGACGATCAGGGTGTTGCCCAGTGCCCGCAGCCGCAGCAGGGTGTCGATCAGCCGGCGGTTGTCACGCTGGTGCAACCCGATGGACGGCTCGTCCAGCACGTACAGCACTCCGACCAGGCCGGAGCCGATCTGGGTGGCCAACCGGATCCGCTGGGCCTCGCCGCCGGACAGGGTGCCCGCCGGCCGGGACAGCGTGAGGTAGTCCAGGCCCACGTCGAGCAGGAAGGTCAGCCGTTCGTTGATCTCCTTCAGCACCCGGTCGGCGATCTGCTTGTCCCGGGCGTTGAGCGTCAGCCCGCCGAGGAACCTGGCTGCCTCGTCGATCGACATCGACGACACCTCGGCGATGCTCTTGCCGCCGACGGTCACCGCCAGCGAGCTCGGCTTCAACCGAGCGCCGTTGCAGGTACGGCAGGGGACCTCTCGCATGTATCCGGCGAACCGTTCCCGGGTGGTGTCGGTCTCGGCCTCCCGGTGACGGCGCTCGATGTAACCCACCGCTCCCTCGACCTTGGCCTGCCAGGACATGTTGCGACCGTGGCGAGTCCGGTAGCGGACGGTGATCTTCTCCCGCTGCCCGTGCAGCAACAGCTTCTGCACCCGGCTCGACAGGGCACGCCACGGGGCGTCCATGGAGAACTCGTACTGGTCGGCGAGGGCCCGCATCACCTTGTCGTAGTAGTCGACCATGTTCCGGCCGTTCCAGACCGTGATCGCCCCCTGGGCCAGGGACTTCTCCTCGTCGGGCACGACCAGCTCCGGATCGACCTCCATCCGCGTGCCGATGCCGGAGCAGTCCGGACAGGCACCCCAGGGTCCGTTGAAGGAGAACTGGCGTGGTTCCAACTCGTCGATGGCGATGTCGTGACCGTTCGGGCAGGCCATCTTCTCCGAGAATCGGCGCTCCCGCGAAGGATCCTTGGCATCCACGTCGACGAAGTCGATGCTGACGATCCCACCGGCCAGGTTCAGCGCCGTCTCCACCGAATCGGTGAGCCGTTGCTTGACCGACGGTTTCACCGCGATCCGGTCGACGATCACGTCAAGATCATGTTTGCGGCGCTTGTCCAGGGCGGGCGGGTCCGTCAACTGGTGCACTTCCCCGTCGACCCGGACCCGGCTGAATCCCTGGGTCGCGAAGTCCCGGAAGAGCTCGACGTGTTCACCCTTGCGTCCGCGGACCACCGGCGCCAGCACCTGGAAACGGGTTCCCTCGTCCAGCTCCAGCAACCGGTCGACGATCTGCTGCGGGCTCTGGCGGCTGATCGCGGCACCGCAGACCGGGCAGTGCGGATGCCCGGTACGGGCGTACAGCAGGCGGAGGTAGTCATAGACCTCGGTGATCGTGCCGACGGTCGAGCGCGGGTTCCGGCTGGTCGACTTCTGGTCGATCGACACGGCCGGGGAGAGTCCCTCGATGAAGTCGACATCGGGTTTGTCCAACTGTCCGAGGAACTGCCGGGCGTAGGCCGAGAGGGACTCGACATAGCGCCGCTGCCCCTCGGCGAAGATGGTGTCGAAGGCGAGACTGGACTTGCCGGAGCCGGACAGCCCGGTGAAGACGATGAGCGCATCCCGCGGTAGGTCCACGGAGACATTCCGTAGGTTGTGTTCGCGGGCACCACGCACGAGGAGCTGATCTGTCACCCGACGATGGTATGCGCTGCCTCCGACAGCCGCGGCCGATCGGTCACCCGGGCACCGTCGGAACCGGTCGCCGGCCCCTGGGCCTCACCGTCGGTGACGCCGAATCCCCTGGGGTGAGCCGCTCGCAGCTCCGTCGAGCCGGCACCGACAGGTACGGGATACGGTGGAGGCATGACAGCCGATCAGGCACTCGCGATCCGATCCGAGGTGACCCGGGCCACCCAGCGCCTGCTCGGTGACACGATCACGGTCACCGACAGCGAATGGTCCGGGCCGAGTCTGCTCCCGGAATGGAGTCGCGCCTTGGTCGCGAGCCATCTGGCCCGCAATGCCGACGCCCTGGGCCGGTTGTTGCACGGTGCGGCCACCGGTGTGCCGGCCCCGATGTACGACTCCGAGGACCAACGCGACGCCGAGATCCTCGCCGGCGGGGAGCGCGGGGGCCTGGAACTGCAGGAGGACCTCGACACCAGCGCGGAGCGGCTCGGTGAGGCCCTCGACGCAGTGCTGCACGGTGGTCACGGTGAATCGCCCGTCACCCTGCGTGACGGCCGCCAACTGCCCGCGCGGATGTTGGCCACGGCCCGACTGGCCGAGGTGGTGCTGCACCACGTCGACCTGGACATCGGCTACCGTCTGGACGAGGTGGACTCACCGACCGCCGGCACCTTGCTGGAGTGGGCGGCAGCCCGGATGGAGGCCAAGCCGGAGATGCCGGCGGTGGTGCTGTCGTTCGACAACCGGGTGCTGCAGATCGGCGAGTCCGCCACCTTGGAGGTGAGCGGCACCCCGCAGGCGGTCCTCGGATGGCTCACCGGCCGCGACGGCGGCCCCGTCGACGGCGCCGACGGCATCACCCTTCCGGGCTACTGACCGCCCCGCTCGAAGACGAACCGACCAGATCGAAGACCACCCGCCGGTTCCGGACAACCCGCCCCGCTCGAAGACGACAAGACGCCAAGCAGGCGAGAGACACCAGGAGGATCGATGAGTGACCCCAAGGGACATGTGGAACCGGGCGGCCCGGCGCTGGTGGAGTCGATCGGCCCGGATCTCACCCTGTCCAAACTGTCGGTCGGGCCGATGGACAACAACGCCTACCTGCTCTCGCCCACCGACGGCCCCGTGGTACTGATCGACGCCGCAGCCGACCCTGATCGTCTGCGGGAACTGATCGGCGACCGGGAAGTGGCGACGATCGTCACGACCCATCAGCACCACGACCACATCGGCGCACTCGCCGAGCTCGCGGTGGCGACGGGTGCACGACTGCTTGCGGGTACCCCCGATGTGGAGGCGATCGCCGAGCAGACCGGTGTGCGTCCCGAGGGAGTCTGGACCGGGGACACGATCGGGGTGGGTGACTCCGCATTGCAGGTGATCGGGATCGTCGGACACACCCCGGGATCGATCACCCTTGCCTACGAACCGGGAGACGACCACCCCACCCAGCTGTTCACCGGCGACTCGCTGTTTCCCGGGGGCCCGGGCAAGACGTCCACACCCGAGGACTTCCGCTCCTTGATCACCGAACTGGAGACCAGGATCTTCGCCGTCTACCCCGACTCGACGGTCTTCCGCCCCGGCCACGGTGACGACAGCACCATCGGCGCCGAACGCCCACAACTCGAGGAATGGCGCGCCCGGGGGTGGTGAAAGCCCAGCCGGTCACATCCACGGTTTCCGAAGCGTCGAAGTGCTGACCGACCCCGACGAAACGGAAACGACGTGGACCACAGCACCGAGTTCGAAGCCGAACGCACGCGCCTGACCAATCTCGCGACGCAGATCCTGCATGACCCGGCCGAGGCCGAGGACATCGTGCAGACAGCTTGGATCCGAATCGACCGGACCGAGACCCCGATCGACAACCTGCCTGCCTGGCTGACCACGGTCACCACTCGGTTGTGCCTGGACCGGCTGCGGGCACGCGTACCGGAAGCGTCCGAGCCGGTCGAGCAACCGGCAGCCGGCGGCTCCCCGGAGGACGAGGCGGTGCTCGCCGACTCGGTCGGGGTCGCCCTCGGCGTGGTGCTGAATCGGTTGAGCCCGACCGAGCGGGTGGCATTCATCCTGCACGACACGTTCGCCTACCCCTTCGACACCATCGCCACGGTGCTGGACACCTCACCCGCCGCCGCCCGGAAGCTCGCCTCCCGGGCTCGGGCCAAGGTGCACCAACCCGTACCCGAGGACCGGTTGGCGCAGTGGGAGATCGTGGATGCGTTCATGGCAGCGGCCCGCCACGGCGACCTCGGCAGACTGCTCGAGCTGCTCGCACCCGATGCGGTGGTCAGCGCCGACACCGCGGCGCTGCAACTCGGTACGCCGAGCCGGATCGAGGGCCGCGACGAGATTGCCGCATTCTTCAATGGTGCCGCCCAGGCAGCGCTGCCGGTCTTCGTCGGACCGGATGCCGGTGCCGCGTGGTACGACAAGGGCCGTGCCCGGGTGCTCTTCGACTTCACGACCGTGGCCGGGAAGGTCAGCGGGATCGTCTTCCGGGCCGACCCGGAGGTGTTGTCCCGGATGGTCCGACGACGAGCGGACTCAGCAGCTCAGTGAAAGGCCCCGGTCACATCCGGACCGGGTCGATCGTCGAAACAGGTGAGGTGGCGACGACCACCGTCGCAGCGGTCCACCCGTTGCCGACAGAAAGGACCAACAGATGAAGACGATGACCTGCCGTCAGCTCGGGGGCCCCTGCGACCTGGCGCATCACGGCAAGACCGCCGATGAGGTGATCGTGGCCCAGGACCAGCACCTGAAGGATGCCGAGACCGCCGGTGATGCCACTCACCAGGAGGCACGTGAGGCGATGAAGGGCCGCTGGAAGCGGCCGAAGAAGTCACTGGACTGGTACTTCGGGGTGAAGCGCACCTTCGCCGAACTCCCCGAGGACTGAACGCTCACTCCGCGGTACGAGCCGGCCCGGACCCGTGGCCCAGGAGCCACGCCACCGCCGACCACCGCCGGGAGTTCACCCGTGGCGGTGGCCGCCGGCCGGGATCAGCTGCGTACCTCCCGGCTACGGATGGTCGCGCGGACGCTCCCCTCAGGGGTCGTGGCGGTCGGGGGTCTGCAGCCGATCACCGGGCTCCTCAGCTGCCGGTGAGCTGGTTCGGCGGCTGCCCTCGGCAATGGTGGAGCCGGGGCCGGAGGTCGCCGCCCGATCATCGGGGCTCTCGCCGGTCGACGCAGCGGTGTCAGCCACCTCCTCGCCGGCGGTTCCCCGCGAGCGCAGCAGACTCGCCACCGCGGTGATGATCAACACGCCGATGATCACGATCAGCGACAACCAGGTCGGGATCTCGGGAACGCTCAACGGATCCATCCCGAACCAGGTCAGCACCGGTGTGGAGTGCAGCGCATGCAGGAACAGTTTCACGCCGATGAACGCCAGGATCACCGACAGCCCCAGGGACAGGTAGACCAGCCGCTTCAGCAGACCGCCGATCAGGAAGTACAACTGGCGCAGGCCCATCAGCGCGAACACATTGGCGGCGAAGACCAGGTACGGCTCCTGGGTGAGTCCGTAGATCGCCGGAATGGAATCCAGGGCGAACAGCAGGTCGGTGCTGCCGAGGGCGATGATCACCATCAGCATCGGGGTGGCGACCCGACGGCCGTTCTCGCGGATGAACAGCTTCGTACCGCGGTAGTCGTCGGTGAACGGGATCACCCGACGGGCGAACCGCATCACCCCGTTCTCGGCGTTGTCCTCGTCATGTTTGGACCAGTCGATCACCAGGCGGACCGCGGTGTAGATCAGGATCGCGCCGAACAGGAAGAAGACACCGGCGAAGGCATTGATCAACGCCGCCCCGAGCGCGATGAAGATACCGCGCAGCACGAGGGCGATCACGATGCCGATCATCAGCGCGAACTGCTGCAGGTGCCGGGGAACGTTCAACGCCCCCATGATGATGATGAAGATGAACAGGTTGTCGATCGACAGGCTGTACTCGGTGATCCAGCCGGCGAAGAACTCACCGGCGAAGACCGGACCGGAGAACCACCAGACCCCCAGTCCGAAGATGACCGCCAGCGAGGCATAGATCGAGACGAAGATCCCGGCTTCCTTCATCGACGGCTCGTGCGGGCGACGACCGATGATCAACAGGTCGACCAGCAGAACGGTCAGGGTGATACCGAGGGTGAGTCCCCAGACAAGTGGAGATACGTCCACGACGAGTCCTTCCAAGAGCGCATGATCATGTGTCTTGGAGGTCTCTTCCGCCCGTGAGGGCCACCCGAGCCGGGACGATCATCGACGACCGCGCCGTCATGACGACATCGAGTGCAGGGAATACTCCCCTCCGCGGACAAGTATGACAGCGGACACAACCGCGCACCAGCGACCAGGCAGAAACGACCAGCAGGGCCGACCCGCCACCCGAGTCGACCCACGCAGAGCCGGTCCAACCCGATCCGGCCTGAACCTGACCAACCCGGCCCGAGCCTGACCCAACCCGGCCCGAGCCTGACCCGACCCGGCCCGAGCCTGACCCGGCCGATCCGACGGTTACTTGGTCGCCTCCAGCAATTGCCGCAGATGCTTCTTCAGGTCGGAGATCTCATCCCGCAGCCGCGCGGCGACCTCGAACTGCAACTCTCCCGCGGCAACGTTCATCTGGTCGGTGAGCTCGGTCACCAGGTCTGCCAACTCGGTGGCGGGCAGGTCGTTCAGGTCACGGGCCGAGGCAACCGCCGGGTCCCGCGGGACGGGCGATTTGATCCGTTGGCGGCCCTTGCCCTGGGCACCGTACTCGTGCATCAGTGCAGCGGTGTCGGCATCCTCACGGGCGAGCATGTCGGTGATGTCGGCGATCTTCTTCCGCAGTGGCTGCGGGTCGATGCCGTGTTCAGTGTTGTAGGCGACCTGGATCGACCGGCGACGATTGGTCTCGTCGATCGCGGCCTCCATCGACGGCGTGATCTTGTCCGCATACATGTGCACCTGACCGGCCACATTGCGCGCCGCACGACCGATCGTCTGGATCAACGACTTGTCGCTGCGGAGGAACCCCTCCTTGTCGGCATCCAGGATCGCCACCAGCGACACCTCCGGCAGGTCCAGCCCCTCCCGCAACAGGTTGATGCCGACCAGCACGTCGTACTCGCCCATCCGCAGCTCACGGAGCAACTCGACCCGCCGCAGGGTGTCGACCTCCGAGTGCAGGTAACGGGTGCGGACGCCGTTCTCCAGCAGATAGTCGGTCAGGTCCTCGGCCATCTTCTTGGTCAAGGTGGTGACCAGGGAACGTTCGTTGCGTTCCGCCCGAGCCCGGATCTCACCCATCAGGTCGTCGATCTGACCCTTGGTCGGCTTGATGATTACCTCCGGATCGACCAACCCGGTCGGCCGGATGATCTGCTGCACGAAGCCGTCACTGCGCGCCAGCTCGTAGTTGCCGGGGGTCGCTGACAGGTAGACCGTCTGCCCCATTCGTTCGGCGAACTCCTCGAACGTCAGCGGTCGGTTGTCGGTGGCGCTGGGCAGTCGGAAACCGTGGTCGACCAAGGTCCGCTTGCGGGACATGTCTCCCTCGTACATCCCGCCGATCTGCGGCACCGTCACGTGGGACTCATCGATCACCAGGACGTAGTCCTCGGGGAAGTAGTCGAGTAGACAGTTCGGCGGCGATCCCGGGGCGCGCCCGTCGATGTGCCGGGAGTAGTTCTCGATCCCCGAGCAGGTGCCGATCTGACGCATCATCTCGATGTCGTAACCGGTACGCATCCGCAACCGCTGCGCCTCCAGCAGCTTCTGCTGGCCCTCGAGCTCGGCCAACCGCTCCTCCAGCTCGGCCTCGATCCCCTTGATCGCCCGCTCCATCCGCTCCGGACCTGCGGTGTAGTGCGTGGCCGGCATGATGTAGGTCTCGGTGTCCTCGCTGAGCACCTCACCGGTCAGCGGGTGCATGGTCAACAAGCGCTCGACCTCGTCGCCGAACAACTCCACCCGGATCGCCATCTCCTCGTACTTCGGGAAGATCTCCAGGGTGTCCCCGCGTACCCGGAAGGTGCCACGGGTGCCGGCGACGTCGTTGCGGCTGTACTGGATGTCGACCAGATCGCGGATCAGCTGGTCCCGGTCGACGGTCTCGCCGACTTTCAGGGTGACCCGGCGATCGAGATACTCCTGGGCCGAACCCAGCCCGTAGATCGCCGAGACCGTCGCCACCACGATCACATCGCGGCGGTTCAGCAGGGAGTTCGTCGCCGAGTGCCGCAACCGCTCGACCTCCTCGTTCAGCGAGGAGTCCTTCTCGATGTAGGTGTCGGTCTGCGGTACGTAGGCCTCGGGCTGGTAGTAGTCGTAGTAGGAGACGAAGTATTCGACTGCATTCTTCGGGAAGAACTGACGCAACTCGTTGGCGAACTGCGCCGCCAAGGTCTTGTTCGGCTGCATCACCAGCATCGGTCGTTGGAGCCGTTCGGCCAGCCAGGCGACCGTGGCGGTCTTGCCGGTGCCGGTCGCACCCAGCAGCACGACGTTCTGTTCGCCGGAGTTGAGCCGTCGCTCCAGTTCCTCGATCGCCTCCGGCTGGTCACCGGCCGGCGCGAAGTCACTGACCACCGTCAGCGGCGCGACCTGCCGCTGCAATTCCTTCACCGAGCGCATGGCTACCAGCCTACGTCGGGGCTCCGACAGGAGGCCGCCGCGGGGAACCGGCCTCCTGTCGGAGCCTGCGCGGGGTCAGCCGAGCTGGCTGGCGAAGACTGAGCCCAGCATCGTGTCGCGGGCCTCGCTCAACGCCTCACCACCGTCGTCGAACGCCGATTCCGGCGCCAACAGGAGGGTGAAGGCTGCGACATCGTCCGACGTCTTGACCGAGACCACGGAATCCAGCACCCAGTTGCCCGAACCGGCACCGCTGGCGACCGTCATTCCCGCTCCCATATGGGCGACATCCAGATCCGGATCGATGTCGGAGTGCTCGGTCACGTCGGAGTACTGCACGTCGGTCCCCTGACCCTCCGCGACGCCCTGGACGAAGCCTTCGACCAGGTCGCTGGCCGGGGTCCCCTGGGCATTGGCGACTGTGACCAGGTACATCGATTCGCCGTCGCTGATGACGACACTGTCGGTCTCCTCCGACACCACGGCCCAACCGGAGGCCGGCACCACCGAAACCCCGCTGCCGACCTCGACCGCATCGCCGCTGGGCGGTTGCGGATCCTCGGTGGGTTCGGTGGGTTCGGACGGCGCGGTGGACGGATCGGTGCCACCACCACCGCCCGGAGGCGCGGGCTGGGTGGTCGGCGCGTCGGGAGGTGGGGCCACCAGGGTTCCGCTGTTCCCACTGCCGCCGAAGACGTTCACCAGGATCACCGCGATCACGGCCACCACGGCGACCGCGCCACCGACGATCAGCAGCAGTTTGATCGGCGAGTTGCCCTTACCGCTGACCGGTGGCGGCACCGGCCCGCCGGGTTGCGGGTAGGAGTGCTGAGGGTAACCGGGCTGGGGTTGTTGCCCCGCTCCCGGCGGCTGTTGGCCGTACCCCGGCTGCGGCTGTTGGCCGTACCCCGGCTGCGGCTGTTGGCCGTACCCCGGCGGGGGCTGCTGGCCGTACCCCGGCGGGGGCTGCTGGCCGTACCCCGGCGGGGGCTGCTGGCCGTACCCCGGCGGGGGCTGCTGCCCGTAACTGGGCTGCGGCTGACCGTACCCGGACTGTTGTCCCCATCCGGGCTGGTTCGGGTTGCCCTGACCGGGCCATCCTCCCTGGCTCATGCCCGGTCCCCCTGGTCCTCGGACGCAGGCCGTTCCGCGGTCCTCGTCGGGGCGGATTCGAAGTCCGAACCGGCCGTACCGGGGAA
The DNA here is from genome assembly GCF_004364645.1 of Naumannella halotolerans. Lineage (NCBI taxonomy): Bacteria > Bacillati > Actinomycetota > Actinomycetes > Propionibacteriales > Propionibacteriaceae > Naumannella > Naumannella halotolerans. Next base: position 447,678 of record NZ_SOAW01000001.1, on the reverse strand, counting down.
ACTCGCCGAGCTGGCCGGTCCGGGTGGTGGCAACTTCGGATGGTGCTCCTTGTGCCGGGTACGAACCGCAGCGCCGCAGGCACTGCAGAAGGCTGCCCGGTTCAGCAGCGGCATCTCACACTGAGCACAGAAGGTCTGGTCCTCACCGTCCACGATGCCGGTGTCCCGCTGCGCATCCTCCAACGCCGCCTCGATCAACGCCACGTGCAGGATCGCGCGGATCCGCAACAGCAACACCGCCAGGATCAGCAGCCCCCAGAGGATGGTCAGCACCACACCCATCGTCGGGTTGTCCACGAACCCGAAGAGGTAGACCCCACCCTGGTAGAGGATGTTCGCCGCGATCGCCTCCGCGACCCCACGGAAGTAGCGGGGAGTGAAGCCGTCGTACCCCTTGCCCAGACCGGAGAACTCCGCGCAGGCGATGCCACTGGCCGTGCCGATGATCAGCGGTTTCACGAACCCCTCGAGGAAGATCAATGACATCCACAGTCCGGGATCGATCTCCCGGGTCAGGCCGCCGACGATCAGCGGCCACTGCCGGACCAGGGTGTCGGCGGTGGAGTAGGCGACGCCGGAGATGACGCCGAAACTGACCCCGTCCAGCAGGTCGTCGTAGCGAGGGCGGCTGGCCAGGTAGACCGGTCCGAGCTGCCGCAGCACCTCACCGATCACCGGGACGGCGATCGCGGCCAGCAGGAACCCACCGATGGTGGGTCCGCCCTGGCCGAGGATGTCCATGCTGTGCAGGCTCTCCCCACCACCCAGCAGATTGAACCAGAGCAGGGTGAAGCCGATCCCGAGGACCATCGTCAACACGAAGGCCATCGCGGTGACCTGGATCGGATGGTCGTCCCACAGGTTCACGTCGTAGAGATAGACGATGTAGACGATCGGGATGGCGAAGGCGGCAACCAGGACCGCGATCGGCAGTGCCCCGAAGCAGGCGGCCAACAGGGCCACCACGAGGGCGATCATGATCGCGATCCGGTACGTCTGGGGCTTCTCCCCCGCGCCCCGGGGCATGATGCTCGACACCACGGCGAACGAGGCCACCGGTTCGTCGGGTTTCACCGCGAACGCCCGCCGGCGGTCCTTGTCGGGGCTGCGCTCATCCATGCCACAGCGATGGCAGAAGTGAGCGACATCAGGTAGTTGGGTGTGACATCGCGGGCATTCCACTGCGAACTCCTTCATGTCGGCGGCCCCAGCCTCCCCCAGGACGGGGTCAAACCGCGTGGCACTGACGTGCCGCCAGCATGGTGTCACAGATCACATGTCGGTGTCCGCAGCCGCTCCCAGACCGAGTCGACCTGCTTGCAAAGATCGGTACGGTCGCCGCTGTTGTCGATCACGACATCCGCCGCGGCCAGCCGCTCGCCGCGCGTGGCCTGCGCTGCGATCCGGGCCCGGGCCTGCTGCAGGTCGAGGCCATCGCGATCCCGCAAGCGCTGCAACTGCACCTGCGGCTCGACATCGACCACCAGCACCAGGTCGAAGCGGTCCGCCTGGCCGGTCTCCACCAGCAGTGGGATCACCTGCACCACCACGGCATCGGGATCGGTGGCGAATGCCTCGGCCGCCCGGGCGGCGGACAGCTCGCGGATCCGTGGATGCAGGATCTGCTCCAGATCACCCCTGGCCGAGGAATCGTCGAAGACGATCGCGCCCAGTGCCTTGCGGTCCAGCGAACCGTCCCCGGCGAGCACCTGCGGGCCGAACCGTTCGACCACCGCCGCCAGCCCCGCCGAACCCGGTTCGACCACCTCCCGGGCGAGTCGGTCGGCATCGACGATCACGGCCCCCCGTTCGGCCAGCAGGTCGGCGACCGCACTCTTGCCCGACGCGATCCCCCCGGTCAGTCCCACCGTTGTCATGACGATCAGCCAATCACATCGCCGCAGCCGTGGCCGATCAACCCCGGACGTACCCGCTGCCGGGCAGAACCCTCGCCCGAACGCGGAGAACCCCTCCACCGATTCGGTGAAGGGGTTCTCCGCTGTCCTCAGTGGACGGCTGCGACTCAGGCGCCGGTCAGCTTGTCCCGCAGTGCCTGCAGAGCCTCGTCCGAGGCGAGCGAACCGCCGGCCGGGGCCGACTCCAACTCTTCCTCGTCGCCACCACTGCTGTAGCCGGTGGACGGTGCGGCAGTCGCGCTGGTCTCCGGCGCGTTCTCGGCCTGCTCGACCTGACGCTTGTGCGCCTCCCAGCGAGCCTGTGCCTCGGCGTACTCGGCCTCCCAGGCGCGCTGCTGCTCCTCGTAGCCTTCCTTCCACTCGTTGGTCTCCGGATCGAAGCCCTCGGGGTAGAGGTAGTTGCCCTCGGCGTCGTAGGACGCGGTCATGCCGTACAGCGCCGGATCGAAGTCCTCGGCGTTGACGTCGACGTCCTCGTTGGCCTGCTTCAACGACAGCGAGATCCGGCGACGCTCGAGGTCGATGTCGATGATCTTGACCAGGACCTCGTCGTTGACGGCGACGACCTGCTCGGGGATCTCGACGTGGCGGGTGGCCAGCTCGGAGACGTGCACCAGACCCTCGATGCCCTCCTCGACCCGGACGAACGCACCGAACGGCACCAGCTTGGTGACCTTGCCGGGAACGATCTGTCCCAGCTGGTGCAGGCGGGCGAAGGCCTGCCACGGATCTTCCTGGGTGGCCTTCAGCGACAGCGACACGCGCTCGCGGTCCATCTCGACGCTGAGCACCTCGACGGTGACCTCGTCGCCGACCGAGACGACCTCGGACGGGTGGTCGATGTGCTTCCAGGACAGCTCGGAGACGTGCACCAGGCCATCGACACCGCCGAGATCGACGAAGGCGCCGAAGTTGACGATGGAGGAGACGACACCCTTGCGGATCTGCCCCTTCTGCAGCTGGGTGAGGAAGGTGTGGCGGACCTCGGACTGGGTCTGCTCCAGCCACGCGCGACGGGACAGCACCACGTTGTTGCGGTTCTTGTCCAGCTCGATGATCTTCGCCTCGAGCTCCTGGCCGACGTAGGGCTGCAGGTCACGGACGCGACGCATCTCCACCAGCGAGGCGGGCAGGAAGCCGCGCAGGCCGATGTCGACGATCAGACCACCCTTGACGACCTCGATCACCGAGCCGGTGACGACACCGTCCTCTTCCTTGATCTTCTCGATCGTGCCCCAGGCGCGCTCGTACTGGGCGCGCTTCTTGGACAGGATCAGGCGACCTTCCTTGTCCTCCTTCTGCTGGACCAAGGCCTCGATCTCGTCGCCGACGGAGACCACCTCGAAGGGGTCGACATCGTGCTTGATGGACAATTCCTTGGACGGGATCACACCTTCGGTCTTGTAACCGATGTCCAGCAGAACTTCGTCACGGTCGACCTTGACGACCGTGCCGGAAACGATGTCGCCATCGTTGAAGTACTTGATGGTCTTGTCGATTGCCTCAAGAAAGGCTTCGGGCGAGCCGAGGTCGTCGACAGCAACCTGCGGGGATGCCTCAAGGGAGGACGTCATGTAGTTCGGGCTCCGATAAATTGTTAATGGTCTTCGGTTGACGCTGCAGCCCGGTTTCGCAGCCGGCCGGTACCACGAAGGGTTCCGACATCGGTTCGCGAGCGCATCCTGCTCCGTCTGAGTCAGCGCAGGCCACAGCGCTTGACCAGTCTAGCCACGCCGGGCGAGCAGGAGCAACCGCACAACCGCAGCGGCGGATCACGGGTGGATCACCACCGGTGTCGGCAGATTAGCCCAACCCGAGTCCGCTGTGGTCCGGATCGGGCGGTGTGTCCGCACCTACCGCTACGCTCGAGCGTGCCTGTTGGCTCCGGAAAACGGGTCGTCCGGCAGGGAATGCCTCTTCTAGAGTCGGTGTTGAGCTGTTGCCTGGACCTCGGAAGCACCCTTCGGTGTCGCAGGAACGATCCTGGGTCCTCGCGGACCCCTCCCGACCAATGCGGGTACGCCCGCACTAACCGCGCGGATACACCCGCCTCGACCGGCTCCACCGAGCGTCGCCGAAAGGGCACCCATGGCCACCGAACCTGCCGCCGAGCCGCGACCCTCCGATCCGGCATCTGGTCCAGACCGGGCCGATGCCGCCGGCCCCTCCACGGTTCCCCCCGGGGCGCTGCTGATCATCGGCCTGCTGATCGGTGCCGCCTTCGTGGTGATCCTGAACGAGACGGTGATGGCCAACGCGCTGCACCAGTTGATGGCCGATCTCGGCGTGGACGAACGCGCCGGCCAGTGGCTGACCACCGCCTTCATGTTGACGATGGCGGTGGTGATCCCGCTGTCCGGATGGGTGATCCAGCGCTTCAGCACCCGGAGCGTCTTCATCGCCGCGATGTCGTTGTTCAGCGCCGGCACCCTGCTTGCGCTGATCGCGCCGGTCTTCGGCGTGCTGTTGCTGGCCCGAGTGGTGCAGGCCAGCGGTACGGCGGTGATGATGCCGTTGCTGATGACCACCATCTTGAACCTGGTGCCGGTCCATCGTCGTGGCTCGGCGATGGGCATGATCGGCATCGTCATCTCCTTGGCCCCGGCACTCGGCCCGACCGCTTCCGGAGTGATCCTCAGCGTCTTCGGCACCTGGCGGGCGATCTTTGCCGTGATGCTGCCGATCGGTCTGATCGCCCTGGCGATGGGTTGGTGGAAGCTGGTCAACGTCAACCAGCCCTCACACAACCGGTTGGACGTGGTCACCCTGCCCCTGGCCGCACTGGGCTTCGGCGGCCTGGTCTACTCGCTGAGCCAGTTGGGCGAAAGTGGCGGCGGTGGGCTCCCGCTGTGGTTGAGCCTGCCGATCGGTGTGCTCGGTCTCCTCGCCTTCGTCGCCCGGCAGTACCAGTTGCAACGCACCACCGGCACTCCCCTGCTGGATCTTCGGACCTTCACCCATCGGCGATTCGCCCTGGGGGTCACGGTGATGGTGATCGGTTTCGGCGCACTGATGGGGATCGCGATCCTGTTGCCACTGCACCTGCAGGGCCCGGTCGGCCTGAGTCCCCTGGCGGCCGGCCTGATCGTGCTCCCCGGCGGTCTGCTGATGGGGCTCAGTGGTCCCTTGGTGGGTTCGGCCTTCGACAAATTCGGTCCGCGGGTGCTCGCGATCCCCGGCCTGTTGATGTTGAGCGGCGGCCTGTTCACCTTCAGCCGGACCACCCTGGAGACACCGATCGGTCTCTACGTGGGTACCTACACCGTGATGACGGTGGGCCTGTCGCTGCTGTTCACGCCGATGTTCACCACCGCCCTGAACGATCTGCCACCGCACCTCTATCCGCACGGCAGCGCCTGGCTCGGGTCCATGCAGCAGGTGGGCGGGGCAGCCGGGATCGCCTTGCTGGTGACCATCTCATCGACCGTCGCGGCCTCGGCCGGGGATCCGAATTCCGTGGCGGCCCAGTCGGCCGGATTCGAGACGGCGATGACGGTGGCGGCCTGTCTGGCACTGGTCGCGCTGCCATTGGTGGTGGCGATGGGACGGTACGTACCGGCGCAGCAACCCGACACCCCGCCGATCGCGCACTGACCGAAGCTCTCGGAAGGCACCACACGCGCCGGAAGCGGACCGACCTCAGTCGCCGGTACCGACCCGGTGCTCCCGGGCGGGCTCGGGGCTCACCGGTTCGTGGCCGCCGACCGTCGGTGCCCGGCCGGTATCACGCTCGATCGCCCGGTCGTGCTGGGCGGGCTCAGCCCGTACCGCGGCGGGATCCGGGTCGGTCGACGACGCGGGTTCGGTGGCAGAGGCTGCCTCCGTATCGGCCACCCGGCGGACGAACACGGTCACCCAGGCGAAGATGACGGTCGACGAAACCACCTCCACCGCGGTCCAGCTGAAGTAGCCGACCACCCGGCTGAGGAAGATCGCGGCAACCACGACGCCCACCGCGCCACCGGATGCCCAGCTGAACCCGCGGTCGAAACCGAGCACCACCAGCGGGGTCAGGGCCATCATCAACATCAGCGTGAGCGCCATGGCCATGGCGAAGAAGACGTGGATCGGGCGGGACAGGCTGACCGGAATGAGGCCGATCAGGACCATCAGCACACCTGCCACGGCGAGCAGCCAGCGGATCAACCGGATGCCGCCCGGCCGTACCTGGGTGCGGTGGTTGACCAGTTCCTTGGCCACGTAGTCGCCGAGCACGATCACGCCGAGGCCGGACAGCACCAAGGTGGCGTTGAGGGTGAATGCCCCGAGGTTGCCCAGACCGCCGAGCTGGGAGAAGTCACGCTGCCACCAGCTGGAGTCCTTGGCGATCAACATCGCGCCGATGCAGCCTGAGACCAGCAGGGTGATCAGCACATTCGTGAAATGCACCGAGGTCGGGATGCTCGCCGAGTAGTGGGACATCGAAGCGGCGACGTAGGTGGCGACGGCGATCAGCAGCGCACCTGCCACCGGGTCCAGGGTGAGGTCGACGAAACCCAGTTGGAAGAGCCCGAATATGCCCAGGCAGAGCAGGAAGGCGATCACACCGTGGGCGACGGTGAGCATCACGGTGTCGATCCCGTGCCGGGTGAAGAAGGACCGCCGGCGCCAGTCGAGCTGGCTGCGGTTCGTCCGGCGCCGCTGGAACGGGTAGACCACCCAGGCCGCGATCAAGGACCCGACCGCGGCGATCAGGCCGATCGACTCGCCCCTGGTCATCAGCGGAAGTTGCTGGTCCCACAGGCTCCAGACACCGAACAGCAGCCCGAGCAGGCCGAAGCAGGCGGGGAGGTACCGACCGATCTCGAACCGAACCGGTGCGCGGTCTGCCGACGCGGTGCCGGCCTCGGGCGGAGTGCTCATGTGTCCTTCCTAGTGGGCAGCGTCATGCCAGGATCTGCCCCGACCGACCGACACGTCCAACGGCACCTGCAGATCGACGGCGTTGCCCATCTTCTCCCTGACCAGTGCCTCCAAGGCGTCGGACTCACCGGGTGCAGCCTCGAAGACCAACTCGTCGTGGACCTGCAGCAGCATCCGGCTGCGCATACCCTGTTCGGTCAGCGCGCGCTCCACGTCCAGCATGGCCAGCTTGATGATATCGGCCGCCGACCCCTGGATCGGTGCATTCAGCGCCATCCGCTCGGCCATCTCCCGGCGCTGCCGGTTCGAGCTCATCAGATCCGGCAGGTAGCGCCGACGCCCCAACAAGGTCTCGGTGTATTCGGTCCGTCGGGCACCGGCGACCAGCGACTGCAGGTAGTCGCGGACTCCGCCGAACCGCTCGAAGTACTCCTCCATCAGGGCCTTCGCCTCCGACGTGTCGATCTTCAACTGCTGGCTCAGGCCGTAGGCGCTCAGACCGTAGGCCAGGCCGTAGTTCATCGCCTTGATCTTCGCGCGTTCGGCGGTGCCCACCTGCTCCGGAGCGATGTCGAAGACCTTCGCCGCGGTGACGGTGTGGAAGTCCTCCCCGGAACGGAAGGCCTGGATCAGATCGGCGTCCCCGGAGGCATCGGCCATGATCCGCATCTCGATCTGGCTGTAGTCGGCGGTCAGCAGGGTCTCGTACCCCTCGCCGACGACGAAGGCCTTCCGGATCCGGCGGCCGTCCTCGGTCCGGATCGGGATGTTCTGCAGATTGGGATCGGTGCTGGACAGCCGGCCGGTGGCAGCGATCGTCTGCAGGTACGTGGTGTGGATCCGGCCGTCGTCAGCGACCGACTTCAGCAGTCCCTCGACCGTCTGCCGCAACCGGATCTGGTCGCGATGGGCCAGCAGGTGGGCCAGGAACGGGTGCTCGGTCTTGGCGTACAGCTGCTGCAGAGCATCGGCATCGGTGGTCCAACCGGTCCGGGTCCGTTTGGTCTTCGGCATCTGCAACTCGTCGAAGAGCACCACCTGCAGCTGTTTCGGCGATCCCAGGTTCACCTCCTTGCCGAGCACGTCGTAGGCCCGCTGTGCGGCCTCGCGGACCGCGGTGTCGAACTCCGACTCCAGGCCCTCCAGGTAGCCGGTGTCGACCGCAATACCGGCCTGTTCCATCACCGCCAGGGTGCGCTCGAGGGGAAGTTCCACATCGGTCAGCAGGTGCAGGTTGTTGCGTGCCTCGAGCTCGGCGTCGAGGGCCAGGGAGAGGTCGATGATCGCCCGAGCCCGAATCATCGCCGCCTCGGCCGCCGCGTCACTCGCCGAGGTCTCCTCCTCGGCGAACAACGTGTCCTGATCGGATTCGGCGACGATCGTCGGGGTGTCCACGGCCAGCTCGCGCTTCAGATGCCGGACCACCAGGTCGGCCAGGTCGAAGGTCCGCTGGTCGGGTTTGAGCAGGTACGCCGCGAGCTGGGTGTCGGAGGCGATGCCCCGGACATCCCACCCGCGGGCCCAGACCGCCAGCAGCGGGCCCTTCGCGCCATGCATCGCCTTGGCCCGGGATTCGTCGGCGAGCCAATCGGCCAGCACCCGGTCGTCGGCCGGGCTGAGCTCGGTGACGTCGACCCAGGCTCCGGCACCATCGGCGGAGGCCAGGGCCACCACCTGCAGGTCTCCGGTGCCACCACCCCAGGTGCCGACGAACTCGATCCCGGCCCGATCGGTGGTGGCGTGGGCGGCCAGCCAGTCGGCCAGCTCACCCTCGGCGAGTTTGGCCCCGGTGAGCTCGAATCCACCCTCGGGTTCGGCCTCCTCGTTCGGCAGTGACTCCAGCAACCGATCCCGGAGCACCCGGAACTCGAGCGCGTCGAACAAGGTGTGGGTGGCCTCCCGGTCCCAGTCGTGACGCTGCAGGTCGCTCAGGCCGACCGGGAGCTGCAGGTCGCGGACGGCGGCGTTGAGCTGCCGGTTCAACCGGACGCTGTCGATCATGTCGCGCAGGTTCTGTCCGGCGACCCCTTTGATCTGCTCGGCATGGGCCAGGACCGTGTCCAGATCGCCGTACTCGCCCAGCCACTTGGCCGCGGTCTTCGGCCCGACCTTCGGCACCCCGGGCAGGTTGTCGCTGGACTCACCGACCAGGGCGGCCAGGTCGGGATAGCGCTCGGGTGCGACGAGGTACTTCTCGGTGACCGCCTGGGGCGTCATCCGGGCCAGGTCGGAGACACCCTTGCGCGGGTAGAGCACGGTGACCTGATCGGTCACCAGTTGCATCGCATCCCGGTCACCGCTGGCGATCAACACCTCGGCGCCGTCGGCGGCGGCGTTCGTGGCCAGGGTGGCGATGATGTCGTCGGCCTCGTACCCCTCGAGCTCCAGATGCGGGATCCGCAGCGCGTCCAGCACCTCCTTGATCAGTTGCACCTGCCCCTTGAACTCGTCCGGAGAGGTCGAGCGGTTCGCCTTGTACTCGGGGTACAGCTCGGAGCGGAAGGTCTGCCGGGAAACGTCGAAGGCGACCGCGACATGGGTCGGCTGCTCGTCGCGGAGCACATTGATCAGCATCGAGGTGAACCCGAAGACGGCATTGGTGTGCTGGCCGGTGTGGGTCGCGAAGTTCTCCACCGGCAGGGCGAAGAAGGCCCGGTAGGCGACCGAATGCCCGTCGATCAACAGCAGCCGGGGACGCTTCGCCGGGACGGTCGATTCAGTGGAAGTCACCGTCCGAGCCTACCGATCCCGGCCGACAAAGACCCGTCGGCCGACGCACCCCCGGAACCGACGAGGAGAGGACTCATCCCCGCCGACCTCCGTCTGCCGTTGATTCAACCTGAGCTCGGCCGATCTCGGCATTTGTGGTCGCTTTTCGGCCACTGCTGCCGTATACGGCAGCGATGTCCGAATGACTACCCAAAATGCCCGCGCCGAGCCGGTGCCGAGAGCCGCACAGCCGGCCGACGAGGTGACCGGGACCGGTCAGGCGCGGTTGCGCTTGGGGAGACCCTTGCCGTCGTTGCGCTTGGCCTGGTCGATCACGCCTTCGGCGACCTCCCGCATCGGCTTGCGCAGGTCCATGGCGGTCTTCTGGATCCAGCGGAAGGCCTCGGGCTCGGTCATCTTGAAGCCCTTCTGCAGCAGCGCCTTGGCCTGGTCCACGGCCTTCCGTGCGGCCAGCCGGTCGGCCAGGTCCTCGACCTCGGCCTCGACTGCGCGGATCTCGGCATAGCGGGCGACGGCGATCTCGATCGCCGGCACCACATCGGAGGCATCGAAGGGCTTCACCACATAGGCCATGGCACCTGCCTCGCGGGCCTCCTCGATCAGCTCCCGCTGGCTGAACGCGGTCAACATCACCACCGGCGCGATCCGGTCCTGGGCGATCTCGCGGGCAGCGCTGAGGCCGTCGCGGCGCGGCATCTTCACGTCCATCACGACCAGATCGGGGGTCAGCTCGCGGGCCAGCTTGAGGGCTTCCTCACCGTCGGCCGCCTCGCCGACCACCTCGTAACCCTGATCGGTGAGCAGTTCGGTCAGGTCGAGCCGGATCAGCGCCTCGTCCTCGGCGACCAGCACTCGCCTGGCGGGACTGCTCTGCTCGGTCGCGGACTCGTCCGCAGCGCGATCGTCCTCGACGGCGGCGCGCTCATCTTGATTACTCACACCTGCATTCTGGCCTCCGAGTCAAGCCTCGGCAAACCTGTCGTCCATCTTCTGCCCGTGTCGGCAAGACCGCACCCGGCCGGTCGGTCAGTCCCCGATGCTCGAATCGCATCGGAGCGGGCTTGTGGCTAGACTGTCGGCGCTCGCCCTGCCGGGGTGGCGGAATGGTATACGCGGACGGCTCAAACCCGTCTGGCCGAAAGGCCATAGGGGTTCGACTCCCCTTCCCGGCACCACGCACAACGGCCCCGGATCGTCGATCCGGGGCCGTTGTCGATCAACCAGCAGCTCAGCGCGTTCCGGCGGCCTCGGGATCACGGATCACGTGCACCCGCAGGGCGTTGGTGTTGCCGGGCACCCCGACCGGCGTACCGGCCACCACGACCACCAGCTCACCGGGCTCACCCAGCCCGTTGCCGACCAGCAGCTCGTCCACCTGGGCGACCAGGTCGTCGAAGTTGTAGACCTCCTCGGTGAGGAAGGTCTCCGAACCCCAGACCATGGACAGTTCCTGTCGGGTGCGTTCCAGCGGGGTCACCGCCAGGTACGGGATCCTGGCCCGCAACCGGGCGACCCGACGGGCGGTGTCCCCGGACTTGGAGAAGGTGACCACATAGCGGGCACCGAGCCGCTCGGCCACCTCCACCGAGACCTTGGCGATCACGCCGCCGGTGGTGTGCGGATCCCAGTCGATCTTCGCGATCTCGTCGAAGCCACTGGTCTCCACCCCGGAGATGATCTTCGCCATGGTGGCGACGGCGGTCACCGGGTACTGCCCGACACTGGTCTCCCCCGAGAGCATCACCGCATCTGCACCGTCCAGCACCGCATTGGCCACATCGGAGGCCTCGGCGCGGGTCGGTCGCGGGTTGTTGATCATCGATTCCAGCATCTGGGTGGCCACGATCACCGGCTTCACCCGGCGGCGGGACAGCTCGATGATCCGCTTCTGCGCCAACGGCACCTGTTCCAGCGGCAGTTCCACGCCCAGATCGCCACGGGCGACCATGATCGCGTCGAAGGCGTCGATCACCTCCCGCATGTTCTCCACCGCCTGCGGCTTCTCGATCTTGGCGATGATGGGGACGGTCCGCCCCTCCTCCTCCATCACCTGGTGCACCAGGTCGGCATCGGCAGCGCTACGGACGAAGGACAGGGCCACCATGTCGAAGCCCATCTTCAGTGCCCACCGCAGGTCGGCGATGTCCTTCTCGCTCATGGCGGGCACGGCGACGGCAACCCCGGGCAGGTTGATGCCCTTGTTGTTCGAGATGGGCCCACCCACGGTGACCCGGCAGACCACGTCATTGCCGTTCACCTCGATGCACTCCAGTGCTACCCGGCCGTCGTCGATCAGCACCGCATCGCCCGGTCGGACATCACCGGGAAGACCCTCGTAGGTGGTCGAGGCGCGGGTCGCGTCACCGGCGACCTGATCGGTGGTGATGGTGAAGGTCTGACCGTAGGCCAGGTCGACCTTGCCCTCGGTGAACCGGCCGAGGCGGATCTTCGGCCCCTGCAGATCGGCGAAGGTGCCGATCGGCCGGCCTGCATTCTCGGCAGCCTGCCGTACCGCGCTCAGCGCCTTCTCGTGGTCCCCGTAGTCGCCGTGGGACATGTTGAACCGGGCCACGTCCATCCCGGCCCGGATGAGTTCTTCGAGTCGCTCAGGACTGGAGCTGGCCGGTCCGAGCGTGCAGACAATTTTCGCTCTACGCACATCTCGACACTAGCGAACTCCGGCGGCTCGGCGTACCGGTACTCACCGGTCGCGCAACAGATCCACAGCTGTCGTCAGATCGGTCGGCGGTTCGGAATCGTAGGTGACCTGCTCACCGGTGCCCGGATGCCGGAAACTCAGCCGGGTCGCGTGCAGCCACTGGCGCTGCAGACCGAGCCTGTCGGCCTGCACCGGATCGGCGCCGTAGGTCAGATCGCCGACCAATGGATGCCGGATGGCCGACAGGTGCACCCGGATCTGGTGGGTACGACCGGTCTCCAGTCCCAGCTGCAGCATCGTCGCCCCGCGGAACACCTCGAGGGTCTCGTAATGGGTCACCGAGCCACGGCCACCGTCGATGATCGCCATCTTCCACTCACCACTGGGGTGCCGGCCGATCGGCGCATCGATCGTCCCGGCCGCGGATTCGAGATGACCCTGGGCAACAGCCAGGTAGGTCTTGTCGACCTCCCGGTCCCGGAAGGCCTGTTTCAGCACCGAGTAGGCGTGTTCACTCTTGGCGACCACCATCAGCCCCGAGGTGCCGACATCGAGGCGCTGGACGATGCCTTGCCGCTCGGCCGCGCCGGAGGTGGAGATGCCGAACCCGGCCGCTGCCAGGTGCTCGACCACCGACGGCCCCTCCCAGCCCAGCGATGGGTGTGCGGCGACACCGGCGGGTTTGTCCACCACCACCAGGTCGGCATCGTCGTGGACGATGCCGATCCCCTCGACCTCCCGCGGTACCACCTGCACGCCACTGGGCCGCTCATCCAGGTCGACCTCGAGCACGGCCCCCGGCCCGACCGGCTGGGAGGCCTTGGTCACCGTCCGGCCGTCCAGGCTGACCAGTCCGTGATCGATCAGACCGGCGATCCGGCTCCGGGACAGACCGAGCATCCTGGCGGCTGCGATGTCGATCCGCTCCCCCGCCAGACCGTCGGGTACGAGCAGCAGTCGACCGCTCACGACACGGCTTCCGGCTGTTTGCCGGGCTCCTGCGGCACGGGTTTGCCGTCCAGGCCACGGCTGGCGAAGAAGGAGAGGGCGATCACGGTCACCGCACCGAAACTGAGGCACATGTCGGCCAGGTTGAAGATCGGCCAGTTGGGCAGCTGCAGGTAGTCGATCACCTCACCCAGCAGCGGGCCCGGCGGGCGCAGCAACCGGTCGGTCAGATTGCCCAGGATGCCGCTGAGGATCAGGCCGATCGCCACCGCCCAGCCGAGATGACGCAGCCGGGGCAGGATGATCACCACGATCACCACACTGGCCAGGATCGCCAGCAGGGAGAAGATCCAGGTCAGACCGGCGCCCATCCCGAAGGCGGCACCGGAGTTGAAGATCAGCCGCAGTTGCAGCAGTTCGCCGATGAAGGGCTGGGGTTGGTTCAGCTGCAGATTCGCCAGCGCCCACTCCTTGAGCAACTGGTCGGCCGCCACCAGCGTCGCCACCAGTCCCAGCACGAAGGTCAGGACCGGCCAGCGGGCCGGTGCCGGTTCAGCGACGCTCGGCACGCTGCTTGCAGCGGACGCACATGGAGGCGCGCGGATGCACCTGCAGTCGGCCCTTGCCGATCGGCTCGCCACATTCGGAGCAGTAACCGTAGGTGCCCTGCTCGATCGCCCGCAGGGAGTCACGGGACTGGGCGAGCGCCTCCCGGGCGCTGTGGGCCAAGGTCATCTCCTGGTCACGCTCGAAGTTGGCGACACCGATGTCGGCGGGATCACGCCCGGCGGAGTCGGCGCCGTCGCGGATCAGACCGGCCAGGTCACCCTCGGCGGAGTCGATCTGCTTCTGCAGCCGCTCGATGTCGGCGAGCAGATCGGCGCGTACCTCCTGCACCTCCTCGGCCGTCCACGGGTCCTCGCCCTCGCGAATGGGCATCGCGGCGACCGGGTCGGCGAGCGCCGAGGCGTCCTTCACCGGCTCGGCTGCGGCGGCCGACTCGGCAACAGTCGCACGCTTGTTGGGGGTCATTGAAATACGCTCCTTCGACAATCTCTGCGGCGCCGGGGACCGCCTCGAGCGTTGGCCGTGGCAGTTCGGGTCCGCCGAAGCGTACCCGACACCGACAAGCCCGCGACAGCCGCCGGAACCGTCCATGGCGAACACACAGCATGCGGGGCCCGGGGCCGCCTCCGGAGCCGGTTCTCCGGGCACGGTTCTCCGGGACACAGGTCTCGGGGCAAGCCCTCAGGACACAGGTCTCGGGGCAAGGCCTCAGGACATGGAACGACCGGGGACCCCAGTGGGATCCCCGGTCGTCGCGAGCGGTCGGTCAGTTGCGGTTCTCGCCCAGCAGGGCGTCGAGCCGCGGGGTGCCGCCCTCGTTGTTGGCGGTCCGGGCACCGGTGGCGCCGGAGTCGTTGGCGGCGCCGCTGGTGTTGCTGCGCTTGGCCAGACCGGGCTCGTTGTCGGGTGCGATGCTCGCCCCCTGCACACTCTCCAGAGCCTCCCGCAGTTGCTCGGTGAAGCTGTTGCGGTAACGCTGCTCGTAGTCGCGCAGCTCGTCGACGGCGGTCTGCAGCTCGTCGCGCTCGGATTCCAGGGCGCTGAAGAGCTCGGTCCGACGGTTGTCGACCTGCCGACCGAGGTCGTCGGCATTGCGCTGGGCGTCGGCAATCAGCTTGTCGGCGTTGGTACGGGCGTTGGCCTCGACCTGCTTGGCCTTGGCCTGGGCGTCGTCGGTGATCTTCTTGGCCTGGGCATTGGCCTGGTCGATCTTGGCCTTGGCGTCGGCCTTGGCCTCGGCCTCCATGGTCTCCACCTGCTCGGTGTGCAGCTGTACCAGCCGCACCACGGCGGCACTTGCCTCCGGCGTGGTGGTGACGACGATCTTCTCCACACCGTCGCCGACCGTACCGCTGGTCGCCGGCGCCGGCTGGGTCACCACGGGCTGCGGCTCGGGCTTGGCGGCCGGTGCTTCCTGCACCCGCGGCTGCTCCTGGGTGGGCTGCTCATCGGCAGCCGGCTTCGCCTGCGCAGCACGCTCGGCATTGGCCTGGGCGGTCTTCAGCGCCTCGACCTGCTTCTTGAGGCTGTTGTTCTCCTCCGTGAGCTGCGCGAACGACTCCTCCACCTGGTCGACGAACCGGTCGACCTCGGTCACCTCGTAACCATTGCGCTTGGACACATGGAACTTCGTGTCGCGGATCTGGTCCAGGGTTATGGTCATCTGTCACCTCACGAATGTCGGATCGCGCACAAAGTACATGCGCTGTGGCAGGTTAGCACCGAAGTCAGCGCATGAGTAACTGGGCATTGAGGATACGAAGAATCATAATCGCAAAGGTCAGGCCGATGAAAGCCAAACTCAACGATACCTGCCCGATTCTCACCGGGGGCAGGAACTTGCTGAAGAATCGCAGCGGCGGGTCGGTCAGGGTGTAGACGGCCTCGGCAAGGACGAGTACCGGCCCTCGCGGCGACCAGTCCTGGACCAACAGCGGCATCCACGACAGCACCACCCTGGCCAGCAGGATCCCGAGATACACGACGAGCACGATGTTGATCACGCTGCCGAGCATGTACAGCCCACTCGATCCGGTCATGGAACCATCCTGCCCGATCCGGACAAGTGAAGTGACCCGGTGGTCGCAGACATCGTGGTCGCAGGTCCTGGGGAAGAACGGTGATTCACGACTGGTTGAAGAACCCGCCGGCGATCCGTTCCTTGTCCTCGGCGGTGACATTGATGTTCCGCGGCGAGAGCAGGAAGACCTTGCTGGTGACCCGTTCGATGTCGCCGCGCAGACCGAAGATCAGGCCGGCCGCGAAATCGACCAGCCGCTTGGCGTCGGCGTCCTCCATCTCGGAGAGATTCATGATCACCGGGAGCCCGTCACGGAAATGTTCACCGATGGTACGGGCCTCGTTGTAGGTACGGGGGTGCACGGTGATGATCCGGGACAGGTCGGCGGTCTCGTTGCGTGTCTCCGGCTCCCGCTGCGGCTCGAGGGTGGCCACGGTCCCCTCCTCGTCGGCATGTAGGCGCGAATCGCGGTCGGCGTCGCGATGCTGGCTGCGTCGGTCGTTCTCCTCGAGCTGCACGCCCTCGGTGAGCTCCTCGTCGTAGTACTCGTCGGCGTATCGGTCATCCGCCACGAGACCCAGCCACGCGGCGGCGCGCTTGATGCGGTCGGCCATCGATCTTCCCTTCACAGCCACGGTCACGGTGGCACCGCTGCACGGGCACCAACTCGTCAGCCCGGTGGAGCTGACGCCGGTGACTTTACCGCCGTGCCGAGTCCGATCCGGGAATCCCGCTGCCGACACGCGGGGCGATCCAGACAAAGGAGCCGAGCCGTCCCGACGCCGCACCGTCACGGCGATAGGAGTGCAACCCCGGGTCGGTTCGGGTGCAGAGCTCGAGGTCCTCCACCTGCACGCCGAGCCGGTCGAGCTGCTGCGCCGCACCTTTGGGCAGGTCGAGGCTGGGCGTACCCCAGCTGGTGGTGGCGGCCGATCCGGGCACCTGGGTCGACACCTCCTCGCGCATCTGCGCGGGCACCTCGTAGCAGTCACCACAGATCGCCGGGCCGATCACCGCCCGGATCCGTGCGGCACCGAGATCCCGCATGGCCGCCACCGTGGCCACCAACACCCCTGCCGCCAGACCGACCCGGCCGGCGTGGGCGACTCCGACCACCCCGGCCTCGGCATCGGTGAAGACCACCGGAAGGCAGTCGGCGGTACGGATCAGCAGCGCCACCCCGGGCAGGTCGGTGACCAGGGCGTCGGCCGCCCGCAACGGGATCGACGATTCCGGTGCCGAGGACCCCAGGTAGCCGTAGCGGCCGTAGCGCGACAGTTCGGCACGGTCGACGGTCACCACCTCGGCGCTGTGGATCTGCCGCAGGGCGTGACATCGCTCGATGCCCGCGCCGTCGAGCACCAGCTCGACGGCGTCACGGATCGGGTCGGTGCCGATCAGCTCGGAACGGCCGAAGGTCCACTCGGCGTCACTGAAGGCGTATCCCGGCAGACCGGGGGCAGCAGGCTCGGCGTATCGACAGAACATGATCAGCCACCGACCGCACCATGGGTACGACCGGCGTACCGGCTCACTTCAGGAAGTCGGGGACGTCGAGGTCGTCGTCGGGGTCGTTGAACTTGCCGCTGAACGGCCCGGGAGGGGTGCTTCCGGGCTGGGTCGGGCGCGAGGAGGAACCACCGGTGGCCGTGGAACCGGTGCCGGTCGAACCACTGGTCCCGGAGGTGGTCGGCCCGCTCGGACGCTCCGATGCCCCCGACGACGGTCGAGTGGACTCCGACGGCCGGGACTGCTCACCGGAATCGGGACGCTTGGTCTCGGCCGGGCGGCTGAGTTCGGGTGCCGGGCGACGGTTCCGGGCCGGATCCTGACGCTTCGCGACGCCACCGTTCTCGAAACCGGCGGCGATCACGGTCACCCGTACCTCATCGCCCAAGGCGTCGTCGATCACGGTGCCGAAGATGATGTTGGCCTCGTCATGGGCCGAGGCCTGGATCAGGTGCGCCGCGGCGGAGACCTCGTGCAGACCCACATCCGATCCGCCGGCGATCGAGAGCAGCACACCATGGGCGCCGTCGATGCTCGCCTCCAGCAGGGGCGAGGAGACGGCCATCTCGGCCGCCACCTGGGCTCGATCCTCGCCACGGGCCGAGCCGATACCCATCAGCGCCGAACCGGCATTCGACATCACCGACTTCACATCGGCGAAGTCGAGGTTGATCAGACCCGGGGTGGTGATCAGTTCGGTGATCCCGGAGACGCCTTGCATCAGCACCTGGTCGGCCTGTTTGAAGGCGTCGAGGATGGCGACGTGATGGTCGGTCATCTCCAACAGCTTGTCGTTGGGGATCACGATCAGGGTGTCGACCTCTTCGCGCAGGCGCTCGATGCCCTCATCGGCCTGGTTCTGCCGCCGGCGACCCTCGAAGCCGAACGGGCGGGTGACCACACCGATGGTCAGCGCGCCGAGCGCGCGGGCGACCCGGGCGACGACGGGGGCGCCACCGGTACCGGTGCCACCGCCTTCACCGGCGGTGACGAAGACCATGTCGGCGCCCTTGAGCACCTCTTCGATCTCGTCGGCATGATCCTCGGCGGCCTGCCGGCCCTTGTCCGGGTCGGCGCCGGCGCCGAGTCCGCGGGTGAGATCGCGACCGACGTCGAGCTTGACGTCGGCATCACTCATGAGCAGTGCTTGGGCGTCGGTGTTCACCGCAATGAACTCGACGCCGCGGAGACCGGACTCGATCATTCGATTGACGGCGTTCACGCCACCGCCCCCGACACCGACGACCTTGATCACGGCCAGGTAGTTGTGGGAGGGATTAGCCACGAGAATTCCTTAAGAAGGGTGAGCGCCAGACTTGCTCACAGGCTAGAGAGCGCCCACGGCGGTGTCCAACACCGCAGGCCTGGAGTCGGAGATATGCCTCAACCTCTACCTGAGACTTGTTTGTCGGGAATTGCCGAGATGGCGACGGCGACCACCGTCAACGCGGCACTGCCGACCATGGCCACGGTCAGCGTGTGCTCTGCCGCCGGCAGCAACTGGTCGACGACCAGGGAGGTGATCACCTGCCCGGCAACCAGTCCGAGTGACAACAGCAGGACGCCGAGCTGTTCGACCAGGATCGCCGAGGCGCCGATGTAGACCACACCGATCACGCCGCCCAGCAGCGACCACCAGGGCACCGCGACGAGCTTCGGCGGTCCGGCGACGGCCAGATGGACGAGGAAGCCGATCAGCAGGAAGGCCGAGCCGCTGGTGAAGTTGGTCAGCGTGGGCATCAGCGCCGTACCGGAGGCCACCCGTACCTTGCCGTTGCCGGCCTGTTGCCATCCCATGCCGATGCCGATCATCAGTGGCACCAACAACCACAGGATCGGCGCGCTGGCGCTGATCCCCGACGATGCACCCCAGGCCACGGCGATCACCATCACCACCGCCCCGAGCAACCGGGGCCAGGTGACCGGGCGGGGCCCGCCCGGTCCGACGCCGAAGCGGTCGGTGAGGATACCGCCGATGCTCTGCCCGGTGACCACCCCGACGGTGAACAGCGCGACCCCCAGCAGCGGTGAGATCGACGACTGGGCGAACACGAAACAGCCGCCGATCACCCCGCCGAACAGGGTCCATCGGGGCAACTCCCCCGACCGCACCGCGGCGATCATCCGGGCCAGTCCGCGCCGACCGCTGGGCAGGAGGGCGCAGAGGACCACCATGATCACGAAGCCGCTGCCGAAGGACCACAGGGCCGCGGCAGAGGCGTCGTCGAGACGCTGACCGAGTTCACCGTTGGCCCGGGTCTGCATGGCCATCGACCCGCCGACCAGGGCTGCCCCGACGAGGGCGAGGCCGAGCCGCCAGACAGAACGTCGCCCTTCGGTCACCGCTGCCTCTTCCGCACCCGCCGAGTCTGCTCCGTCGGGTCGGGTGTTGCCAATTCGGTTGCCGTCGTGGCGCCGACCAGGTCCGGATCGGACCTGCTGGGTGGGCCGGTGGTGTGCACGGGGACGCCTCGGCCCGCCTGTTCGGCGCCGAGCCGGTCGGTCTGCCCACCGGTGCCGGGTACGCCGTCGGCGCACGCCTGGTCCGGTCCTACCTCGACACCACCGGTCGCAGTGCTGCGGAGTCACTGCTGACTCCGAGTGCGGAGATCCTGGGCATCGCGCGGGAGCCGCTGGGGGTCTGAGAACGGCCCGCGCCTCGTCCGTTCCGCAGGTATCGCACGCAAACGACTCCCTGAGCTGCAGGATCTGCGGAACGGACGTGGACACGTGACCCTGGGCGAAAGCAGGTCCAGGTCTCAGCGGGTGACCGGGTTCCCCGGGGAGCTGACATCGATCACCTGGGCGTCCTGGCCCAACAAGGCGGTGGCCACCTCGGCCTTCAACGCAGGTTCGTCGGCGGAGCCGAAGAAGATGTCGGGGCCGCCGTCGAGTTCGAGGGTGATGTCGTCGCGATCGGTGGCGGTGATCTGCTCGGCCCGCTCCTGCAGCTCCGGGGTCAGCGCACCGGCGACCGAGGCGACCTCGGACAACAACCGCGCGTCACCCTCGGGTACGTCGGCGACCGGCAGGTCGAGGCCCTCCACCTCGCGATAGGCGAAGGTGGCACCGTCGGCGGCGACGAAGACCCGCGACGCCTCCGCACCGACCACCATCACCGGTTCTCGTTCGACGAGCGCGATCCGGACGGTGCCGGGCAGATCCCGGCTGACCGTCACCTGGGCCACCTCGGGCAGGCCGGCGACCACCCGATCGGCGATGTCGGTCTCCGAGACCCGGATCAACGGTTCACCTGTCGGTACCTGTGCCGCCTCGGTGACCTCGTCGACCGACAGCAGGCGATTGCCCTCCACGACCGTCTCCCGGACCGCGAACACCGGTGAGAAACCGACCAGGTAGACCAGGCCGGCGAGCAGCACCAGCACGGCGGCGACGATCCCGGCATTGCGCAGCCGGTTCCGGAACCGTCGCCGGCGGCGCTGCTGCAGCGCCCCGGAGATCTCGGTGGCAGAGCTCACCGGGGCAA
This sequence comes from Naumannella halotolerans, assembly GCF_004364645.1. Lineage (NCBI taxonomy): Bacteria > Bacillati > Actinomycetota > Actinomycetes > Propionibacteriales > Propionibacteriaceae > Naumannella > Naumannella halotolerans. The sequence continues at coordinate 426,979 of NZ_SOAW01000001.1, read as the reverse complement.
CTCCGCGACGATCTTCGGGCCGAGTCGGGTGATGTCACCGGCCCCCAGGGTGAGCACGATGTCGCCGGGCCTGGCGGCGGCAGCGATCAGACCGGGCAGCTGCTCGGCCGAGACCACCTCGGCACCGGGCAACCGGTCGGCGATCAGCGCGGAGGTGACACCGGGGATCGGCTGTTCCCGCGCCGGGTAGATGTCCAGCAGGTAGACCTCATCGGCGGCGGCCAGGCTCTCGGCGAATCCCTCGGCCTGATCCCGGGTACGGCTGAACAGGTGCGGCTGGAAGATCGCGATCACCCGTCCTCCCCCGGCCTCCCGGGCAGCGGCCAAGGTGGCGGCGACCTCGGTCGGATGGTGGGCGTAGTCGTCGAAGACCCGGACCCCGTTGACCTCGCCGACCGGCTCGAAACGCCGGTGGGTGCCGCTGAAGGCCGACACCCCGGACAGGTCGTCGATGCCGAGCAACTGCAGCACGGCGACCGCGGCGGTGGCATTGGATCGGTTGTGCGCCCCGGGCACCGACAAGGCGATGCCGGTCAATGGCACCTCGGCATCCGCCGTGCCGTAGCCGACCACTGCGACACCGGCGGCCGCGGCCCGCTCGACGAGTGCGGCCGCGCCCGGATCGGCCAGGTTCACCACCGCCGTACCGGCTGTGGCCAGCAACCGGTCGAATCCCGCGGCATAGGCCTGCGGAGTCCCCCAGTTGTCCAGGTGGTCGGCCTCCACATTGGTCACCACCACGATCTCCCGCGGCAGTTGCAGGAAGGAACCGTCACTCTCATCGGCCTCGGCGACGAACGGTGTCCCCGGCGTCCCGGCCTCGGCACTGCTGCCGATCCCGGCGATCGGCGCACCGACGACGAACCCGGTGTGCACCCCGGCCGCCCGCAGACCGGCGACGATCATCGCCGAGGTGGTGGTCTTGCCATGGGTACCGGCGACCGCGATCGAGACCCGCCGGCCCATCAGCACGGCCAGGGCGGCCGACCGATGCAGCACCCGCAGCCCGCGGGCGCGTGCCTCGACCAGTTCCGGGTTGTCCTCGGCGATCGCCGAGGAGACGACCACGGTCCGCGCATCGGCGAGTTGTCCGGCGCTGTGTCCGACATGGGTACGGATGCCCCGCAGCGCCTGCAGCGTCGGCGAGTCCGCCTTGTCGCTGCCGGAGACCTGCAGGCCCAGGTCGGCATAGATCTGGGCGATCCCGGACATCCCGGAACCACCGACGGCGATGAAGTGCAGGGGCGCGAGATCTGCCGGTACGAGACCGGCCAGGTCGACCGGTGCGACCAGCGCCATTACCGGGCCACTGCCACTGCTGCTCGGGCCAGCACCTCGGCTGCATCGGAGGGGAAGCTCGCCTTCGCCGCAGTTGACATCTGCTGCAGCAGCTCCGGGTTCTTCACCATGTCGATCACCTCGGCCTCGATCCAGGTGGCGGTGAATGCGGAGTCCTCGACCAACCGGGCACCGCCGGCACGGACCAGCGACTCGGCATTGCGTACCTGCTCACCGTTGCCGTGCGGCAGCGGCACCAGCACGGTCGGCAACCCGACCACTGCGGTCTCCACCACCGTGCCCGCCCCGGAACGACCGATCATCAGGTCGGCGGCGGCATAGGCATCCTGCATCATGTCGACGAACCCGATCGGGTGATAGCCGGCGCCGGTCTCGGGGTCGGTGATGCTGCGGTGCTCCTCGGTCAGTTTGTCCGGACCGAGGACGTGCAGCACCTGCACCCCGGCGGCCAGCAGCGCATCCCGGGCCTGCAGCACCGCGGCGTTGATGCTGGCCGCACCCTGGGATCCACCGCTGACCAGCAGTACCGGCTGGTCCTCACCGAGCCCGAAGGCCTCCCGGGCCGCCGGCCGGGCGGCCTCCCGGTCCAGGTCGGCGATCGCCGCGCGCAGCGGCAGTCCGATGATCTGTGCCGAATCGCCCAGTTCGGTGCCGGGGAAGGTGGCGAAGACACGCTCGGCGAACCGGGCGCCGACCTTGTTCGCGACCCCCGGGACGGCATTCTGCTCGTGCACCAGGATCGGCAGCTTCAACTGCTTCGCGGCCAGGTAGACCGGGGTGGAGACGTACCCGCCGTACCCGACGACGGCGTCGACCTGCAGCCGCTGCAGGGTCTGCTTGGCCGAGCGCACCCACCTCAGCAGCCGGACCGGGAGTGCGAACAGGTCCAGATTGGGGCGCCGCGGCAGCGGACCGGCCTCGATCAGTTCGAGCGGGATCCCGGCGTCGGGAACGACCCGGCTCTCCAGTCCCCGGGAGGTGCCGAGTGCGGTCACCCGGACACCGGAGTTGACCAGTTGCTGCGCCGTCGCGATCAGCGGCGAGGTGTGCCCCGCGGTCCCTCCGCCCACCAGTGCGATGTGTCGGACCTTCTCCGGACCGCTCGATACGTCCGCGGCCGGACCGTTCTGCGTCGTCATGCGACCGATTCTCCTCTCCGGGACCGGCCTTGCGCCGGGCCCACCAGTGGCGCCTTGCGGTGCCGCCCGGCCGGCGCAGCTCAGCGGCTGCCGACCAGGGTGGTCACGCGCGGGGCACTGCCACGACGTCGCTGTGCCCGCAACTGCCGGGCCTCCGGCTCATGCCGGGCACAGGCAACCAGTACGCCCAGGGCGCACAGATTGGCCAACAGTGCGGAACCACCGTAGGACACCATAGGCAATGGCACACCCAGCACGGGCAGCATCCGCAGCACCACGGCCATGTTGATCAGCGCCTGCAGCGAGAACCAGGCGGTGATCCCGGCGGCGGTGTAGCGGCAGAACGGGATGTCGCTGCGGAGCGCGATCCGCAGGCCGGCGAAGGTCAGCACGGCGAACAGGGCGAGCACCGACAGGCTGCCGATCAGCCCGAGCTCCTCGGCGATCACGGCGAAGATGAAGTCGTTGTGCGCCTCGGGAAGGGCTCCCCATTTCTGCCGGCTGCCACCCAGACCGACACCCCACCAGCTCCCGCTGGCGATCCCGTACAGCGACTGGATCTGCTGCAGGTTGGAGCCGTCGAGACCCTCGTCGGGGTTGAAGAAATAGCTGAACCGGCGCATCCGGTCCGCCGAGAGCACCGTCATCGGTACCAGGGCGGCGATGGTCAGCACCGTCATCGAGACGAGCAGCCTCATCGGCGTACCGATCGCCCAGAGGACGGCGGCGACGATCGCGATCATGATCACCGCCGTACCGAGGTCGCCCTGGAACACGACCAGCCCGATCAGGACCAGCGCACCGGGCAGGAACGGCACCAGCAGGTGCTTGGGCTGTTCGAGCAACCGCTGCTTGCGGTGGAAGATGTCGGCACCCCACATGATCAGCGCCAGCTTGGCGAACTCCGAGGGTTGGATCCGGAACAGATCGGTGCCCAGTTTCAGCCAGTTGCGGTTGCCGTTCACCTCCACCCCCAGCGGGGTGTAGGTGAGGATCAGCAGGACGCAGGCGAGGATCATCGCCACCCAGGAAAGGGTACGCAGGGTGGACGGGGTCAATCGGGACAACACGATCGCGGCCACCACCCCGATCACCAGGAAGAACCCCTGGCGTTTCAGGAAGTAGTAGGGGTCGCCGTAGTTCTCACCGGCGAAGACGCTGGAGGACGACAGCACCATCATCACCCCGAGGCCGACCAGCAGCACCGACGAGGCCACGACCAGATGGGTGGTCGCCATCGGATGGGCGAGTACGGCCCGCAGTTGGTCGCGCAGGTCGCGGTCGGTGACCGGTTCGTCGACGACGGGCTGTGTCCGGCCGGTTCGGCCTTCGCGGGTATGGGGGGAAGATCCATCCGCCACGGGTGCTACTCCTTCGTCGAGTCTCCAGAGCTGGGGTCGGTGCCCGGCTCCGCCGGGTGGACATCGGGGTCGGGCTGGGTACGCAGGTCGCTGCCGGTGACGGTGGCGACGGCGGCGGCGAAGTCCCGACCCCGAGCGGCGAAGTCGCTCCACATGTCGTGACTGGCCGCTCCGGGTGCCAGCAGCACCGCATCACCGGGCCGGGCGAGTTCGTGTGCCCGTTCCACCGCCTGCCTCATCACACCACTATCGGTGGCCTCGAGATGGATCAGCGGGACCTGCGGCGCGTGTCGGCGCAGCGCCTCGGCGATCCGTTCGGCGTCCACCCCGATCAGCACCGCCGCTCGCAGCCGGGGCGCGTGCCTGCGGACGAGGTCGTCGAAGGTGGCCCCCTTGGCCTGTCCCCCGGCGATCCAGACCACCGAGTCATGGCTGGCCAGGGAGGCCTCCGCCGCGGCCGGATTGGTCGCCTTGGAGTCGTCGATCCAGTCGATGCCGTCGGTGGTGGCCAGCAGCTGCATCCGGTGCTTCAACGGGGTACTGGCCCGCAGCCCGTCGCGGACCGCCCGTGGTGAGACGTCGAAGGAGCGGGCCAGGGCGGCTGCGGCCAGGGCATTGGCGACGGTGTACGGCCCGGGTGAGGGCAGCTCGGAGATCGACAGCAGTTCGGCGGCCGAGGTACGCCGTTCGGCGACGAAGGCCCGGTCCACCAGCAGGTCGTCGACCACCCCGAGCATGCTCAGCCCGGGCACGCCCAGGGTGAAGCCGATCGCCCGGGCGCCCTCGACCACCTCGGCGTCGACCACCATCTGCTCGGTCGCCGGATCGGCGACGTTGTAGACGCAGGCGTGGCTGACCCCGGAGTAGATCCGGGCCTTGTCCGCGGCATAGGCCTGCATCGAACCGTGCCAGTCGACATGGTCCTCGGCCAGATTCAGCACCGCCGCCGACCAGGGGGCGATGCTGTTCGACCAGTGGAGCTGGAAGCTGGACAGCTCCACCGCCAGTACGTCGTAGCCCTCCGGATCCAGCACGGTCTCGGTGATCGGTGCCCCGGTGTTGCCGACCGCAGCGGTCCGCAGACCGGCCGCGGTCAGGATCTCGGCCAGCATCCGGGTGGTGGTGGTCTTGCCGTTGGTGCCGGTGATCGCCAGCCAGGGTACGTCCGACATCCGCCAGGCCAGCTCGGGCTCGCCCCAGATGGGTACGCCCAGCGCCGCGGCCTGGCGCAGCAGCGGGTTGTCCGGTCGCCATCCGGGTGAGGTGATCAGCAGGTCGGGCCGAGCGGGCAACTCGGCGCTCGCTCCGGTCCCGAGCCGGACCTCGGCGCCGAGCACCTCCAACAAGGTGGCCCGTTCGAGATTGTCGGGACTGTCGGACTCGTCGCAGACGATCACCCGCGCACCGAGCTGCAACAAGGCGTCGGCGACGGCGAACCCGGAGCGGGCGATCCCGCCGACGACCACGGTGGCCCGGGGCCAGGGCTGGGAGTGGTCGCCACCCCGGGGACCGCGCCACCCGGCCAGGTCCGGCCCGTCCGGTCGCGGCCCGGCGCTCACAGCCAGGCCACCCATTCGGCGTAGAACAGGCCCAGCCCCAGGGCCGAGCAGATCCCGGCGATGATCCAGAACCGGATGACGATCGTCACCTCGGCCCAGCCGAGCAACTCCAGGTGGTGATGCAGCGGCGCCATCTTGAACAGGCGTTTGCCCTTGGTCGCCTTGAAGTAGCCCACCTGCAGGATCACCGAGGCGGTGACCACGACGAACAGGCCGCCGAGGATCACCAGCAGCAGCTCGGTCCGGGTGAAGATCGCGATACCGGCCAGTGCCGCCCCCAGGGAGAGGGATCCCGAATCACCCATGATGATCTTCGCCGGTTTGGCGTTCCACCACAGGAAGCCGAAACAGGCACCGGCCAGGGCGATCGAGACCATCGCCAGGTCGAGCGGATCGCGTACCTCGTAACAGCCGGCACCGACCGAGCGGATGGATCCGCAGGACTGGTTGGACTGCCAGATGTTCACCAGGGTGTAGCTGGCGAAGATCATCGCGCAGGCGCCGGTGGCCAGACCGTCCAGACCGTCGGTCAGGTTCACCGCGTTGGAGGTGCCGGCGATCATCAGGATGATCCAGATCACCACCAGCACCAGTGGCAGCTGTGGTCCGAAGTCGCGCAGGAAGGACAGTGCGTAGGAGGCAGGGGTGACCCCGCGCTCGTCGGGCAGCAGCAGGGAGGCGACGGCGAAGGAGATGCCGACGATCGCCTGGCCGATCAGCTTCGCCTTCGCGTTCAGCCCCAGACTGCGCTGGTTGGAGATCTTCATCCAGTCGTCGAGGAACCCGACGATGCCCATACCGACGAACAACCAGAGGATCAGCAGGCCCGAGGCGGTCGGTGCCGACCAGGTGAGCAGGTGGGCGATGAAGTAGCCGAGGACGGTGGCCAGGATGATCACCAGACCACCCATGGTCGGTGTACCCCGCTTGGTGTGGTGGCTGGTGGGTCCGTCCTCGCGGATGAACTGGCCGTACCCGTGCTTGGTGAAGTACCCGATCGCCAGGCGGGTCCCGAGCAGGGTGATGATCATCGAGATGCCGCCGGACAGCAGGATCGCTCTCATCGCTCCGACACCTCCTCCGTCTCCGGTACGGCCCCCAGGCTCTCGACCAGTGCGGCCGCGACGACCTCCAACTGCTGGGCCCTCGACGCCTTCACCAAGACGACGTCCCCGGCGCGCAGGTCGGCTTCGATCTGTGCTGCCACGTCTCTCCTGTCCTGGTCGGTCTGTGCGGCCATCGTGCGTACCTGTGGCACCCCGGCGGTACGGGCTGCGTCCACGGTCGCCGCCGAATACTCTCCCACTCCGAGGAGCAGATCGAGGTTCAACGCGCCCGCAGCACGACCCACGGCCTCATGCTCTGCCCTGCTGGCCGGTCCGAGCTCCAACATGTCACCGACCACGGCGATCGCCCGACCGGAGCGTTGGCGGGCGATGTTGGCCAGGCTGTTCAACGCCGCCTGCATCGAGTCCGGGTTGGCGTTGTAGGCGTCATTGATCAACAACACCTCACCCGGCCCGCCCCCGGGTGGACGCAGTCGGGTCAGTTCCATCCGCCAGGCCGACCGGGCGCCGGCGGCCGACAGCTGTCCGGCGATCCGTTCAGCGGCCTCGGTCCCCAGGACCGCCACGGCGCAGGCGGCGGCGGCCAGGGCATTGCCGATCTGGTGGCGGCCGCTTTGCTGCAGTCGTACCCGGTGACCATCACCCACCCCGGCCACATCGGCGACGTTCAGGGTGAAGCTGTAACGGTCGAGCGCGTCGACGCTCTCCTCGGTGGACCAGACGAACAGTTCCCCGGCCTGCCGTGGACGGCCTCCGACCGCCCACCAGGCCAGATGGGCCGAGGTCCGCTCGGCCATCGCCGCGACCCGCGGGTCGGTGGCGTTCAGCACCGCCCAGCCATCGGCGGGGAGTGCCTCGACGAGCTCGCCCTTGGCCCGGGCGATCGTCTCCTGGTCGCCGAACTCACCGATGTGGGCGTGTCCGACGTTCAGTACCGCCCCCACCGTCGGCGGGGTCAGGGCGCACAGGTGCGCGATGTGGCCGATACCGCGGGCACCCATCTCGGCGACCAGCCAGCGGGTGTCGGGTTCGACCCCGGTGGCGGTCAGCGGCAGCCCGTACTCGTTGTTGTACGACCCCACCGGGGCGACGGTCGGGCCGCTGGCCTCCAGCAACTGGGCCAGCAGGTCCTTGGTCGAGGTCTTGCCCTGTGAGCCGGTGAGTGCCACCACTTCGGCCTCGGAATGGTCCAGCACATAGCGGCCCAGCGCGCCCAGGGCGACCACCGTGTCGGCGACGACCACCTGCGGCAGGTCGCCGATCGGGCGTTCGGTGAGCACCGCCGCGGCACCGGAGCCGATCGCATCGGCGGCGTAGTCGTGGCCGTCGACGCGTTCCCCGGCCACGGCGACGAACAGCGCCCCGGCGGTGAGCCGGCGGGAGTCGATGCTGACCTGCGGACCGACCGGCAGTTCCGGGTCACCGATCACCCGGCCGTCGACGGCGGCGGCGATCTCGGCCAGCCGAAGGATCCTCATGGCCGTTCTCCCTCGGACAGTGCCGACCAGCACTCGGCGATCACCGTGGCGTCGTCGAACGGACGTATCTCACCGGCGATCTCCTGGCCCTGTTCGTGCCCCTTGCCGAGCACGGCCACCACGTCACCGGGCGCTGCCAGCGCCAGGGCGGTACGGATCGCGCTGCGCCGATCGCCGGCGTCACGCAGGTCCACCTCGCGACCTTCATCGGCGAGCTGGTCGACGGCTTCGCGGGCACCGGCCAGGGCGGCCGCCCGGATCGCGGCGGGGTCCTCTGTCCGCGGATTGTCGTCGGTGATCAGCACCACTGCCGCCCGACGAGCCGCAGCGGCCCCCATCGGCCCCCGCTTCTTCCGATCGCGGTCACCGCCGCAGCCGAGCACCGCGATCACCCGGCGGCCCCCTTCACCGGCGGCGGTCAGGGCGGCCTCCACCGCCTGCGGGGTGTGGGCGAAGTCGACGAAGACCTGCGGGGCGTCCCCGGACAGCACCACCGGCTGCATCCGGCCGGGGACGGTCGCGCTCGTCAGTCCGCGGGCGGCGGTGCCGATGTCCAGGCCGAGGGAGTCGACACAGGCCAGCGCGGTCAGGGCGTTGCGCACGTTGTACCGGCCGGGCAGCGGTGTGCTGAAGCGGAGCTCCCCGTGCGGTGTGGCCGCCAGGATCTCGGTCCGGCCGTTCGCGGTGCGTACCTCCAGCGGGTGGTAGTCGGCTTCCGGGGCGCCGACGGTCAGCAGCGGCAGCTCGCCGGCTGCGGTGATCCGGTCGGCCAGGCGCTGTCCGTACTCACCGGTCCCGTCGCCGATCACGACCACTGCCCGGCGGCTGTGTTCGGGGGTGAACAAGGAGGCCTTGGCCTCGAAGTACTCCTCCATGTCGGCATGGAAGTCGAGGTGGTCACGCCCCAGGTTGGTGAAGGCCGAGACCTCGAACCGGGCACCGGCGGTGCGCTGGTAGGCCATCGCGATCGACGACACCTCCATCACCACGTCCGCCGCGCCCTGGCCCGCCATGTCGGCCAGCAGTGCATGCAGGTCCGGCGATTCGGGGGTGGTGACGGTGGTACGCCGACGGTCCAGCGGTCGGCCGTCAACGGCGAACCCGTTGGTGCCGATGACTCCGACGTGATCCCCGACCGCGCGCAGGCCGGCCTCGATCAGGTGGGCCGTGGTGGTCTTGCCATTGGTCCCGGTGACCGCGACCAGGCGTAGCCGCTGCGCGGGCTCGCCGTGGACCACCGCGGCCAACGGCCCCATCACCGCCCGCGGGTCGGCGACCTGCAGCACCGGGATGTCGAGTTCACCGATCAGTGCCGCACCGGCCGGGTCGGTGAGTATCGCCAGTGCCCCGGCGTCGCGGGCGGCGGCGGCGAACCGGGCACCGTGGGTGTTGGTCCCGGGCAGGGCCACGTAGAGGTCTCCGGGACCGACCTGACGGGAGTCCAGGACGACGCCGGTGACCCCGGTCGGAAGGCCTGCCGGGAGCCGGGGGTCGGCCGCGGAGCCGGTGGCCGGATCGACCGCAGACACATCTCTCCCCTCGGCCGCTGACACAGACCTGAACCTACTCATCGGCGACTGTCGAGCCAAGTTGTGGCCCGGGCCGGGCGGGCCCGCTCGCCCCTCGCTGACCACAGGTCATCACCAGTCGATGGCGGGATAATCGGCCTTCTTGGTCGACGGCGGGATCCCGTACCGCGGCAGGGCGTACTCCATGATGTCGCGGAACGGTGGAGCGGCATCGGAGGTGCCCGAACCCTCGGCGTCCTGCATCACCACATAGGTCAGCAGGGTCGGATCCTCGGCCGGCGCGACGCCGACGAAGGAGGTGGTGAAGCTGTCGTACTTCTGGGTCTCGGTGTTGAACTTCTGCGCCGTACCGGTCTTGCCGGCGGTGTTGTAACCGTCGACTGCGGCCAGCCAGGTGTTGGTCTCGGGGCCGACGACGGAGGTCATCATGTCCACCACCGCCTCCGAGGTCTCCTCGGAGACGACCTGCCGGGACTCACCATGGTCGACCTCCACCGGCTGGCCGTCCGGTCCGGTCGCCGACCGGACCAGGGTGGGCGGGTTGTAGACGCCACCGTTGACCACCCCGGCGACGGCGGCGGCCATCTGCACCGCCGTGGTGGAGTAGGCCTGACCGAAGGCGATCCGGTCACCGCTGGCGCTGTCGAAGGTCTCCTCGTCGGGCAGCAGTCCGGTGGCCTCACCGGGTACCTCGACCCCGGTCTTCTGACCGATCCCGAAGTCCTTCATGTAATCCCGCAGGACCCCGTCCTCCAGCTTCCGGTTGATCATGATCATGCCGACATTGGACGACTTCACCAGGGCCCCGCGGGCGGTCAGGTTGATCAGCCCGTGGTCCCAGTGGTCGGTGACGGTGGAACCGCCGGCCTCGATCGACCCCGGGATCTGCAGTCTCGTCTCCGAGGAGATGGTGCTGGAGTCGATGGCCGCAGCCATGGTCAGCACCTTGCCGGTCGAACCGGGTTCGTAGGCGTAGGTGACGGCCCGGTTGAACATGTCGTCGGGGTTGGCCTGCGACGGAGAGTTGGGATCGAATCCGGGGGTGTTGGCCAGAGCGACGATCTCCCCGGTCTTCACGTTCATCACCACTGCGGAGGCCGAACTGGCACCGTTCTCCTCCATCGCCTGCTGCAGGCGGCGTTCGGTGGCCGACTGGATGGCCGCGTCCAGGGTCAGCTCGTAGCTGACACCGTTCACCGCCGGTTCGACCACATTGCGCCCGAGTGGGATCCGGTAACCGGAGGAGGATTCGTAGCTCTCGGTGCCCGGGGTACCGGACAAGTTCTCATCGGCGGCCATCTCGAAACCGGCCGCGCCCTCCCCCTCGGAGTTCACGAAACCCAGCACCGCGGCGGCGGTCTCGCCCTCGGGGTAGAGGCGGATCGGGTCGGTCTGCCGGAAGATGCCGTAGACGCCCAGGGAGTTCAGCTCGTCGGCGATCTTCACATAGGTCGCCACCGGGACCTTCCGGGCGATCACCGAGTAGCGGGTGTCGGGCTTGGTCAGGGCAGCCCGGTACGCCTCGGGATCGGGGTCGTCGATGTACTTGGCCAGCACATCGATGATCACCCCGGCGTCCTCGGCGACCAGGGTGGGATCGGCAGTGATCATCACCGCATCCTCGGTGGTCGCCAGCAGGGTGCCCTGGCTGTCGGTGAGCACCCCGCGCTCGGCCGGCAGTTCGACGGTGGAGGTGAAACGACTCGCCGCCTTCTCGGCATAGGCCTGGGTGTCGAGTGCCTGCACCTCCACCAGGCGGCCGGCGAACACCGAGGCGCAGATCGCCAGTACGACCATCATCGCGCGCAGCCGGAACTCGGCCCGGGCCAGCGGCCACCGCAACGGCTGCCGGCGGCGACCGGTTCGGCGCGCGGCGGCTGCGGTCCGGGCGGTCCCCCGCCGGGAGGCTCCCGGCCGGGAAGAAGCGGAAGAAGCCGACCGGGAAGAATCACGCGAGCGCCGGCTGCTGGTGCCGCTCGAACCGCCCGGGTCCGCCGAGCGGGAGGAATCGACCGGGCGGCGCCGGGTACGACGCGAGTCCGCCGATCCTGCCTTGGCACCGTTCCCCGTCCGCCGCCGGCGGCGCATCCGGTCCTCGGGTTCGCGACTCACTGGCCACCTCCATCGGTCTCACCGTCGTCGCCGCCGCCGCTGTCGCGCTCGGCCTGCTGCTTGGCCTCCTCGGCCTGCTCGGCCCGAACGGTCTCCCGCCGCCGCTCCCGCGACTCCTCCTCCGCAGCCACCCGCTTGTCGGCCTGCGCCGCGGTCTCGTCGCGCTGCTCCTCGCGTACCGCAGCAGGGTCCCGGTCGAGGAACGCCTCGGGATAGTCGTCACCGCTCGCCCGTACCTCGCCGGTGATCTCCCCGTCGGGCAGGGAGACGAAGGCGGTGTGGTCCCGCGGCCGCATTCCGATGTCGGAGGCGCGTCGGGTGAGGGTACGGGTGGAGCTCTGCTCGTCCAGGGAGGCCTGCAGCCCCGCCTCGGCGTACGACAGGTCACGTACCTGGGTGTTCAACCGACTGAGCTCGAAGGCCTGCGACTGCAGGGTCGTGTTCAGCAGCAGCAGTCCGGCCATGCCGACACCGAGGATGGCGACCAGCACCACCAGGAACGGGACCCGGGAGATCGGTGCCGTGGCCGGTTTCGGCACCGACGCCAGGCGGTGGGACCGTTCGGGACGTTCGTCACCGGAGGGTCGCAGCGAGGTCAGGGCGCTCATGCGGCCTCCTGTTCGGTGTGCCACAGGTTCTCCACCGCACGCAGGCGGGCGGAGGCTGCGCGGGGGTTCTGCGCTGTCTCGGCCTCGTCGGGTCGCTCCGCACCGCGGGTGAGCAGCCGAAGGTGGGGATGCAACTGCGCATCGGGTACGGGCAGGTGCCGCGGGACCTCGACGGTGGAGCCGTCGCGGAAGGTGTTCTTCACCAGCCGGTCCTCCAGCGAGTGGTAGGCCAGTACGGCCAACCGCCCGCCGGGCAGATCCCCCTGCGGGGCGGCCAGGGCGTCGATGGCGGCGGGCAAGGCTGCGGCCAGGGAGTCCAGTTCGCCGTTGACCTCGATCCGCAGTGCCTGGAAGGTCCGTTTCGCCGGGTGCCCCCGGCGTCCGCTCCCCGGTCGGCGGTTGCGGTGGGGCCGGCTGGCGACCCGTTCGACCAACTGCACCAGCCGGGCGGAGGTGGTGAACGGTTCGATCTGCCGGTCGGCGACGATCGCCCGGGCCAGCGGACGGGCCGCCGGCTCCTCACCGTAGGTACGCAGGATCCGTACCAGTTCGGCCTCATCGGCGGTGTTCAGCAGCTCGGCTGCGGTGAACTCCGAGCGGGTGTCCATCCGCATGTCCAAGGGCGCGTCGACGGCATAGGCGAAGCCCCGCTCCGCGCGGTCGATCTGCAACGAGGACAGGCCCAGGTCCATCAGCACGGCCTGCACCTTCGACACTCCGGCCTCGGCCAGGGCGCGCGGGAGTTCGTCGTAGGCGGCGTGGACCAAGGTGGTACGCCCGGCGAACTCCGCCAATCGCTGCTCGGCCAGCGCCAGGGCATCGGCGTCCCGGTCGATCCCGATCAGCCGGGCGCCGGGAACGGCCTGCAGGAGCGCGGCGGAGTGTCCGGCCAGCCCGAGGGTGCAGTCGACGAACACCGGATCGGGTCCGGTCATGGCCGGGGAGAGCAGGTCGATGATCCGCGGCAGCATCACCGGCACATGGCGTGCCTGCTCCGTCATCTCGACCCCTCACTGCTGGTACTGCTCGTCCCGGACGGGTTCGGATCCGTCCGGGTCCGGGTATCCGTATCGCGTGGTCTCAACCCGAAGGCCCTGCGGCCGCCTGGCACCGGGGAAGGGATGCCAGCCGACCAGGCCCCCGGGTTGACACCACGCGATGCGGTGCACCCGGTCACTGCTGCCCGACTACTGCTGTTGGGTCTCGCCGACCCGGGGCAGAACCTCGTCGAGGTCGGCGAAGTCGGCTTCCTGCTCTCCGACGTAGGCCTCCCAGGCGGTCTGGTCCCACACCTCGACCCGGTCGATCGCGCCCGTCACGACGATGTCCTTGTCCAGTCCGGCGTAGCGCCGGAGCTGGGGCGGAATCGTGATCCGGCCCTGCTTGTCGGGGATCTCGTCACTGGCACCCGACGCCAACATGCGTTGGTAGTCGCGAACCTGCTTCACCGTCCCCGGTGCTTGCGCAATCTCCCTGGTCTTCGCGATGAACGTCTCCTTCGGGTAGATCGCCAGGCACCGTTCCTGTGCGCGGGTGATCACCAGTCCCTCGGAGAGTTCCTCGCGAAACTTCGCCGGGAGGAAGAAGCGTCCCTTGTCGTCGAGCTTGGGGGTGTGTTCACCGAGGAACATCGCACCTCCCATTCACGCCGAATAGCTCCACTTTCCTCCACTGAGCGCCACTGTACTCCACTTTCCTCCACTGAGGCCACCAATCCTCCCCACCGCTCCACTCGGCGTGTTCGGCGATGGACCGGAAAATCGAGCCCCGAGGGTGAACTGGATCGGTTCTCGAATCGTTGTGTGGCTGTGACTCGCGTACAGTGGCCTGCGCGTCGCGACGGCCGGCCGACGAACCGGTGCGGGTTGCACGCGAGCGAAGACAGCGAAGGATCGACCAGCACGACCGGAGGAAATGTGAACACCACCTACCCAGGCAGCCGCGCGGCCACTCCCTCGGTGGACCAGGTCGGCGAAGTCATGGGCCGGGTACGGTCGGCGATCGAGAGCGTGATCGAAGGCAAGCGCGAATCCGTCGACCTGGCGTTGGTCGTGCTGCTGGCCGAGGGCCACCTGCTCGTCGAGGACGTACCCGGTGTCGGCAAGACCATGTTGGCCAAGGCCATCGGCCGCTCCATCGACTCCTCGGTCCGCCGGCTGCAGTTCACCCCCGACCTGCTGCCCTCCGACATCACCGGTGTCTCGGTGTTCAACCAGGAGACCCGCGACTTCGAGTTCAAGCCCGGCGGCATCTTCGCCAACATCGTCGTCGGCGACGAGATCAACCGCGCCTCACCGAAGACCCAGTCGGCCCTGCTGGAGTCGATGGAGGAACGACAGGTCTCGGTGGACGGCACCACCTACCGGTTGCAGTTGCCGTTCATGGTGGTCGCCACCCAGAACCCGATCGAGATGGAGGGCACCTATCCCCTCCCCGAGGCCCAGCGCGACCGCTTCATGGCCCGGATCGAGATGGGCTACCCGACACCCAAGTCCGAGGTCGACATGCTCGACTCCCACGGTGCCGCCGATCCGCTGCGCGCACTGCAGCCGGTGACCGATGCCAAGACCGTGCTCAGCCTGATCCAGGCCGTCCGCGATGTGTACGTGGCGCCGGCGCTGAAGGAGTACATCGTCGCGGTGGTGAATGCCACCCGGAACACCAATGAGTTGCGCCTCGGCGCCTCCCCGCGTGCCAGCCTGCAGTTGCTGCGGGCCGCCCGGGCCCACGCCGCGATGGCCGGTCGTGACTACGTCAGCCCCGACGACGTCGCCGCCCTGACCGTGCCGGTGCTGTCCCACCGTGTGCTGCCCTCGACCGAGGCGCAGCTGTCCCGTCGTACCGTCCCCGAGATCGTCAGCGCCCTCTTCGACTCGGTACCGGTTCCGCAGGCCTGAGCCGTGCGTAACCCTTGGCGCCTGAGCACCGGGCGCGGGAAGCTCTTCGTCGTCCTCGGACTGGTGATCGGGCTGACCGCGCTGCTGCTCGGACAACCCGACCTGCTGCCGGTGGCGCTGCTGCTGTTGTTGGCACCGCTGATCGCCTGGTTGCTGGTCGGTGGTCTCCGGCTGCGACTGGCCGCCCAACGTGAGCTGTGGCCGACCGAGGTCGCGATCGGCGACCCGATGACCGGTGAGGTCGCGATCGCCAAGCGCTCGGCGATCCCGCAGGGTGTGCTGCTGTTCGCCGACCACGTGCCGGCCGAGCTCGGGGAATCGCCCCGGTTCGTGATGTCGGGCCTGGACCCGCACTGGCAGCGCGACATCACCTATCCGCTGGTCGCCCGCAACCGTGGCCGGTTCTCCACCGGACCGCTCCTGGTGCGGGGTGAGGACGCCTTCGGGCTGGTCACCCACGACCGGCAGTTCAAGGCCACCACCGAGGTGATGGTGATGCCGCGGATGTACCCGCTGAGCAAGTCGAAGCTGCTCGGCGCCGGGTCCAACACCGGGGAGAGCCGACCGAAGACCATCGGCACCCTCGGACCCGATGACGTGATGATCCGCGAGTACCGGCCCGGTGACGACGTCCGCCGGATCCACTGGCCCAGCACCGCCCGGCGCGGTGAGGTGATGGTACGCCGGGAGGAACAGGCCTGGGATCCGAGCGCGACGATCATCCTGGACTCGCGCCGCAACGCCCATGTCGGCTCCGGCCCCGACTCGTCGTTCGAGGTGGCGGTCTCGGCTGCCGCCTCGGTCGCCCAGCACTTCCTCGACCAACGGTTCGGCATCGACCTCTACCACGCCGACGGCTCGGTGGCCCGCCCCAGCTCGCCCGATGGCCACCAGCTGACCTCCAGGCAGGTGCTGATGCACTCGCTGACGGATCTGCGGTTGAGCCGTGAGGAGACGATGACCAAGGGCCTGGAGGCTGAACTGGCCGGCCAGTCCGGGGAGTTGCTGATCGCGATCTGCGGGTTGCTGACCCCGGTCGACGCCGAGATGCTGTTGCGGGCCCGGCGGACCCGCGCGGCATCGATGGCGATGGTGCTGGACGTCCCCGAATGGGAGGCCGGCATCCCCGGCGGTGCCACCTTCACCGCACAACAGATCGAGGACCACCGAGAGGGGTTGAACATTCTCCGCGAGCACCAGTGGCGCGTCGTCGAGCTGCCCCGGGAGAAGACGATTCCCGAGGCCTGGCGTGAACTCGAACTGACCGGAGCCGGACGCTGATGGGCACCCGACAGCTGGAGACCCCCGCCCCCACGAGCCAGGGCCGGAGTCAGCCGATCGGCCTGCAGCGGGCGGGCTCGCCGCTGCAGCGACGGGTGCTCGCCTCCGACCGGTACGGACTGGCCGTCTTCGTCGCCGTCGTCCTGGCCGGTCTGTCCCTGCTGCCGTTGACCACCGATCCGACCTATCTGTGGTTGAGCGTCGCCCTGGTCGGTGCGGTCTGCCTGATCGGGGTGATCAGCCGGCGCCTGGACCTGGACCCGCTGATCATCCTGCTGGTGCAGGTACTGGTGTCCGGACTCGCCCTGTTCGGTCTGGCTGGTATCGCCGGCAACTACGACCTCGGTGTGTTCTCCCGACTGCCCGATCTGTACTCCCAGGGCATCGCCCACATGGCCTCGCAGACCATTCCGATGGCTCCCTCGCCCGGGGTCACCTTCCTCTTCCTCACCGGTGTGGTCGTGCTGGCGATCATGACCGATCATCTGGTGCAGACCGTCGAGCGTCCGCTGTGGTCGCTGGCGCCGCTACTGACCCCGTACCTGGTGACCGCGTTGATGCCGACCATCACCGCGCCGTGGTGGACCTTCGCGACGATGGCCCTGGGCTTCCTGGTGATCCTCGGCACCGAAGGCGTGAACCGTGCCGGTCAGTGGACCCGCGGGGTGAATGCCGACTCCATCGGCAAGGTGTCGGTCGCTCCCCTGGTCTGGCGCACCGCAGCGCTGGTCGGGATCCCCACGATCGTGCTCGCCCTGGTGGTGGCGATGGTGATCCCGGTGCGCTACTCCGATGGCTCCTGGTCGCTCACCCCGCGTACCGGTTCGGGTGGTCCGCTGCAGTTGCAGAACCCGGCCCAGGACCTGAAACGGAACCTGAGCCAGCCCGAGGACCGGTTGGTGATCACCTACCAGACAAACGCCGAGGATCCGGAGTACCTGCGTCTGGCCACCCTCCCGGTCTTCAACGCCGAGGGATTCTCCGGAGCGCCGATCTCGCTGCAGAACGGCACCGACCTGCCGCCGCCCCCGGGGCTCACCGACGCCCCGGAGCCGTCGATCGAGACGCAGCTGCAGATCACCGAGTTCAACAGCCAGTACCTGCCGCTGCCGTACCCCACCGATCGGTTCGATGCACCGGGTGACTGGGCCTACGACCCGGAATCGTTGATGGTGCTGGGGGCGGGTGCGAACTACGAGTCGGCCACCGCGAACCTGCAGTACAGCGTGCAGAGCTACCCCGAGGAACCGGACGGGGCGGGACTGTCGCAGGCCGAGGCCGGCACACCCTCGGACTACCAGTTGACCGGTGAGGTGCCGGCCGACCTGCCGCCGGAGATCATCGACCTGACCAATGAGGTGACCGCCGGCGCGTCCACCCCGGCGCTGAAGGCCGCAGCGATCCAGAGCTACCTGCGCAGCGACGAGTTCAGCTACTCACTCGAACCGTCCGACTCCAGTGGATACGACGCCCTCTCGGAGTTCCTGTTGGAGGACAAGGCCGGTTTCTGCGTGCAGTTCGCGGCATCCATGGCGGTGATGGCCCGGATCTCCGGCATCCCCAGTCGGATGGCGGTCGGATTCCTTCCCGGTACCCAGGTCGGTGACAACTACGAGGTCACCATCCGCAATATGCACGCCTGGCCGGAGTTGTACTTCGAGGACTACGGCTGGGTGCGTTTCGAACCCACCCCCAGTGTCGCCTCCCCGCCCGCCTGGACGGTCACCAGCAGCGAGCCGTCCGAGGAGTCCGAGGAGTCCGAGCCCACCGCGGTCCCCGAGCCCGAGGAGTCCGAGCCGACCGCCTCGGCCAGCCCGGAACCGGTGCCGGACACGACCGACCCGAGCGTCCAGGACGACAACGACACCTGGGTGATCCTCGGCCGGGTCGCCCTCGCCCTGGGGGTGGTGGCGCTGATCGGACTGCTGGGCGCGATCCCGTACCTGATCCGGAACCGGCGCCGCCGGATCCGCTTGAGCGGCACCGGCAGTCCGCGCCAGCAGGTGGAGAACGCCTGGAGTGAGGTGCGGGATCTGGTCGTCGACCATGGGTACGAATGGCCGACGACCTCGCCCCGTGACACCGGCAACCGGGTCTCGGCGCGTCTGGACGAACGGTCGGCACGGTCGATGCAGCGCCTGTCGGTGCTGGTCGAGCGCTCCCGATTCTCCCGCGAGTACCTCAACACCGACGATCCCGTGCCGCTGGTGAAACGGATCCACGCCGGCCTGGTCGCCGGTGAGACCGGCCGGGTCAGCCGCTGGCTGACGCGGGTCTGGCCACGCTCGGTCTGGACCGGCCGCTTCGGCAAACGCGGACTTCGCTGAGCCGACCGGCAGCGCCGCGGCCCCTTCGGGGTTCCCGGCGCTTGCGTGTCGGCAGGAGGCTTCGCCCGCGCCCACCACGAGTTTCGTCCGATTCGGCGTCGCCGACCACCGTCACCCGGTCACCGCGGTTCTTCAAGCCGTGCCC
Organism: Naumannella halotolerans; assembly: GCF_004364645.1. Classification (NCBI taxonomy): domain Bacteria; kingdom Bacillati; phylum Actinomycetota; class Actinomycetes; order Propionibacteriales; family Propionibacteriaceae; genus Naumannella; species Naumannella halotolerans. The sequence goes on along the minus strand of NZ_SOAW01000001.1, from coordinate 408,177 downwards.
CACACCTGCACCTGCACCTGCACCTGCACGTGCACCAACCTACGTACATCGAACGAATGTCACACTCGATGGGTCTCGGCACCCGATCGACGGCGTGTCGGCCGGGTCAGCGTGATCGAGTGTGACGTTCGTCCTGTACTCCCCGGGGGCGTTCCGGCGCGCCCGAAACAGGTGCGGACATGACGAAGGCCCGGCCCCCTCCGGGGGAACCGGGCCTCGTCGAAGAAGCGTCAGAAGCCGTCCTCCTGACGGCGCCGCCAGCGCTCCTCCATGCGCTCCATGAAGTTCTTGTTGTCGCCGCCGGCCCGTCGCTGGCGTTGCTGCGGGCCCTGCTCGGTGCGCACACTGGTCGTCCGGCGATCCTTGCCTCGACGCCTGCTGCCGGACGGTGCCGGCCCGTTCCAGGAGGTGATCGCCACCACGGTGGCGGCCAGCATCAGGACGAAACCGCCAATACTGATGATCGGGTTGACCTGCAGCCCGCCGACCAGCAGTCCCAGACCGAGGACGAAACCGATCCCGGCGATGGTCGCCCGCCGACGCCGGAGACGGCGCGGGGTGGCGCCACTGAGGCGATTGGCCAAAGTGGGGTCTTCCTTGCGAAACGCAGCTTCCATCTGGTCGAGCAAGCGCTGCTCTTCCTCAGAGAGGGCCACCGCCACCTCCCGATTCGTCCGACGACCTCGCGGTCTACCAAGGGCGTTTGGTAGGACAAGTCTAGTTGCGCCACGGGGCGAAAGAAACCCGGTCCGAAAGCTTGCCGGCCAAAGTGTGACCGGAATCGCTGTGGACTTCCCACAGTCGCCGTCCGGCGGGTCAGCGCACCGCCACCAGGTGCAGCCGCGGCGCTGCCGGCAAAAGAGCCGGGTCGGCCGCCAACAACCGCTCCAGGGCGAGTACGTCATCGGGCCGGGACTCCACCGAATCCTCCGACAACTGGCCGGCCGCCAGCCCCAGTCCGTGGCGGGCGCGGATCTGCAGCCCGGCGTCGGTGAGCAATGCCTGTGCCCGGGCCGGATCGGGCAGGCGCTGATCGGTGAACACCTGCTGGGCGCCGGCGAAATCACCGGCCGCGGCGTGGGTGATCGCCCGTGGGTAGCGCTGGGCGGTCAGCAGGCTGAGGGTGCCTCCTGGCCGGAGCACCTGCGCGATGCTGTGCACCGCCGCCTCGGCGCTGTCGACGAATTCCAGCACATCGTGGCACAGGATCAGATCGACCGATCCGGCCGGCAGTTCGGTGCTCAGGGTTGAGGCATCGCCCTGTCGCGCGGTCAGTCGATCCTGCAGACCCGCTTCGGCGGCCCGGCGTTCGACCGCGGCCAGGGAATCAGGACTGGGGTCGACCACGCTCACCCGGTGCCCCTGTCCGGCCAAGGTCGCCGCCAGCCCCCCGGTGCCACCGCCGAGGTCGACCACGATCCGTGGTTCGGTCAACTCGTCGGCGAGGATCTCCAGCAGCAACCTGCGCCACATGGCGGCTCCCCGCATCTGCTTCTCCGTCCGACGGCATCGACCGAACCGGCCGGCGGCCGACCCGGCAGGTTCATCCTGCCGCTTCGACACCGGCGGGCATCGTTGGACCGACACTATCTGCCGAGACCGCCGAGCACGCAACGCCAAGCCGTGGATGCCTCGGCGCGGCGGGGGTCGAAGCCGCCGGCCGAGGCAAGCCCTGGCATCCGCCGGTCGTCCACGGCACCCGGAACGTGGGTGTCGCTGCGGCCCTTCCCCAAAGCCCGCGAGGTCGACCGGTCGAACACTGTGCAGACTAGATCCCCCCACTGACACCCGTCGGGTCGATACGTTCGCGGGTCACTACGATGACCCCCATGTCCCTGCGCTTCGCCATCCTCACCGCACTGTCGGAGAAGGAGTCGACGGGGTCCGAACTCGCCCGACGGTTCGACCGCAGCTTCGCCTACTTCTGGTCGACCACCCATCAGCAGATCTACCGCGAACTGGACCAGCTGGAACGGGCGGGATGGGTGCTGAAGGCCGAGGATCCGGCACAGGAGTCGCGGGGGCGGCCACGTACCTTCTCGATCACCGAACGCGGTACCCAGGAGTTGTGCCGCTGGCTGGCCTCCGAACCCGAGCTGCCCCGGGTTCGCGATGTGGTCGGGGTACGGCTCCGCGCGGCCGCGGTGCTGGGCGATCCCGAGGCGGTACGCCCGCTGCTGACCGAGCAGCTCGAACGCCACCGGGCCCGGCTTGCCGAGTACGAGCGGATCGAACAGCGCGATTTCGCCACCGAACCCGATGTGCGCACGGCCCTGCAACATCTCGTCCTGCGCAGCGGCATGACCACCGAGAGCGGCGGGATCCAATGGTGTGAGGAGGCCCTGCGCCGGCTCGATCGGCTGGCCGAAGCCGACTCGGCAGCCGACCGACCGGTCACACCGTCGTCGGGCTGAGCCCACCCGTACCGGCGTCGCTGCCGGTCAGGCCGATACGCCTGCGGAATCGAACTGGGCCAGGCTCTCCTGCAGTTCGGCGCGTGCCTGATCGAACTCCCGATGCAGGCGTTCGATCAGAGCGGCCGCGGGCAGGACCTGCGAGATCGCACCGACCCCCTGGCCCGAACCCCAGATGTCCTTCCATGCCTTGGCCGAGGAGTTGCCACCGGAGCCGAAGTCAATCACCGAGGGGTCGGCGACCGGCAGGTCGTCGGGATCGAGCCCGGCGGCGGTGATGCTGCCCCGCAGGTAGTTGCCGTGCACCCCGGTGAACAGGTTGCTGTAGACGATGTCGCCGGCGGCGCTGTCGACGATCATCTGCTTGTACTCCGCGGGGTTGTTCGCCTCCTCGGTGGACAGGAAGGCCGACCCGATGTAGGCCAGATCGGCGCCCGCGGCCAGGGCAGCCAGGACGGAGCGTCCATGGGCGATCGCTCCTGACAACAGCAGCGGCCCGTCGAACCACTCACGGATCTCTCGGATCAGCGCGAACGGCGACTGCATCCCGGCGTGCCCACCGGCACCGGCGGCCACCGCGATCACACCGTCGGCGCCCTTCTCGATCGCCTTCCGGGCGAAGCGGTCGTTGATCACATCGTGCAGCACGATGCCGCCGTAGGAGTGGACGGCCTCATTCACCTCCGGCCGGGCCCCGAGGGAGGTGATCACGATCGGCACCTTGTGCTCGACCACCGTGGCCATGTCCTGATCCAGCCGGTCATTGGACCGGTGCACGATCTGATTCACCGCGAACGGCGCCACCGGCAGGCCAGGGTTGGCCGCGGCGAAGTTCGCATTCGACTCCTCGATCTCCGACAACCAGTCCCCCAGCAGCGACTGCGGGCGGGCGTTCAGCGCCGGGAAGGAGCCGACGACCCCGGCCTGGCATTGGGCGGCGACCAGGGCCGGCTGGGAGACGATGAACAACGGTGCACCGACCACCGGCAGGGACAGTCGGCCACGGAGAATTTCAGGAAGGGCCACGATGCAACTCCAAACGGGATGGCTTCGGCCGAGACGTTCGGCCCACACCCGAAAGTAGCGCGACCCCGACACTTATGCAACTAGTTGCATAACTGTCGGGGTCGCCTCTCCCGGCGTCCTGTCGCTCAGACGCCGACAGGGACCTGCTCCGGCCGCTGATCGAGCAGCTTGGCCCGGCACAGGTAACGGGCGTACCCCGGCACGGTGAGGAAGGTCGCGTACTCCTTGCCCAGGACGACCTCGGTGAACAGCTCCCGGGCCAGGTCGTAACGGTCCCCCTCGACCCGCTCGAGCTTGTCGAACTCCTCGGCGATCACCTCGGCCACCCATTCGGCCGTGATCTCGGTCCCGTCATCGGTCCGCGAACCGTTGTTGATCCACTGCCACAACTGCGAGCGTGAGATCTCCGCGGTTGCGGCATCCTCCATCAGGTTGTGGATCGCCACCGCGCCATTGCCGCGCAGCCAGGCCTCGATGTAGCGGATACCGACCTCGACATTGGTCCGGACACCGTGCTCGGTGATCGTGCCGGGGGTGCTCGCCACGTCGATCAGGGCCCGATCATCGGGACCGACGTCCTCCCGCAACCGGTTCACCTGGTTCTGCCGATCGCCCAGCTTGGCGTCGAAGACCTCCCGGCAGGTCTCGACCAGATCCGGATGGGCCACCCAGGAACCGTCGAAACCGTCCTCGGCCTCCCGCGTCTTGTCCTCGCGGACCTTGGCCAGTGCCTGCTCGGTCGCCTCGGGGTCGCGCCGGTTCGGCACGACGGCCGCCATTCCGCCGATCGCATGCGCACCACGCCGGTGACAGGCCCGGACCAGCTGTTCGGTGTAGGCCCGCATGAACGGAGCGGTCATGGTCACATCCTGCCGGTCGGGCAGGACGAACCGCGGTCCCCGGGAACGGAAGTTCTTGATCACGCTGAAGATGTAGTCCCAGCGACCGGCATTCAGACCGGCACTGTGATCCCGCAGTTCGTAGAGGATCTCCTCCATCTCGAAGGCGGCGGTGATCGTCTCGATCAGCACCGTCGCCCGGATGGTCCCCTGCGGGATGCCCAACAGGTCCTGGGCCCGGACGAAGATGTCGTTCCACAGCCGCGCCTCCAGATGGTTCTCCAGCTTCGGCAGGTAGAAGTACGGTCCGGTGCCACCGGCGATCAGGTTCTTGGCGTTGTGGAAGAAGTAGAGCCCGAAGTCGACCACACCGCCGGCCATCGGCTGACCGTCGACCAGCAGGTGCTTCTCCGCCAGATGCCACCCTCGAGGCCGGACCACGATGGTCGGGGTCCGCTCGGCGGTGACCGAGTACTGCTTGCCCTCGGATGAGGTGAAACCGATCTCACCGTTGACCGCGTCCCGCAGGTTGACCTGCCCGTCGATCACGTTCACCCAGGCCGGGGTGTTCGCATCCTCCAGATCGGCCAGCCAGACCTTCGCCCCCGAGTTCAGGGCATTGATCGTCATCTTCCGTGAGGTCGGCCCGGTGATCTCCACCCGCCGGTCCACCAGTCCCGGTGCCGGCGGGGCGACCTGCCAGGAGTCGTCGGCACGGATGTCGGCGGTCTCGTCCAGGAAACGCGGGTCCCGGCCGTTGCCGATCTCGGCCCTCCGGTCGCGGCGCGCCTGCAGCAGATCCTGGCGACGGTCAGCACTCAGATCGTGCAACTCCAACAAGAACTCCAGGGCCTGGTCGGTGAGGATGCTGTCCTGGGCCGATCCGTCGTCCCGGGTGACGGTGATTCTCTCGTTCATGATCATTTTCCTTCGATGGCGGCGGGCGCGGAGAGGATCTCCGCGCCCGCGAACGGTGTTGGCTGCCGATCGGTGATCACTTCACGTGTCGGTGATCACCGATCGGCGGTGTGCGGGGCGCTCAGTGGAACTGGGCGGACTCGGTCGAACCGGACAGTGCCTGGGTCGATCCCTCGGGATTGACCGCCTGGGACACCAGGTCGAACCAGCCGGTGCCCACCTCGCGCTGATGCTTGGTGGCGGTGTAACCGCGCTCCTCGGCGGCGAACTCGCGCTCCTGCAGGTCCACGTAGGAGGTCATGCCGTTGCGGGCGTAACCGTGGGCAAGATCGAACATCGAGTAGTTCAGCGCGTGGAAGCCGGCCAGGGTGATGAACTGGAAGGCGAAGCCCATCGCACCCAGTTCCCGCTGGAACTTGGCGATCGTCTCGTCGTCCAGCTTCGCCCGCCAGTTGAACGACGGTGAGCAGTTGTAGGCCAGCATCTGGTCGGGGTACTCCGCCTTCACCGCCTCGGCGAACTGCCTGGCGATCTCCAGATCCGGCGTACCGGTCTCCATCCAGATCAGATCGGAGTACGGCGCATAGGCCTTCGCCCGGGCGATGCACGGTTCGATCCCGTTGGTCACCTTGTAGAAGCCCTCCGGGGTGCGCTCACCGGTGATGAACTCGCTGTCCCGCTCGTCGACATCGGAGGTGATCAAGGTCGCCGACTCGGCATCGGTACGGGCGATGATCACGCTCGGCACACCGGCCACGTCGGCGGCCAGCCGGGCCGCGTTCAGGGTACGCACGTGCTGACCGGTCGGGATCAGCACCTTGCCGCCCAGGTGGCCGCACTTCTTCTCCGATGCCAGCTGGTCCTCCCAGTGCACACCGGCCGCGCCCGCCACGATCATCGACTTCATCAACTCGTAGGCGTTCAGCGAACCACCGAAACCGGCCTCGGCATCGGCCACGATCGGCACCAGCCAGTCGTCGACGGTCTGCTTGCCCTCGGAGAACTCGATCTGGTCCGCCCGCTGCAACGCGTTGTTGATCCGGCGCACCACCGAGGGCACCGAGTTGGCCGGGTAGAGACTCTGGTCGGGGTAGGTCTGCCCGGCCAGGTTCGCATCGGCCGCCACCTGCCAACCGGACAGGTAGATCGCCCGCAACCCGGCCTTCACCTGCTGCACCGCCTGGTTGCCGGTGAGTGCGCCGAGGGCGTTGATGTACTTGCCGTCCTTGGTGCCACCGGAGAGTTCGTTCCACAGCTTCTCAGCCCCGCGGCGGGCCAGGGTGTGCTCCTCCGGGACGCGTCCGCGCAGTCGTACCACGTCCTCCACCGAGTAGTCGCGCTCGATACCGGCCCAGCGCGGATTGGTGGTCCAGTCGTGCGCCAGGGCCTCGGCGCTCATCGGGACACGGCTTTCGGAGATCGGGCTGTCGGACATGGGTTCGGCTCCTTCGCTTCTTTGCTGACCACCACTTCCACGAGGGTTGTGGGGTGAGCTCCGGCCGGGATTTCCTCCGGGCTCATCACTAGATTCCGGGAAGGAACAACAGAACTTCGAGAACTTTTCGTGGAAAGATTTGCAAATCTTTCGTATTGTGAACAAATGGAGCAGAACAGCTGGGCGACCACCGATCCGGGGCCACAGTCGGCGGCCCGAAACACACCTTTCGAGCTCGGCCGGCGGCTGCGTCATCTGCGCAAACAACAAGGCCTCACCCTGGCCCAGGCCGGCACCATCGCCGGTGTCGCCGCCTCCCACCTGTCGTTGATCGAGAACGGCAAGCGGGAGGCCAGGATCGGTACGCTGCAGCGGCTCGCCGCCCATTTCGGGGTCACCCTGGACGAGCTGACCGGGGCCGAACCGCCGAACCGGCGGGCCGCCCTGGAGATCGAGTTGGAGCGAATGTCCCGCTCACCGCTGGCGACGGCGAAGAACCTGCCGAAGGTACGGATCGGGCCGCGGCTGCCGATGGATGCGCTGGAGGCACTGGTGGCGATGCACCGCCAGTTGGAGCGCGACGCCGAGGAGCGGATCGCCACCCCGGAGGAGGCCCGTCGGGCGAACGCCCAGCTGCGCCAGGACATGCGTCGGCGGGACAACTACTTCCCCGCCATCGAGGAATCGGCTGCCGAGCTGTTGCAGAAGGTCGGCTACCGCCGGGGACCGCTCTCCGAGCACCTGGTCAACGCCATCACCCAGCACCTCGGGTTCAGCCTGCATCATGTGGCCGACCTGCCGCAGTCGACCCGCTCGGTGACGGATCTGCGGAACCGCCGGATCTACCTCTCGCGGCGGGCCCGGCACGGCCACGACCCACGCTACGTACTGCTGCAGGCCCTCGGCCATCACGTTCTCGGCCACGACACCCCGTCCAGCTACGGCGACTTCCTGCGGCAGCGGGTGGAGACCAACTATTTCGCCGCCGCGTTGTTGATGCCGGAGTCGAGTTGCGTCGACCTGCTCCGCGATGCGCACAAGGCCCGACAGCTGGCGGTCGAGGACATCCGCGACGTCTTCGCGGTCTCCTACGAGTCGGCGGCGCACCGGATGACCAATCTGGTCACCCACCATCTGCAGATCCCGGTCCACTTCATGCGAGTGCACGAGGGCGGGATCATCTACAAGGCCTACGAGAACGACGATGTGGCCTTCCCGACCGATCACACCGGTGCGATCGAGGGGCAGCGATGCTGTCGCTACTGGACCTCCCGGATGATCTTCACCGTCCCCGACACCTTCAACGCCTACAACGCCTACACCGACACCTCGACCGGCACCTACTGGTGCACGGCGCGGACCGAACATTCCGACCAGGGCACCTTCTCCACCTGTCTCGGCGTGCCCTATGTGCACGCCAAGTGGTTCCGCGGCCGGGAGACCACCGAGCGCTCCACCTCCCGGTGCCCGGACCCGTCGTGCTGCCAGGCAGCACCGGATGATCTTCGACGAGACTGGGAGGGGCAGTTCCTGCCGAGTTCCTCGGCCCACACCCATCTGCTGGCGACCCTGCCGCCGGGCGCCTTCCCCGGGATCGACGAGGCCGAGGTGTACGGCTTCCTCAGCCGGCACGCCGGCAGCGACTGAACACCGTCACCGACGAGGCCGAGTCGGCGACCCTGCGTCGCCTGGGATCACGCTCTTCACTGCTCATCGGCCCGGATCACTCATCGTCCCGGTTCGGTCGTCGGTGGGGATCGGTCCACCACCTCGGGCCTTCCCCGCTCCACGACCAGGCGCTCGACCCGATAGCGGAGCACCGATGCCGGGCCCGGGGCCCGGCAGGTCATCTGTGCCCGGGGTGAGCGCTCGGCACGGACCTCCACCACGATCTCGGCCGGCAAGGGTCCGGCCCCCTGCAATCGGATCGACCAACTCCCCTGCCCGCGAACGGTACCGATCACCTGCAGCTGCTCGCGCCCGGCCGGACCGAAACGGCGCAGCACCTCGGCGACCGCAGCCTGTTGCGGCGGCCCGAGGTCGGTGTAGCCACGCAGATGGGTGGCACTGATCGAATCGGCGAGATGGTTCTCCACGGTGGTCACCGCGGTGTCGGGATCCAGCCCGCCGTAATAGACCCCGTCGGGCAGCACCACCAGGTTGGCCGCGAACCGGTCGCCGCCGACATGGCTGCACTCCCAGGTGCCCTGCGGCCAACGCCGAGCCAGAGCCGCGCCGACCGGTCGCCCCCGGAGTGCGCAGCACACGTCGTGCACACCATGGGTACAGACCAACAGCAGCGGCGGCAGGTCGGTACGGCCCCGGCGGCCGATCAGTCCGGGGATCGGCGCCAGATCGGTGTCCTGCTCCCAGGTGCCCCAGTGCTGGGAGGTGCTGCCATCGAGATGGCGCTGGACGACCGCCCAGCGCGGCGGCAGGTCGCTGCTCCTTCGTCCCGCCCGGCGGATCAGGAAGGTACGCCCGCCGGCTGCCCGGGTGGCGGCGATGATCGATGCCCGCAGCTCGGGGGCCACGGCGGCCAACTCCCCGAAACCGGCGAACGGCCAAGCGCCGCGGTACTCGATCAGCACCCAGCAGCGGGCGACCACTGCCGTACCTGCCATCTCGTCACCGCGTTCCCGGGCGGCGGTGGCGCACAGGAACCGTTCCGGGCCCTCGGTCACCGATCCGCGGGCAGGACGATCCCGGCCCGGAGCAGCCTGCGTGCGAAATCGGTCCCCAGGTCGGCAGCGGACGACTCGCCTGCGGTCATCAACGCCTGCATCGCCTGCTTCTCGGTCGGGCCGAGAGCCAGCCAGCCGGCCCGGCTGGTCAACCGGTCACCTTCGATCCGGGCTGTCAGTGCCGGCCGGAGGCGCAACCTGGACTGCTCGGTCAGACCGTTCAGGGCCGCGAGCTGGGCCAACGGTCCCAGGGGCGCCGGGCGCGCCTGCGAGCGCCGTACCTGCTGGAACCGTACCCCCGGGTCGGCCACTGCGATGGCGTCGAGCAGCCGCTGCCGGATCAGATCCAGCGCCAACGGATGATCGACCCCGAGTTCGAGGGTGGCGCGCACGTCGGGGTCGTCGCGCAGCAGATCGAGCGCGGAGCGGGTCAGTTGTTCGGCCAGTGCGTACCCGGTCCAGACGTGGATCCCCAAGGTCAGGTGCACACTCACCTCCCCGAGCGCCTTGGCCGAGTGCAGCCAGCCGCGCGGCAGGTACAGCGCGTCGCCGGGCTCCAGCACGGTGTCGATCAGCGGCTCCCCTGCTGCGGCCTCGGCCACCTGCGCCTTGCGGTCGGACCAGGGTTCGTCACGCAACGGATCGGTGAGCACGGGCTCGTGGATGATCCATCGTTTGCTGCCGACGGTCTGCAGCACGAAGACGTCGTGCACGTCGTAGTGGGCGTCGAAGCCCTGGTTCTGCGGGGGCGTGATGTAGGCATTCGCCTGCACCGGATGACCCAGCTCGGTTCCCAGTCGGGAGCTCAGGTCGACGATCGGCTGCCAGGTCCGGTGCAGCGCCTGCAGTACCAGCGTGGCGCCGTCGGCGAACTGCCGCCACAGCGCGGTGTCGTCGAGCTGGTCGCCGATTCCGGCACCGACTCCGGCCGGTGCGGTGAAACTGCTGTCGGGCAGGGTCGCGCCGTTCTTCGCCACGCGCAGGAACGGCGTCCGCAATCCGTGCTCGGACAGCAGGGAGTCCACGATCGCCGGTGACAGCAGATCGGAGTAGTCGTCGGCGCCGCGGGTGAGCAGGGGTCGCGCACCCCAGTACTGCTCGGCGAAGGTCTCGACGTCGCAGTGGATCAGCCGGGACGCCAGGACCTCGGCGCCCGAGGCGCCGAGGTCCGGATCAGTTGCGTCCAATCGGGTCACTCGGCGCTTCCGTCGGCACCACCGTCATGCACCCCGGGAACACCCTCGGCGCCACCATCGGCCGGACCCTCCGCACCGCCGTCGGCACCACCGTCATGCACCCCGGGAACACCCTCGGCGCCACCATCGGCCGGTCCCTCCGCGCCGCCGTCGGCACCACCGTCATGCACCCCGGGAACACCCTCGGCGCCACCATCGGCCGGTCCCTCCGCGCCGCCGTCGGCACCACCGTCATGCACCCCGGGAACACCCTCGGCGCCACCATCGGCCGGTCCCTCGGTGCCGGTGTTCTCGGTCTCGAAGTCACTCATCACTTGCCTCCTGGGGGTTCGGCGGCCCGGCGGGCCGCGGTCCGGGCACCAGTTGCCCGGCGTGCTGACCGGGGGGTCCCGATCACCACTTCCTGTCTAGCGCATCCGGCACTGCCAGGGAAGAGAGGAGTTCGGCCGGATGATCATTTCCGCAACAGGTAGCGCTGGATCTTGCCGCTCGGCGTCTTCGGCAGTGACTCGACGAAACTCACTGCTCGCGGATAGGCGTGTTTGGAGTAGGTGTCACGCACCAGTACCTGCAACTCGGTGGCCAGTTCATCCGATGCCCCGGACGGGTCGGTGAGCACGACGAAGGCTGCGACCACCTCTCCGCGAATGCCCTCGGGATCGGGCAGTCCGACCACCGCCACATCGGCGACCGAGGGGTGGGTGATCAGGACGCTCTCGACGTCGAACGGTCCGATCCGGTACCCGGCGGCGAGGATCAGGTCGTCGTCCCGGGCGGTGAAGAAGAAGTACCCGTCGTCGTCGACCCGGCCGGTGTCCCCGGTGAGGTACCAGCGACCGTCGGCGCTGAATCGTCCCGCGGTCAGCTCCGGCGCCCCGTGGTATCCGGTGAACCACAGCAGCGGGCTGTTCTCGGTGTCGATCGCGATCACCCCGTCGACCACCCCGGCAGCATGTCCGGGCAACGGCTGGCCCATCGATCCGTCCTTCAGCGGTCGGGCGACGTCGGGGTGCCAACCGTTGCCGATCACCATGCCCAACTCGGTCTGGCCGTAGTGGTCACGTACCTCGGTGCCCAGCGCCTGCACCGCCCACTCGACGACATCGGGGGTGAGCGGTTCACCGGCGGAGGAGGCGCGTCGCAGTTGCAGCCCGGAGAGGTTTCCCGACTTCGACATCGACCGGTACATGGTCGGCGCGCCGGCGAAGTTGCTGACCCGGTGTTCCTTGATCACCTTCGCGGTGAACTCGGGGCTGAAACCGGCGTAGGTCAGCAGGCTGCGCCGACCGGCCACCATCGGAGCCACGATCGCGTAGTAGAGGCCGTAGGCCCAGCCGGGGTCGGCGGCATTCCAGAAGACGTCCTCGGCGGTCACGTCCAGGCCGAAGTGAAGGTAGCTGTGGAATCCGCCGAGGGCGCGGACCGGCACCGGGACTCCCTTGGGCTTGCCGGTGGTGCCGGAGGTGTAGAGCTGCAGGAACGGGGCCTGCGGTCCGGCGGCGACCGGCGACTCCTGCTCGGTGGCGGCATCGATCGCCGCCTCCCACTCCTCACCGGTCTGCAGGATCTCGATGCCGTCGATCGGATCCAGCTTCTGCCGCTGGCCGGGTTCGGTGATCACCAGCTTCGCTCCCGAGCCGACGACGCGCAGTTCGATCGCCCCGGTGGCGAAGGCGGTGAACAACGGTACGTGCACCGCACCCAGTCGCCAGATCGCCAACAAGGTGGTGATCAACTCCGGGCGCTTGCCCATCAGCACCGGCACCCGCGTACCCGTACCCACTCCGGCCTGCGCCAGCACGGTGGCCAGCTTGGCCGATCGGTGCCGCAGTTCGCCATAGCTCAGGTCGGTGGTGGAAAGGTCGTCGTGGACGAAGCTGAAGGCGATGGCTCCGGGGTCGTGCCGGTCGCACAACAGGTGGGCAACGTTCGCCTCCGGCGCCTCGTAGACCGACCGCCACTCCTCGACGAGCTGCTCTGTTCTGCTCACCACTTGTCCCCTTCGACTCCCGGCGCACCCGCTCAGGCGCGCCTTCGACTCCCCGGCGCACCGACACCCGTGCGCCTTCGACTTCCCGGCACACCGACACCGGTGCGCCATCGACTTACCTCGCCCATCATGCCCCCTGCCGACGCCACCCCGACAGACACCCCAGCGTCACCCCGACAGACACCCCAGCGTCACCCCGACAGACACCCCAGCGTCACCCCGACAGACACCCCGGTCGCGATTCCGTCCCGGTTTCCGCCGTACACCCCACTGCATCAGTTCCACAGGAAAGGCACCCATCGACACCCGAAAAGTGCAGGTGCTGCGGAACAGTTGTCGGGCGAGCCCACAGCCGTGACTACTCGGCCGAGGGCGCCGGGCCGGTCGCCCCGACCCGCTGAGGTTTCCGAGGTACGGACAGCCCGCCCCCGCCGCAACAGTTCCGCAGGAAACGCACCCATCGACGCGCCAAAGCTGCAGATGCTGCGGAACAGACGCGGGCCGAGCCCGTCGACGTGCGACCGGGCGTGCGGCGAGCCGATCGAACGGCTCCAAGCGCGGTCAGCCGGTGTTCTGCAGACCGGCGGAGACACCGCTGACGGCCAGCAGCATCAACCGCCGGGCGGCGGCATCGTCTGCCCCCTCCTCGGTCCGCAACCGCCGCAACGCCCGCAACTGCAGCAGTGACAACGCATCGACATAGGGCGATCGCAGTTCGACGGCACGGCGCAGCACCGGCCGATCGGTCAACAGCTCCTTGCCGGTGGTCCTCGCCACCCATTCCCGGGTGAGGGCCATCTCCTCGCGGACGAGCCCGGCAAGATCATCTCGGTCGCCCAACGCCAGGTAACGTTCGGCGATCCGGTCGTCGGTCTTGGCCAGTGACATCTCGACGTTCTCGATCATCGCCGAGAACAGCGGCCACTGGGCGAAGGCGGCCCGCAGCTCGGTCTCCTCGCCGACCGCTGCCAGCGCCGTACCCAGACCGAACCAGCCGGTCAGGTTGATCCGCGCCTGCGACCAGGCGAAGACCCACGGGATCGCCCGGAGATCCTCCAGCGATTCGACCGACAGGCCGCGTCGTGCCGGTCGCGATCCCAGGGAGAGCCAGCCGACCTCCTCCTGCGGGGTGACCTGGGCGAACCAGGGCGCGAACCCCTCCGACTTCACCAGGTCGTAGAAGCGGGTACGGGAGGCGCGGTCCATCGTCTCGGCCATCGGCGCGAAACGTTCCGCGGAGTCGGCATTGCGCTTGCTGATCGACGGAGCGCCCTGGCGCAAGGTGGCCGAGGAGACCTGCTCCACATGGCGCTGGGCGATCGTCTGGTCACCGTAGCGGGCGAAGATCACCTCCCCCTGTTCGGTCAGTTTGAACCTGCCCTCGACCGAACCCGGGGGTTGTGCGAGGACCGCCTGGTTGGCCGGTCCGCCACCGCGGCCGAGCGCACCGCCGCGACCGTGGAAGAGGGTCAGCGCAATGTCGTTCGCCTGCGCCCAGGAAGCGATCCGGGCCTGCGCGTCGTAGAGCGCGAGGGTCGCCGAGACCGGGCCGACGTCCTTCGAGGAGTCGGAGTATCCGAGCATCACCTCCAGCCGCCGACCGTTCTCCGCCAGCCGCTGCCGGGTGTGCGGCATGGTGATCAACTCGTCGAGGATGCCGGTGCTCGCCTGCAGGTCGTCATAGGTCTCGAACAGCGGGATCACGTCGATCACCGGCAGTTCCTCACCCTCGAAGGCATACTCCGCGAGCCGGATCACCGCCGCAAGATCATCGGCGGACTGGGTGAAGGAGATGATGTAGCGACGAGCGGCTGAGGTACCGAACCGCTTCTGGATCCGCCCGAGCACCCGCAGGGTGTCCAGCACCTCGATCGTCATCTCCGACGGTTCGACCCCGGCGTCGAGTTCTTCCAACGCCTGCCGATGCACCTTGGAGTGCTGGCGAATCTCGAACTCGGCCAGGTGGAAGCCGAAGGTCTCGGTCTGCCAGATCAGGTCCTGCACACTGCCCCAGGCGCTGCGCGGATCATGTGTGGACAAGGAGTCCTGGACGGTACGGAGTTCGGCCAGGAACTCCTCGGCGTCGGCATAGGCAAGATCGGCATTGCGCAACCGGGTCGCCTGCAGGCGTTCGACGAAGAACAGCAACGCCTGCCGGTGGGGTTCCTCCGGACTGCGTTCGGCGATCTCGGTGGCCAGTTCCTCGGCCAGACCGGACTGGGCGCGCAACAACGCCTTCAGCTCCTTGCTGGCCGGTGCATCGGTCTGCGCGGCGGTCAGCGACCGGCCGATCCGCAAGGTGGCGTTCTCCAACCCGCGCAGGACGTGGTCACTGGCGATCCGGGCAGCCTGGCGGGTGACCTTGGCGGTGACATGGGGGTTGCCGTCCCGATCACCGCCGATCCAACAGCCCAGGCGGAGGAAGGCCGGCGCCACCGGAGCCGCGGTCCCGGTACGTTCCCCCAGCACCGTCGCATCCAGCGTCCGGTAGATCTTCGGTACGACCTCGAACAGCGTGTTGTCGAAGATCGACATCGCCGTGCGTACCTCATCGGTCGGCGAGGGTTTGGTCGAGCGCAGCGGCGCGGTCCGCCAGAGGAGGTCGATCTCGGCCAGCAGCTGTCGGTCAAGATCATCGGCGTTGCGACCACGCACCCGGGGATCGTCGCGACGCGCGAGCAGGGCACTGATCCGGCGGATCGCGCTGGCCACCGCACGACGTCGGGCCTCGGTCGGATGGGCGGTGAAGACCGGCCGGAACTCGAGCCCGGCCAGTCGGCGATCGGCCTCCTCCTTGCCCACCTCCGAAACCAGGTCGGACCAGGCGGCCGGGTAGCTGTCGGCATCATGCGCCGTACCACTGGCATCGCGTTCGGCCAGCACCCGAAGACGATGCTGCTCCTCGGCAAGATTGGCCAGGTGGAAGTACGCGGTGAACGCCCGGGCCACCTGTTCGGCGCGTTCATCGGTCCAACCGGCGACCACCTCCTCGGCCTGCTCGATCTCGCCACTGATGGCCAGGGTGCGCAACTGTTCGACATCGGCGAGCAGATCCTCGCCGACCGCCTCGGTCAGGATCTGGCCGAGCATCGTGCTCAACAGGCGCACATCGCGTCGCAGTGCAGCGGGCAGTTCGTCCCGTTCGCTCATGACCAGCACCCTAGCGAGACAAACCGTGGCCCGGTGACGGTTCCGGGACGCAGGACCGTCCCCGAGCGCAGCGGACCGTAGGATCCGACTCATGGGTGTGCCGGCAGTACCGATCGGTCGACGGGTTCCGGTGGTCGTGATCGGCGCCTCGCTGGCCGGGCTCGCCGTCGCCGGCCGGTTGGCCCTGGTCGGTCACCGGGTGGTGCTGCACGAACGCCGCGACCGGATCAGCGCCCTCGCCCCCTCGGTGATCGACCTGCCCGCCGCCTGGCGGGACAGCTTCCGCAAGTCCGGACGTCCGCTGGACCTGGAACTGCAAACCCTCGGTCTGCAGTGGCGACCTGCGCCGCCGACCGACTACGGGGTGCTGTTGCTGCCGCACAGCCGGGGCGAGCAGTGGGAGACCTTGGGTACCCGATGGGGTGAGCCCGTCGCCCGCCGCTGGCAGGACTTCCTCGACTCCACCGATCAGGTCTGGCAGGCGATGCGACCGCTGGGGATCGAGTCCGAACTGTCCGACCCGCGGCTGGACCGGCGTACCCGACAGGCCATCGGCTGGCGCAGGAGTCTGGCCGATCTGGCGGCGGCTCTGCACCACGACGGCCTGGCTGAACTCCTCACCGCGATCGCCGCCGAGCACGACGCCGACCCCCGATGGCTCCCCGGCTGGTACGCCACCCGGCACAGCATCCGCCGTACCTTCGGCCGCTGGCAGCTCGTCGATGCCCACGGACGTACCGACAACCAGGCATTGGTCGGCCTGCTGCGGCGCCGGCTGGACAAACGCGGGGTGGAGCTACGACTGGGGTCGGCGATCGACTCCCCGTCGACCGTCACCCCCGCCGAGCTGGCCGCGGCGGCCGTCGTCGACTGCACCGGAGGTGATCGGATCGACTGGCGGGGCCGACGGACCTGGGTGGTTCTGGAACCGACCACCCGCGAGCCCGGGCGCTACTACGCCGGCCCGCGTACCCGGGCCGGCAGCGAGCCCTGGGCACAGTTGATGTCGGCGGCGGTCGCGGCCTATGCCGTCCACTCCCATCGGACCGGCGAGGACATCCGACCGGTACGCAAGGCCACCCCGCGTCGCCGCCTGATCTGACCTGCTCCGCCTCGATCGACCGGTCCCCGACCGTTTCGACGCGACAAGCACGCAAGATCGTCACCATTCCGTGTCGCGGGCGACACCGATTCGCTTGCGCAACGACGTAGAATCGTATGTCTGAATTGCCCTGTCCGAAGGGGCAGCCGGGAAGAAGGACCGAGCACTGAACTCGCAGCACGCGACCGAAGCGCTGGAGCGCGAACTGGCGTCCGAGCAGGCCCACGTGGACAAGGTCTACGACCGACTGTCGGCGGCTGCCCGATCGGCCCGTCAGGTGGCCACCGAGGGCCAGGCGTTGTACCGCACCGACCGGAACAACTTCGTCCGCGACGAGGACGGTACCGGGATGTACGAGCGGGACGTCTTCGCCTTCCAGGCCGCCAAACGTCTGGCCACCCTCGACGCCGAGCACGAGGGCCTGGTCTTCGGCCGGCTGGACCGGACCGACGGTGAGATCCGCTACATCGGCCGGATCGGTGTCCGCGACGCCGATTACGAACCGTTGGTGATCGACTGGCGGGCACGGGCTGCCGAACCGTTCTACCGTGCCACCCCGGCCGATCCGATGGAGGTGATCCGCCGCCGGGTGCTGCGCTCACGGGGCGAGAAGGTGATCGGGATCGAGGACGATTTGCTCGACACCGACAGCGACACCGACCTGGTGGTGCTCGGTGAGGGCGCATTGATGGCGGCACTGAGCCGCGCCCGGGGCAGCCAGATGAAGGACATCGTGGCCACCATCCAGGCCGAACAGGATGAGGCCATCCGCGCCCCCTACTCGGGGGCGACGATCATCAGCGGCGGTCCGGGCACCGGCAAGACCGTGGTCGCCCTGCACCGTGCGGCCTACCTGCTGTACTCCAACCGGCGTCGGTTCGAATCCGGTGGTGTGCTGGTGGTCGGGCCCAGCCAGGTCTTCATGAACTACATCGAACGGGTCCTGCCCTCGCTGGGTGAGGATGCGGTCACCCTGCGCTCGATCGGTGCGGTGGCCGTGGACTCCCTCGGATTCTCCGCCTCGGTGACCGACCCACCGCAGGTGCACCGGATCAAGGGCAGCCTGCGGATGGTGCCGGTGCTGCGATCCCTGCTGGACAGTGCCGACCCGAACGCGACCGAGCCGCCGCGGTTACGGGTCAGCGTCAAGGGTGAGGTGCTGATCCTCGGCGCCGAGGAGCTGACCCGGATCCGTCGCCAGATCCTTCGCCAGCGCCGTTACAACCAGTCACTGCGGGAGGCCGAGTCGGCGCTGCTGGAGACCCTCTGGCGACGCTGGAGCGCCCTCGACCGGGGCCCCGAGGCGGCCGAACTGGAACGCGAGGCGTTCGACGATCTGGTCACCTCCTCCTCGGCGTACCGGGACTTCATCGCCCAGTGGTGGCCACCGCTGACCGCGATGCAGGTGTTGCGCCGGTTGGCCGACCCGGCCCGCGCGGCACTGGCCGGGCGGGACCGTCTGAGCACCGCCGAGATCGAGTTGCTGTCGGCTGTCTATGCCGCCGAGACTGCCTGGACCGTGGACGACATCGCCTTGTTGGACGAGCTGACCACGATCCTCGGCCCGGTCCCCGAGGCCGAACCCGATGAGGACAATGCGGTCAGCTTCAGCGACACCCGGCAGGCCGAATTGGTGACCACCGCCGACCGGCTGTCCCGCAACCGGGAGATCGATCCGAACGCCGACACCCATGACAGCTTCGCCCACATCCTGCTCGACGAGGCACAGGACATCACGCCGATGCAGTGGCGGATGCTGCGCCGCCGCGGTGGTGGCGCCTCCTGGACGATCGTCGGCGATCCGGCACAGAGCTCCTGGCCCGATCGCGCCGAGACCGACCAGGCGATCAACGAGCTGATCGGGCGTGGACCCTCGCGCCGGTTCCGGATGAGCACCAACTACCGCTCGCCGGCCGAGGTGTTCGAGCTGGCCGCCAAGGTGGTGCGTAGCGACGTACCCGATGCCGATCTGCCCGATGCGGTACGCCGGACCGGTGTCGCGCCGACCCTGCTGGCCACCACCGGCGCCGAGCTGGTGCCCACCCTGCTCGACGTGATCACCGACCTGACCGCCCAGGTGGAGGGCACCATCGGGGTGATCGCACCGCCGTCGAGGCTGACGCAGCTGCGTACCGCCCTGGACGGGTCGGTCGGGCGCGAACTCGGGCGGCGACTCGTCGTCGTCTCGCCATTGGAGGCCAAGGGCCTGGAGTACGACGCCGCCGTGGTGGTCGCCCCGGACGAGATCGTCGCCGAGTCCCCCGGCGGGATCCGGGTGCTGTACGTCGCGCTGACCCGGCCGACCCAGCGGCTGGTCACGATCGACGTCGACTCCCCCGGCCGCTGGCGCCCCGCCCGATCCGAACCCGGCCCCGCCTGACCTGCCCTCGCGGGCAGCACGCGCCTGCGACACCGATCCGTTCCGCAGGAAATGCACCCACGACCGAGCCGGAAGTGCATCTGCTGCGGAATGGATGTCTCAGTGCAACCGGGCGAAGATCTCCCGCGAGGCGCGGGAACGGTTGAGGGTGTACAGATGCAGCCCCGGTGCCCCCAGCGACAGCAGGTCCTCGCAGAGCTCGGTGGCGATGTCGATGCCGACCGCACGCACCGCGTCGGGGTTGTCCCCGGCGGCATTCAACCGGTCGGTCACCCGTCGCGGGAGATCGGCCCCGGAGAGTTCGGCGAACCGCTCGATCTGCCGCAGATTCGTCACCGGCTGGATACCGGGGATGATCGGCAGATCGCAGCCCCGGGCGCGTACCCGTTCGACGAGCCGCAGCCAGGCTTGGGGGTCGAAGAACAACTGGGTGATCGCGAACGACGCCCCGGCAGCGGCCTTCGCCACCAGGATCCGGGCGTCCAGTTCGGCATCGCGCCGATCGGGATGCAGATCGGGAAAAGCCGCCACCCCGATGCAGAAGTCCCCCAGGGAGGCCACCAGTTCCACCAGCTCGGTGGCATTGGCCAAACCCTCCGGATGCTGCTGCCAGGGTGCTGTCGGCCCGCCCGGTGGATCGCCCCGGATCGCCAGCACGTGATGCACCCCGGCGGCGGCGTAGGCCCCGACCGTGTGCCGTACCTGCGCCGCCGACTGCCCGACGCAGGTCAGGTGCGCCATCGTCCGCAGCGAGGTGTCGCGGGAGATCCGCTCGGTGGAGCGGATGGTCCGGTCCCGGGTGGAGCCGGAGGCACCATAGGTGACCGAGATGAAATCGGGGCCGAGCGGCTCCAGCTCCCGTACCGTCCGCCAGAGGGTCTGCTCGGCCTCGGCATCGCGGGGCGGGAAGAACTCGAAGGAGAACAGCGGACGGTCCGAGGCCTCCAGCAACTGCGCAATGGTGGCAGGGCGCGTGTTCACCGACATGGCGCCAACCCTAGACAGGTGACACCCGCCGCCACCGCCTAGGCTCGGCGCGTGGACACCCGTGAGCTCGCCCTGGACCCGAACTATCCTGCCGGCCCGGCGGTACGCGATGCGGTCGGTCTGCAGATCGCCGACTTCCTCGCCGCGCGCGGCCCCGAACTCGACGCGATGGAGCCACGGGCCGGGGAGCTGCTGCGGCAGGCGTCGGTGTTCGGGGCCGGCGGCAAACGGTTGCGGCCGGCGTTCTGCCTGTGGGGTTGGGTGGCCGCGACCGGTGACCTCCGCGCAGCCGAACCGTTGGTGGCCGCGGCGGCCAGTCTCGACCTGCTGCACCTCTCGGCCCTGGTGCACGACGATGTGATGGACGAATCCGAACTGCGCCGTGGTCGACCGGCCTCGCACAAGCAGTTCGAGGAACTGCACCGCGCCGCCGGACTGGCCGGTGACCCGGAGTTGTTCGGCCGGGCCGGGGCGATCCTGCTCGGTGACCTGTTGTTGATGTGGTCGGTGCAGATGTTGCACACCCGCGGCCCGGCCGCTCAGGTGCTCGCCCCGGCGCTGCCGCTGCTGGAACGGATGCGCACCGAGGTGACGGTCGGTCAGTACCTGGATGTGCTCGCCCAGGCCACGCCGCTGGACGATCCGGCGACCGTCGCCGAGTTGTTGCCCCTCGCCGAGCGGGTGCTGGAGTTCAAGACCGCCAGTTACACCGTGGTCCGCCCGCTGCAGTTCGGGGCAGCTCTCGGCGGTGCCGAGGAGTCGCTGCTGAATGCCCTGGCCGAGTACGCCTTGCCGCTGGGACGCGCCTTCCAGTTGCGAGACGATCTGCTCGGTGTGTTCGGCGACGAACAGCTGACCGGCAAACCGGCCGGTGACGATCTGCGGGAGGGCAAACGGACCGCGCTGCTCGCCCACGCCCTGGCCGGGGCCGCTCCGGCGGATCGGGAAGAACTGGCTGCACAGATCGGCCGCGCCGACCTCGACCTGGACCTGACCCGGTCGTTGATCGTCGGCAGCGGCGCGGTGGAACGGGTCGAGTCGATGATCACCGAGAACGCTGCGGCCGCACTCGAGGCACTGTCCCGAGCGGGGCTGGGTGAGGACGCCGAGACCGGGCTGACGGTGTTGGTCGACGCGGCCATCAACCGGGTGCACTGATCGGTCGAACGGCGGCTTCGTCGCGCCGGCTTCGAGCCGGTCTCGTCGAACCGGCTTCGGCGCAGCCGTACCGTCGAGGAGTCTCAGCCGGAGCGGTCCATCACCAGGGCGAAGGCCGCCCGCTCCTGGTCGCGTACCCGGTCGGTGAGGACGTCGACCACCGCATCCCAGCCGGGGATCTCGGTCGGCCGCGGCCAGCTGTCGAGGACCAACGCCGTGGGCCGGTCCAGGTCGGTCAGGCAGTCGGCCAGGGCATCGAGATTCGCGCCGTACCAGTCGGGCAGATCCAGCGCCCGGCCGATCGCCAGCAACAGCGTCCGCCGGTCGTCGATCCCCTCGGTCCGCAGCACACCGACCCGCCAGCCCCATTCGGCCAGCACCTTCGGCAACACCCCGGACTGGGTGGTCACCTCGTAGACGCCGGCCTGTCTTCCGGCCAGCCGGTGCCGCTCGGCGGACTCGTCCTCACTCATCGGTTCTCATCGTAGGATCCCGAGGAAACTCTGGTAGTGGTCCTCGGTCCAGTAGAACTCCTGCGCCGGATCCCCGCCGGTGACGATCCGCCACGGCCCCCGATCGTCCTCCCCCGGCTTGCGCACGGTGTACTCGCGGTAGTAGCCGGTCTCCCGATCGGGCAGCAAACCCTCCCGATTGCCGAAGACCGAACCGTCCTGCTCATAGGGGTACGGGCCGCCGGCGTCGATCAGCTCGAGCGTCTGCTGCGCGCTCGCTGGCAGATCGGCCTCGCCCACGGTGGCCAGTTCTGAAGCGGCCCCGGTGGCTGCCGGGGCCCTGGTGCCGATCGGGTTCCCGAGGCCCTCGGAGATCGGCGGGGCGAAGCGTCCCCAGGCGATCAACCCCAGGACCAGCACGACGAGCAGGGTCCCGAGTACCGCCGAGACGGTACGCGGTGGGCGACGCGCCATCAGTTCCGCTTCCCGAACAGACGGGGACCCGAGCGCCGCAGTTGGGGATCGGTCCGCCACCGTTCGTCCAGCCGCTGCCGCAGCCGACGGGCGGCGGCCTCCGGGTCGGGGCTGTCACCGATGGCGGCCGAGACCTCGATCCGCCGGGCGCCGGCATCGAGCACCTGGTCGAGGTTGTGTTCGTCGATGCCACCGGCGGCGAACCACGGTTTGGCCTCCGCGGACCCGACCGGCGCGGTCCGCGTCAGCTGGCCGATCAGGTCCAGTCCGATCGCTGGTGTCCCCGAACGCCCAGGGCCGGGAAAGACCGGACCGACGCTCAGGTAGGCGATCTCGGGATCGGCCAGCGCCGCCTCGGCGGCCGCCGGCTCGCTCACCGTGGCACCGATCAGCGCCCACGGTGACAGGCGGGTACGGGCCTGCGCGCTGCCTGCCGGGTCGGCGAGGCGCAGCACATCGGCCCGGAAACGGCCTGCCAGTTCCGGATCGTCGTCCACCGCGATCAGCTTCTGCCGGGCCGCCGCGGCGGCCCGGGCCCGTCGCAGATGGTCCAGTGCGAGCTGCGGATCCACACCCGGCTGAGAGACCTCGATGATGTCCACACCGCCGGTGATCACACTGGCCAGGAACTCGTCGAAATCACCGGTCCCGGCCCGCAGCGACGTGCGCAGGTACAGGCGGGCCTGCCGCAGTCGCGTGGTGAGGCCGAGGAGCACAGTCACCTGCTCACCCTAGGTGACATCGGCTGCTGCCTCACCCCTGGCCGCGGTCGCGCCACGGGTCGTCCTCCGGAGGATTGCCCGGACGCGGATCGCCCGGTGCCGGATAGCCGGTCGGCCCGAACCCCTGTTGGTCATGTCCGGGCCCGTAGCCGTCCGGGTCGGTGGCTCGCGGACCGGCCGGCGGCGGGCCGTACCCGCCCGGTGCAGCCGACCAACCCGTGGACCCGCCGGGTGCGCCGTACCCACCCGGAGCCGCGGGCCCGTCCTGCCAACCTGTGCTCTGGCCGGGGTGCCCGGGACCAGGGTGGTACGGACCCGGTGCGGTGACCGGATCGGTCATCCCCAGATCCCGGCGCCGGACCAGGTCGAGGTAGTACAGGCTCTGATAGATCACGCTCAACGGCCCGGTGAGCACCGAGGCCAGCAGCGGCAGCAGGATCGCCAGCACCAGTCCCGGAACCATCGCTGCGAGGACCGCAGCCGGCGCTGCGGACTGCTCGTACTCGGGAGTGAGCTGGCTGAACAACGACGCGGGGAGCTGGGCGATCCAGGAGATCACGCCGAGCAGCAGCGCGAACAGCAGGTAGTACCCGAGGGTGCGGAAGAAGGCGCCCCGGGTCAGTCCCCAGGCCCGCCGGACACTGTCCAGTCCCGATCCTGCCTCCACGGCAAGCACCGGCAGCAGCGGGTAGAGCCGCACCGACAGGAAGATCGCCGCGGCCAGCAACAGCAGGTAGCCGACCACGAATACGAAGATCGAACCGGCGAACAGACCGGCGATCCCCTCCGGACCACCACCAGCCGAGATCGACGAGACGACCGAGACGATCAGCCAGGCGAACCAGGCCATGACCAGTAGCCCGATTGCGGCCACGACCGCCACCGCGATCACGACCAGCACCAGGACCCGTCCGATCATCCCCCGGGTCCGGTCCCACAGCTCGTCGAAGCCGGGCCGGCGACCGGCCACGGTCTCCATCGTCAACGCGACGATCATGCCCTGGAAGCGGATCCACAGCACCCCGATGAGGACCGACACCACGGCCAGCGCGATCACGGCCAGCGCACCGATGCCGAAGAGGGCCGCGAACGACGGTGCCGCGGTGTCGGCGAACGGATCGAACATCGGCAGCGCGACGGCCAACACCACGACCGCCACGGCGCCGATCACCGCCACCGACAACAGGCCGCTCAGCACCGCAGGCAGCACCCCCAGCGCAAGCACCATGCCCGGGCGCAGTTTCAGCAACCGGAACGTTCCACCGAACACATCACCCAACCGGAGCGCACGATGAGGGACCACTGCCTCAGGGGGAATTCCTGCTGTCATGTCCTCGATAATCCCAGACGGCAGGACCAGCAGCGCAATCGGTGGGAGAGCAATCGGTGGGACGGCGGAAGGCACGCCGGTCCGGTGCCGAATCCCGCAACGGCTTGGGCTGTCCGCTTACACTCACGAATGCGCCGACCAGGGCGTACCAACCACGCGGTACCTTCCCCTTCGACCGCCGGAGCTGTTGATGACCATGACGCCCATGCGCGACCCACTCGTCGGGCATGTCGTCGACGGGCGTTACGAGATCACCGATCGGCTCGCCCGCGGCGGCATGGCGACGGTTTATCTCGCCACCGACACCAGGCTTGCCCGCACGGTGGCGGTGAAGATGATGCACGAGGGCCTCGGCGGGGACGGCGATTTCGTCAGCAAGTTCGACCGCGAGGCGCGCGCCGCGGCGCATCTGTCCCATCCGAATGTGGTCTCGGTCTTCGACCAGGGGCTGGACGGGATGCGCCCCTACATCGTCATGGAGTACGTCTCCGGGGGTACGCTGCGGCAGCTGATGAGCCGGGAGGGTCCGCTCGAACCGTTGCGCGCACTGCAACTGATCGAACCGGTGCTGGCGGCGCTGGCCGACGCCCACGAGGCCGGGCTGATCCACCGCGATGTGAAGCCGGAGAACGTGCTGATCACCGATCGCGGTCAGTTGAAGGTCGCCGATTTCGGTCTGGCCCGGGCGATCAGCGAACAGACCATCACCGCCACCCAGGGGGTGCTGATCGGTACGGTCTCCTATCTCCCGCCGGAACTGGTGTTGCAGGGCCGGGCCACTCCCCGCTCGGACGTCTACAGCAGCGGCGTGATGCTGTTCGAGATGCTGACCGGCAGCAAACCGCATACCGGGGACACCCCGATCCAGGTGGCGTGGGCGCATGTGCACAACGACATCGAGGCCCCGTCGAGGCGTCGGGACACCTCCTGGCGCGAGTCCCGTTCGGGGATTCCGCCCTACATCGACGAACTGGTCCGCGCGGCGACCCGCCGCGAGCCCACCCAGCGACCCGCCAATGCCCGTGAACTGCTGGAGGCGGTACGCCAGGCCCGCGCCGCCCTGAACGGCGGGGTGATGGACGATCCGGCGCTGACTGCCCGGTTCCGTCATCTGGGTGAGGTCGACGCCGCTTCGGCCACCGAGGTGGTGCCGCGGCAGGAGCGGCCGGACGATCCGACCGCCCGGATCGACGCAGATCGGCCTCGCACCGGCGAGGCCCAGGACCCCGCGGTACGCAGCGAACGCAGCCGGGCCGAGCGGAACCAGGCCGAACCGGTGGCGCCACGCCCGGTACGCAGCCCGCCGAGCCCGGAGCGTCACCCGACCCGGATCGAGCCCCGGGAGGTCGCCCGGACAGCCCGTCCACGCGGTCGGACCAGGCCCGTAGCGGCCCCGCCTTCGCGCCGACCGGCCCCGACCCGCCGCTCGGTCTCCGAACACCGCCGGGAGCTGCTGGAGCGACAGCGTCGGCGACGGATCCGCGGAATCGTCTGGCTGCTGCTGTTGCTGATGCTGACCCTGGCCGCGGTGGCCGGCGGCTGGTGGTTGGTCGACGGCCGGTTCACCGCAGCGCCGCCGGTGGCCGGACTGACCCAGCAGGAGGCCACCACCTCGGTGCAGACCGCCGCACTGAGCCCGCAGACGGTCGAGGAGTTCAGTGAGGACGTACCTGCCGGTTCGGTGATCAGCACCGATCCCGCGGCAGGTTCCAAGCTGGAGCGCGATTCGCCGATGACGCTGGTCATCTCCAAGGGACCCGAGCGGTTCGAGGCGCCCGATGTGGTGGGTGCCGAACTGGCCGAGGCCGAGGAGCAGATCACCGGCGACGGGGCCCTGAAGGTCGGGAAGGTGTCGGAGGAGTGGCATCGAGACGAGCCCGCGGGGACGGTGCTGAGTTCGGATCCGCAACCGGGTGAGTCGTTGAAGCGTGACACCGCCATCGACCTCACCGTCTCCAAGGGGCCCGAGCCGATCCAGATCGCCGACTTCACCGGCAAACCCGCCGCCGAGGCTCGAGACGGGCTCACCGGCAGCGGGTTCACGGTGAAGGAGGGCACCGCCCACTCCGATTCGGTCGCCGAGGGGGACGTCATCTCCCAGGATCCGGCCGGCGGGACCGGCCATCGCGGCGACGAGGTGACGATCACCCGTTCCCTCGGCCCCGAGGAGGTGGAGGTGCCGCAGGTACGGGCGAAGCCGCTGGACGAGGCGAAGAAGCTGCTCGAGGATGCCGGTTTCAAGGTGAAGACCGAGGAGGGCGCGGATTTCCTGGGTCTCGACTACGTCGCGTCCACCGATCCCGGTGAGGGCCGCAAGGCACCGAAGGGGTCGACCATCACCTTGACCCTGGTCTGAGGGTCGTCGACCGGGCCATCACCCCGGCCGAGTGTCGTCAGCGCCGCGGTTGGTCCGGTGCCGGCCACTGCTGCTGACCCTGCGGGCCCGGCCAGTCCTGGCTGCCCGCCGGGTGTTGCTGTTGCCCGGTCGCGCCCTCCGACGGTACCCCCGGTGCCGGCCACTGCTGCGGTGCGAGCGGTGCCGGCCAGTGCTGCGGTGCGACCACACTGTCCGGCGGCGCCGCCTGTCCGGCCGACCAGCCCGAGGGATTCGGCCACTGGGCGGGCGCCGAGCCGGACAGGGCGCCCGGTTGCCAGCCACCGCCCCCGAGTCCACCGGCCGGTGCGGTGGTCGGCGGGGCCCAGTTCAGCGTCGGCGCGACGGGTTGCCGCGCGACCAGGTCACGGTGGTACAGGGTCTGTGCGGTGATCAGGAAAGCCGTCGAGCAGACCGCGACGATCCCCGACAGCGCGACGGTGACCAGCGTCCACGGCCACAGCTGCCCGACGAGCCGCGTCGAGAGGTCACCGGAGGTGGCGCTGGGCAGTGCCAGCGGCAACAGGGCGATCGTCCTGGCCAACCAGACCATGGAGCCGAACAGGGCCACCGAGCTGAGGGTCCGCAGGAACCGGCCGGCGGTCAATCGCCAGGCCCGTCCCACCGCGGCCAGACCACGGTGCTGCGGCTCCAGGGCGAAGACCGGTCGCAAGGGGTACAGACGGGCGCTGATCAGGGTCCAGCTCAGCACCACCGCGATCCCGGCAGCGACCAGCGGCAGCACCGGCAGTTGCTCGGCGCCGAACAACCGGGGACCGAACAGCCAGACGGTGAGCGCGAGCAGCAACATCACCACCCCACCGAACAGCAGGATCACCCCCAGCGACCGGCCGATCACCCCCCGGGTGTTCCGGAAGGCCTCGCCGAAACCGATCTCGCTTCCCCCACCCAGCGCCTCCACGACGGCCGCGATCACCGCGGAGCACCGCAGGTGCAGGCAGACCCCGACGATCGTCGCCGAGACCACGCCGACCCCCACCCATCCGGCCTGCATCGGGGCCAGATCGGCGTCGGTCAGCAGGTCCAGCAGGAACGGCACCGCGGCGAGACCGGCGAGCACCAGCGCGGCCGGCAGCAGACTCAGCGCGGCGATCAGCAGCGGCTGCCGCCGCAGACAGCGGCCGGCGTCGACGATGATCTCGCCGAGTTCGTCGTGTCCCGGGCGGCCGATCGGCGTACTCGGCCGGGGATCGTCGCGGACCGGGGTCGCCGGTGATCCGAGGGCCCGCTCGGCCACGGGTGGTGCCCCCATCAGAGCTCGACCTCGCCGGCCTCGCGCCAGTCCTCGAAGCGGGTCTCGGTCAGCTCCTGCAGGCGGCCGCCGAGCAGCCCCCAGTACCGGTCGTTGATCAGCCCGTCGTGGATGCCGAAGGCAGCCGGGGCACCCACCGCCCGGACGAAGTCGATCTGTTCCTTCATCGCCGACCAGGGCCCCATCACCGGCAGCGCCAGCAGGTCGATGCCCCGGGGTACGGCGGCCAGCGAGTCGCCGGGATGGAACAGCGTTGTCGCGTCGGCGGTGATCACGAAACCGGTGTTGCCGATCAGCGGGATGTCCCGGTGGATCTCGGCGTGCACCCCGCCGACGGTGCGGATGTCGAACCCGGCCAGTTCGGCCGCCGATCCGGCCGGCATCGGTTCGGCCCGGCCGGCCAGGAACTCGTAGGCCCCGGCGGTTTGCGGTTCGGTCAACACCGTGGCCTGTGGGTTCGCCGTCAGCAGCCTCGGCAGTCGTTCGGCGTCGATGTGATCGGGATGTTGGTGGGTGATCAGCACCGCATCCAGCTCGGTCAGATCGGTCCACCGGTCGGAGAAGTTCCCGGGGTCGATCAACAGGCGCCCGGTCGAGGATTCGACCAGCACTGCGGAATGTCCCAGATGGGTGATCTTCATGGCCCCAACGCTACCTGCCCGTCACGACGCTGCTGCGCCGTCGACGGCGAGGACCGCCGGTACGGCGGGCCGGCCGGGCTCAGTGGCGGTCTGCGACGAGCAGCTCGCCGATGATCGTGCCGGCTCGGCGGGCATCGGCGGTGCTGACATCGCGGTGGGTGACGGCCCGGGCGACCGCAGTCCCCATGGCACTGATCCGGACGCCCCGTCCCCGGGCGCGCTCGACCAGCTCGACAGCCGGTAGCGCACCGGTGTCCAGGCGGACGATGTTGCTCTGCACCCCGGCCGGATCGATGGCTTCGGGAGCCTGCGTACCGACGGCCTCGGCGAAGGCCGCGGCCGCCTCGTGGTCCTGGGCCAATCGGGGCAGTTCGTGGTCGAGCGCATAGTCGCAGGCAGCCGCCAGGATCCCGGCCTGCCGCATCCCTCCACCGAGGCGTTTGCGCAGTACCCGGGCCCGGTCGATCACCCCGGCGGGCCCGACCAGCATCGACCCGACCGGTGCGCCGAGGCCCTTGGAGAAGCAGACGCTGACGGTGTCGAAGAGTCGTCCGTAGGTCGCCAAAGGTACGCCGGTCGCGGCGTGGGCGTTCCACAGCCGGGCCCCGTCGAGGTGCATCGCGATCCCGGCTCCGCGGGCGAACTCCGAGATCGCCTGCAGTGCGGCGATCGGCTGCACCCGGCCACCGGAGAAGTTGTGGGTGTTCTCCAGGGCGATCGCCGCGGTGGAGACCAGGTACGGGCCGGCATCGGCGGTGGCCAGGGTCTGCAGGAAGTCCACCGGGGCCACCCCGTCGGGGGTGAACCAGGTCCGCATGGTCACCCCGAACCAGGCGGCGTGACCGCCGAGTTCGGCCCGGGCGATGTGTGCCTGGGCGTCGCACAGCACTTCCTTGCCGCGGGGCACCAGCACACCGATGCCGAGCATGTTCGACATCGACCCGGTCGGGCAGAACAGCCCGGACTCATGCCCGAGCAGTTCGGCGACCCGCCGCTCCAGCCGGTTCAGGCTCGGGTCCTCGGCATAGACGTCGTCGCCGACCTCGGCATCGGCCATCGCCCGGCGCATCCCGGCGCTCGGCCGGGTGACGGTGTCGGAACGCAGATCGATCGGCGGCTGGGATCCCTCGGCGTCCGCCCGGCTCATGCCAGGACGTCGGCGGTCGGTGCCGTCTGCAGGTCCCGCAGGCCGCGCTTCAACCGCCCGTCGGTCAGCCGCTGGGAGACCAGGAAGGCCAGCTCCAGCGACTGGTTGCGGTTCAATCGCGGATCGCACAGCGACTCGTACCGGTCACCGAGGTCGGTCTCGGCCAGCGCATCGGCCCCGCCGACGCACTCGGTCACATCGTCCCCGGTGAGCTCGATGTGCACCCCACCGGGCCAGGTGCCCAGTTGGTCGTGGACGTCGAAGAAGCCGTTGACCTCGTCCATCACGTCGTTGAAGTCGCGGGTCTTGTAACCGTTGGCGGCCTCGAAGGTGTTGCCGTGCATCGGGTCGCAGATCCAGACCACCTCCCGGCCGCTGGCCTCCACCTGCTCGATCACCGGCGGCAGCAGCTCACGGATCTTCTTCGCCCCCATCCGGGTGATGAAGCTGATCCGGCCCGGCTGATGATCCGGATCCAGGGCGTCGGCCAGGGCGAGCGCATCGGCACCGGTGGTGGTCGGGCCGAGCTTGATCCCGATCGGGTTCTGCACATGCCGCAGCATCTCCACATGGGCGCCGTCGAGCTGGCGGGTCCGCTCCCCGATCCAGACGAAATGCCCGGAGACGTTGTAGGGCTTGGCGGTACGGGAGTCGATCCGGGTCAGGGCGTGCTCGTACTCCAGCAGCAGCGCCTCGTGAGAGGCGAAGAAGTCGACCTTGCGCATGGACTCGTCGTCCATACCGCAGGCGACCATGAAGGCCAGTGCCCGCTCGATCTCCCCGGCCAGTTCCTCCCACCGGGTGCCGACGCCGGAGGTCTTGGCCCAGTCGGAGTTCCAGGAGTGGATCTGCGCCAGGTGGGCGAACCCGCCGGTGACGAAGGCCCGGGTCAGGTTCAAGGTGGCGGCCGAGGCGTTGTAGACGTCCAGCAGCCGCTTCGGGTCCGGGGTCCGGGCCTCGGGGGTGAAGGCGAATCCGTTGACCGCATCACCCTTGTACACCGGCAGGGTGATCCCGCCGCGGGTCTCGGTGTCCTTCGAGCGCGGCTTGGCGTACTGCCCGGCCAGGCGACCGATCTTCACCACCGGCACCTGCGCGGCATAGGTCAGCACGACCGCCATCGCCAACAGCACCCGCAGCTTGTTCGACACATTGGCCGCG
Source organism: Naumannella halotolerans (assembly GCF_004364645.1). Taxonomy (NCBI): domain Bacteria; kingdom Bacillati; phylum Actinomycetota; class Actinomycetes; order Propionibacteriales; family Propionibacteriaceae; genus Naumannella; species Naumannella halotolerans. Next base: position 377,324 of record NZ_SOAW01000001.1, on the reverse strand, counting down.
GTGACTCCCTCGAAGGTCTCGGCGCAGTCGCCGCCCTGCAGGACGAAGCCCTTGCGCTGGGCGACCTGGGCGAGCTTCCCCCGCAGATCGTCGCACTCCCCGGCGAAGACCAGCGGCGGTCGGACGGAGAGCTCCTTGACCACTTCGTCGACGGCGACGGGGTCAGGATAGGCGGCCTGATGCTTCGGGTTCAGCGCATGCAGCTCGGCCAAGGAGGGAAAGACTTCGGACATGGCGCCAAGAGTAGTTCGTCGGCGACAATCCGACCGAATCCGCCCGCAGGGCAGACAGCGAGTCAGTCGGTGCCGACCTCCATCGCCGCCCGGTCCAGGGCCTCGGCATCGTCATCGGGCCCGGAGCCGCCGGCGATCGCCTTCGCCCCGCCGGGGGTCAGCTCGCCCATCAGATCGGCGCCGCTGCCACCGAAGATGCCGCGCTGGGCGTACTGCTCCAGCCGGGATCGGGAGTCGGCGATGTCGAGGTTGCGCATGGTCAACTGTCCGATCCGCTCGGTCGGGCCGAAGGCCGCATCGGCCACCCGCTCCATCGACAGCTTGTCCGGGTGGTAGCTGAGGCCGGGACCGGTGGTGTTCAGGATCGAGTAGTCGTCCCCGCGCCGCAGCTTCAGCGTGACCTCACCGGTGATCGCCGAACCGACCCAGCGCTGCAGCGCCTCCCGCAGCATCAGCGCCTGCGGGTCCAGCCAGCGGCCCTCGTACATCAACCGGCCGAGTCGGCGACCGTCGGCGAAGTAGGAGCTGAGGGTGTCCTCGTTGTGGATCGCGGTGACCAGACGCTCGTAGGCGATGTGCAGCAGCGCCATCCCGGGCGCCTCGTAGATGCCGCGGCTCTTGGCCTCGATGATCCGGTTCTCGATCTGGTCGCTCATCCCCAGGCCGTGGCGACCACCGATGGCATTGGCCTGCATCACCAGGTCGACCCCGGAGGCGAAGCTCTCGCCGTTGATGGTGACCGGCCAGCCCTGCTCGAAGCCGATGCTCACCTCCTCCGGGGCGATCTGCACCCGATCGTCCCAGGCGGCGACGCCCATGATCGGCTCGACGATCTCCATCCCGGCGTCGAGTTGCTCCAGCTTCTTCGCCTCATGGGTGGCGCCCCAGATGTTGGCATCGGTGCTGTAGGCCTTCTCCGCGCTCGCCCGGTAGGGCAGATTCCGTTCGGTCAGCCACTGCGACATCTCGGCCCGGCCGCCGAGTTCGGCGACGAAGTCGGCATCCAGCCAGGGCTTGTAGATCCGCAGGTTCGGGTTGGCCATCAGGCCGTAGCGGTAGAACCGTTCGATGTCGTTGCCCTTGTAGGTCGACCCGTCTCCCCAGATCTCGACGCCGTCGTCCTTCATCGCCCGCACCAGCAGGACACCGGTGACCGCACGCCCCAGGGGCGTGGTGTTGAAGTAGGTACGTCCGGCGGTACGGATGTGGAAGGCACCGCACTGCAAGGCGGTCAGGCCTTCGGTGACGAGGGCTTCGCGGCAGTCGATCAGCCGGGAGATCTCGGCACCGTACTCGTGGGCGCGGCCCGGCACGGTCTCGATCTCCGGCTCGTCGTACTGGCCGATGTCGGCGGTGTAGGTGCAGGGAATCGCACCCTTCTCGCGCATCCAGGCGACGGCGACGGAGGTGTCCAGACCTCCGGAGAAGGCGATACCGACACGTTCGCCGACGGGCAGCGAGCTGAGAACCTTGGGCATACCCGCAGACTAGCGCATAATATTTCGAGCTGTCGAATAAGTATTCGTCAGCTGGTGGACTCGATGATGGTCCGGGGCGCGTAGTCGTCGACGTAGACCTGTCCGGTCAGCTCCTGGATCGAGGCCATCACCTGGTCGACCACCGAACGCATCACCGCCCGGTCGTGGGACTGCCCGGCGAACGCCCGGAAGTCCAGCGGCCGGCCGAAGCGCACGGTCGGCGAGTGCAGCTTGCCGAAGCGGCGGTTCTTCGGCGCGATCTTGTCCGTACCGATCACCCCGGTGGGCACGATCGGCACCCCGGTGGACAGGGCCAGCCGGGCGATCCCGGTCCGCCCCTTGTACAACCGGCCGTCCGGCGAACGGGTGCCCTCGGGGAAGATCCCGAACAGCTCACCACGCTGCAACACCTTGGCCCCGGCGATCAGCGCCGCCTCACTGGCCTTCCCCCCGGAACGGTCGATCGGCACCTGGCCGGTGCCGGAGAAGAAACCACGCTGGACGAATCCCTTCACCCCGGTCCCGGTGAAGTAGTCGGACTTGGCGACATAGGTGATCCGCCGCTTCAGCGCCAACGGCGTGAACAACCAGTCGGCCACCGACAGGTGATTGCTGGCGATGATCGCCGGTCCGGTCTCCGGGACGTTCTCCAGCCCCTCGATGGTGGGACGGAAGAGCGCCCGCACCATCGGGCTGAGGGTGGATTTGAGGATCCAGTAGGCCGCACTCCCCTTCCCGTCGGGGTCGATCGATGCCCCGGCCGGAACCAGGGCACCCGAACCGGAACCCTCGGCCGGCCGTGCCGCCTCGTCACCGTCCGCGGGGCGATCGGTCACGGCTTGCTCCCGTTCGCCGAGGCCGCAGTCGATGCCGCGCCTGCATCGATGGCGGGAAGGGAGTTCGCGGTCGGCAGCGGGGCCGGCGCGATGCCCGATCCCGGCCGGGTACGGACCCGCTCGTCGAGCTCGGCGGCGTCGTACTGGCCGGCCTTCACACTGCTGGCATAGACCTCGACGTAGGTCTGTCCGGTGAGCTCCTGGATCCTGGTCATGATCTCGTCGGTGACGTGACGCAGGACCCGCCGATCGGCGGGACGGTCGGCGAACTCGGAGAAGTCCAGCGGTTTGCCGAAGATCACGCCGGGTCGACGTACGTTCAGCAGGCCCAGTGCACCGAGCCGGTTGTTCTTCGGCGCCTCGGTGTTGCTGACCCCGACCGGGACCACGACGGCCCCGGTGGCCAGGGCGAGCCGGGCGACCCCGGTGCGCCCCTTGTAGAGGCGACCGTCGGGGGAACGGGTGCCCTCGGGAAAGATCGACAACGCACCGCCGCTGCGCAGCACCTCCTCCACCGCGTGCATCGCATCAGCGCTGGCGCGCCCACCGGTACGGTCCATCGGCACCATCCCGACCGCCCGCAGGAACCAGGCGACGATCCGCTGCCCGAGGCTTCGTCCGGTGAACATCTCCGCCTTCACCGGGAAGACCAGCTGCCGCGGGCACTGCAGCGGGATCAGGATGGTCTCGGCGATGCCGATGTGGTTGGCCGCCAGCAACACCCCACCATGTCGCGGGACGTTGTCCAGGCCCTCGGTCCACGGCCGCCAGAGAGTGCGCAGCACCGGGACGAAGAGCAGGTACTTGAAGAGCTTGTAGGCCACGATCGGCATGGTACCGGCAGCTCATCGACCCGGCTGGCTAGCATGCGGGATGTGAATGCCCTGTTGTCGCCGGAGTCGCCACTGTCCACCGAGACCGCGGCTCCCACCGGTGAGGACGAGCGCCCCGTCGGGGTGCTGTTGTGCCACGGTTTCACCGGGTCGCCGACCTCGATGCAGCCGTGGGCGGCGTATCTGCAGGCGGCGGGTTTCCGTACCTCCGTGCCGTTGTTGCCCGGGCACGGTACGCACTGGGCCGAGCTGAACCAGACCCCGTGGCGACGCTGGTACGCCCGGGTGGACGAAGAACTGACCCGGCTGCTCGGCGAATGCTCGACGGTCTTCGTCGCCGGGCTCTCGATGGGCGGGGCGCTGGCCCTGCGGCTGGCCGAACGGCGCGGACCGGAGATCGGCGGTGTGCTGCTGGTCAACCCCGCGGTACGGTCCTCGGATCTGCGACTGCTGGCCCTGCCGGTGCTGAAGCGGCTGCTGCCGTCACTGCCCGGGATCAGCAACGACATCGCCAAACCCGGCCAGGACGAGGGCGCCTACAACCGGCTGCCCTTGCGGGCCCTGGCCTCGATGCGCCGGATGTGGCGACTGGTCCGGGCCGATCTGCCGCTGGTCACCCAGCCGGTGCTGTTGTTCCGCTCCCGGACCGATCACGTGGTCGACCCCAGTTCGGCGCGGGTGATCATGCAGAAGATCTCCTCGGTGGAGGCCACCGAACGGGTACTGCACCGCAGTTGGCATGTGGCCACGCTGGACCATGACGCGGAGACGATCTTCGCCGAGTCGGTCGACTTCATCCGCCGACACGCCGGCTGATCCGGTAGGAGCCTCTGCCGACCGGTCACAGGCTCAGCCCGAGCAACTGGCGCAGGGTACGTCGCTGCGCCGTGCCGTCGAAGCCACGAGCAGCCTGCCGCGCCCGCTCCCCCGTCTCGGCCAGTTCACGCTCCCGGGGCCCCAGCACGGCCCGGGCGATCGCCGCACAGTCCCCGGCTGGCACCCGATAGCCACGATCCGAGCGCGGTCCGAGCAACTCGGTCGGGGCGCCGGAGTCGGTCACCACGACCGGCAGGCCGACGGCCTGTGCCTCGGCCACCACCAGGCCGAAACCCTCGTTGACCAGTCCTGCCAGCCGGGGCACCGAGGGGGCGATCAGCAACGCGTGCGCGGCCATCAGGCCCGGCATTGCCTCCGGTGCGACCGTACCGGTGAAGGTGATCGGCAGACCGCCCGCGGCCCGTTCCAGCGCCGGGCGTTCCGGACCGTCCCCGGCGATGGTCAACGGTGGGGCCGCGGGTCCCAGCTCGCGCCAGGCCTCGATCACCGTGTGCACCCCCTTCTGCCGTACCAGCCGGGCGACGACCAAGGTGCGCCGCTGCGCCTGCTCCGGTGCGGCCCGGACCTCGAAGAAGCCGGGGGCGACCGGAGGCGGCAGCCGCTGCAGGCGATCCCGGCCCCGATCACCGATCGCTGCGGCCAGCAGCCGGCCGGTGGCCTCGCTGATGTAGGTCAGGGCGTCGACCTGCCGGGCGATCACGCGCAAGCCGGTACGCAGCAACGGCAGCCGCGCCCAGGTCGCCTCGTGGCCGTGGCTGACCGCGACGATCCGCTCCACCCCGGCGGCGCGGAGGCGACCGGCCAGCAGACCCAACGGCGCCGCGGCGCTGATCACCGCGGTACGCAGGCCGTGGCGCTGGACCAGGCAGATCGCCTGCCGAGCGACGTCCCGGGTCGGCAGCAGCGCCGGTTGCCGACGCCGGCCACCGCCGGACAGGCGCGGCAGCCCGGGCGCCCGGACCACCGGGAACGGCAGGATCGCGTCGAAGGCCCGGTCACCGGCCTGCGGCGCGGTGAGTACCACGACCTGATCGTCCAGCCAGTCGCAGATGGCGCGGTTGAAGGTCTCGATCCCACCCACCCGGGGGCCGAAGTCGTTGGTCAGCAGCAGGGTGCCCCCGCCCGTTGCCCGCTCAGTCATCGGCCAGTTCCGCAGCGGCGGTGTCCACCCGGTCGGCCAGTTCGGATTCGGTCAGGCCGACCGCGGACAGCGCAGTGTCTCCCGGTTCGCCCTGGCTGATCCGTCGGTACACCTGCTCGGCATCGGGCTCGCCGATCACCCGCCAGGCCAGCAGCGCCCTGCCGTAGGCGGCTCCGGCCGCGGCCCCGGAGAAGTCGACATCGCCCGGCAGACCCGACAGCGAGGACGCCTCGGCGGTGCGCAGGGTCTGTGCCAGCGACCGGTCCATCTCGGTACGGGCCTGTGGCCACTGGAGTTGGGCGACGAATTCGGCGTAACCCTCCTCGGCCCACAGCGGCGCCCCGGTGTGTGGCGAGTCGGTGGCGACATGGACTGCTTCGTGGGAGATCAACACACCCCTGCCGAGCGCGGACAGTTGCCGGGTCTGACCGGGGTTGACCACGATCTGCAGCCCGTCGTCGGTCGGTAGGGTCACCGCCGCCACCTGATCCCGGCCGGTGAACTGCGCGAACAGGTCGCTGTTGGCGGCGACCGTGATCAACATCGGACCGTCGGTATCGGGGATCTCGGCTGCGGCGGCCAGCCACGGGCCGGGATCGTCGGCGGCCAGCACCGCCACCTGCCCGTCGGTGGCTGCGACGACCGGTTGCCGCACCCACAGCGGAGCGGTCCAGGCACCGTCGTCGGGCGCGGGCCCGAGGAGCAGCAGTTCGCTACCGGCACCGGTCACCAGCCACCACAGCGGTGTGGTCCGTTCGCCCTGCCAGCCGGGAACGGTCCAGGTCACGGTCATCTCGACCGTTGCGGATCCGGCAGCAACCGATCGTTGACGACCGGTGGGCTCGATCGCGCTGACCTGCAGCATCGTCAGGTTGTCGAACAACCGGGTGTTGTCGACCGCCTGTCCCGACTGCGGATCCAGCCACTGTTGCCAGGCTGCCGGATCGTCGGCCCGGACCGCTTCCCGCAGTCCCTCGGCCAGCGGTTGCGGGTCGACCCGCAGCCGGCTCGGGTCCGGCGTCTGCGGTGTGCAGCCGAGAGCGAGCAACGAAAAGGCGAGCATCGCGACGATGACGCTCGTCGCGATGCCCGCCTTCGCAGGTCTGATGCCCGTCAGAGGACCCGGGTCGCCCCGGCGAAGGGCATGGAGTCGACCGAGGCGTAACCCACCGGCTTGCCCGGGCGGGAGGCGTGGATGATCTGCCCGTTGCCGACGTAGAGCGCCACGTGGCTGATCGGCGAGTAGTAGAAGACCAGGTCACCGGGCTGCAGCTCGCTGCGGCTCACCCGCGTACCCACATTGGCCTGATCCCGCGACACCCGCGGCAGGCTGACGCCGGCGGCCTTGTAGGCGTAGCTGGTCAGGCCGGAGCAGTCGAAGGAATTCGGGCCGGTGGCGGCGTAGACATAGGGCTTGCCCTGCTGCGCCTTGGCGGTGGCCAGCACCTTGCCCACCCGGTCGCTGTCCGGAACACCGGCTGCCGGGTCACTGTCGGACTCCGAGGAACCGGAGCTCGCCGAGTCCGCATCGCTGTCGGAGTCGGACTCCGAGGTCTCCGCGTCGGAGGAGTCGTCACTGACGGCGGCGGCTGCGGCTGCCTCCTCCTCCTGCTGGCGCTCCTCCTCGGCGATCCGCTGACGCTCCTCCTCGGTGAGTCGCTCCAGCACGGCCTCGGCCTCGGCGACCTTGGCCTTGGACTCCTCCTGGGCCTCCTTCGCCTTCTTCTCCTGCTCGGCGATGGTGGCGACGTCGGCTTCGGACTCCCGGCGCATCGAGGCCAGATCGGCCTCGGAGGCCTGGAAGTCCTGCAGCACGCCGTTCTGGCTGTCCGTGATGTGCTGGATGGTCGAGAAGCGGCTGACGAAGTTGTCGCTGTCGGCGCTGAAGACCACCCGGGTGCTCGGGTCGATCACCCGGTCCTGGTACTGGGCCAGGGCGACCTGTCGGAGCTGGACCGTCAGCTCGTCGATCTTCTCCTGCTGCTCGGCCTCGTCGTCCTCGCGGGCGGCCAGTGCCTGCTTGGCCTTCTCCAACTCCTCCTCGGCGGCCAGCGCGTCCTGATCGAGTGCCGCAGCCTCCTGCTGCAGTTGGTCGACCTTCTCCTTGGCGGCCTCCAGTTCGTCGGGGTCGGCCAATGCGCCGGGAGCGGCGACGACACCGCCGATGACCAGCCCGACCGTGGCGGCAAAGGTCCCGACGAGGGTCCGCGAACGCTGAACGAAGGTCTGACGTGCCGTCAGGTCAGAGCGTGATGCCACGCGGAGTCCTTCCAATCGATCCGGCCGGCTTCCTGAGAATCGGCGCCGTGAAGCTGAGTTTTCACCGAACCGATCGCGGGGAAGGAGGGGCGAAGGTCGCGGTACGGCATGAACAATAGCTGCCAGAACGAGCCTGGCAAACCTGAAACCGCGCTTTTCCCCAGAGAAACGTCCCCTGAATCTCAGGTTTCGCTCAGGAAGTGCGATGTCGGACCCAATGCCTAGCGTGCATCCCGTGAGCAGTTCGGCACTCCAGCCCAGCTTCGACGATCTCGGGACCCCGCTGTCGGAGGCGACCTTCTGTGTCGTCGACCTGGAGACCACCGGTTCGGGTGCCGACGCCGAGATCACCGAGATCGGCGCGGTCCGGGTCCGTGCCGGGCAGGTCACCGGGGAGTTCCAGACCCTCGTCCGGCCCACCTCGCCGATCCCGGGTCTGATCACCGTGCTGACCGGGATCACCAATCGGATGACCGCCGAGGCCCCGGGGCTGGACAGCGCGCTCCCTTCCTTCCTGCAGTTCGCCGCCGGGACCGTCCTGGTCGCCCACAACGCCCCCTTCGACACCGGTTTCCTCCGCCGCGCCTGTGCCGCCCTGGACCATCCCTGGCCGGGCTGGACGGTGCTCGACACCGCAGCCCTGGCCCGCCAGATCCTGATCCGGGAGGAGGTCGGCAACTGCCGCCTGTCCTCCCTGGCGCGTCACTTCGGTTCCACCATCACCCCCGACCACCGTGCGCTGACCGACGCCCGGGCGACCGTCGACGTCCTGCACGGACTGTTCGAGCGGGTCGGCAATCTGGGTGTGTCCACGGTCGAGGACCTGCTCGAGTTCAGCCGCAAGGTCACCCCACAGCGCCGCGCTCGGCGACGGCTGGCCGACGGCGTACCGGAGGCACCCGGGGTCTACCGTTTCGTCCGCGAGCGCGAGGACGGCAGCGACGAGGTGCTCTACGTCGGCACCTCGGTCAATCTTCGGCGACGTGTGCGCAGCTACTTCACCGCCTCGGAGAAGCGCCGGCGGATCGACGAGATGGTGCGCCTGTCGACCGCGGTCCGGACCACCGTGTGCTGCAGTGCCCTGGAGGCCGCGGTGACCGAGCTCCGGCTGATCCACGCCTACGCCCCGGCCTACAACCGGCGGTCCAAACATCCCCGACGACAGACCTGGCTGAAACTCACCGTCGAGCCCTTCCCCCGGCTGTCGGTGGTCGCCGCGGTACGCGAGGACGGCGCCGACTACGTCGGTCCGTTCGGCAATCGGGAAGCCGCCCGGGAGGCCGCCTGCTCGCTCTACGACGCCTTCGGCATCCGTCGCTGCACTCCTCGGTTGTCGACCCGTCGGCCCTCGACCCCCTGTGCGCTGGCTGAGATGGGACGGTGCAGTTCTCCGTGTGACCACACGATCGATGTCGAGCAGTACCGCAGACTCATCGACCGGGTCCGTGACTGTCTGCGTCACGACCTGGGGCCGGTGACGGAGGCGGCCAATGTCCGCTTGCGCCGACTGATCACCGAGGCCCGGTTCGAGGAGGCACGGACGGTCCGGGATCGTTACGACTCGTTGCGCCGGGCGCTGCTGCGGGTCCATCGCAGCAGTGCCCTGGCGCGATGCCGCGAGGTGGTCGCCGCGCAGCCCTCGGAACAGGGGTGGCAGTTGCATGTGATCCGGTACGGCCGGCTGGCCGCCGCCGCACGTACCGAGCGGGGCGAGGATCCACTGACCGCGGCCGTGGCACTGCAGGCGAGCGCTGCCACGGTGCCACCACCGCTGCTGCCGCTGAGCGGTGGCGCGGTGGCCGAGTCCGAACTGGTCTCGGACTGGCTGGAGCAGCCCGGGGTACGGCTGATCGAACTGAGCGATGACTGGTGCCTGCCGGCCGGGATCAATCGCCGGCTGGCCGTCGCGCTGCCGAGCTCGGACCCGGGATCGGGCGGGGGCGACGAGGAATCGCAGTCCGGTGATCCGGCGCCTTGATCCGGCAGCGGCCGGGCGATCGGGCAGACCATCGGTGCTCTAGGGTGAGGCCATGATCACTGCGATCGTCTTCGTCCACGCCGATGTCGCGAGGATTCCCGAGGTTGCCCAGGAGATCGCTGCCCTCGACGGGGTCAGCGAGGTCTATTCGGTGACCGGTCGGATCGACCTGATCGCGATGATCCGGGTACGCCGCCACGAGGAGATCTCGGCCGTCGTCGCGGACAGGCTGAACAAGGTCGACGGGGTGCTCGACACCGAGACCCACATCGCCTTCCGGGCCTACTCCAGTCACGACCTGGAGTCGGCCTTCTCGATCGGCGACTGATGAGCCGGATCTCCACCCGGGCACTGATGGTCCTCACCGGCATCTGCCTCGGGCTGGCCCTGCTGACCTGTGTCGTGCTGTGGCTGTTCAGCCAGGACCAGCCGATGAGCTATGTCAGCGTGATTTCGGGCTGACCGGCCAATCCCTGCGCATCACTCGCGTGCGGGCGTCGCGACTGCGGGGAAACGTGCATCGAGCCGCGACCGGTGACCATCTGCGTACCTGTCCGCGGGCTCGCTGACAGGTACCTGCTCGCTTCAGGGCAGCAGCACCCCGGCCGCCGTCACCGCGGCCAGCCCGACCGTCACCCCTGCCAGCAACAACCACTGGTTGCGGTCCCGGGCCGCACCGGCACCCTTGGCCCAGCCGAGCGCGATACCGCCGAGGAAACCACCGATCACCCCGCCCAACAGCCCGAAGAGCTGGACGAACGATCCGGCCAGACCACCGAAGACCAGGTTCATCACCGCGAACAACGCGAACAGGATCAGATCCGGTCGGACATCCATGCCCTGGCGGTACTTCAAGGTGGCATTCGCGGCCAGCAGGCCGAAGATGGCCGCGGTCGCGCCGATGCTGGCGGCTCCGGCACCACCGAGGACGGCGATCGCCGCCGCGCCACCGAGCGCGGACAGGAAGTAGAGGACGGCGGTGCGCAGATTGCCGACGATGTCCTCCAGCGTGCCGCCGATCAACAGGATCATCAGCACGTTGATCAGCATCGACAGCACCGAGCCCGGGACCAGCACCCAGGTGAGGGCGCGCCAGAGTTGTCCCTGCGCGGCCAGACCGTTGGACCAGGCCAACAGTTGGGTCAGCATGCCGCCGGTCAACAGGTCGAGGATCCCGACCACGACCACCAGCGCCGACAAGATGGTCGGCGCCCCCAGCCCCAGCCGGATGCCGAACCCGCCCGCGCTCGGGCCGACGCTGCGGCCGCGGGGCCGTTTCGGCTGGCGTACCCCGGCCTCGGCCGCACCGATGCAGTCCGGGCACTGGAACCCGACCGAGGCCGGGCGCATGCACTCCCCGCAGATGGGACGGCGGCAACGCTGGCAGGTGATACCGGTCGTCCGGTCGGAGTGGCGGTAGCACGGGACGAACCGGGCATCGTCGGAGGGCCCGTGGTCAGGATCGGGCACAGGGCTGGGGCCGGGGTACGACATGGGATCCGATCAGTTGTTGATGATCAGTCGTTGATCTCGACCGACTCGATGACCACCGGGTCCTTCGGGCGGTCCATGGCACCGGTCGGCACTGCGGCGATCTTGTCCACGACCTCCTGCGAGGCAGGGTCGGTGACCTCACCGAAGATGGTGTGGCGACGGTTCAGGTGCGGGGTCGGGCCGACGGTGATGAAGAACTGCGAGCCGTTGGTGTTCGGACCGCGGTTGGCCATCGCCAGCAGGTACGGCCGGTCGAAGGACAGATCGGGATGGAACTCGTCGGCGAACTCGTATCCCGGTCCACCGGTGCCGTTGCCCAGCGGGTCACCGCCCTGGATCATGAAACCGCTGATGATCCGGTGGAACACCGTCCCGTCGTAGAAGTTCTCCTTGGTCAGTACCCCGGTGTCAGGGTGGCTGAACTCCTTCAACCCGGTGGCGAGCTCGGTGAAGTTCTTCACCGTCTTCGGCGCCAGGTTGTCGAACAGGTCGATGACGATGTCGCCGTGATTGGTGTGCAGAGTCGCTGTGGACACACTTCCCCTTCGTTGTTCGGTGGCTTCCCGCCCGCTGGGCTCGGCCCTGGTCGGTCAGCCGGATCGCCCACCATCTTGTCACGCCGCCCCGAGCGCCACGACCTGCGCCGACCGGCAGTCATCGCCCCGAGCGCTTCGATCCCGCGGTGGGCACGATACGGTTGAAGTGGTCCGCCTCAACCGAGGCCGACCGAACCCATCGGAGGAATCGATGAGCAAGAGCAAGAAAAAAGCCGCCGCAGAGATCACTCACACGGCCGCCAAGGCGGGCGAGGACGCGCTGAACAAGATCAGCCCGTACGTCGAGTCCGCTCGGGATGCGATCGCGCCGAAGCTCGATGAGGCGATCGAGCGGATCACGCCGGCCGTGGAGGCGGCCCGCGACCGTTTCGAGAAGGATGTGCTGCCGCGGATCAACGAGGCACTCAAGGAGGCCGCCGAGCACCCGGCCGCCGAGGAGGCGCGCAAGCGCGGCCTGGCCGCTGCCGCGGCCCTGCGCGGTGAGCTCTCGGTGCCGGAGCCGACCAAGAAGAAGCGCAAGATCTTCCTCCCGTTGCTGCTGATCGGACTGACCGCCGGTATCGGCTACCTGCTGTGGAAGCGCCTGGCCGGTGACTCCGACGAGTGGGAGACCTACGGCACCACCTCGTGGAATCCGAGCAATGACTTCACCGTCAAGGAGGAGAGCACCTCGCAGAGCTTCTCTGAGCCGGTCGACGTCCCCGAGGCCGGCGAGTCCGCCAGTGCCGCCGAGACCACCGATGTGGACGCTCCCGCGGTCGACCAGCCGGTCGCCGAGGGTGAGGCCGCCAACTACGGTCCCGGCAGCTATGTCGGCGACGAGCCGCCGGTGGGTTACACGATCAAGGGCAATGCCCGCTCGATGAAGTACCACACCACCAGCTCCAATGGGTACGAGCGGACCATCGCCGATGTCTGGTTCGCCGACGAGGCCTCCGCCGAGGCCGCCGGATTCACCCGCGCCCAGCGCTGAGAATCCCCGAACCCGGACCCGGGTCGAGCCCACGCGGCTCGGCCCGGGTCTTTTCTGCTCCCTCCCCCGATGCGCGCGTCGGCTCTTCAGTCCCGGTGCCCTGCTTCCGGCTGCCCTCTCCCCGAATGCCGCGGGGCGCAGTGGGACCCTAGCTCTGGTCGTGACCACAGCGTTATCAAAAGTTGGCGGCGCCAACCGGTCCCACTAGTGTCAACCGGAACGTCGACATGGACGCGCCGGATAGAGTTACGTGGCACCGGACAGACCATCGTCCGAAAACCATCGCAACCCCCTGCCCGGTGCGGCGCCCGGCCCCGACGGCCGGACGATGGGGGAACACAGTGGCCAAGGTCCGAGCAGACTCCGTCTACAAGGTATTCGGACGCAAGGAGGCCGAGGCGGTACGCCGTCTGCGCGCCGGAGCGACCAGGGACGAGATCGCCGGCCTGGGCACGGCCGCGGTGATCGATGCGACCTTCGAGGTCGCAGCCGGCGAGATCTTCGTCGTGATGGGTCTGTCCGGTTCGGGCAAGTCGACCCTGATCCGGATGCTGAACGGCTTGTGGAAGCCCAGCGCCGGCACGGTGGAGATCGACGGCACCGACATCTCGGCGATCAGCCCGGCGCAACTGCGGGAGGTCCGCCGGGACAAGATCTCGATGGTCTTCCAGCATTTCGCCCTGCTCCCCCACCGGACGGTACGCGAGAACGCCGCGGAGGCCCTGGCCATCCGTAACGTACCGACCGCCGAACGCAACGAACGTGCCGATCACTGGTTGCAGGTCGTCGGTCTGGGCGGATGGGGCGACAAGTATCCCCGGCAGCTCTCCGGCGGTATGCAGCAGCGGGTCGGCCTCGCCCGGGCGCTGGCCGCGGAGACCGACATCATGTTGATGGACGAGGCCTTCTCCGCCCTCGACCCGCTGATCCGCCGGGACATGCAGGACCAGTTGCTGGAGCTGCAGCGCGACCTGAACAAGACGATTGTCTTCATCACCCACGACCTCAACGAGGCGATGTACCTGGGCGATCGGATCGCGGTGATGCGCGATGGACGGATCGTCCAGATCGGCTCGGCCGAGGAGATCATGACCGATCCGGCCAACGACTACGTGGCGCGGTTCATCGCTGATGTGGACCGTACCCGGGTGTTCACGGCCTCCTCGATCATGGAGAAGCCGCGGACGATCGTCAGCCTGAAGGACGGACCGCGGGTGGCGGTGAAGGCGATCAAGGACACCAATGCCTCCACTGCACTGGTGGTCGATGACCGGCGCCGACTGGTCGGGCAGGTGAGCGATGCCGCCATGGTGCAGGCCGCCAAAGAAGGACAGACCGACCTGCGTGCACACCTGACCGCCGTCGATGTTCCGACCGTCGCCCCGTACACCCCGTTGTCGGAGCTCTTCGGTCCCGCGACCGAGTCGGTCACCCCGTTGTGTGTGGTCGGAGACGACGGTGAGCTGCTGGGAGTGGTACCGCGGATGGCGTTGCTGGCCTCGATGGTGCACCAGAACACCGACACTTCGGCCGAACCCCGACCCGACGCCGACGCGTGGCCGAGCGCCGACGCTGCCCCCGGCAGCCACGGACCGGTCGATCCACCACCGACCGCGCCGGCTGACACCGAAGAGGCCGACACCGAAGAGAAGGGGGTCTGAGCCATGGACTTCATGAATCCCCGGATCCCCCTGGGCGATTGGGTCAGCGACTTCATCGACTGGTTCAACCGGATCGCCGCACCACTGCTGGACGGGATCGACGCCTTCTTCAGCGGTTTCTACGATCTGCTCTACCTGCTCCTGTCCAGCCCGCTCTACCTGATCATGATCGTGATCTTCGCCGCGCTGGCCTGGCTCGCGGCCGGCTGGCGGGTGGCGCTGTTCACCGTGCTCGGTTTCTACCTGATCCGCGCGCTGGACCAGTGGAACAACGCGATGTCCACCCTGGCCCTGGTGCTCGTCGCCTGCGTGGTGGCGATCGCGATCGCGGTCCCGCTGGGCATCCTGGCAGCCAAGGTACGACCGGTCTCGGCGATCGTCCGCCCGGTCCTCGACTTCATGCAGTCGATGCCGGCCCTGGCCTATCTGGTCCCGGCGATCGTCATGTTCGGCGTCGGTACCACCCCGGGCGCGATCGCCACCATCATCTTCGCCCTGCCCCCCGGTGTCCGGCTGACCGAACTCGCGATCCGCCAGGTCGACGGCGAGGTGGTCGAGGCCGGACAGGCCTTCGGCGCCACTCCCGGGCGGATCCTCACCCGGATCCAGTTGCCGCTGGCGATGCCGACGATCATGGCCGGCATCAACCAGGTGATCATGCTCGCCCTGTCCATGGTGGTGCTGGCCGGTATGGCCGGCGCCGGCGGGCTGGGTGGTCAGGTCACCGGTGCGATCTCCCGGGTCAACGTCGGACTCGGCGTGGAAGCCGGGCTGGCCGTGGTGATCATCGCCGTCTTCCTGGACCGGATCACCGGGGGCCTGGGCAACCGCACCCCGACCGCCCGCGCCCAACGCGCAAGCCGGTGAGATCCCCCGAGAACTCCCCCCGCAAGGACAGTGGACACCGAAGTGAAAGTGAGAGCGAAGTGACGAAGATCGAGATCTCCAAACTGGCCGGGGCGCTGGGAGCCTCCGCCCTGTTGTTGACGGTGGCAGGGTGTGGCGCCTCCAACACCGGTGGTGAACCGGTCGGCGGCGGGGCCACCGAGGAGGCCGCCGAGTCGCCGTGGGCGAACTGCACCCCGGGTGCGGAGTCCGCCGACATCACCAGCACGGCGCCCGATGCCGACAGCGAAATCACCATCGGCACCTTCAACGGCTGGGACGAGTCGGTGGCCGTGGCCCACCTGGCGAAGGCAGTGCTCGAGGAGGACGGCTACACCGTCAACATCGAGGCCTTCGACGCCGGGCCCGGTTACGTGGCGCTGGACGCCGGCGACATCGACCTGCTGGTCGATTCGTGGCTGCCGCTCACCCACGAGGACTACCTGGAGCAGTACGGCGACAACCTGGAGGCCATGGGCTGCTGGTACGACAACGCCAAACTGACCATCGCGGTCAACGATGACTCCCCCGCCCAGTCGATCGCCGATCTGGCCGAGATGGGCGATGAGTACGGCAACCGGCTGGTCGGCATCGAGCCCGGTGCCGGCCTGACCCGGATCACCAAGGAGGAGGCCATCCCGACCTACGGCCTGGAGGGTTATGAGTTCATCGAGTCCTCGACCCCGGCGATGCTGGCGGAGCTGAAGAGCGCCACCGACTCCGGTGAGAACATCGCGGTCACCCTGTGGCGTCCGCACTGGGCCTACGGCAGCTTCCCGATCCGTGACCTGGAGGATCCCGAGGGTGCGATGGGCGATGCCGAGCTGATCTACAACTTCGGCACCTCCGGCTTCGGCGAGGCCCACCCGAAGGCCGCCCAGCTGATGAAGAACCTGGTGCTGGACGACGAGCGGCTGTCGGACCTGGAGAGCGTCATGTTCGCCGAGGATCAGTACAACGGCGAGGATCCCGACGGTGCGGTTGCCGAGTGGCTGGCCGACAACCCCGACTTCGTCGAGGAGTGGCAGACCGGTCAGCTGGCCGGCTGACCCGAGCTGATCGCCGAACGGCCCGGTGGAGCCTGCTGCTCCACCGGGCCGTTCTGCGTCCGGGCCCGGTCGCGTGGCCCCCAGGTGTTGTCCGGGTGGCCTGCGGTGTCTCCGGCAGCCACCACTTGTTGTCCGCTGTGGCGATGGTGTCGCCCGGCTGCCTCCGGGAGCCGACCGGGCGCCTGCATCGGGGTGCACTTCTCGCACCGACACCGAGGAGTGACCATGACCCGTACGACGACCGCCACCGACCACGCCGGGGAGCAGTATGCCGAGCAACATGAGTACGAGTGGGTGCTCGCCGCGCCGTTCCGCGCCCACCTGCGGGAGCTGATCGACGACGGCGGACTGCCGTGGCAGGCGGTGGCCGTCGCCTGCGGGATTCCGCTGCGGATGACCCACACCTTGCTGTTCGGACGCCACGGACGAACCCTGCCGAAGCTGCCACCGCGGATCGCCCGGCAGTTGCTTCGGGTCTCCCCCCGCGACCTGCGCAGTCTCGATCGCCGCCCGGGCAACCCCGAACTCGCCGCCCAGGCGGCGGCCGTCCTGCACCGCCGGGGGATGTCGGTGGCCGAGATCGCCTTGCTCTCGCGGTCGGACCGGGCGACGATCCAGGACCTGCTGCAGGGGGCGGCCATCGGCTGGTTCGACGCCCGTACCGAACTGCTGCTGCGCGCCGCCTGTGCCCAGCGCGGTGAGCGGTGGGCCGAACCGGTCGATCCCTGGCGCCCGGAGACCGACCTGGAGCTGCGGGCCGCCTGAGCCCGCCGCATACGATCAGCTCATGTCGAGCGCGGCGATCCTGGCGGCCGGTCTGGCCGTGGTCTGCGGACTCGGTGTCCGGCTGATCCTGCCGCGGCTGGCCGAGCCCGCCGTCACCGGCCCGGACGCACCGGCGAAGGCACCCTATGCGCAGCTTGCCGATCCGCCGATGGTGATCGTCTGCACCGTGCTCGGCGCACTCGGCGGTTACGCGCTCGGTCACTTCCTGCCGCCGGCACTGTGGCCGGCGTGGATGGCCTGGTTGAGCCTGGGGCTGTTGCTCGTGGCGATCGACGCCCGCACCACCTGGCTACCGCTGAGCCTCACCCGGGTGCTGTGGGCGCTCACTGCCGCGTCGGTACCCCTGGTCGGTGTGCTCGACGGCTGGCAGACCGCTGTCCGGATGCTGCTGGCTGCACTGGCGGTCGGGGCGTTCTTCGGCCTTTTCTGGTGGCTGCGCCCCGCAGCACTCGGGTTCGGTGACGTCCGGCTGGCGCCGGTACTCGGTGCGGTCTGCGGGACGATCTCGGTCACCGCGGTCTTCACCGGGTTGCTGATCGGCACCGGACTCGGGGCCGTCTTCGGCCTCGGCCGGCACCTGTTGCATCGACGAGGAGAGTTTGCCTACGGGCCGGTCCTGTGGGCGGGTTCGGTGGCGCTGATCCCCTTGTTCCCACTGTTCGGCTGAGTTCCCGCTGTTCGGCTGAGTTCCCGCTGCTCGGCTGAGTTCCCGCTGCTCGGCTGAACGACCGAGCCGCCCGACCCCAATGGATCGGACGGCTCGGCGGATCAGGCCTTGTCCCAAGGCTCGGACGGCGATCATCAGTGGCGGTCGCTGGACTCCAGCTCGTTGTGGTCCCCACCCTCGACGCCATGATCATCATGGTCGCCGTGATCACCGTGGTGATGGGCTTCCTCGATCTCCTCCGCGGTCGGCTTCGGCACGTTGTCGGCGTAGTACCAGCGGCTGACCAGGGCGCGGCGCTTGGAGACGACCCCCTTCTTGCCCTTGAGTTCGCGTGCATCACCGTTGGTGGCAGCCACCGGGTGCTCCTCGTCGGAACCGGTGAGCAGGTACGCCTCGTCCTCACTGATCGGCACATGGGCCTCGTGGTACTCACCCGAGGGCGAACGCTCCATCAAGCCCGACTCACTGCCGTGCAGCACCCGCTCGACATTGCGCCGCTGGATGCCCAGGCAGATCCGCTTGGTGACGATGAAGGCCACGACCGGGCCGACGAAGATCAACACCCGGAACAGCTCGGTGAGGAAGTTCAGGCTCAGGTTGAACATGATCGCCAGGATGTCGTTGCCGCCGGCCATCCAGAGGATGCCGTAGGCGGTCATCCCGGCGACGCCGAAGGCGGTCCGGTTGGGCGCCTGCCACGGGTACTGCAGGACGTTGTGGTCGCGCTTGTCGCCGGTCACCCACTGCTCGACGAACGGGTACACACCCAGCACGACGAAGAGGATGCCCAACCCGCCGACACCGGGGATCAGCACATTCCACGACCAGGTGGCAGGGGGCAGGAAGCCCCAACCGGCGAAGTGCGTCTCCCAGCCGGGCATGATCCGCAAGGCACCCTCGGCGAAGCCCATGTACCAGTCCGGCTGCGAACCGGCGGTCACCTCGGCCGGGTTGTACGGGCCGTAGGTCCACAGCGGGTTGATCTGCAGGAACGCACCCATCAGCGCGGTGACGCCGAAGACGATGAAGAAGAAGCCACCGGCCTTGGCGGCGTAGACCGGGAAGACCGGGTAGCCGACGACGTTGCGCTCGGTCCGTCCCGGACCGGGGAACTGGGTGTGCTTGTGGTACACGACCAGCGCCAGGTGGGCCGCGATCAGACCGAGGATGATTCCCGGCACCAGCAGGATGTGGGCCATGTAGAAGCGGGTGATGATGATGTCACCGGGATACTCCCCGCCGAAGATCAGCACCTCGACCCAGGTACCGACGATCGGTACCGAGCGCATCAGGCCGTCGGCGATCCGCAGGCCGGTACCCGAGAGCAGGTCGTCGGGCAGCGAGTAACCGGCGAAGCCTTCGACGATGCCCAGCATCAGCAGCGCCAGGCCGATCAGCCAGTTCACCTCACGCGGCTTGCGGAAGGCGCCGGTGAAGAAGATCCGCAGCATGTGCGCGGTCATCGCGCCGATGAACAGCATCGCTGCCCAGTGGTGCATCTGCCGCATCAGCAGGCCACCGCGGATGTCGAAGCTGATGTCCAGGGTGGAGGCATAGGCCTCGGACATGTGCAGCCCGCGGTAGAACTGGTAGGAACCGTCGTAGATGACCTCACCCATGGTCGGTTTGAACCACAAGGTGAGGAAGACACCGGTCAGCAGCAGGATGATGAAGCTGTACAAGGCGATCTCGCCCAGCAGGAACGACCAGTGGTCGGGGAAGATCTTGCGGACGAAGCTCTTGCCCAGTTTCGCCGCTCCCAGACGCTGATCGACCCAGTTCGCGATCCCGGCGGCCGGGGCCAGCGGGTGCGGCTTGCCGGCAGTCGCGGCCGGAGCCGCGTCGGTGGCAGTGCCGGTGGTGGTGGTCGGCTCGGCCATCAGTTCTCACCCACCTGTTCGCTCAGTTCTTCCACCGACCGGGGACGGGTCAGGTCAGTGCTCGAGTCGCGCTCGAAGTAGCTCGGGCCGGGGGCCAGCGGGTTGCCGAGGTCGTCGACGAACCCGGATCGGGCGACCAGGTAACCCTCGGCGTCGACGGTGATCGGCAGCTGCGGCAGTGCCCGGGAGGCCGGGCCGAAGACGACCACACCCGAGTTGCCCAGGTCGAAGGTCGACTGGTGGCAGGGGCACAGCAGATGGTGGGTCTGCTGCTCCCACAGGCTGATCGGGCAACCCACATGGGTGCAGATCTTGGAGTAGCAGAGGATGCCGTTGACGTGCCAGTCCTGACGGGTCGCCGGAATGGTGATCTGGTTCGGGTTCATCCGGACGATGATGATCGCCGACTTCGACTTCTCGACCAGCGTGTCGTGACCGTCGAGCTCTTGCAGCGTCTCCGGCTCGGCGTTCACCAACTGACCGATGGTCAGGTCGGCGGCACGGATCGGGGTGAAGGTCACATCGTTGACCAACCGCACTCCGGGAGCCCAGATGGTCTTCATGTAGTGCTCGTCGAGCCACTTGCCGGTCGGCCAGGGACCGAGGTCACCGAGGGAGATGATCAGCGGCAGGCCGAGGGCACCGACACCGACGCCCATACTGCCCAGGATCACCTTCCGGCGTCCGACATTGGCCTGCTCGATGCCCTTGTCGACCTTGGCCATGAACTCGGCGCGCTCGTCCTCCGACGACGCGGCCGCATGCCGTTCCTCGGCCTCCTCGTGATCGCCCATGATCTCGCGACCCCACTGGACCGCTCCGACGCCGATGGCCAGCAGCGCCAGGCCCAGGGTCAGTCCGAGGAAGACGTTCTGCGCCGGGTACTTCTGGGTGTCGGAGACGACGATCTGGTAGTCCACCGGGATGGCGAAGTAGACCACCACGTAGGCGATGGCGAACAGCGGGGCCAGCAGGAACAGCCCGGCCACCATGCGGGTGTACCGCTTGGCCGCCGCCTCGTTGACATCGCTGTAGCGAGGAGCCTCGGCCTCCAGACCCGGATCCGGGATCGGCTTGCTGACGACGGCCGTCGAGCCCTCCTCGACCCGGCCCTCGACGACGGGCTCGTCGTGATCGTTGTGCTCGCTCACTTGGCGCGCGCCCCCTTCGATGTGATCCACACCGCGAACAGGCAGAGACCGCCGATGCCGACGACCCAGGCCCAGAATCCTTCGGTGACCGGGCCGAGACCGCCAAGGGTCAGGCCGCCACCCGGCTGTTGGTGCAACTCCTCCAGATAGGCGATGACCGAGCGTGCGTCCTCATCGCTGATCACTTCCTTGGAGAAGACCGGCATCTCCTGCGGACCGGTACGCATGGCCTCGTAGATGTGCTTGGGGTCGACATCCTTCAGCGTCGGAGCTTCCTTGCCGTTCGGCATGGCGCCGCCGGAGCCCTCGAAGTTGTGACAGGCCGAGCAGTTGGTACGGAAGAGCTCACCGCCGCGAGCGATCTGTTCCTCGCTCAAGCCCTCGGTGGTGTACTGCTCCTCCTCCGGGATCGCCGGGCCGGGACCGAGGCTGTCCACGTAGGCGGCCAGCTGGTCGATCTGCTCCTGGGTGTACTGGACCTGCTTGCGCGGGGCCTGGATGCCCTGCTGCGCCATCGGCATCCGGCCAGTGCCGACCTGGAAGTCGACCGCGGCGCCACCGACACCCACCAGCGACGGGCCCTGCGTACCGCCCTCACCGTTCATCCCGTGACAGGACGAGCAGCCGACCGCGTACAGGTTCTTGCCTTCCTCGATCATCTGCGAGTTGCCGGTGTCGGCCGAGCTCTGGGTGCTCGGCGCCACCACGGCGTAAAGCCCACCGACCAGGAAGAGCGCTACCAACAGCAGCAGCGGCTTCGCTGCCGGATGCCGTCGGCGAGAGGACAAGAACTTCACGAGAATCCCTTCGATCAGGCGCTCAGTAGATGAACAGGGGCAGGATGTAGATGACCGAGAACAGCGCCACCCAGACGACGTCGACGAAGTGCCAGTAGTAGGACACGCACTCGGTGGAGACGTACTGCTCATGGGTGAAGGTCTGCGCCATGTAGGTCCGGCCGAGGACGAACATCATGGCGATGATCCCGCCGAGCACGTGAATGCCGTGGAAGCCGGTGGCCAGGTAGAAGACCGAACCGTAGGCGTTGGTGTAGATCGCCAACCCCTCGGAGAACAAGGTCGCGTACTCATAGACCTGGCCGCCGATGAAGACCGACCCCATGACGATGGTCAGCACCCACCACTCGCGCATCCCCCAGGAGCCGATGTTGACCAGGCTGCCGACCCGCGAGACCTGTCGCCGGTGGGCGGCGAAGACCGCCATCTGGCAGGTGAAGGAGCTGGCCACCAGGATCGTCGTGTTCACCACCGAGAACGGCAGGTTCTGCAGTGAGTGACCCCACTCGAACAGCGGCATGGCACCGGTTGCGGCAGCCTGCGCGTCGGTGACGTTCTGGATCGTGAAGTAGGCCGCGAAGAGCCCGGCGAAGAACATCAGGTCGGATGCGAGCCAGACCATGACGCCGATCGGGGCCATGTCGGGTCGCCCCTTCACCCCGTTCAACCGGGCCGGGTTGATCCGATGCAGTGCACCTGAGGGCAGCCCGCCCCCTGCTGTCGCCTCAACTGAAGTCGCCACGGGGACATTATTGCCATAGATCGCACCGCTGGCATCTTCGGGTGGCCGATGTCTGCGTACCCATCGCCACCACAGCCCGCAATGGCGCGGCCACCGTTACCGAACCGTGTCCTACGGCTTGTCGGAGTGTCCTGCGCCGGGGCCTTCGGATCGGTCCGCCGGCACTCCTCCGAGCGCCGCCGGCAGCAGGTCGGTCACCGGCTGTCGAACCGATCGGAGCGGGCCTCGGACGCCTCCACCGGGCCGATCGCCGCGACGGCCGGTCGCGGTAGAGTTCGTCTCAGCGCCGCACCCGAATCCGCGTCCTGACGCGACCGGGACCGGCCCTGCGGGCAGATCGTGACATCGCGGTCTGCACACTCAGCACAACGACGGCCGCCCGTACCGAGTTCCGGGTGGCACAGAAGGAGATGACATGAGCGAGTCGGCATCGGTCGGCCCCGCGGTCGTCCTGGTCTACTCCGATGACCGCTCCGTCCGTGACCGGCTCCGGTTGGCGATGGGTCGCCGGGTGGCCTCCGATCTGCCCGAGATCACCGTGATCGACACCGCCACCCAGCCGGCTGTGCTGAGCGCCCTGGACGCCGGGGGCATCGACCTGGCGATCTTCGACGGCGAGGCCAGCCCGGCCGGCGGTCTCGGGCTGTGCCGCCAGGTGAAGGACGAAGTGGCCGACTGTCCACCGGTGCTGGTGGTCGTCGGCCGGCGGCAGGACGCCTGGCTCGCCTCCTGGTCGCGTGCCGACGAGGTCGCCGCCCACCCGATCGATCCGGTGAGCTTTCCCGAATTGGTCGCCCGGCAGTTGCGGGCGCACCTCGACCGGACCCCCGCCTGAGATGGCCGGGCAGAACTGGCCGGACCTGCTGACCCAACTGGTCCGGGGTACGGATCTGTCGCCCAGCGACGTCGAGTGGGCGATGTCGGAGATCCTCGACGGCGCCGCCACCCCGGTGCAGGTTGCCGGGTTCGCCGTGGCCCTGCGGGCCAAGGGTGAGACCGTGGCCGAACTGCGCGGACTGGCCGACACGATGCTGTCCCGAGCGACTCCCGTACCACCGGTCGGGGAGGCCGTCGACGTGGTCGGCTCCGGTGGTGACCGGGCGAACACGGTGAACATCTCCACCATGGCCGCGGTGGTCGCCGCGGCGGCCGGTGCCCGGGTGGCCAAGCACGGCAACCGGGCCGCGTCCTCGGCCTGCGGTACGGCCGATGTGCTGGAAGCGCTGGGCGTGAACCTGGATCCCGGCCCGCAGGCCCATGCCGGGTTGCTCGAACAGGTCGGCATCACCTTCTTCTTCGCCGCCGGCTACCACCCGGCATTCCGCCATGCCGCCCAGGCGCGCCGGGAACTGGGGGTGGCCACCTCGTTCAACCTGCTCGGCCCGTTGACCAATCCCGCCCGTCCGAGCGCCCAGGCCGTCGGCATCGCCGATCGACGCTTCGCTCCCCTGGTGGCCGGGGTGATCGCCGAGCGCGGACACCGCGGATTGGTGTTCCACGGCGGGGACGGTCTGGACGAACTCACCACCACCACCAGTTCGACCGTCTGGGTGATCGCCGACGGGCAGGTCACCGAGACCACCCTCGACCCGCTCGACCTGGGACTCCCCCGCGCGAGTCCCGACGACCTGGTCGGCGGCGAACCGGCGCTGAACGCCGAGATCGCCCGCCGTACCCTGGCCGGCGAGCCGGGTCCCGTGCGCGACATCGTCGCCCTCAATGCAGCCGCTGCGCTGCTGGCCTTCGCCGGGCCGGATCCGCGTTCTCCGCTGGCCGAGCAGTTCCGCCCGCACCTGGCGCGAGCCGTCGAGGTGATGGAGTCCAGTGCCGCCAGCCGGCGCCTGGTCGACTGGGCGAGGTTGTCGCAGGAGTCGTCGCCGGCCTGACCCAGCTGTCACCCGCCGTCCCCACCTCGGATCCCGCGTCGAGACACGGCAGACCAGCTCGGCCGAAACCAGCCGTCCGCTGCGGTTGACCGACCCTTTCGGGTGGGCGACGGGCAACCCGGCGGAGTGGGGTCACAGCGGGGTTCTTCCGGCCGCGAAAATGATTCGGTAGACATGGACCATGCAACAGGTCAAGGGAGTAGTGACCCGCGCCAAGGGCGAACCGGTCACGATCGAAACCATCAACATTCCCGATCCGGGCCCGGGTGAGGCCGTCGTCGACATCCAGGCATGCGGCGTCTGCCACACCGATC
This sequence comes from Naumannella halotolerans, assembly GCF_004364645.1. Classification (NCBI taxonomy): domain Bacteria; kingdom Bacillati; phylum Actinomycetota; class Actinomycetes; order Propionibacteriales; family Propionibacteriaceae; genus Naumannella; species Naumannella halotolerans. The sequence goes on along the minus strand of NZ_SOAW01000001.1, from coordinate 352,887 downwards.
TCCACTACCGTCAGGGCGGGATCAGCGACGACTTCCCGTTCCTGCTCGGCCATGAGGCCGCCGGCGTCGTCGAATCGGTCGGCGAGGGCGTCACCTCGGTCGCCCCCGGCGACTTCGTGATCCTCAACTGGCGAGCCGTCTGCGGGGAGTGCCGGGCCTGTGAGCGCGGTGAGCCGTGGTACTGCTTCAACACCCACAACGCGCAGCAGAAGATGACCCTGGAGGACGGCACCGAGTTGGAGGCGGCGCTGGGGATCGGCGCCTTCGCCGACAAGACCCTGGTGGCCGCCGGACAGTGCACCAAGGTCGATCCGAGCGCCCGGCCGGCTGCGGTGGGGCTGTTGGGCTGCGGCATCACGGCCGGACTCGGGGCGGCGATCAACACCGGCAACGTCGGCCGGGGCAAGAGCGTCGCGGTGATCGGCGTCGGTGGCGTGGGCATGGCCGCGGTGGCCGGTTCCGCACTCGCTGGGGCGTCCAGGATCATCGCCGTCGACATCGACGACGAGAAACTCGGCTGGGCCAAGAATCTCGGCGCCACCCACACCGTGAACTCCAAGAAGGAGGACGCGGTGGAGGCCATCCAGGCGCTCACCGAGGGCAACGGCGCCGATGTGGTGATCGACGCCGTCGGCCGTCCGGAGACCTGGAAGCAGGCGTTCTACGCTCGTGACCTGGCCGGCACCGTGGTGCTCGTCGGCGTACCCACCCCCGAGATGAAGGCGCCGGAGATGCCGCTGCTGGACTTCTTCAGCCGCGGTGGCGCCCTGAAGTCGAGTTGGTACGGCGACTGCCTGCCGAGCCGGGACTTCCCAATGCTGGTCGATCTGTACCAGCAGGGACGACTCGATCTCGATGCCTTCGTCACCGAGGAGATCGGGCTCGACGAGATCGAGGCCGCCTTCGACAGGATGCACAGCGGCAAGGTGCTGCGTTCGGTGGTGGTCCTGTGAGCTCCGATGTCCGGGTGGACCGGACCGAGACCTCGGGTACGTTCAGCCTGGACGGGGAGACCCACCAGGTGGACAACAACGTCTGGGTGATCGGCAACGACTCCGAGGTGATCGTGCTGGACGCCCCGCATGACGTCGACGCGATCCTCGAACTGGTCGGGGACCGTACGGTGAAGGCGATCATCTGCACCCACGCCCACGACGACCACGTCCGCCACGCCCCCGAACTGCGGCAACGGACCGGCGCCCCGTTGTACCTGCATCCCGACGATGCACCGGTGTGGGAGCTGACCCATCCCGGTGTCACCTGGGATGTCGACCTGGCCGACGGCGACCGGATCGAGATCGGCGACACGGCCCTGCGGGTGATCCACACACCGGGTCATGCTCCGGGCGCGGTCTGCCTGCTGCTGGAGTCCAGCGGTGAACTGTTCTCCGGTGACACCTTGTTCAACGGCGGCCCGGGTGCAACCGGCCGCTCGTTCTCCGATGCCGATCTGATCGTGGACTCGATCAGGGCGAAGTTGTTCGCCCTGCCCGACGACACCGTGGTGCACACCGGCCACGGCCCGGACACCACGATCGGGGCGGAGAAGGCCAGCATCGGCTGATCCCCGACCGACCGGGTGATCGGCGCGGCCTCGGCTCAGGCATCACCCGGTTGGTCGAACATCCACGGCACGCCGAAGCGGTCGACGAAGGCACCGTACCGATCGCCCCAGGGAGCGATCTCGAACGGCATCTGGATCTCGGCACCCTGGGTCAACCGGTCCCAGTAGGGACGCAGATCCTCCTGATCGCTGGTCAGCGCGACCGAGATCGCGTTGCCCATCCGCGAGGAGGCCATCCCCGGCGGGGTGTCGGCTGCGTAGAGGGTCAAGCCGATCTCTGAGACCACTGCCCCGTGCATGACCAGCTCCGCGACGGCCGGGTCGTCGGCCATACCGCTGGCACCGAAGGACAGTATGTCCAAGGTCCCACCGAGGCCCTCGTGGTAGAACTCCAGCGCCTGGCGGGCTTCGTCGCGGAAGTTCAGGTACGGGTTGAGTCGAGTCACCATGGCCCCATCCTCCCCTGTCGGGTCCGGAGCGGGAAGTGGTCGACGCCGCGCGCCCTGCTCAGCGGCCGATCGCCGCCCGCAGGTCGGCCACGGCCCATCGCCGGTCGAAGAGCGTCGGGTCGCCCTCGTCGCGTTCCTGCAGTAGCTCGATCAATCTCACGTAGTCGGCCAGCGAGAGCTCCCGCAGGAGCGCCAGGAGTGCGGCTGCCTCGCCGGTCGCCGGCCGTACCGGTGCAACCAGCCGGTCGTGCAGTTCGACCACCTGCTCGATCATCGCCAGATGCCGCCGGCCGGGGTCGACGGAGGGGAAGTTGGTGGCGGCGAAGTCCTCGGTGAACACCATCGGTACGGTCGCCAGCCCCGCGGCGCCGGTGCGTTTGGCCAACTGGATCAGCAGTTCGACGTCGAAGGTCTCGTTGAACGACGACAGCTCCGGCAGCACCGGGACCAGCGCGGCGGCGTCGAAGGCCTTGAACCCGGCCTGGGTGTCCAGGACATGGGCCAGGTCCGGGATCAGCAGTGCCCGGACGAAATGGCGGAACAGGATGATCAGCTTGTCCGGTTTGCCACCGGTGCTCCGCGGTTCGGTGCTGGGGCCGTGCTGGTTGACCAGCACCGCGTCGTCCATGCCGTAGCGCTGGCCGAGTCCGGCCGCGGCGCCTTCCAGGATCGGCGCGGCGAGGGATCCCAGCTGGGCCAGGTTGGCCGACAGATCCGCGTCGGTGTAGGCCACGATGTGCCGTCCGGAGGTCGGGCCCTGGTCGATCGCGGTGGCCATGGCGGCCAGGACCGAACCTCCCTTGCGGGACTGTGCGGTCGAGCTGAGGGCATCGAAGGCGGGGCTGAGCGGTGTCTGCAGCGGGTTCTCGCCGGCGATCACCGCGGCGAGTTCGATCACCGCGACGCTGCGATGGCCGCGTTCGGGGTATCCCTCGGTGGCGATGATCTGCCGCAGCTTCTCGGCGCTGGAGGGCCGGTCGGGGCAGCCGTCGTCGCAGGCGATCAGGTTCCAGGTGACTGTCGGTAGGTCGGCGGTCAGCCAGTCGAGTTGGCGTACCTTCTCCCGGCAGAAGTCCTCCCCGTGCGGATGTTCGCTGCGCGGCACCATCCGGCCGGTCTCGCCGTACATCGCGAACACCACGCTCAGGCGTACCGGTTCCTCCCCGAGTGCGGCGGTGAGCAGCCGCCGGGACCGTGCCCCAGCCCGGGCCTCGGCCAGCACCGACGGGTTCTCCTCGACCGGGGTCCGGCCCGCCAACAGGGCATCGGCCGCGCTCAGCACCGCTCGGTTCTGTGCGGAGTCGGTCAGGTCACGCGCGGGTTCCACACACGACAGGATGACACCTCGGTGCCGATGCCGGGGTGTGTTCGGGGGTCCTCGTGAAAGCCCGCCGTCCGGGGTGGTCACCGCTGCGCGTTCGACGGGGTCTCGTGGGACTATGTGGCCGTGCGTTTTCTGAACACTCCGCAGCATGACCTGACCTACAACGACGTCTTCCTGGTCCCGTCGCGCTCGACAGTCACCTCCCGGCTGGACGTGGATCTGACCAGCACCGACGGGCTGGGCACACCACTGCCGATCGTGGCCGCGAACATGACCGCCGTCTCCGGGCGCCGCATGGCCGAGACGATCGCCCGGGCCGGCGGGATCGCGATCATCCCCCAGGACATTCCGACCGATGTGGTCGCGGCGACCATCGGCAAGGTGAAGGCCTCGCACACGGTCTTCGACACCCCGGTGACGGTGGACCCGAAGGCGACCATGGGCGAGGTGATCAACCTGCTGCCGAAACGCAATCACGGTGTGGTCCTGGTGGTCGCCGACGGCTTACCGGTAGGCGTGCTGACCGAGGCCGACACCCAGGGTGTGGACCGGTTCACCCAGGCCAGGACGGTGATGAGTGAGGAGATCGTGAAGGTCTCCCCCGCCGACTCGCCGCGAGTGATCTTCGACCAGCTGGCTGCGGCACATGCCGACTACGCGGTCGCCACCGATGCCGAGGGCAAAGTGCTCGGCGTGATCACCCGCAAGGGCGCGTTGCGGGCGGCGATCTATCCCCCGGCGCTGGATCCGCAGGGGCGGCTGATGATCGGTACCGCGGTCGGCATCAACGGTGATGTGGCGTCCCGTGCCGAGGCGTTGTTGCAGGCCGGCACCGATGTGCTGGTGGTCGACACCGCCCACGGACACCAGGACAAGATGATCGATGTGCTCGGCCAGGTCCGGCAGGTACGCGACCGGGTTGCCCCGGGTACACCGCTGGTCGCCGGCAATGTGGTCACCGCCGAGGGCACCCGGGAACTGATCGAGGCCGGTGCCGATGTGGTGAAGGTCGGCGTCGGCCCGGGGGCGATGTGCACCACCCGGATGCAGACCGGGGTCGGTCGCCCGCAGCTGTCGGCGGTCCTGGAGTGTGCCGCGGCGGCCAGGGAGCTCGGCAAGTCGATCTGGGCCGACGGCGGTGTGCGGCACCCGCGCGATGTCGCCCTTGCCCTGGCCGCGGGGGCGGGTTCGGTGATGGTCGGGTCCTGGTTCGCCGGTACCCACGAATCCCCCGGGGATCTTCAACTTGCCCCGGACGGTCGGGCGTACAAGGAATCCTTCGGCATGGCCTCGGCGCGGGCGGTGAAGAACCGGACCAAGGACTCCTCGGGTTTCGAACGCGCGCGAGCCGGTCTGTTCGAGGAGGGCATCTCGTCGTCGCGGATGTTCCTCGACCCGGAGCGTCCGGGGATCCAGGATCTGCTCGACTTCATCACCTCCGGGGTACGCAGCTCCTGCACCTACGCCGGCGCCCGGACCCTGCCCGAGTTCGCCGAACGGGCCGTGGTCGGCATCCAGTCACCCTCGGGGTACGAGGAAGGGCGTCCGCTGCACAGCAGCTGGTGATCCCAGGGCCCGACTCTCGTCCGTTCCGCAGCACCTGCACCCAAACGGGACTCACCAGATGGCGCTCGGCCTCTATCGGGCGCTGCAGGAGGCGGGCCGGTCGATCCCGGAGGACGTCAGTGTCGTCGGCTTCGACGACATCCCCGAGTGCCCAGCCCTCGCCTCGGCCCCCCGTTGACCACGGTGCATCAGGACTTCACCACGGTGGGCCGGTTGTGTGTCGACCTGCTCCTCCAGCAGGTCGACCACCCCACTGCGCATTCCGCTGCTCGACACCTGGTCCCGACCAGCCTGGTCGTCCGGGCCAGCACCGCCCCGGCTCCTGCGGCGTAGCTCCGAGACGCCGTACCCACAACCGGATCGGCGCACCGAAACCGGAGTTTCGGTGCGCCGAGTGCGGCAGGACTGGGCCCGTACCGGTCAGTGCTTGTAGTCGCCCACGTAGTACTGGTAGATCCAGCCGAACAGTGCCCACAGGCCGACGGCCGCACCCAGGATGCTCAACCACCAGCCGTAGACCGGGCCGAGCACGAAGACACCGGCTGCCAGCGAGCACCAGAACGGCCAGATGCTGCTCGGGGGGAAGAAGCCGATCACACCGGCGCCGTCCTCGATGGTGGCGTCGACGTCATCCTCCAGCGGTGTGCCGATCGACTTCAGGGTGATCAGCAGGTAACCCCAGATCATCACGCACATCAGCAGCGCCATGATCAGTGCCACGGTGCCGACGATCTCGTGGGAGAGGAACCAGTAGACGATGGTGGCGACGAAGATGAAGATCGCCACGCCGCCGAAGGACCAGGCTGAACTCTTCACTCTTTGTCACCTTTCACAGCGGACTTCGCGAGGGTCTCCGGTGCCGGATCCTCATGTTCGTCGACGGATTCCACCTCCGGGTGATGCAGGTCGAACGCGGGGTAGCGCGAGCGGATCCGCGGCAGCGAGGTGAAGTTGTGCCGCGGCGGCGGGCAGGAGGTGGCCCACTCCAGCGAGCGTCCCCAGCCCCAGGGATCGTCCACGGTCACCTTCGGCGCATTGCGGGTGATCCAGACGTTCCAGATGAACGGCAGCATGCCGATACCCAGCAGGAAGGAGCCGACGGTCGAGATCTGGTTCAGCAAGGTGAAGCCATCGGTCGACAGGTAGTCGGCATAACGCCGCGGCATTCCCTCGGCACCGAGCCAGTGCTGGACCAGGAAGGTGGTGTGGAAGCCGATGAAGATCAGCCAGAAGTGCAGCTTCCCGAGGCGCTCGTTGAGCATTCGACCGGTCAACTTCGGCCACCAGTAGTAGAAGCCGGCGAACATCGCGAAGACGACGGTGCCGAAGACCACGTAGTGGAAGTGCGCGACCACGAAGTAGGAGTCGGAGACGGCGAAGTCCAGCGGCGGGGTGGCCAGGATGACGCCGGTCAGACCGCCGAACAGGAAGGTCACCAAGAAGCCGGCCACCCACAGCATCGGGGTGTCGAAGGAGACGCTGCCGCGCCACATGGTGCCGATCCAGTTGAAGAACTTCACACCGGTGGGTACGGCGATCAGGAAGGTGGTGAAGGCGAAGAACGGCAGGTTCACCGCTCCGGTGACGAACATGTGGTGGGCCCAGACCGCCACCGACAGCGCGGCGATCGACATGGTCGCAGCGACCAGACCGATGTAACCGAAGACCGGCTTGCGGCTGAACACCGGGATGATCTCGGTGATGATGCCGAAGAACGGCAACGCGATGATGTAGACCTCGGGGTGACCGAAGAACCAGAACAGGTGCTGCCACAGCAGCGGGCCGCCGTTGCCGGCATTGAACACCTGCGCCCCCATCACCCGGTCGGCCAGCAGCATCAGGAAGGCCGCGGCGATGATCGGGAAGGCGATCAGGACCAGGATCGAGGTGACGAGCACGTTCCAGGTGAAGATCGGCAACCGGAACATCGTCATTCCCGGTGCCCGCATGGCGACGACGGTGACGATGAAGTTCACCGCGCCGAGGATCGAGGACAGGCCCACCAGGTAGAGGCCGACCAGCCACAGGTCGCCGCCGTAACCGGGTGAGTTGATCGCATCCGACAGCGGCGGGTAGGCGAACCAGCCGAAGCTGGCCGCGCCTGCCGGGGTGAGGAATCCGGAGATGGTGATCAGGCCACCGACCAGGAAGACCCAGTAGGAGAAGGCGTTCAGCCGCGGGAAGGCGACGTCGGGTGCACCGATCTGCAGCGGCATGATCGCGTTCGCGAAGGCCGAGAACAGGGGCGTCGCGAACAGCAGCAGCATGATCGTGCCGTGCATGGTGAAGAACTGGTTGAACGTCTCGTACTGCATGAACTGCAGTCCGGGGCTGAACAGCTCGGCCCGGATGGCCAGCGCCAGCAGACCACCGATGGCGAAGAAGAACAGACAGGTGACGAAGTACATGTTGCCGAGCAACTTGTGGTCGGTCGTGGTCAGGATCTTCATCGCCATCGACCCACGGCCGCGTTCGCGCAGGGCATCGGGGGCGAGGTCGTTGGTGACCCGGGCAGTGGTCATGTTGTCAGCCGCACTCATTCGGTGGCCCCCTCTTCCTCTTCTGCCGGGATGGTGGGCGTTGCCACACCGACCGTGCCGCCCATGGCCCGACCGGACTGGCCGCGTTCGATCAGTTCGTCGAGGTAGGCCTGGTACTCGGCCTCACTGACCACCTCGATGTTGAACAGCATCGCCGAGTGGTACGTACCGCACAGTTCGGCGCACTTGCCGGCGAAGGTGCCTTCGGTGGTCGGGGTCAGCTCGAAGCTGTTGTGCCGGCCCGGGATCACGTCCAGCTTGAAGTAGAACGACGGCACCCAGAAGGAGTGGATCACGTCGGGCGAGCTGAGGTTGAACTTGACCTTCTGGTCGACCGGCAACTTGAAGGTCGGGGTCTGTTCGATGGTTCCGTAGTCGTAGGCGACCGGTTCACCGTTCTCGTCGATGTAGTTGAACGTCCACGACCACTTCTGACCGACCACGTCGACGGTGACCTCCTGGTCGTTGTCGGCGGCCAGCACCCGGTTCTGGGTGGTGAGGGTGTAGTAGAAGAGCACGCCGATGATCAGGAACGGCACCAAGGTGTACATGATCTCCAGCGGGAGGTTGTACGTGGTCTGCCGCGGGACGTCGTTCTTGGACTTGCGCCGGTAGGCGGTGAAGGCCCAGATCATCAGGCCCCAGACGAGGACGCCGATGGCCAGGCTGGCCACCCACGCTCCGACCCACAGGTCACCGATGTACTCGGCGCGATCGCTGGCACGCTCGGGGAGGCCGAGGTAGCGACCCTGACCCGGTCCGCCGGTCCCGCCGGCACAACCGGCGAGTGCGAGCAGGAACAGCGACACGGTGCCACCGAGGGCCAGCCGGACACCCCGTGGGTGCAGTCGGCGCGGGGAACTATGACTCACGGTCGTAGATTAACGCATTCCCACGCTGCTGCCAGCCGCAGGTGCACCTCAGTCCGGCGGGTCCGACAACGAGAAATCCCCGGACAGCACGGGCTGTCCGGGGACTCGTTCGCGCTCGATGCGCAGATCACAATTGGGTATCGGTGCGAGCCTCAGTGGAAGCTGTCGCCACAGGCGCAGGATCCGGTCGCATTCGGGTTGTCGATGGTGAAGCCCTGCTTCTCGATGCTGTCGACGAAATCGATCGTCGCACCCATCAGGTACGGCAGTGACATCCGGTCGGTGACGACATTCACACCGTCGAAGTCACGGACGCTGTCACCGTCGAGCTGACGCTCGTCGAAGAAGAGCTGGTAGCGCAGACCGGAGCAGCCACCGGGCTGCACCGCGATCCGCAGCGCCAGATCGTCACGGCCCTCGGCCTCCAGCAGGGACTTGACCTTGCCCGCCGCAACCTCGGTCAGCACCACACCGTCCGATACCGGCGCGTCAGTCGCCTGATCTTGAACCGTCATATTCCCTCCGAGGAACTTCGATGCCGCACCCCACTTCCGGGGCACCACGGTCCACACAGTCTAAGCAGCCGCGGCCACTCCCCCAAACGATCTCGCCCCGGATCGTCGAACGATCAGGTATCAGGATCCCGACTCCTCCGGCGGATCGACTCCCCCGGCCCGGGATCACCCGCGCCAGCTGCGGGCCACCCGCCGCGCCAGCCTCTGCAGGTCGACTGCACCCAGCTCGCCCGGTTGCGCGTTCCCCAGCGCCGGCGCGGACGGCCGAACGGCGTGGGCCGCCTCCACACCGAGGGCACGCATCTCCCGGTTCCCGATCTGCACCGTGTCGGCGATCACCAGTACCGGGATCAGCAGGTCACCGGCCCAGGCGGTCGCGGCGGCGAGTACCTCCCCACCACGGGAGGCGAAGTCGAGGCTGTCGCAGCCGACCACCACCAGGTCGGATTGCCGCAGGCTTTGCTCGAGACCGGCGAGTCGTCGGATCGCCTCCGGACCGGTGGTCGGCTCCGCACCGAGCGCCAGCAGTGAGTAGGCGAAACCACAGGCCCCCGAACCGGCGGCCGATGCCGCCTCGGGCACGCCTCCGGCGGCGGTGAGGGCCGCGGCGAACCGCTCGATCGCGGCATCGGCGGCCAGGATCGCGGCCGGGTCCATTCCGGCCGCCCTGCCTCGCTGCGCACTCAGTCCGCGCAACCCGAGCAGATGCGGGTCCCGCTCGGCGGTGGGAACGACGAGGATCAACTCGAGACCGTCGAGCAGTGGGCGTACCCGCCGAAGATCGATCCGATCGATCTCGGCGAGGGCTGTCGTACCGGCGCCGAGTTCGCCATCGGCCAGCGCCCCGAGGCCCCGCAACAGTCCGGCTCCGGCATCGTGGGCCGCTCCCGGGGTGATCGCCAGGATCAACCGCTGCGGCCGGTCGTCCTCGATCACGGCCCGGATCGCCCGACCGATCGGTTCGGAACTGGCACCCGGGCACCAGACCTCCTCACCCGAGGCTGGAGTCGCAGTGACCACCGCCGTCTGCGCTGTCCGCAGAACCGTGATCACCGGGGCCGCCGAATCGTCGGCGACCGCAGCCACCGACAGCTCCACCCCGGGACCCAGCAGATCGGCCAGCGCACGGTCGAATCCGAGTCCGGCGCCAGCCATCGGTACGGCAGCCAGTTGTGCCGCGGGATCGGCTTCTCGCCAGCCGGCGGCGATCGCCTGGGCGGAGTCGTCGGCGCTCAGCGCGCCGACGGTCCCGCTGACGACGAGTACCCGCACGGCACTTCCGCCTCACCCGCTGTCCGGCGCCTCAGGCGTTGGGGATCAGCCCGTCATTGCTCTCGTCGAGCAGGGCGCGTACCTCGTCGAGGCTGGCATCGGCGGCCGGGATGATCAGATCGGATTCGACCAGTTCATCGTCGGCGACCGGGCTGGAGGCTTCGATCACCGCGTCGTGCAGGGACTTCAGCGCATCGGCCAGACCCGCCTGATCGGCCGAGGCGACGGCCTTCTCGATCGCGTCGTCGAACTGTTCCAGCTGGGCGAAGGTGCTGTCGGGGAAACGGAACTGGCCCTCCCCCACGATCCGGACGATCATCGCTGACCCTCCTGAGTGCTCCCACCCTCGGTCGGGTAGGCCTCGAAGACCTGCTGCCCCTGGGTGTTGCTCTGCGGCGCCTGCTGGGCCGATCCCTCGATGGCCTCGCGGTTGGCGCTGCTTCCGCTGAGTTCGGCCTTCATCGCGGCCAGCTGGTTCTCCACGTCGGAACCGGAGGACAAGGCCTCCAGCTCGCGGGAGATGTCGTCCTGCCCGGTCTGGGTGGGATCCTCCAGGGCACCGCTGGCGATCAACTCGTCCACCGCACCGGCCCGGGCCTGCATCTGGGCGGTCTTGTCCTCGGCCCGCTGGATCGCCAGCCCGACATCGCCCATCTCCTCGCCGATACCGGTGAAGGCCTCGTTGATCCGGGTCTGAGCCTCGGCGGCGGAGTAGGTGGCCTTGATCGTCTCCTTGCGGGTACGGAAGGCGTCGACCTTGGCCTGCAGCCGGCGACTCGCCGCGACCAGCTTCTCCTCCTCGCCCTGCAACTGCGCGTGCTGGGTCTGCAGGTCACCCAGCTGCTGCTGGATGGCCGACTTGCGGGTGAGTGCCTCGCGGGCCAGATCCTCCCGGCCCTGCTCCAGCGCCGCCTTGGCCTGACCGTTGAGCTTGTCGATCTGACCGTTCAGCTGGTTGGCCTGCAGTTCGACCCGCTTCCGGGAGGTCGCCACATCGGCAACGCCGCGGCGCACCTTCTGCAGCAGTTCCAATTGCCGCTGGTAGGAGTAGTCCAAGGTCTCGCGTGGATCCTCGGCCTTGTCCAGCGCCTTGTCGGCCTTGGCGCGGAAGATCATCGACATGCGCTTGAATACGCCGCTCATTACGTGCAGGGTCCTTCCGTTTTCAGGCCGCGGGCACGGCCCGTACCGGACCCAGCCTATGCGCACCACCGGGCATCGGGTAGGCCGGCGCCGTTCTCGGTCCTAGAATGGGGGCTTCACCGATGCGAAGATCAGGTGAATCACCGAGTTGCGGCCCTCGGCCGCGCCCAATCAGGAGGACCCCGGGTGCCACTGTTCCGCCCCTACCAGCCCAAGGACCGCACCGAGGCCGCGGGTGCCGACGTACGCCGGGCAACGCGCTGGGACGATGCGCCGGCCACCGGGGCCGAGGTCGACACCTCCACCGAGCCGGAGTCCGGGGCGGCGAAGACCAAGCAATCCGCTACGGCCGCGACGAGCGCGACCACCCCAGCAGCGACGACCGCATCGTCGACCGACAGCATCGAGCGGTCGACCCGGGAGAAGAACCGGCCCACCCGCACCCGGAAGGAGGCCGAGGCGGAGCGGCGCGCGAAGGCACGACCGAACCTGAGCAAGAAGGAAGCCCGGCGCAAGGTCACCGCCGAGCGCCGTGAGGTCCGGATGCGGGAGATGGCCGAACGCGACAACACCCCGGAGAAAAAGCTGCTGCGCGACTTCTTCGATTCCCGGTGGAACCTGATGGAGTTCCTGCTGCCGGCGCTGCTGGTGATGCTGGCCGGTTCCATGCTGGCCAGCGCCCTGCCCGCGGCCTCCACGATCAGCCTGATCGTGATGTATGCGTTCCTCGGTCTGTCACTGCTGGACTTCTGGCTCGCCTGGCGCCGGTTCAAGGCATTGCTGGCGGTACGGATGCCGCGCAGCACCCCGAAGGGACTGCTGTTCTACGGCGTGAACCGGGCGATGCAGATCCGCCGCCTGCGGATGCCGCCGCCGGAGGTCAAGCGCGGCGAGAAGATCTGAGCCGAGACCGCAGTCGACGGCCCGTTGTTGCTGGACCCGTACCCAGACTCACCGATCAGGCCGACGCGTTCCCCGGCGCCGCGCGTCCAGTCCTCGCCGGACGGGTCAGCGGACCGACGGCTCCACGAACGGCGGTTTGGTGATCTCGAACTCGGCGGTCCGTCCGCGGATGTCGACACCGACCTGCCCCTCGGTCACGGCGGCGTCGATCAGGGCCAGTCCGATGCCGGTCCGCAGGGTCGGCGAGAAGGTGCCGGAAGTGACCGTACCGATCACCTGAGCATCGGCATCGAGTACGTGCATACCGGGTCGGGGAATCCCCCGTCCGAGCGCCCGCAGACCGCGCAACACCCGTTGCGGTCCTGCCTCCTTCTCGGCCCGCAGCGCGGCATGGCCGATGAATTCCGGCTTCTTCCAGCCGACCGCCCAGCCGACCCGTGCCTGCACCGGTGAGATCTCGGGGCTGAGATCCTGACCGTGCAGCGGGTATCCCATCTCGGTCCGCAGGGTGTCCCGGGCGCCGAGGCCGGCAGGCAGCAGCCCGAACGGTTCTCCGGCGGTGATGATCGCATCCCAGACCTTGACCGCCTCGGCGGCCGGGACCACCAGCTCGTACCCGCGCTCACCGGTGTAACCGGTCCGACAGACCGTCAATTCGGTGCCGTCGAAATCAGCCGACTCCCAGGACATGTAATCGTGCCCGGTCGGCAGGCCGACCGCCTGCAGCACCTCGTCGGACTTCGGGCCCTGAACCGCGATCACCGCGAAGTTGCGGTGCTGGTCGGTGACCGTGATCTCCGCCGGCGCGGCTTCACTGAGCACCCGGACCACCTCGGCGGTGTTCGCCGCGTTCGGGATCAGGAAGATCTCCTCGGGCGAGCGCAGGTAGGCGATCAGGTCGTCGACGACTCCCCCGTCAGGGGTGCACAGCAGCGTGTACTGGGCCTGGCCCGGCCCGATCTTGCCCAGATCGTTGGTCAGGCAGCGGTTCACGAACTCCACCGCGCCGGGCCCGATCACCGTCGCCTTGCCGAGGTGGCTGACGTCGAAGACACCCACCACCTCGCGGACCGCCTTGTGCTCGGCGACGACCCCGCTGTACTCCAGCGGCATGCTCCAACCGCCGAACTCGGCGAATTTCGCCCCGGCCTCGACGTGTCGCTGATGCAGCGGGGAGGTGAGCAGTTCGGGCTCGGAACGGTCGGCATCGGTGGGCGCGCTCATGGGCCCACACGTTAGCCTGAAAGCAACGGTGCGGGCCGAAAAGTGATCCCGCGCCGTCGACAACCCTGAGGAAGGACCTCGATGCCCGTGCCCACCCTGCCCTCGATCGAATTGGTGAAGGCTGCCCCCAAACAGCTCGACGTGTTGATCATCGGCGCCAGAACCGGCCCGGACGGTCTGACGTTGCTCGGTCTGCCCGATGCGCTGGCGAAGACCTTCGGCAAGGGCTTCGGCGGTCCGCAGGCCTTTGCCGCGGCGCTGGGCGTCACCGGCAAGCTCGAGCAGACCACGGTGCTGCCCGGTGACGGGGTACGGGTGGTGGTGGTCGGTCTCGGCGAGGAGGACTCCGACGACTACGACCTGCGACGGGCGGCCGGTGTCGCGGTGCGTACCGCCGCCGGACTGGCCGGCAGCGATCCACTGGACCTGGTCCTGGCATTGCCGAGCAGTGATCCGGCCGACATCCGGGCGATCGCCGAGGGCGCTCTGCTCGGGGCCTACACCTTCCGGCCGATCAGCGCGAACGAGAAGCCTGCCGCGGTTGCCTCCATCTCCCTGGTCGGCTCCGGACGAGGGGCGGCCGAGGCCGTCACCGAGGCGACCACCCTGGCCACCGGCGTCGCCCGCGCCCGCGAGTGGGTGAACACCCCGGCCAACCTGCTCTACCCCGAGACCTTCGCCGCCGAGGCCAAGGAACTGGCCAAGGGAGCCAAGCTCACCGTCGACGTCCTCGACGACAAGCAGCTCGCCGCCGGCGGGTACGGCGGGCTGACCGCGGTCGGTGGCGGCTCGGCCCGTGGCCCCCGGCTGATCCGGGTCGCCTATTCACCCCGGGGGGCCACCCAGACCCTGGCCCTGGTCGGCAAGGGCATCACCTTCGACTCCGGCGGCCTGGACCTGAAGCCGGTGGAGGGGATGTACACCATGAAGTGCGACATGGCCGGCGCGGCAGCGGTGCTGGCCGCGGTACGCACGATCGCCGACCTGGGCCTGAAAGTGAATGTGATCGCCTACGCCGCCTGCGCGGAGAACATGCCGTCGGGATCGTCGTACCGGCCCAGTGACGTGTTGACGATCTACGGCGGCAAGACCGTCGAGAACGGCAACACCGATGCCGAGGGCCGGCTGGTGATGGCCGATGCACTCGCCCGGGCGACCGAGGACAAGCCGACCGCACTGGTGGACGTCGCAACCCTGACCGGCGCGGCCGTCGTCGGACTGGGCGACACCGTGGCCGCGGTACTGTCCCCGGAGGAGAACCTGGTGGACGCCGTGATGGATGCCGCCGACGAGGCCGGTGAGCTGTTCTGGCCGCTGCCGATCACCGAGGAGGCCCGCGGCAAGTTGACCGACTCGCAGGTCGCCGATGTGAAGTCGACCGGCGACCGGGCCGGTGGGGCGCTGACCGCCGCGGCGTTCCTGGAGCACTTCGTCGGTGAGACCCCCTGGGCCCACCTGGACATCGCCGGACCCGCGTTCGTCACCGGCGGGGCGAAGGCGCACATCGGAACCGGCGGGACCGGGTTCGGTGTGACCACCCTGGTCGAGCTCGCGCGGTCGATGGCCGACTGACCTGGATCATCTGGCCTGCAGGGTCGTTCCCCTGCCCTGCGACGGGGTCGCTTGACCCGCGACGGGGTCGCTTGACCTGTGACGGGGTCGGTGCTGCGGCACCGGCCCCGTTCGCGTACCCGATGGTCGAAGCGAGAGCTGGTCGAGGGCAGAGTTGGGCGCGGACAGGGCTGGGCGTAGCCGGAGCCGGTACAGAGCTGGGCGAAGCCGGGGTGGTGCAGGGGCACCGCTGACCTGGCTCCAGTTGCTCCGATCTGCCGGGAACGCGTCGAAATCTCGATCTGGAGCCACACCAGCGGTGTTCGGTCGGCGCGAGCGCCCTCAGCCCTCGGGCCGAAGCTTCTGTCGGCGGTTGTACTCGCGCAACCGCTGCGGATAGCCGCTGACTTCGGCATTGAAGTACGGCACCGATGCGCTCGCCGCCCATTTTCGGGCCCAGGCCTCGTCCGGCACCGGCCGGCGGGTCGACTCCCCGTCACCGGCGACCAGCAACAGCGACAACCGGTCCAGCACCGTGGCAGGTTCGAGGAAGGCCTCCACGCCGATCCGGCTGGCAGCGAAGGCCTGCAGGTGCGCCTTCGCCGCCTCGGTCTCGGCGCGACGCTCGGCACGGCTGCGGTTGTCGACCGGTCGGCGCCGTCTGAACAAACCCATGGCGCAATTATGGCCCGCCGCCGCGGGATCGGGACGACCCAGCATCGACCTGCTCGGAACGGGCTGCGAAGATCGTTGCATGAGCACCGATGCCGCCTCCGAGGACCGCCGGTCCAGCCATGACCTGATCGTGCTGGGAGCAGGCAGCGGCGGGTACGCCTGTGCCCTGCGGGCCGCCGAACTGGGCCTGTCGGTGGCCCTGGTCGAGCAGGACAAGGTCGGCGGCACCTGTCTGCATCGCGGTTGCATCCCGACCAAGGCCTGGCTGCATGCGGCCGAGGTCGCCGACACGGTACGCGAGGCGGACCGGTTCGGCATCGGCGCCGAACTCGGTGCCGTCGACGCCGCCGCGATCGGCAGGTACGCCGACCAGGTCGTCTCCCGGTTGTACAAGGGTCTGGCCGGGCTGATCGGCAGCCGGCGGATCGAGAACGTCCTCGGTCACGGTGTGCTCGAAGCCGGCCCCGAGACCACCCCGGTGGTACGCGTGGGCGACCGGGTGCTGCAGGCCCCGTCGATCGTCCTGGCCACCGGATCGGCGCCCCGCAGCCTGCCGATCGTGCCGACCGACTCCCCTTCGGTCGTCGACAGCGACGGACTGCTGGCCGCCACCGACCTGCCGGAATCCCTGATCGTCCTCGGCGGCGGGGTGATCGGCACCGAGTTCGCCAGCGCCTATGCCTCCCTCGGGGTGAAGGTGACCATCGTGGAGGCACTCGACCGACTGCTCGCCGCCGAGGAGCCCGAGTCCTCCGCGATCCTGGAGCGAGCGTTCCGCCGCCGCAGGATCGAGGTCCTCACCGGACGCGGAGTCGAATCGGTCGGGGCCGACAGCGACCGGGTCGAGGTGCTGATCGCCGGCGGCCGGAAGGTCGTCGCCGATCGGCTGCTGGTCGCGGTCGGGCGCCGACCGGTCACCGAGGATCTCGGGTTCGCCGAGGTGGGCATCGGCTTGGACAGCGGGTTCGTGAGCACCGATGAACGGTTGCGCACCACCGTCGACGGGGTGTGGGCGGTCGGAGACATCGTGCGCGGCCCCCAACTGGCGCATCGCGGCTTCGCCCACGGCATCTTCGTCGCCGAGGAGATCGCCCACCGCCGAGGTTTGTTGCCCGAGGCACCCCCGGTGGTGGTCGACGCCTCGATCCCCCGGGTCACCTATGCCAGCCCGGAGGTCGCCTCGGTCGGGCTCGGCGAGGCGGCGGCCCGGGCCGCCGGGGAGGTGGAGACCTTCACCTACGACCTGGCCGGCAACGGCAAGTCGCAGATCCTGCGTACCAGCGGTCAGGTGAAGCTGGTCCGGCGCAAGGACGGGCCGGTGGTGGGCATCCATCTGGTCGGCGACCGGGTCGGCGAGCTGATCGGCGAAGCGCAGTTGATCACCGGCTGGGAGGCCTGCCCCGAGGACGTCGCCCCGCTGATCCACGCCCACCCGACCCAGGGTGAGGCACTCGGAGAGGCCCACCTGGCGCTGGCCGGCAAACCCCTGCACGTCCATGGCTGACTCCGTCGGCAGTTGTCCCGATGAGCACTGTGGAGCCGCCGAACGCCGACCGCGGGCAACGCGGTGTGCCGATGACGATCAACCACGGCTAGTCTGGTCCCCGAGCTAAACCATTGAAGGAGCTGCTGCGCATATGTCGACCTCTGTTGAGTTGCCTGCACTGGGCGAGAGCGTCACTGAAGGAACCATTTCTCGCTGGCTGAAGCAGGTCGGTGACACCGTGGAGGTCGACGAGCCACTGGTGGAGGTGTCGACCGACAAGGTCGACACCGAGATCCCGTCCCCGGTCGCCGGCACCCTGCTGGAGATCAAGGCCAATGAGGATGACACCGTCGAGGTCGGTGCCGTCCTGGCGATCATCGGCGACGCCGACGAGGGCGGCTCCTCCGACGACGACGCGCCGGCCGCCGACGACGAGTCCGAGGACTCCGGCGAGGAGCCGGTCGCCGACGACGAGGAGGGCCGGACCAACCAGCAGACCGACGACCCGAACCGGGCCGAGGCCGCCGAGGAGGCCGGCAGCGACGACTCCGGCGAGAAGCCCGCCAAGTCGGGCAAGTCCGGCGGCAAGTCCGGCACCGAGGTGACCCTGCCCGAGCTGGGCGAGTCGGTCACCGAAGGCACCGTCTCCCGGTGGTTGAAGGAGGTCGGCGACACCGTCGAGGTCGACGAGCCACTGCTGGAGATCTCCACCGACAAGGTCGACACCGAGATCCCCTCCCCGGTCGCCGGCACCCTGCTGGAGATCAAGGCCGACACCGATGACGTGGTCGAGGTCGGCGGTGTGCTCGGATTGATCGGTGACGCCGATGCCGCCGAGTCCGCGCCCGAGCCGGAGCCCGCGCCCGCCGCGGAGAAGGACGAGCCGACCGAGGAGCAGGCCGACGACGCAGAGGATCCCGGCGCCGGTGACGAGGGCGGCCAGGAGCCGATCTCGGCCCCGACCGACGGTGAGGGTGAGACCGTCGAGCCGAAGGCGGAGGAGTCGGAGCCGGAGAAGCCCGAGCCCAAGGCCGAGAAGCAGGACGAGTCCAAGGCCGAGAAGCAGCCGGCGGTGGCACCACGTGCCAGCAGCGGCGATTCGAGCGCCTATGTCACCCCGCTGGTCCGCAAGCTGGCCCAGCAGCACGGTGTCGACCTCGACAGCCTCACCGGCACCGGTGTGGGTGGCCGGATCCGCAAACAGGACGTGTTGGCTGCTGCCGAGTCGGCCAAGCAGGCCCCGGCAGCCGAGGAAGCCCCTGCTCCCCAGCAGGCACCGCAGACCAAAGCGCCCGCGGCCGAGGCACCGGTCAGCCCGAAGCGTGGGACCACCGAGAAGATGTCGCGCCTGCGGAAGACCATCGCCAGCCGGATGGTGGAATCGCTGCAGGTCTCGGCCCAGCTCACCGCCACCGTCGAGGTCGACCTGACCAATGTCAGCCGACTGCGGGCACGGATCAAGGACGACTTCGTCGCCCGCGAAGGGGTCAAGATCTCCCACCTCGCCTTCATCGCAAAGGCTGCTGTCGAGGCGTTGAAGACCTACCCGAACCTGAACGCGACGGTGGACACCGAGGCGGGCGAGATCACCTTCTCCGAGTCCGAGAACCTGGGTATCGCGGTCGACACCGAGCGCGGCCTGATGGTGCCGGTGATCAAGAACGCCGGCGACCTGTCGATCGCGGGTATCGCCCGCGGCATCAGCGATCTGGCCTCGAAGACCCGCAACAGCAAGATCGGGCCGGACGATCTGACCGGTGGCACCTTCACCATCACCAACTACGGTTCGGCCGGGACCTTGATGGACACCCCGATCATCAACCAGCCGCAGGTCGCCATCCTCGGCACCGGTGCGCTGGTGAAGCGCCCGGTGGTGATCAGCGACCCGAACCTGGGTGAGACCATCGCGGTCCGGGACATGATGTACCTGAACCTGACCTACGACCACCGGGTGGTCGACGGTGCCGATGCCGCTCGGTTCCTGACCCTGTTGAAGGCACGGCTGGAGGAGGGTGACTTCGGCTCCGAGTTCGGACGCTGATCGAGCTTCACCCGAGGAGGGGCCGGTTCCGGTTTTCCGGGACCGGCCCTTCGTCGTACCCCCTCCCCACCGGTTACCGCCCGAGCCGGAGTTGGCAGACTGGGGGGATGAGCGATGACAAGAAGATCACTGTCGAACGGTCCATCGATGCCCCCACCGATGCCCTCTTCGACATCCTGAGCAACCCCGAGAGGCATCTCGAGCTCGACGGATCGGGTTTCATCGTCAGCCTCGAACACGGTGACCGGATCAGCGAGGTCGGGCAGGTGTTCACCTTCAACATGAGCGGTGATCACATGGGCGGTGACTACAAGACCGACAACCACGTGTCCGGGTACGCGAAGAACAAGCTGCTGGCCTGGAAGACCGCACCTGCCGGTACCGAACCGCCCGGCTGGGAGTGGCTGTGGGAGCTGGAGGCCGACGGCCCGGATGCGACCACCGTGCGACTGACCTACGACTGGTCGGCGGTGACCGATCCGAAGCTGACCCCACTGTTTCCCTTGGTCAGTGCCGAGCAGCTCGACGACTCACTGAACAAGCTGGCCGCCGCGGTCTGATCGGCGAGTCGCTGCGCCGCCGTACCTGTGTCTGGGGTACGGCGGCGTCCTGCGTGTCGGCGCCCTCAGCCCTCGTCGGAGCTGAGCCCTGCGACCACCGCGCGGTGGTCACTGGTCCCGCGATCGAGAACCTGGTCGCTGACCGGTTCGAGACCCTTCACCAGCACGTGATCGGGCCGGGTGAGGGGGAAGATCGCCGGCCAGGTGAATCCGAAGCCGCCGCCGACGGCGACCCGGGTGTCGGTGAGCTGATCGGACAGCAGGTCGAAGCGGCGATCGGTGGTCGCGGTGTTCAGGTCACCCACCACGATGACCCGCTCGGCATCCTCGGACTCGATGTCGTCGGCGAGCTCGGACAGTGCGGTGTTGCGCCGCTCCTCGGCACCGGGGCGGACCGAGGGCAGGTGCACCACGTGCACCCGTACCGGACCCAGGTCGGTCTGCACATCGGCGACCAGGGAACGTGAATTGGGGCTTTCCAGGCCGGCGTCTCGATCCACCTCGAACGGCAGGTCGGACCAGAGACCGACGGTGCCGACTGTCGAGGAGTAGGCGTACTCCTGATCCAGGCGCTCGACGATGATCTCCCCGGACAGGGAATCGATCTCCTGCACCGCGATCAGATCGGCACCGGTGGCGATCAGTTCCTCGGCCGTGGCCGTCGGCTGCGGCAGTCGGGCACCGACATTCTGGGTGGCCACCAGCAGATCCGGCTCCCCGCCCGCCTGGGGACGCAGGCTCGGACCGAACATCAGGCCCCAGACCAGAGCCGGGACGACGAAGCCGATCACGCTCAGCACCGAGCGGCGGACCAGAGCCACCAGCAGCAGGATCGCGATCAGTACCCACACCCAAGGCAATGCGCTCTCCACGGCCAGGGCGATCCCGGCCTCCTCGGGCAGGAACTCGTGTCCGAGCAACAGCGCAGCCAGCGCCAGTCCGAGGAGCAGTACGACGGTGCCACCACGGCGGCGCGAGGAAGGGCTGGACATCGCAGACCACTATAGACGCGATTGCCAGCCGGGTCCCTTGTGAGAGGCGCTGCGAGCCGACGCCGCGACTCCCCCGGTCCCGGTCGTGGCCGGGCTCCCCGGTTCCTCAGGCAGATACCACGGCCACCGTGATGGCGGCGAAGCCGCCGAGCATCAACCAGGAACGAAGCGCTTGGAAGACTTCCCATCTGGCGCGCATTGCCCGCCAGTCGGCCGGCGGACGGTCCATCGGGATCCGCGCGGTGGCCAGATTGATCGGTACGTTCACCCGTACGGTGCAGAGCACCGTGACCACGAAGCAGATGGTGGCCAGACCGGTCATCACCACCCCCAGCACCGGACCGCCCCAGGCGTCGACCAGCAGCACGATCGCCAGGATCACCGAGATGATCATCCCGATCGGCATCACCTTGCCGAAGGTACCGAGCAAACCCTGCTCCACCTGCAGCCACTGCTTCTCCGGCAGCCGACGAAGCACCGGGTGGACGAAGGCGTAGGAACCGAACTCGGTGCAGGCCACGAATCCGGTGATCACGATCGCCATGGCCCCGAGCAGACCGGTCGCGAACACCCCGATCATGCCGAGACCCCCACGGTGATCAGTCCGATCGCTGCCGACACCAGGCCGATCACCAGCGAGGCCACACCGAGCCAGAGCAGGATCATCAACCGCCCCGGGCGGGCTGGATCACGACCGAGCACGGACAGGAAGAAGCCGGCCGGGATCAGGATCGCCGAGTACAGGACCCCTGCCCCCAACCCCCGCCACAGGGGCGCCACGCGGGCCAGGTCGAGGTACAACTCGACCACCAGACCGAGGATCACCAACACCCCGGCGTGGGCATGTCCGGCCCGGAAGAACTTCTTCTGCAAATCGTTGGTGCCCACCTTCCCTGCGCCGACCTGCAGCAGGAAGGTGCCGCCGTAGGCGATTCCGATCACGGTCAGCAGGACCGCTCCGGCGGTGATGGCGAGTGCTGAGGACATGGTCACTCCTTTGGGTCTCGTGCGACAGACGCCGCTTTCCATTGGAAAGTTACCACTGGAAAGACAGTTCCGCAGGAGCCTTTCCCGAAGAACTTTCCGGTGGTAAGTTCCGGCCGTGCCCTATCACCACGAGGATCTGCGCGGCGCCTTCCTGAGCGCCGCAGCCGCGGCGATCACCGCCAATGGCATGGACAGCCTCAACCTGCGCGCACTCGCACGCGATCTCGACGTCACCCACGCCGCCGCCAGGCATCATTTCGGAGGCCGCCGCGGTCTGCTCACAGCGCTCGCCGTCCAGGGACACCACGAGCTCACCACCGCACTGGACGAAGCGCCGGACCTGCTGCAGAGCGGTATCGCCTACGTCAATTTCGCCCTGAGCCACCCGGCACATTTCCAGGTGATGTTCGCGCCCCAGCTGGTCGACGCCGACGACCCGGCCCTGCAGGCCGCCCAGAACGCCCTGGCCGATGCCCTGATCCGGGCAGCCGAGGAGTCCGCGGAGTTCGGCCCGACATCACCCCGTACCCCCGGGGCCGGGCAGCCCCCTCCCGATGACGCGCGCCCCCGCCCGACCACCGAACCCGCGCTGCTCGCCGCCTGGAGTCTGGCCCACGGCCTGGCCACCTTGGCGGTGAGTGGGAACCTGCCCGATCTGGCCGAGGATGGCGGGCAGGAACTGATCCGCGACACCCTCGACCGCCTGCTCCGGTCACGGGCAACCGACTGAACCCCGATCCGGTCACGGGCAACCGACTGAGCCCCGATCCGGCGGTCGGAGCCAAGGCGTAGGCTGAGGGCCATGACACTGGAGTTTCCCGATCTGGGCATCGAGCGCGGTGAACTGACCGACTACCAGTCGGCCTGGCAACTCCAACGCGAGATCCACGCCCAGGTCGCCGCCGGTGAGCGGGGCCCCACGGTCCTGCTGGTACAGCATCCCTCGGTCTACACCGCCGGCAAGCGCACCCAGCCCCAGGACCTGCCGTTCGACGGTACGCCGGTGATCGACGTCGATCGCGGTGGCAAGATCACCTGGCACGGCCCGGGCCAGCTGGTCGCGTACCCGATCGTCCGGCTCAACGAATCGGTACGGGTCGTCGACTACGTCCGCCGGCTGGAGCAGGCGATGCTGGACACCCTCGCCGACCTCGACCTCGACGCCACCCGGGTGGAGGGGCGATCGGGGGTCTGGATCCTCGGTGACGGCATCGGCCCGGACCGCAAGCTCGGCCAGGTCGGCATCCGGGTCGCCGCGAACACGACCATGCACGGGTTGGCGATCAACGTCGACCCGGACATGCGATGGTTCGCGAACATGATCCCCTGCGGCATCTCCGACGCCGCGGTGACCTCGATCGGCCAGGAACTGCGGCGCCCGGTGGAGGTGGCCGAGGTGGCACCGTTGCTGACCACCCACCTGCGTACCGCCCTCGCCTTCGCCGAACACGACCCAGCCGGAGCCGTCCGGACCGACACCGCCCACGCCGTCGGCTGAGCACGACACTCCCCCGCGTCTGCTGCACGCGAACGCACGATTCCGGGCTCACCGGCCGGCGGCACAGCAGCCTGCACGCACCCGGATCATGGGCCGGACACATCGCTTCGGCAAGCCCGGTAGACTTCCTTCGGTGACGACCCTCCCGCAAGGACGCAAGCTGCTCCGCCTCGAAGTGCGGAACTCCCAGGTCCCCATCGAGAAGAAACCGTCGTGGATCAAGACCACCGCGAAGATGGGTCCGGAGTACCGCGAGCTCACCAACCTGGTGAAGGACGAGGACCTGCACACGGTCTGCCAGTCCGCCGGTTGCCCGAACATCTTCGAGTGTTGGGAGGATCGCGAGGCGACCTTCCTGATCGGCGGGGACCAGTGCACCCGGCGCTGCGACTTCTGCCAGATCGACACCGGCAAACCGGCCGACTTCGACTCCGGGGAACCGGTACGGGTGGCCGAGTCGGTGCAGAAGATGGGACTGCGCTACGCCACGGTGACCGGCGTCTGCCGTGACGACCTGCCCGACGAGGGTGCATGGCTCTACGCCGAGACCATCCGGAAGATCCACGAACTCAACCCCGGTGTGGGGGTGGAGATGCTCGCCCCCGACTTCTCCGGCAACCGGGACTACCTGACCCAGATCTTCGAGACCCGGCCGGAGGTCTTCGCCCACAATGTGGAGACCGTCCCCCGGATCTTCAAGCGGATCCGGCCCGGTTTCCGCTACGAGCGTTCGCTGGACGTGCTGCGCTGGAGCCGCGAGTTCGGCCTGGTCACCAAGACCAACCTGATCCTGGGCATGGGTGAGACCCGCCAGGAGGTCACCGAGGCACTGCAGGATCTGCACGCCGCCGGGGCCGAGATCATCACCATCACCCAGTACCTGCGCCCCTCCCCGCGCCACCACCCGATCGAGCGTTGGGTGGAGCCCCAGGAGTTCGACGAGATGGCTGCCGAGGCCACCGAGATCGGCTACTCCGGGGTGATGAGCGGCCCGCTGGTGCGTTCGTCGTACCGGGCCGGTCGGCTGTACCGTCAGGCGATGGATTCCCGCACCGACTGAGAAGTCCTGAAACACCGAGAGATCGACTGAGACCGTGAGCAGCACCCAGCCGCAGAAGAAGAGCCGCGCCGAGGTCCGGCAGGCCGTGAACGAGGCCAAGCAGCGCGCCAAAGAGCTGGAGAACCAGCAGAAGGCGGCTCGCAAGGCCGCGAAGGAGCGCCGCCGGAAGTCGAACAACCCTGCCGACATGGGCACGTTCCGGCAGATCAAGGAGGCCTACAAGGTCACCAAGGAGTACCAGCCGGCGCTGCCCTGGATGCTGCTCGGGGCCTTTGTACTGCCGATCGTGATCGGTCTGCTGATCGGCTGGTTCGTCGACCAGATGCTGTGGCTGGGCCTGCTCGGGCTGTTCGTCGGTCTGCCGCTGGCGATGTTCGTCCTGGTCAACCAGACCAAGAAGGCCACCTTCAAGCGCTATGCCGGGCAGACCGGTTCGGCCGAGGTCGCGTTGTCGATGCTGCCCAAGAAGAAGTGGCTGTCCACCCCGGCGATCGCCGCCAACAGGCAGATGGATGCGGTGCACCGTACCGTCGGACCGGCCGGAATCGTGCTGATCGGTGAGGGCGAACCGGGACGGGTACGGCAGTTGCTGGCCAGCGAGGCGAAGAAGCACCAGAAGATCGCCTACGAGGTGCCGGTGACCACCGTCGTGATGGGTGAGCGCGAAGGCCTGGTGCCGCTGGACAAGCTGGCCGATCACATCAAGAAGCTGCCGAAGAAGCTGCAGTCGCACGAGGTCGCCGAGGTCCGCTCGCGGTTGAAGGCCCTGGACAGCATCCGACCCAAGCTGCCGATGCCGAAGGGTCCCGTACCCACGTCGATGAAGGGTATGCGCCAGGGAATGCGCGGCCGCTGAGGTCCGCGAACGCCGCTCCGGGATCGGGGCGGCGTTCGGCGTTCCCGGGCGGGTCGGGGCTGTCCCGTTGCCAGCGGCCTGTCAGTGAGCCGGACGACCGGATCAGTGGGCGCGGATCACGCGATCGGTGACGCCGCTCGACGACACCACCGACCCGCCCGATCTCAGACCGAGGACTCCCTCGGCCCGAGGACGGCGCCCGGACGGCTCCACTGCACCCGCTTGCCCTGCCGGCCGTCACCGGACGACCGACCCCGGACCCGCCGCCACACCCAGGGCGCGAAGTGTCGGCGGGTGAAACTGAGGGTGCTTCCGCGGCGCCGAGGTGCTGCCACCGACGGCTCGACATCGGGGTCGATCCCGAGTCCGCGCAGGACGAGTGCGGCAACCCGCCGGTGCCCGTCGCTGTTCAGGTGCAACCGATCCGCCGACCAGTACTGCGCCCGCGCGGTCTCGAGGTCGTGGGAGATGTCGACGAACTTCACCCGCTGCCGGGCGGCGAGGTCACCGATCAGCCGCGCGTAGTGATCACCGCGGGCCCGTACCAGGCGGCCCATCGGCAGTCCGCCCGAGGGGTCGGCGCTGCTCACCAGGACCACCTGCACACCCGCTCGGCGGAACCTCACCACGACCTCCTCCACCCGGGCTGCCGCCTGCTCAGGGGTGAACCGTGGGCGCAGCAGGTCATTGCCGCCGGCACAGAAGGTGATCATGGTCGGCGGCGGGTCCAAGGAGAGCGCGGCCGGCACCTGCTCATCGATCACCGCATCCAGGCGGCGGCCCCGGACCGCGAAGTTGGCGTAGAGCAGGTCATGGTCATCGGCCAATCGGGCGGCCACCCGGTCGGCCCAGCCGACCGGCCCCTCGGGTCCCTCGTCACCGATCCCCTCGGTGAAGCTGTCGCCGATCGCGGCGTACCGAATGACCTCGTCCGTAGCCTGCTCCCGATCCACCGCTCCAGCCTAGACACCGAGCGCCGCCTGCCGGGAGGACGGTCGCCGCCGACCGGACGCAGGCGGACCCGATGTGGAACGATGGACTCGACGGCGCGGAGCCACTCCCTGTCCGCCGCACTGCCGAGTCATCGGGGCCCAATCAGGAGGCTGGAAATGTCCGACTACGCAGTGATCAACCCGGCAACCGGCGAGACCGTCGCCGAGTATCCGACCATCACCGACAGCGAGCTCGCCGACGCCATTGCCGGCGCTGCCGCCGCGCAGAAGGAGTGGGCGAGAACGCCGGTGGCCGAGCGCGCCAAGGTGATCGCCCGGGTCGCCGAGTTGCACACCGAGCGACGCGACGAGCTGGCGGCGATCATCGTCGAGGAGATGGGCAAACCGCTCGAGCAGGCGCTCGGGGAGGTCGACTTCTGCGTGGCGATCCATGAGTACTACGCCGAGAACGGACCGGAGTTCCTGGCCGACGAGCCGGTGAAGCTGCTGGAGGGTGAGGGTTCGGCCATCATCCGCCAAGCTCCTTTCGGCGTCCTGCTGGGGATCATGCCGTGGAACTTCCCGTACTACCAGGTCGCCCGTTTCGCCGGGCCCAACCTGGTGGCCGGTAATGCGATCCTGCTCAAGCACGCACCGCAGTGCCCGAAATCGGCGACGGCGCTGCAGGAGATCTTCGACGACGCCGGCCTTCCCGCCGGGGTCTACACCAACATCTTCGCCACCAATGACCAGATCGCGGAGGTGATCGCCGATCCTCGGGTGGAGGCGGTCTCGGTGACCGGATCGGCCCGGGCGGGAGCCGCCGTGGCCGAGGTCGCCGGCCGCAATCTGAAGAAGGTGGTGCTGGAACTGGGCGGTTCGGATCCGTTCATCCTGCTCTCGACCGACGATCTCGATGCCGCGGTCGAGGCGGGTATGGCCGCACGTCTGGACAACAGCGGCCAGGCCTGCAATGCCGCCAAGCGGTTCATCGTCGCCGAGGACCTCTACGACGACTTCGCCGCGAAGTTCACCGAGAAGTTCACCGCGGTCACCCCGGGCGATCCGACCTCCCCGGAGACCGAGCTCGGCCCGCTGTCGTCGGCCGCAGCGACCCAGCGCCTGCAGGAGCAGGTCGACCGGGCGGTCGACCAGGGCGCACAGATCAGTGGTGACGGCAGGGCCCAGGGGAACTTCTTCCCGCCGACGGTGCTGACCGGCGTGACACCGGAGCAGGATGCCTACACCGAGGAGTTCTTCGGGCCGGTGGCGATGCTGTTCAAGGTGTCGTCGGAGGAGGAGGCGGTTGCTCTGGCCAATGACACCCCCTATGGCCTGGGCTCCTATGTCTTCACCACCGACGATGCCCAGGCACTGCGGGTGGCCGATGCGCTGGCCGCCGGGATGGTCTTCGTCAATGCCGTCGGCGCCGAGGGTGCGGAGTTGATCTTCGGCGGGATCAAGCGTTCCGGTTTCGGCCGGGAGCTGGGTCGCTACGGCATCGGGGAGTTCGTCAACCGGAAGTTGATCCGGGTGGTTCCTGCCTGAACGGTGCATCGCCCCGGGTCGTTGGGACGCCGGGGCGGAACGGGGCTCGACCCGCAGGCATTGAAGATTCGCTCAACAGCGATATCATCGCCATGTGACGATGAATAAGCCGACGGTGTTCCGCATTGATCCTGCCGCGACGGCGGTGTATGCCCACCTCTTCGGCGCACTCTCCGACCCCACCAGGTTGACCATCGTGCAACACCTGACCCTGGGTGGGCACCGCGTACGGGATCTGGTCGAACACCTCGGCCTGGCCCAGTCGACCATCAGCGCCCACCTGGCGTTCCTGAAGGACTGCGGCCTGGTCACCAGCCGACCTGCCGGGCGGGCGACCATGTACCGACTGAGCAACAGCGAGGATCTGCAGGCATTGTTCGGTTCCGCCGAGCGGATCCTGTCCCCCACCGGCGCCCGGCTGCAGTTGTGCAGCCACCTGCAGTCGAGCGACGTCGCCGAGAATCGGGCGTCGGGCCGCCACACCGCATCGGGCCGCACCGCGTCGGGCCACGCCGATCAGCTCGACAGCGACCTACTCGACGCCGCGGACCTCGGCACCGGTGAGCGCAACCCGGAGGGGTTCGGCAGCAGTTTGGAGAATGCCTGATGGGCGCCGGACATTCGCACGGGCATGATCATGGATCGGCCGAGGCACGGACCCCGGGGGCTCGCCGGAAGCTGGCGATCGCCTTCGGCCTGACCGCGACGATCGTCCTCGCCCAGGCGGTCGGTGCAGTGATCACCGGTAGCTTGGCGCTGCTCACCGACACCGCCCATGCGCTGGCCGATGCCAGTGGGCTGTTGGTCGCGCTGATCGCCGCCACCATGATGCTCCGCCCGCCGACTGCGAAGCGTACCTGGGGTTTCCGCCGGATCGAGGTGATCGCCGCGCTCGGTCAGGCGACCCTGCTGATCGTGGTCGGCCTGTACACCGCGATCGAGGGTGTCCGCCGATTGTTCGCCCCACCGGAGATACCGGGATCGGAGTTGTTGATCTTCGGCGTGATCGGTCTGCTGGCCAATCTGGTCGCCGTCGCCGTGCTGGCCTCGGGCCGCAAGGACAACTTCAACATGCGCGCCGCCTTCCTCGAGGTGTTGAATGACGCGCTCGGCTCGATCGGCGTGATCATCGCCGCGATCGTCATCTGGACCACCGGCTTCATGCGCGCCGACGCACTGGCCGGCCTCTTCATCGCCGTGCTGATCGTTCCCCGGGCCTTGGTGATCATGAAGGAGACCTTGGGCGTGCTGATGGAGTTCACCCCCGCCGGCCTGGACCTCGAACAGGTACGCAGCCACATCGAAGCGCTGCCGCACGTGAAGGGGGTGCACGACCTGCACGCCTCCACCGTCGCGACCGGACTGCCGACCATCACCGCACATGTGGTGGTGGAGGAACGCTGCTTCGGCGACGGCCACGCCCCGGAGATCCTGGAGTCGATCCAGCGCTGTGTGGCCGAACACTTCGAGGTCTCCATCACCCATTCGACGTTCCAGATCGAGACCCAGCACCTCAGCGAACGCGAGCCGACCGAGGCCCGCCACGCCTGACCCTCCGCGATCTCTCCCGCAGGAACGGCCCCCTGACGTGCCTGCGGGGGGCCATTGCTGCAGAAGAAGCGACGCCAACGCTCAGCGCAGATCGGGCCGCTGTTCTCCGCCCGTGGCAGCACTGTGCGGTACGACCATCGGGCTGCCCGTCAGCGGGTCGGGGATCACCACACACCGCAGTCCGAAGACCCGCTCGACGTTCTCGGCGGTGACGATCTCCTCGGGGGTGCCCTCGGCGATCTTCTGCCCCGCCTTCATCGCAGTCGAAACCGGACGTACCGGTCAGGGCACGCAGGACGTCGAGCAGCGGCATCGGATAATCGCCCAGACTCAACGCGAAGATCATCAACGCCGCGGTGGCGATGACCAGCCCCAGCAGCACGAGTCGGCGACGCCGCAGCTGCCGTTCGCGCAGACTCTCCACCGGCCGTCCGGTGGGCGTGGTGGCATCGGCGGTGGAGCTCACAGTGCGATCACCTTCTTCTGCCGGATGATCGCGATCAGCAACGGTGCACCGAGGAACGCGGTGACCACGCCGACGGCCATCTCACCGGGCCAGAGCACGAGTCTGCCGAGCACATCGGACAACAGCAGCAGCACCGGGGAGAGCAGCACGCTGATACCGATGATCCAGCGTTGGTCGCCCCCGGAGAACCTGCGCACGATGTGGGGCACCATCAGGCCGACGAAGGAGATGGGGCCGGCGATGGCTGTCGCTCCGCCGGCCAGGGCGGCCACCGCAAGTACCGCCAGCACCCGCGTACCGGCGACCGAGGTACCGAGCGTGGTGGCAAGATCATCACCCATGGCCATCGTGTTCAACCGGCCGGAGATGAAGAAGGCGAGCAGCGTACCGACCAAGATCACCGGGCCGATCGGGATGATCACATCCCAGCCGCGGTTGACCAGGGACCCGATCTCCCAGGTCAGCATCGCATTGAAGGTACGCGGGGCCGCCGCCCGGATCGCCGAGACGGTGCCGGTCAGGACCGCTGTCAGCGCGACACCGGCCAGGGTCAGCCGGATCGGGTCGATGCCCTTCCCCCGCGAGCCGCCGATCAGCGCCACGGCGACCGCGGCGACCAGCGCACCGGCGAGCGCGAACGAGGTGTAGGCGGCCGGTGAGCCGACACCGAGAGCCGAGACCGCGATCGCCACGAAGAAGGAGGCACCGGCGGTGACCCCCAGCAGACCGGGATCGGCCAACGGGTTGCGGGTCAACGCCTGCATCACCGCGCCGGCGACTCCGAGCCCGATTCCGGCGAGCAGACCGACGACCGTCCGCGGGAACCGCAGCACCGCAACCGCGTGGTAGTCCTGCGGGTCGACCGGCCGTCCCAGGATCACGTCCAGCACCACGTGCGGTGGGACCGGACGCGTCCCGATGGCCAGGCTGAGCCCGATGGCGACGACGAGTGCCGCCACACTGACCACCAACAAGATCAACCGCTGCCTCGTGCGGGCGTCGTGGACTCGGGCACCGGCTTAGTTTAGGCTCACACAGTTTTCGGCCAGCACACGAGGGAAATGATGATCAGACTTGCCACGCCCTCGGTGGCACTCGTTGCCGCAGCCATGCTTCTCACCGGCTGCTCCTCAGGTGACACCGACACCGGTGGCGATGACGGCGATGTCGCTGCGGGATTCCCGGCCACGGTGGGTACGAAGTTCGGCGACGTGGTCGTCGAGGACAAGCCCGAACGAGTGGTCGCCCTGGGCTGGGGTGATGCCGAGATCGCCCTCAACCTGGGAGTGCAGCCGGTCGGGGCATCGGACTGGTTGTCCTTCGGCGGGGAGGGCGTCGGCCCCTGGTCGGCCGGACTGTACGACACCCCACCGGAGATCCTCGGCACCTTGGAGTTGTCCTACGAGGCCGTGGCAGCACTCGATCCGGATCTGATCTTGGACGTCCGCAGCTCCGGTGATCAGGAAGGCTATGACCGGCTCTCCTCAATCGCACCCACCATCGGCGTACCCGAGGGTGGTGACAACTACCTGACCGATGCCGAACAGCAGGTGACCATGATCGCCACCGCCCTGGGTGAGGCCGAGGCCGGAGAGCGGATGCTGGCCGAGACCGAGCAGGCGTTCGCCGATGCCGCGGCCGCCCATCCGGAGTGGGAGGGCAAGACCGTCAGCGCGGTCGCCCGTACCGCCGACGGCTGGGGAGCCTATCTGGAGGACAGCCGGGTGGCCTTCATGAAGAAGCTCGGGTTCGTGCAGAACCCGCAGGTAGAGGCGCTGCCGCCGAGCGACACCGGCTTCAGTGTCGACGTGTCCGAGGAGCAGCTCAACCTGCTCGACGCCGATGTGATCGTCGCCTTTCCGATCTGGGTGGAGGCGACCGAGATCACCGACGACCCGAGTTGGCAGGCCATCCCCGCCGTCGAGGACGGCCGGGCGATCGTCCTCGATGACGACCTTTCCCAGGCCTACTCACTCGGCACACCGGTCTCGCAGCGGTACGCCCTGGAGCAGTTGGTACCGAAGCTGGAGGAGGCCGTACCGGCACAGTGACCCGCATGGTCCGGTGACGATCACGCAACCGGCCCCGGCAGTGTCGAGATCCCTCGCACACCGGGGCCGGTTCGCGGTCTCAGAACAATCCGTTCTGCACCGCCGGTGCCGTGGTGGCGATCGAGGCGGTGACGATCCGGCGTCCCGTCAGGTGGGTGAGGTCGACGACGAAGGTGTCGTCCTCGTCGCCCTGCAGCCGAACCAGTGCAGAGCTTCCGAGCACACAGATGATCTCGAATCCATGTGCCCCCTCAGCCAATGAGTACGGATAGGCGTGAAGGATGTGACCGGCGAGCATCGGAGCCGGATCCGGGTCGGCGATCCATTGCTCGTCGATCACCGCAGCAGTCGTCTCCGCCCTGAGCAGGGCACGGGCCTCGGTGATCAACCGATCGTGTCCGGCCCTGGTCGACTCCGGGGTGGCGCCTGCCACAAGTGCCGCCGACTTGGCCGCCGGCCGTACCACCTGGCCGAGGGCGGTGCGGGCGCTCACCAGATCCTCCAGCCGTCTGACCTCGATCCCGTCGTCGGCCACGGCGAGGTAACCGGCGAGCAAGGCTCCCTGTTCGGCGACCCTGGTCCACTGTCGTCCCTGTACGGCGGTGCCCACCTTGTGCAGGCGCGGGCCGAAACTTGCCACGTACAGCCAGTGCGGTTGCATCACCTGCGCGCGCAAGTGCGGGCCCAGGAAGGCACTGCGATGCACGATATGCATCCAGCGGTACGGATCCGCCGCCTCGCACCGCGCGCAGCGTTGACCGGTGATCACGGTCGCCGTGTCGGGGCAGGCGATCCGGTTGCCGTCGGTGTCCCGGTGACCGAGGCACCAGCGCTCGGGTGAACTCACCCGGAAACCCAGCTGGCGTCCGGTCAGCGGCCATTCGACGAAGTGACCCCGACTCTCGGCCAGCAGCACCGGACGGCGGGTTGCGTCGAGCCGAACCCCGTGGACCAGCCACTCCCCCGGTGCCGGCAGCTGGGCAGGCTTCATCGGCGACGGACGACCACCGTGTCGCAGAGGAGGTCCTGCAGGCCACGACGGTGAGGGCCGATGATCAATGCGGGCAGCGCGAGGCTGACCAGCAGTGCGCGGGGTACGGCCCGCCATCCGAGCTGCTCCCCATCCAGGCGGATCACGGCGATCCGGGCCAGCAACTGCCCGAAGGATCCACCGGCGAGTGCGGACAGGACGGCGGACTCGAGGAAGAAGGTGATCAGTACCGCGAACCGTTCCCACCCCTGGCCGTAGATCACCTCCGAACCGAGGACGGCGAAGGCGAGCAGGGTGCAGGTCGCCCAGTCCATGATCAGGGCGGCGATCCGCTGTCCCCAGCTGGCCAATGCGCCGGTTCCCGACTCGGGTAGTCCCAGTTGCTGGCCGGGCCATTGCTCCGGTTTCGGGGTAGCCTGCGCGTTCATCGGCTCCACAGTAGTTCGGCGACCGAGGCCCGGCCAAAGCAGAATCCACCCGATCGGGCCGCCGTCCCACGGATCGGGCAACCGGTTTCCACGACGCAGAACCGCGCCACCACAGGCTCTGCGCGGCCGTGTAACGTCGCTGAAACATGGGCGCAACGGCAGGGAAACCGCCTCTGCCTAGCCTTGCCCTGACCGCCGGTTCATCCGGTATGACCAAGTTGCTGTGGAGGGCAGATGTTCACGAGTTCGGAAGACCTGTTGGCCTACATCAAGGACGAGGGCATCGAGGTTGTCGATGTCCGGTTCTGTGACCTGCCGGGCGTGATGCAGCACTTCACGGTGCCGGCCGGTTCGTTCGGGCCGGAGGTGTTCGAGGACGGCCTGGCCTTCGACGGTTCGTCGATCACCGGCTTCCAGAAGATCCACGAGTCGGACATGTCGCTGTTCCCGGATCCGACCACCGCCTACCTCGACCCGTTCCGGATCGCCAAGACCCTGGTGGTGAACTTCTTCGTCCACGATCCGATCACCAAGGAGCCCTACAGCCGGGACCCGCGGAACATCGCGAAGAAGGCTCAGGCGTACCTGTCGACCACCGGCATCGGTGACACCGCGTTCTTCGCTCCCGAGGCCGAGTTCTACGTCTTCGACAGCGTGCAGTACGACACCACCCCGAACTCCGCGGTCTACAAGATCAACTCCGTGGCCGGCGCCTGGAACACCGGTGCCGACGAGGACGGCCGCAACCTGGGCTACAAGGTCGGCTACAAGAGCGGCTACTTCCCGGTGGCGCCCTACGACCACTTCGGTGATCTGCGCGATGAGATCGTGAAGCACATGGAGGCTACCGGCCTGGTCGTCGAGCGCGCCCACCACGAGGTCGGCACCGCCGGTCAGGCGGAGATCAACTGGCGCTTCGACGAGCTGCTGACCAGCGCCGACAACGTCATGAAGTTCAAGTACCTGGTGAAGAACACCGCCTTCGCCAACGGCAAGACCGCCACCTTCATGCCGAAGCCGATCTTCGGTGACAACGGTTCGGGTATGCACTGCCACTCCTCGATCTGGAACAACGGTGAGCCGCTGTTCTTCGACGAGTCCGGTTACGCCAACCTGTCCGACACCGCCCGCTACTACATCGGCGGCATCCTGAAGCACGCTCCGTCGCTGCTGGCCTTCACCAACCCGAGCTTGAACTCCTACCACCGTCTGGTGCCGGGCTTCGAGGCTCCGGTGAAGCTGGCCTACAGCCAGCGGAACCGTTCGGCCTGTATCCGGATCCCGCTGACCGGCCCGAACCCGAAGGCCAAGCGCATCGAGTTCCGTTGCCCCGACCCGTCGGCCAACCCGTACCTGGCCTTCTCGGCCATGTTGATGGCCGGCATCGACGGCATCATCAACAAGATCGATCCGGGCGAGCCCTCCGATCGCGACCTGTACGAGCTGGAGGCCGAGGAGGGCATCTCGGTGCCCGAGGTTCCGGCGTCGCTGCCGGCCGTGCTCGACTCCCTGGAGGCCGACCACGACTTCCTGACCGCCGGTGACGTGTTCACCCCGGACCTGATCGCCCAGTGGGTCGACCTCAAGCGCGGCGAGATCGACGGTGCGCGTCTGCGTCCGACCCCTTACGAGTTCGACCTGTACTACAACATCTGACAACAGCCAGCGCCAGACTGGGGAAACGCACGACCTTTCCTCCGTTTGGCCGCAAATTGGCCGCAGAAGCCTCAGGCTTCACGGCCGCATGGGCCGCCATCACAGTGATGGCGGCCCGTGTCGTTCACCGGTGTCTGGCGACAGGTGCGTCACCCCCGCTACTTGCGTTTGTCGATACTATCGCCGAGCGTTAGTATTGCGATGTGATCCGGTCCTTCAAGAACACCGACACCGAGAAGGTCTGGAACCGCGAACACGTCCGAGCCCTCGGACCGCAACTGCAACGCGCCGCCCAGAAGAAGCTCCGCCTCCTCAACGCGGCCTCAGAACTGAACAGCCTGCGAGCACCGCCCGGCAACCGCCTGGAGAAGCTGGTCGGTGAGCGAGCCGGACAGCACTCCATCCGCATCAACGACCAGTACCGGATCTGCTTCGTCTGGACCGACAACGGCGCCGACGACGTCGAAATCACCGACTACCACTGACCACCCAAGGAGAGGAGACCGATCATGACGACGGCATCGAAGGCACACGACCCGATCACTCCTGGCGAGATCCTGCTGACCGAGTTCCTGGAGCCGCTGGGCATCACTCAGTACCGCCTCGCCCAAGCCACTGGACTCCCCCAGACCCGGATAAGCGAGATTGTCCGCGGCAAGCGAGCCATCACCACCGACACAGCCCTGCGGTTGTCCAAGGCTCTCGGAGTTGACGACCGATTCTGGATCAACATCCAGACCGACTATGACCTCGAGGTCGAGCGCGACCTGCACGGTGCCGAACTGGCCAAGGTGACCACGCTGGTGGCGAACTGAAAGTCGGCCCCCGACGGCCAACCGAAGATCCAGCCGGTCTCACCGCAACTCGCCCTGCAGGCCCCGTCAGCCGACGCGAGCGCCGATCCGGTAGACCAGATCATCCCGGGTGCTGGTCATCGTCTGCAGGAAGAGGTCCAGCAGCACCCCGAGATGTTTCGGCACGAAAGGCTGGGCGAGCAGGTTGAACTCCTGCCAGACGGTGTCGTCCCGCAGGATCCAGCGGATCCACCGGTGGTCCCGGTTGAGCACGGACAGTTCCAGCGCAGCCCGTCGTGGGGCAGGGATCTCGTGGGCCACCCGAGCCTGGACGCAGACGCCGAAGGTCTCCCGATCCACCTGGATGGACACCCGCTGGCCCAGGTGGTGCAGGACGAAGTCGTGCTCGCCGTTGAGGTCAGGCACTCGGCCGAGCATCTCCTCCAACAACAGGTGGACCATCCAGAACAGTTCGTCACGATCGGCGGGTTGCAGCGCGGGCAGCCCGGAGATCGGTCCGTCGATTCCCAGCATCGGTGGGCAACTGATCGAGACCTCGCCGTCATCGCCGGACTCGGTCATCCGCAGATCGCCGATCGGCAGTGCTCGGGCCGAGTCACCCGACCCGCGGCAGGTGAGCAACCCGGGCACGGGCACGCTCAGCTGCCAGGTCAGCACGGCGACGATCTCGGCGGCCACCGACTCGCGATCGCTGTCCGGTCCGGCCCGCAGCACCCAGTCGCTGCCATTCACCTGATGTCCCCAGCCGCGGGTACGCAGATCAGCCAGTGCCGACGTGGTGCAGGTGGCGGGCAGTCCGCGTACGGTGATCATCAGCTGTTGTTCGCAGTCGACCACCTCCACCTCGACCATCGGGCTGAGCGGCGAACCGAGGTCCAGGCGGAGTCGATCGCCGAGCTCCTGCATGATCATCAGGTGGCACCCGAGTTCGCGGCGGAAACTCGCCCACTGGTCGGCAGCCGGCCGTTCGTCACTGTTGCCGACCGCGGGTCGATCGTTCTCGTTGGCACTCATGGCGTCTCCTCTCCGGGCCGCGCTCGGCCCGCAGGTATGGGTGGGGAGACGGATCGACGGCCTTCGAGTCAGCTCGCAATGCCCGTGATCACTGTCAGGACAAGGCTATCCAGCAGGTCTGACACTCTCCCTGCTCCGCCGAGACGAAGGGGATCGTGCCCGCCGAAGACGGCGATGCCCGCTCCGGTCATTCGCCCCGATGCGTGACGACCTCCACGTTGTTCCCCTCGGGGTCGCGGACGAAGGCGGCGAAGTAGCGATCGTGATACTCCGGCCAGAGCCTCGGAGCGTGGAGTTCCTCGGCCCCAGTGCAATCGCAGCGTCATGGAATGCGCGTACCTGCGAGGAGTCCTGCGCGGCGAACGCGAGGTGGCTCTCGTTGCCCGACGTGGTCGAACCACTGATCCAGAACTGCGCTTGCCCGCCTGCCGGCCCGTAGCCGATGGCCACACCGAAGTCCCTCAGCCGCCGATGACCGAGCGCACCGAGCACCCGGTCGTAGAAGTTCGCTGCCGCACCGAGATCGGTGCAGCCGATTCCGAGATGATCGATCATGCCGAGATCACACCAGCGGTTGCGGACACCACGCGTCCGCAGTTCACTGAATTCGCAAGTGCCCTCGACTCGATGCCCGCACAGACCCGGAGACCGCCGACACCGTGCCGACCGGGTGTCGTCGCGAGCGGACGGATGTCACCCCCCAGACCTCAAGCCGCTTTGGCGGCGCGGTTACGGTGGAGGAATGAGCGACGAAGCACAGCTGACACCAGCCGAGAAGGAAGCCGCCGATCGACAGGCCATCGCCGAGGTCGTCGAGAAGGCCGAGCTCGCCTCGGTCACCACGATCCGACAGACCCCCAGCACGATCGACGACGGGCAGGCGCTGGTCAGCCGGCCGCTCGCCTTGGCCGGTGATGCGGAGTTCGACGGAAATCTCTACTTCATCGTGCCCACCACCTCCGACCTGGCCGAGCAGGTACGGCGCAACGCGGCGGTCAACGTCGCCATCGACACCGACGGCAACTGGCTGTCGATCGCCGGCTCCGGAGTGATCAGCACCGATCAGGCGCTGATCGACAAGCTCTGGAACAAGGCCGCCGAGGCATGGTTCGAGGGCGGACGTACCGACCCGGCCGTCGGGGTGTTGCAGGTAAGCGCCGAATCAGGCGAACTGCAGTCGGCAGACGGGCCGGCTCTGATCGCCCTGGCGAAGTACGTCAAGAATGTCGTGCAGGGCGAGAAGCCCGATATCGGCGACTCGACCCGCGTGGAGTTCTGAGTCCTCAGCACTTCCACCGACCTGCTGTGCAGCGGCCGTACCCCGGAACATCGGGGTACGGCCGCTGTCACGTCCGCAGACTGGTCTGCCGAGCGAATGCTTCGGTAGGTCAGCGACCGGTGCGCTCGCGGTGGCTGCAGCCCGGCCAACAACACGGGCGACGCATGCCATCATTGAGTTCTTCGACGGTACGTCGAATCCGCCGCTGCCGGGTCTTGTCCTGCTTGGCCGACTCGACCCAGCAGATGAACTCGTTGCGAGCCAGTTCGGTGATGTCCAGCCACGCCTCGAGGGCCGACGTGTCCGCGGTGAGTGCGGTACGCAGATCATCGGGCAGTTCGTGGACCACTCCCCCGGGAACAGCTGTTTTGGCCATGGCTCAAGGATAGATCGATGCGCCTCCCATCCACCCCTGACGCCTTGCTGATCGACACCGAAACCCGCCACGACGACGCGCCGGCGGTTGATCACCAGAACTGAACTCTCCGCTGGCTGACACCGCCGATCCAAATTGCCGGATAACTGCCCCTCCAAGATCAGCTTACGGGTCGCCGCGCGGTGTAGCTTTCGTCTGCCGGTCATGGAACCGGGTGAACAACAGGGGGAAACATGCGCTTCAATCCACCGCCGAACTGGCCACAACCACCTGCCGGATGGCAGCCGCCGCAGGGATGGAAACCGGACCCGGCGTGGGGACCGGCACCGGAAGGGTGGCAGCTCTGGGTCAATGACGACCAGCCGGCAGCCTCCCCCCAACCTGCCGCCAAGAAGTCCTGGTTCGGCCGGCACAAGGTCCTCACCGGTCTCGGTATCGGTGTGATCGCGGTCGTCGGACTGACTGCGGTCGCCGGCGGCGGTGAGGACTCGCCCACGGCATCCCCGCCGGCGGACACCTCGGGCCTCGCCGATGCCGACAGCGGTGAGGCCGAGGCTGCCGTGGACGCCGACACCGAGGGCACGGATGCCGAGGCCGAGGCTCCCACCCAGGAGGAGAGTCTGGCCGGCATCGGTGACACGGTGTCCGGTGGCGGAATGGACTTCACCGTGAACGGCATCGAATGCGGTGAGACCACTCTGGGCAGCGAGTACCTGAGCACCGAAGCACAGGGTGAGTTCTGCATCCTCGACGTGTCCATCACCAACACAGGCGATACCGCCGCATACGTGAGTACCGGAACCCAGTACCTCTACGACGCGGACGGAAAAGAGTACTCGGCGTCGACCGAAGCCGGTATGTACTACGAGGATGGCGAGATCCTGCTGGAGGAGATCAACCCGGGAAACACCGTCGACGGTGCCATCATCTTCGACGTCCCCGAGGGCACGACACCCACCGAGGCATCTCTCGGCGGCGGCCTGCTCGGTGGTGACGCGCGGGTCTCCCTGAAGTAGGTGCTCGGCGGTCTGATCACTGCTGATCAGACCGCCCAGCATTCAGGACAGATCCACGATCAGAACAGGTCCACGATCACGCCGAGGCCAGGCGTTCGATCATCCGATCATCGAATCCCGGTTCCGTCGCCAGCACCACGGTGTGCCGCGCGCCGTCGACATCCCACCGATCGGCCCACATCCCGCGCAGGTCGGCCACCGTCCGGCCCCGGTCCGGACCGACGGTCGTGTCGATCACCACCGGTACGGTCGCACTCTGCATGACCTCGACCTGCCCGATGGCGATTCCGACAGCGAGAGCATCGTGGTTCGCCGCAGCCCGCCGTCCGCGTACCCCGGTGTAGAAGTCGAAGTAGTGGCCGAGGATCGACGCACAGTAGCGTCCGACCGGACCGCCCTCGGACAACCGCCGGTGATGATCTTCGGTGATCGCCGTCCGCATCGTCACATCCAATCCGACCATGGTCACCGGCCAGGATGCGTCGAAGACCAGTGCTGCGGCCTCCGGGTCGTGCCAGATGTTCGCCTCCGCGGCGGCGGTGATGTTGCCCGGTACGAGTGCCGCGCCGCCCATCACGGTCACCCGCCGGATCCGCTCGACGATGCTCGGGTCGACGCTCAACGCCTCGGCCAGGTTGGTCAGTGGGCCGATCGCTGCGATCTCCAGCTCACCGGCGAACTCGTGGGACAGGCGGATCATCTGCTGCACCGCCGTCTCCCCCGACAGTGCCGGACGGTGATCGAGCACGGCTGCGCCGCCCAGTCCATCGGCCCCGTGGACATGGGCGGCGAAGACCGCATCGTCACCGTTCAGCGGACCGGCCGCACCGAGGGCGACCGGGACCTCATCGGCACCGGCCAACTGCAACACGTAGTCGCTGTTGCGAGCCGCCTGTCGGACATCGATGTTGCCCCAGACCGCCCCCACTCCGACCAGTTCGGTGTTGTCGTCGAACACCGCGGTGAGGATCGCCAAGGTGTCGTCGATCCCGGTGTCACAGTCGATCAGCAGTCGGGTCACCGCGCCAACGCTACCGGCTCGGAGCCGAGCCGGCACCGACCCCCGATCGGCCGAACCCGACCTACTCCCCCTTGACGTTCACCACCTGCCGAAGGGTGTGCCGCACCTCGACCAGGTCGGCGGCATCGGCCATCACCTGGTCGATGTCCTTGTACGCGGCCGGGATCTCGTCCAGGAACGCCGCGGTGTCACGGAACTCGATTCCCGTCATCGCCGCCTGCAGCTCGGCATGGGTGAACCGCTTGCGGGCAGCCGACCGGGAGAACTGCCGCCCCGCGCCATGGGGTGCCGAATGCAACGACACCGCATTGCCCAGGCCCCTGACGACATAGGACCTGGTGCCCATCGACCCGGGAATCAGACCCGGACGCCCGACATCGGCCTGGATCGCCCCCTTCCGGGAGACCCACACCTGCCGTCCCCAGTGGGTTTCGGGCTGGGTGAAGTTGTGGTGGCAGTTCACCCGCTCGGTCTCGATCACCCCGGTCCCGACGAACTCGGCCAGCTGCCGCAACACCCGGTCCATCATCTCCTCCCGGTTCAGCAGCGCGTAACGCTGTGCCCAGTCGAGCTCGGCGATGTATCCCAAGAACTCCTCGGAGTCCTCCACCAGATAGGCCAGATCCCGATCCGGGAGCTCGATCCACCACCGTTCCATCAACCGCTGGGCGACACCGATCCAGTGCTGGGCCACCCGGTTCCCGACCCCGCGCGAGCCCGAATGCAGGAATGCCCACACCCGGTCGGTCTCGTCCAGACTGATCTCGATGAAGTGGTTGCCCGAACCGAGGGTGCCCAACTGCAGCTGCCACCCCCGCTTGCGGCGATCAGGATCGATCCCGGCCTCGGCGGCAGCCCGCTCCAGTTCGTCGACCCGTGGCTCGGCAGTCGCGACGATCTTCCTGTTCCGTGCACCGGCTGACAGCGGAACCGACCGCTCGATGGCCCGCCGCAGCTCGGACAGATCCCGACCCGCGAGATCCTCGGCACGAAACTGCGTGGCGACGGCGATCATCCCGCAGCCGATGTCGACCCCGACCGCCGCGGGCATCACCGCCCGTTCGGTCGGGATCACCGACCCGACGGTCGCTCCCCGACCCAGGTGCGCATCCGGCATCAGGGCCAGATGCGGGAAGACGAAGGGCATGGCAGCAGTCAGCTCAGCCTGCTGTCGCGTCTTCTCCTCCAGTACCGACGCCCAATTGATCAACTTGGCCGACAACCTCTGCATTGTTCACCTCCGTCTTCATGATCACCGCGAGGTCCGCGGCAACCGTTCAAGAGTGACAGGCGGAGTTGCCCGGCGCATCCGAGTTTTCGGCGCACCCGATGGGCAGACCGCAGCGGCCGCGGAGTGGTGATCACCCGCGAACCACGGCTCGTATCGACCGCCACGAAACGCGAAAAGCGGCGGCCGGGTACGTACCGGCCGCCGCATCCGACGATCTCATTTGCGCAATCTGCGCCGCCTCACCTGCGGGGACTTGTCGACCAGCGCGATCTGCGTACCGGTGCTGTTCTTGGCCCCATCGGTCACCGTGATGATCACCAGCCCGTTGACGAACTCGGCACTGATCGCCTCCGGTTCGACCCCTTCGGGCAATTCGACGGTACGGCGGAACTCACCGGAGTAGCGCTCCCGGACGAGGAAGGTCTCACCGGCCAGAGCGGACTCCCGCTTGCCGGAGACCGTGAGCGTGCCACGGGTCAACCGCAGGTCGACATCGTCGGGCTCGACCCCGGGCAACTCGACCCGGATCACCAGGTCGTCACCGCTGGCCAGGATGTCGGTCACCGGCACCCACGCCGAGGCGTGGGTCCGCTCGGCCACCTCCGGATACGACTCCTGGCCATGCACCCCGAAGGTACGCATCCGATTCACCTCGCTGACGAAGTCTCGCACTCCGTCGAAGGGCCCATCCGCCATGTTGATCTTCCTCTCCTCGTGCGGTGCGAACTACGCTTCGCCGGCCGTCGCCGGTGGATCGGTGACTGCCCTGCCGACTGTCCGCGCCGGCTCGGCAGACTTCTCCGAGCCAGGCTCACGCTTGTCCTGCGTGGCCGGTTCGACACGATTGAGCCCACCGCCACCCCGGGTCTCGTCACGCAATGCCTTCACCCAGCACCAGGCGACACCGACCATCACGAAGGTGAACGGGACCGAACCAAGGATCGCCGCCTGTTGCAAAGCCTCCAGTCCACCGACCAGCAGCATGGCACAGGCGATACCACCCATCAGCAGGCCGAGGACGACCGTCACCACCCGGCTGGGTTCGATGGATCCCTTCGAAGCCATCGTCGCCATCACCACCGATGCCGCATCGGCGCCACTGATGAAGAACAGAGCGATCAGAACGATGCAGACCGCGGTACTGATCATGGGCAACGGCAACGCATCCAATGCCTGGAACAACGACACCTGCGGGTCGTCGAGGACGCCCAGGATGTCGGATCGCCCGGTGACCTGCAGATTGATCCCGACACTGCCGACGACGGCGAACCAGATGAATCCGAAGCCGGTCGGCGCG
Organism: Naumannella halotolerans; assembly: GCF_004364645.1. NCBI lineage: Bacteria > Bacillati > Actinomycetota > Actinomycetes > Propionibacteriales > Propionibacteriaceae > Naumannella > Naumannella halotolerans. The sequence goes on along the minus strand of NZ_SOAW01000001.1, from coordinate 310,137 downwards.
GCAACCACGCCGATGATGAACTCACGGATCGTGCGGCCACGGGAGATCCGGGCCACGAACATGCCGACGAACGGCGCCCAGGAGATCCACCACGCCCAGTAGAAGATGGTCCAACCGGCCATCCAGGTCTCGTCGCCGATGCCCATCTCCATCGACATCGGGATCACCTGCAGTACGTACTCGCCGATCGACTGGATGCCCTGGGACAGCACCAGTACCGTCGATCCGCCCGCGACCAGGAAGAAGATGAACAGCGCGATGGTCGCCCCGGCGCCGAGGTTGGCGAGGAAGTTGATGCCCTTCTCCACACCGGTGGTCGCAGAGATCACGAACAGCGTGGTGACGACAAGAATGATCACCACGGCGATGCCGTTCTGGATCGGGACGCCGAACAGGTAGTTCAGCCCGCCGTTGAGCTGCAGGCCGTTCAGGCCGAGGGCGGTGGCGGTGCCGAACAGGGTTGCGACGATCGACAACCCGTCGATGATCCGGCCGAGCACCGTCTTGCTGGCATTCGGTCCGAGCAGCGGGGTGAAGACCGAACTGACCAGGACGGGAAGCCCCTTGCGGTAGGCGAAGTAGGCCATCGCCCCGCCCAGCAATGCGTACATGGCCCAGCCGTTGAAGCCCCAGTGGAAGTAGGTGTAGCGGAGCCCGACCAGCGCGGCATCGGTGCTCTGCGGCACGGCCTCACCATGAGGCGGGTTGGCCCAGTGGTAGACCGGCTCGTACACGCCGTAGAACAGCAGCCCGGCGCCGAGTCCGGCGGCGAACATCATCGACACCCAGGAGAAGGTACGGAACTCGGGTTTGGAATCGTCGGGCCCCAGTTTGATCCGCCCCCACGGGTGCAGGACCAGCACCAGGCAGAAGATCAAGGTGGCGGTCGCCACCAGCACGAAGACCCAACTGAAGTTGGCGTTGACCCAGGTCATCGCAGTCGCCATCACCGCACCGAGGCCTTCGGGACGTACCAACCCCCAGACCACGAAGACGGCGATGATCACGGCCGAGCCGAGGAAGACAACGGGGTCGACACCCTTGAACAGTCTGGTCATCCTTCACCTTCCACAGCCGGCCATCGGTACGACCGGCCCAGTTGCTTGAGCCACTGTGTTGGAGACTGCGAACCAACCTAACGGGGCACCCCGTACCTGTGCACGAATCTCACACAATCGCGCAGGTACGAACCTCCTGTCGGGTTCCGCCGGTGACTGTGCCACACTGAACGAGCGCTCAGAAGGCGCCCGCCCGCAGGCCCTGTGTCGTGCCCGTGGGTGTGACAGCTGAATCCGGAGGAACTTCCGCCATGCCAGAAGCAGTCATCGTCTCCGCGGCCCGCTCGCCGATCGGTCGGGCCAACAAGGGATCGTTGAAAGACTTTCGACCCGACGATCTGACCGCCCAGATCGTCACCGCGGCGCTGGAGAAGGTGCCACAGATCGATCCGAACTCGATCGACGACCTGCTCCTCGGCTGCGGTCTACCGGGTGGCGAGTCGGGCAACAACATGGCCCGGGTGGTCTCGGTCCTGGCTGGCATGGATCAGGTCCCCGGGGCGACGATCACCCGGTACTGCTCCTCGTCGGTGCAGACCACCCGAATGGCCTTCCACGCCATCAAGGCCGGCGAGGGCGACATCTTCATCTCCGCCGGGGTGGAGACCGTCTCCCGTTTCGGCAAGGGCACCTCCGACCACCTCCCGCACACCGTGAACCCGCGTTTCGACGATGCCCAGACCCGGACCAAGGAGACCGCGGAGTCGAATGCCACCTGGCACGATCCTCGCGAGGACGGCCTGCTGCCCGACGTCTACATCGCCATGGGCCAGACCGCGGAGAACATCGTCACCTCCCGCGGAATCTCCCGCAAGGAGATGGATGAGTTCGGTGTCCGCTCGCAGAACCTGGCCGAGAAGGCCATCGCCGACGGCTTCTGGGCTCGGGAGATCACCCCGGTGACGACACCGGACGGCACCGTCGTCTCGGCTGATGACGGACCTCGCGCCGGCGTCACCTATGAGGCGGTCAGCCAACTCGATCCGGTCTTCCGCCCCGACGGTACGGTGACCGCCGGCAACTGTTGTCCGTTGAACGACGGAGCGGCCGCAGTGATCATCACCTCCGACACCAAGGCTGCCGAGCTCGGCCTCAAGCCACTGGCCCGGATCGTCTCCACCGGTGTCACCGGCCTGTCGCCGGAGATCATGGGACTGGGCCCGATCGAGGCCACCCGGAATGCGTTGCGCTACGCCGGGATGACCATCGACGACATCGACCTGGTGGAGATCAACGAGGCGTTCGCTGCCCAGGTGATCCCGTCCTACCAGGAGCTGGGGATCGACCTGGACAGGTTGAACGTCAACGGCGGCGCGATCGCCGTCGGCCATCCCTTCGGGATGACCGGTGCCCGGTTGCAGAACACGATGTTGAACAGCTTGGAGTGGCACGACAAGACCACCGGCCTGATCACCATGTGCGTCGGCGGTGGCCAGGGAATGGCGTTGATCATCGAGCGTCTCTGACCGACCCTCGCCCGGTCGACAGCACACAGCCGCCCGTACCGTCATCGGTACGGGCGGCTTTCGTCGCCCGGCCTCAGGCCTGGGTGAACCACCCCACCCCATCGGTGAGCTCGTCGGCGGCCTTCGGCCCCCAGGACTGCGGTGCGTACGGCAGGGGTTCAGGCGGATCGTCCAGGACCGGCTGCGCCACCGACCAGGCGTGCTCCAACCCGGCTCCGGTGGTGAAGAGCGACCGGTCACCGACGATCACGTCGTGCAACAAGGACGCGTACGGCGGCAGCGACTCATCCGACGGTCCACCGAGGGCGGTGACGTCGAGTTCGATCGGCACCGTGACCAGTTCCAGCTCCGGGCCGGGCTTCTTCATGGTCAAGCTGGCCGACAGCTCACCGGCGCCGCTCATCGACAACTGCAGCACCGAACGCCGGGCCTCGGGGAACGGCCCCTGGGCTGCGCGCAACACCAGCGACAGCAATTGCCGGCTGCGATGCAGGCGTTTGCCGCTGCGGAGCAGGAAGGGCACACCGCGCCAGCGGTCACTGTCGATCCACAGTCGGACGGCGGCAAAGGTGTCGGTGGTCGAATCGTCGGCGACCTCCGGCAGCTCCCGGTAACCGTCGAACTGGCCGAAGACCACCTCCCCGGGATCCAAGGGCCGGAACCTGGCCAACACCTGGTCCCGGGCGCGTTGCAGATCCTCGGTGCCCAAGGACAGCGGCGGTTCCATCGCCACTTCCGCCGCGACCTGGAACAGGTGGGTCGCGATCATGTCCCGGAAGGCACCGGTGGCGTCGTAGAAGGCGGCGCGATCGGCGACCCCCAAGGTTTCCGGTACGTCGATCTGCACCTGCTCGATCGCTGCACAGGACCAGATGCTGCCGATCATCCGGTTCACGAAGCGCAGCACATGCAGGTTCTGCACCGCCTCCTTGCCGAGGAAATGATCGATCCGATAGATCTGCTCCTCCTCCAGCACCGAGTGCACGAGCTCGTCCAGCGCACAGAAGCTCTGCAGGGACGTACCGTAGGGCTTCTCGAAGATCACCCGGGCCGATTGCATCAGGTCGTGGGCGCCGAGCGCCTTCACCGTCGGCTCGAAGGCGACCGGCGGCAAGGCGATGTAGAAGATCCGCTGCACCTCCTCGCCCAGCTCCGCGCTCGCTTCGGCCAATGCCGCCGGCAGTTCTCCGGGATCGTCGACGCTGAACCCGCCACCGGCAAAACTGAGCCGGGAGGCGAACTCCCCCCACTGGTTGGTCGGCACCTCACCCGGGCCGAACTCGGCCAACGATTCCTTCACCTGCTCACGGAAGTCCGCATCGCTGACCTGACCGCGGCCGTTGCCGATCAACCGCCAGTCACTCGGCAGCAGACCCCGGGTGTGCAGTTCCCAGAACGCCGGCAGCACCATCCGCTTGGCGAGGTCACCGGTGGCGCCGAACAGCGTGATCACTTCCGGCTTGGTCTCAGAGGTCTCGTGGTTGCTCACTCCTCGATCCTAGGCCGGAGCCGCGGCATCCGATCCTGCACCTCAGCCCCGCTGGGCCAGGGCGAACGGCAGCACGGCACTCGCCCCGGCCTCCCGCAGCACCTTCGCCGCGACGGTCATCGTCCACCGGGAGTCGATGTAGTCGTCGACCAGCAGCACCGGCCCGGGAGCATTCGGCAGCCGCGCAGCGAGCTCGGACCCGGCGGCGAATGCCCGCCAGACCGAGCCGACCCGCCAGGCGCTGTTGCCCGAGGACCCGCTCGGTGGCAACTCCCCCACCAGGTCCAGATCACCGAGATCCACCAGGTTGCCGGCCCTGGCCAGACCGGCGGCCAGCGACCGGACCAGTTGCGGCCGCGACCGCGACGGCATCGCGACGACGGCCACCGGCCGCTGATCCCAGTCCCATCCGGCGAGCACCTGCAGACAGCCCTTCGCCAGGGCCGGCGGCACCTCGGCGTCGACCGGCACACCGGCCTCATCGGTGGTGAACAGCTCACGCAGTGGCGTCCCCCAGCCCAGATCGCTCAGCCGCGCCAGCACCCGGCCCGGGGCAGCCGCCTGTTCGGTCCTGATCCTGCCCTTGGCCTCGATCCCGAACCGGTCGAGCCCGGGCGGCCACTGACCGCGGGGGTCGATCACCACACCCGGCTGGTCCAACGCCGCGGCTGCCTGCTCCCCTGCCCCTGCTGGCACCTGGGTGGGCAGCCAGGCCGGTCGACCGGCCGCGCGGGTGCAGTTGTCGCAACGCTCGCAGGTCGTCGCGTGCGGATCGTCCAGCTGCCGGGCGAGGAACTCCATCCGGCAACCGTCGGTGTTCTCGTAGTCGAGCATCGCCTGCTGTTCGGCCTCCCTGGCCCGGGCGATCCGGTCGTACCGCTCGGCGTCGTAGACCCACTCCTCAGCCGTTCGCGCCCACCCGCCGGAGACCTTCACCACTGCCCCGTCGACGGCCAGGACCTTCAGCAACAGATCGAGTTTGGAGCGTTTGATGTCGACCCGGGCCTCCAACGCGGGAACGCTCAGCGGGCTCTCCTCGGTGAGCGCATCCAGGACCGCTCCGGCGGTCCTCTCGGTGGGCATCGAGGAGGTGGCGAACCATCGCCAGATGTCGCGGTCCTCATGCCCGGGCAGCAGGATCACATCGGCCGAATCCGTCGCCCGGCCTGCCCGACCGACCTGTTGGTAGTAGGCCACCGGTGAACCCGGGGCGCCCAGGTGCACGACGAAACCGAGGTCGGGTTTGTCGAATCCCATCCCGAGCGCGGAGGTCGCCACCAGTGCCTTGACCTTGTTGTCCTTCAGGTCCTGTTCGGCCTGCTGCCGCTCGGCGAGATCGGACCTGCCGGTGTAGGCACGCACGTCCAGCCCTGCGGCGGCCAGGGTACGAGCGGTGTCCTCTGCCGCCGAGACCGTCAGGGCGTAGATGATTCCGCTGCCCGGCAGTTCGTCGAGATGGGTCAGCAACCATCCGAGACGGTGCCGGTTGCTGTCGAGTCGCAGGACACCCAGGCGCAGCGAGTCCCGGGCGAGCGGGCCGCGGAGGGTGAACACCTGTTGACCGTCGGCCAATCCGGCGGCGAGCTGTTCGGCGACATCGTCGACCACCCGCGAATTGGCGGTCGCGGTCGTGGCCAGTACCGGGAACCCGGCCGGCAGTTCCATGATCAGGTCGCGGATCCGGCGGTAGTCGGGACGGAAGTCGTGCCCCCAGTCGGAGATGCAGTGCGCCTCGTCGATCACCAACATCCCCGCATTGCGCAGCAGGAAGGGCAATTGCTCGGCCCGGAACCGCTCGTTGGTGAGCCGCTCGGGTGAGACCAACAAGACATCGAGCTCACCGGCGCGCAGTTGTTCACCGATCGCCTCGAACTCCTCCGGGTTCGTGGAGTTCACACTCGCCGCCCGCACACCGGCGCGCTCGGCCGCCGAGACCTGATCACGCATCAGCGACAGCAAGGGGGACACGATCAGCGAGGGCCGCGCCCGACCGGCCTGTTCCCGCAGCAGCAGCGCCGAGATGAAGTAGACCGCCGACTTGCCCCACCCGGTTCGCTGCACCACCAGTGCTCGGCGGTGGTCGGCGACCAGCGCCTCGATCGCCTCGAACTGGCCGGGGTGGAATTCGGCCTCCGGCCGGCCGGTCAGCGCACGCAGGTGATGCAGGGCCCGGTCGCGCAGTTCGCTCATGACCCGAGTCTGCCGGACCGCACCGACACGTCTGTTCGCCCACCCCTGGCCGGCACCTCGACAGGCGGTGGGAGAGGACGCGGGCGGGAGATGACACGGCAAGAAGACAAGGGCTGGGCCGACCTCGTGCACGGCGGCCCTCCCCCGGGCTCACGGGTACCGCGGCAGTCCGGAATCACTCAGTGCTCGGGCGACCGGTCACTCAGGACAGGTGGTGCACCTCCTGCAACCCATAGACCGGGGTCGGGATGTTCTCGTACCGCGCCTTCAGCTGCAGTGCCAGGTACAACGAGTAGTGCCGGGACTGGTGCAGATTGCCGCCGTGGAACCACAACCCCGGCTGCTGGGTCGGCTTCCACATGTTGCGCTGCTCGCCCTCCCACGGTCCGGGGTCCTTGGTGGTGTCGGACCCGAGACCCCAGACCTTGCCGACCCGGTCGGCGACCTCCTGGCCCATCAGGTCGGCGGCCCAACCGTTCATCGATCCGTACCCGGTGGCATAGACCACCACATCGGCCGGCAGTTCGGTCCCGTCGGCCAGGATCACGGCGTTCTCGGTCAACCGGTCCACCTCACCGTGGGCGAGCTTGATCGTCCCGTCCGCCACCAGTTCGCAGGCACCGACATCGATGTAGTAGCCCGACCCGCGCCGCAGGTACTTCAGGAACAGCCCCGAATCATCATCACCGAAGTCAAGATCGAAACCGACAGCTTCCAGCCGGGCGTAGAAGTCGGCATCGCGTTCGCGGATCTCGTTGTACAAGGGAATCTGGAACTCGTGCATGATCCGGTATGGCAACGACGCGAACGTCAGATCGGCCCTGTTGGTGGTCATCCCGTTCGCCACCGCCTGTTCGCTGTAGAGCGCTCCCAGCCCGATCTCCATCAACGACTCCGAGCGCACGATGTGGGTGGAGGAACGCTGCACCATGGTGGTGTCGACACCGTTCTCCACCAGCGCCTTGCAGATGTCGTGTGCGGAATTGTTTGCACCGATCACGACCACCTTCTTGCCGACGTACCCGTCCGGGCCGGGGTGCTGGCTGGAGTGGTGCTGTTCCCCGGCGAAGACATCGCTGCCCTCGAACTTCGGGATGTTCGGTTTGCCCGACATCCCCGTGGCCAGCACCAACTCGGTCGGATGCAGGGTCAGCCGCTCACCGTCCCGATCCACCTCGACGGTCCATCGTCCCGCTTCGGCGTCGTAGCTGGCGGACAGGCAACTGGTCGAGCTCCAGTACGGCACCTCCATCACCTTGGTGTAGAACTCCAGCCAGTCGCCGATCTTGTCCTTCGGCGCGAACACCGGCCAGTTCGCCGGGAAGGGCAGGTACGGCAGGTGGTCGTACCAGACCGGATCGTGCAGACACAGCGACTTGTAACGCTGTCGCCACTGGTCCCCGGGCCGCTGATGCCGGTCGATCACGATCGACGGCACACCGAGCTGGCGCAGACGGGCTCCGAGCGCGATGCCGCCCTGCCCGCCGCCGACCACCAGGACGTGGGGTTGGACGCTGCGCCCGAGTTCGTCCTCCTCCGCAGCCCGCTTCTCCGCCCAGGAGCGCTGGTCGGGATCGGAACCGTGGACGGCGCCGAGGACCCGACGGCGACCGGTGGGTTCCTCGTGGCCCTTCAACTCCTGCAGGGTGGTGAGGATGGTCCAGGCCCGGTCCTCGCCGGTGTCGGGATCGCGACGCAGCCGCAGGTGCCCCGAGCCTCGACCGACCGCGGTCTCGAAGGCGATGAAAGCGCTCGCCACACCGTCCTCATCGGTTGCCGGGTCCGTGGTGGAGAAACCCGACGGGTCGGTGCCGGCCAACCGGGCGTGGAGCATCGCGGCGACGCCGTCGTGGCCCTCCACCGTCTTCAGGTTCCAGGTGAAGGCCACCAGGTCCCGCCAGAAACAGTCGGTGGCGAAGAGGGCGGTCGCACCATCGATGTCGCGCCGGGCCAGCGCGGCCTCGAACCGGCTGAGCCAGTCCTCGATCCGTTGGTGCGGATCACCGCTCGTCGCGGTGGGGGCGGGTGCGGTCTGAGTCATCATTGTCTCCTTCTCCGGCGCCGTGCCGACGCCGGTTCTCCCGACGCCCTGCAGGCCTCGTACTGCGTGGTCGTCCCTGACCTCCGCCCGCCAGTGGCGGGCGGATGTGACTGACAGCACACAGGCCACGCGGGGTGCCGGACAAGGGTTGCAACGGGTTGCGTCATTGCCTGATCTTGTGACCCAGTGCACAATCGAGGAGATGACGAAGCCGTCGGAACGCGAGGCAGCGGAGCCCGCGGTGGCTCCGGGGGATGATCCCCGCGCCTTCGCGGCGGTCCTGCGTGCGGTGCACGAGGCGGCCATGGCCGGTGACCCCTTGCCGGCCCGTCCGCGATCGGTGATCGGTGAGTCCTGGCTGCGGGTGCGCTCGGCCGGGGTCGATCCGGATGTGGCCCTGCCGTCGGTCGTCGATCCAACGGATCTGCCGCAGCGGCGCAGCGACAGCGGTCTGTCACCAGTGCTGTCGGCGCTGACCTCCGAGCTGGAGGCACTCACCGGTACCGGTGACAACATCATGGTGATCGCCGACGCCGACGGCCGGGTGTTGTGGCGCAGCGGTTCCCGGCCGGTGTTGCGTCGCGCCGATGCACTCGGATTCGTCGAGGGTGCGAGCTGGGCCGAGGCCTCGGTGGGTACGAACGCGATCGGTACGGCACTGGCCTCCGGACGCGCGGTACAGGTGTTCTCCGCCGAGCACTTCGTCCGCAGCCATCACGCCTGGACCTGTACCGGCGCCCCGATCCGCGACCCGCGTACCGGTTCTGCACTGGGTGTGGTCGATGTCAGTGGCCCGGCACCCACGATCAACTCGACCACCTTGGCGCTGGTCGGTACGGTCGCCCGGCTGGCCGAGGCGCAACTGCGTGAACGCCACCGCGACGAGCTGGATCGGTTGCGATCGGTGGCTGCGCCGATCATGGCGCGAGCCGGGGTCCCCGCCTTGGCGGTCGACCCCCACGGGTGGGTGGCGGCAGTGGATGCCGTGGCGCCCAGGGAACGCGTGCGCTTGCCGTCGAGCCCCGCACCCGGACGGTCCTGGCTCAGCGACCTGGGCACCTGCGAGCTCGATCCACTGCCCGGTGGCGGTTGGCTGGTACGCCTCAGCACCGGGGAACCTGACGAGACCATGATCGAGTTGAGTCTGCACAGTTCCGTTCCCCGTGTCGTCATCAGCGGCGGGATCGGCGGTTGGAGCCATCACCCGTCACCTCGCCATGCACAGATCCTTGATCATCTGGCTCGCCACCCCGAGGGGTGTTCGGCAGCCGAACTAGCCCAGCTGTTGTTCGGCGACCCGGCTCGGACGATCACCGTCCGGGCCGAGATCTCCCGTCTGCGCAAGCATTTCGGCGGCCTGATCTCAGCCAATCCGTACCGCTTCGCCGCAGGGGTGCAGGTGGTCGTCGGCGCACCCGCCGGATGCTGAACCGGGATGGGTGACCACCCTCCGAGCCAGCCATGTTCGTTTTGTCCGGGGCTCTCCGGCGGACACTTCGGGGTGTGGCTGCCCGGTTCCCGATGCTGATCAGCGGTGCGGGGTGCCGACGGTGTGCAGCAGTGCGCTGTGGTCACCGGTGAAGTGTTCGGCTCGCCAGCCTGCCGTCCTGGCTGCCTCGACATTCGCCGGTCGGTCGTCGAAGAAGATCAACTGTGAGGGGTCGACACCGATCCGCTCGGAGGTGAACCGGTAGATCCTCGGGTCCGGTTTCATCAGGCCCACCTCGGCCGAGAAGACGCCTCCGCTGAAGGGTTTCGACCAGTCGGCCGCACGCGCGGTCCGTACCATCGGGTGCGGAGCATTGGACAGCAACCACAGTTCGTACCCGCGAGCGATCAGCTCGGCCACCATCTCGCTCGCCCCGGGAAGCGCGGTGACCCATTGGTCGGCATCGGCCTCGGCCAGCTGGTCGGCCAACTTGGGGTTCGGACGGCCGAGGGCATCGGCGACCACCGCATCCCAGTAGGTCTCGTCGGGCCCGCCGAGATCGTAGGCGTCGCGATACCGCCAGTAGGCGTGCTTGAGCTCATCGAGATCGCAGTGCGCCAGTCGCAGATCCGGACGGTCGAAGTCGAGGCCGTTGCTGGCGAGCACACCTCCGATGTCGAGGACGACCACCGGCAGGCGACTGCCGGCGGGCAGGGGCTGGGAACTCATGACCCAGATCATCCCGCTAGGGTCGGCCCCACCGACAAGGGGGTTGCCATGTCCACTGCACTGATCACCGGAGCCAGCACCGGCCTGGGGGCCGAGTACGCCCGGCAGCTGGCCGCCCGCCACCACGATCTCGTCCTGGTGGCCCGTGATGCGGAGGCACTGCACCGAGTGGCCGCTGACATGGACGGTGTCTCGGTCGAGGTGTTGCCCGCCGACCTGCTGGATCCTGCGGATCTGGCACAGGTCGAGGAACGTCTGCAGGATCGGACGAAGCCGGTGGACCTGTTGATCAACAATGCCGGCTTCGGCATGGGGCTGTCGTTCGAGACCAATGACGTCGATGACGAGGTGCGCCATCTGCGGATCCACAACGAAGTCCCGCTGCGCCTCACCCATGCCGTGTTGCCGGGGCTGATCGAACGCCGCCGTGGACGAATCCTCAACCTGTCCTCGGTCGCCGCATTCCTGCCCAGGTCGACCTATTCCGCCTGCAAGATCTGGCTGATCAACTTCAGCCGCTGGGCGAACATCGAGTACGCCGACCGCGGGATCACCGTCACCGCCGTCTGCCCGGGGTTCACCCATACGAGTTTCCACGAGCGCCTCGGCCTGCCGCCCGGCGAGGAAGGCATCTCGGAGTGGTTGTGGCTGGATGCCGAACGGGTGGTGAAGGAGTCGTTGGCCGATGCGCAGGCCGGCAGGTCGGTGAGCATCCCCAGCAAGCGCTACAAGGCCATCGTGGCAGTCAGTCGGCTGATCCCGGACCGGCTGCTGGCCCGCGCTGCCCGTACCGGCCGCCGCAAGGATCGCTGACCCCGCAACCAAACAAACGTCACACTCGATCCACCCGACACACCGAATCGGCGGCGTGTCGCACCGAAACCGCGATCGAATGTGACGTTTGTCTGGGTGGGTGCGCACCGCGTCGCTGCATCGACCCTCGATCCGACCGGGGACCGCGGTGCCGGCACACGACCACTACGATGGCAGCGATGACTGCTCAGCTGATCTCCGGAAAGCCCGTCGCCGAGGCCGTGTTCAACGATCTGCGGCCCCGGATCAACCGCCTACGGGAAGCAGGCCGATCGGTCGGGCTGGGTACGATCCTGGTCGGCTCCGACGGCGCCTCGGCCGGTTACATCCGGATGAAGATCGACAAGGCCGAAGAACTCGGGATGACCGCCCCGCACATCCACCTCGATGATGCCGCCACGCAGTCCGAGGTTCTCGATGCGATCGCCGCGCTGAACACCGATGACGAGGTGACCGGTGTGCTGATCCAGCATCCGACGCCGCCGCAGATCGACTTCGAGGCGGCGATGCTGACCCTCGATCCGGACAAGGATGTCGACGGGCTGCATCCGGTGAACATGGGTCGCCTGGCCCTCGGTATGCCCGGGCCGGTTCCCTGCACCCCTGCCGGCATCGAAGCCTTGTTGGCCTACCACGGGATCGAGATCGCCGGACGCGAGGTGTGCATCCTCGGGCGCGGTACGACCTTGGGTCGTCCCCTGGCGCTGTTGTTGTCCCAGAAGCGGCCGACCGCCAATGCCGCAGTCACCGTCGTCCACACCGGTGTGCCGGACTGGCCCCGCTACACCCAGCGCGCCGAGATCGTGATCGCCGCCGCCGGGGTTCCCGGCATCCTGCAGCCCGAGCACGTCCGGCCCGGTGCCGTGGTGGTCGGCGGCGGGGTCCGCTACGAGGGTCGCAAGTTGCTGCCCGATGTCGACGAATCCGTCGCCGAGGTCGCCGGCGCGATCACCCCGCGGATCGGTGGCGTGGGACCGACCACGATCGCGATGTTGTTCCGCAACTGCGTCGAGGCGGCCGAGCGTCGGGCCGCCCGGGGCTGATCGAGCCCAGCCGCTCGGGTGGGACGGGGAACCCCGCACACCAACCACCTCCCGGGCGCGGCACAGCTGCCGCGACCGAGCAGCGAGCTCCATACCCTCACGCCCGCGACAGCTGTCCGATCAGGCCTCGCCGTAGAACAGTCGCTCGAACACCCTCCGCGACCGACGGGCCACCTTCGCCCAGTGCTCCACCAGGTGACTGGACCCGTCCATCCCCATCAGCTCGGCCACCGCGGCCAGCTCCACCGGATCCGACGGCAGCACGTCACCCCGCCGCCCACGGACCAACATGATCTTGTTCCGGATCGTGCCGGCGAGCATCCATGCCTCCCGCAGGACCATCGCATCGGCCGCCGGGACCAGACCCTTCTCGCGGGCGATCCGCAGCGCCCGCAAGGTCATCGGCGTACGTAGCTCGGGTACGTCGTGAGCGTGCTGCAACTGCACCAGCTGCACCACCCACTCGACGTCCGACAGGCCGCCCGGACCCAACTTCAGGTGCCGCTTCGGGTCGTCACCACGCGGTAGCCGTTCGGTTTCCATCCGGTCCTTCAGCCGACGGATCTGCCGAAGATCATCGGCGCTCAGGCCACCAGCCGGCCAGCGCCGGGCGTCCATCACCCGCAACGTCCGCTCGGCCAGTTCCTGATCACCGGCACCAAGATCAGCCCGGACCAGGGCTTGTGCCTCCCACGGTGCGGAGCGCTTCTCGTAATAGGAACGGTAGGCCTCCAGCGAACGCACGAGCGGTCCGCTCTTGCCATCGGGACGAAGATCGAGATCGATCTCCAGACCCGGTTCGGGACCGGCGGAGCCGAGTGCCTGGCGCAACTCGCTGACCACGGCAGTGGCCTGTTTGGTGGCCGCTTCACCACCTTCGCCCATCACGATCACCGCATCGGCGTCGGAGGCATACGACATCTCCCGGCCACCCCATCGCCCCATGGCCAGCACGGCGATCGAAGGCGCCTCGGGATGTGTGGCGACGATCACCTGCAACGAGGCGTGGATCGTCGCCGCGGTCAGGTCCGAGAGTGCGCGGGCAACCGCCCAGGAATCGATCTGCCCGAGCAGGTCGGCAGCCCCGATCCGGAACAGCTCCTTGCGTCGGGCCCCGCGAAACGCCAGCACCGCCTGCGCCGGGTCCTGGTGCCGCCGCCCGATGATCGACAACTGGCTGTCGAGCTGGTTCCGATCACGGGGGACGAGTTCCTCGTCGTCACCCAGCATCTGCACGATCTTCGCGTCCCGCCGCAACAGACCCACCAGGTAGCGCGAGGACCCGAGCACCGTCGCCAGCCGGTACGCGGTGACACCGTCGTCCCGCAGTGTCCGCAGGTACCACTGGGAGTTCCCGAGGTCCTCCGAGACCTGCCGGAACGACAACAGACCGTGATCGGGGAAGGGCGTTTCGGCCATCCAGCCGAGCATCGCCGGCAGCAGCTGCCGGTTGATCTCGGCCTTGCGGCTCAAGCCGTTGGTGAGCGCCGCGATGTGCCGCAACGCCCCGTCCGGATCGGCATAGCCCAGTACCCGCAGCCGCTGCCGGGCGGCGCTGGCCGTCAACCGCAGTCCGGCCGTCGGGATCCGGGCCACCGCCTCCAGCAGCGGCGAGTAGAACAACCGCTCGTGCAGGCTGAGCACCAGCCGCTTGGTCCGCTGGTAGGCATGTTCGGCCTCGGCGGCGGGATCGCTCAACCGCAGTGTCCGGCCGACCCTGCGCCATCCGGCCTCGGTGGCGGGCGCGAGATGCGTCCGCCGCAGGCCGACCAACTGCACCCGATGCTCCAACGCCCGCAGGAACCGGTACGCCTGGGCCAGGGTGTTCCCGTCCTCCCGGCCGACGTAGCCGAACTCGATCAGCGCGTTCAGCGCCGGCAGCGTCCCCCGCCAGCGGATCCGTTCGTCGGCCCGGCCGTGCACCAGTTGCAGCAACTGCACCGTGAACTCGACATCGCGCAGGCCGCCGGCACCGAGTTTGATCTCCCGTTCCCGCTCCTTGGCCGGGATCTCGGCGACGACCCGCCGGCGCATGGCGCGCAGTTCGGCGAGGAACTCCGGCCGTTCCGAGGCGGCCCAGACCAGGGGGCGCACCATGTCCTCGAACTCCTGGGCCAGGGCGAGGTCGCCGGCCATCGCCCGGACCTTCAGCATGGCCTGGAACTCCCAGTTCTTGGCCCAGCTCTCGTAGTAGGCACGATGGCTCGCCATGGTGCGGACCAGGGGTCCGGCCTTGCCCTCCGGGCGCAGTGCGGCATCCAGCGGGAAGATCTGCCCGACCCGGGAGTTGGCCGAACAGATGCGGATCACCGCCGAGGCCAGCTTGGAGCCGATCTGCAGCGCCTTGTCATTGCTGACCAGCGGTTCGCCTCGACTGCCCGAGACCGGTTCGGCGACGAACAACACGTCCACATCGCTGACGTAGTTGAGTTCCTGACCGCCGGTCTTGCCGAGCGCGACGATGCCCAGTCGCACGTTCTGTGCCGCCGGTCCGACCTCCTCCCGGGCCAGCCCGAACGCGGCCTCCACCGCGGCATCGGCCAGATCGGCCAGTTCCCGACCGGCGATCTCCTCGGCGGCCAGCGGGTCCTCGGAGGTCAGGTCCCGGCCGGCGATGCGCAGTTGCTCGACCCGATAGGCCACGCGCAGCGCATCCTCCCGCGCGACCGGGGTGGTCTCCTTGCCGATCGCCTCGGTCAGGGCCGCGAGGAAGGCCGGTCGGCCCATCGCCTCGGAGTCTCCCGCGAGCGCCTCGGGCCATGGCTGCCCGGCAGCCAGATCGTTCGCCGCACCGTCGCTGGCACCGAGCAAGGCGATCAGGCGCCTGGCCCAGGGCTTGTCCGCGCACAGTTCGTGCACCAGGTCCTTGTCATGGGCGATCAGGCGTTCGAGGTGTGCCAGGGCCTTGTCCGGGTCGCCGGCGCGGGCCAGTTCGCCGAGCCACCAGTCCTCGGCCTCGACCGGCAGGCGTTTCAGGACGGTCACCGCTGCTTCGGGGTCGAGGAACCCTCCGCGCGCCAATCTCCCTTCGATCGAGTCGACTCTGGCCATGGACTCGATGCTAACGACCCACCCCCGGCAGCGACCACCTGCCACCGGTGTGCGGGTCACGGCACTTCCCGGATTCACCCAATCGTCGCCTGCTCGACGCCTGCCGACAGGATCGGGCACCTACAGTCGATTCATGGCAGGTACGGTACGAGCGGTGACCCGATCCCCCGTAGCGCGCATGGACAGAACCGCCCGTACCTGGCACGACCAGGCGTTGGCCGCTCTCGAACAGCTGGAGGAATGCGCACGCTCCGCGCCGGAGTCGGCACCGGCGATCTGCGAGGCCATCGCCGGGTTGCTGGTCATCCACACCGATCTGCTGGACGCCTTGGCAGCACCGACCGCGGAACGACCGATGCCGCTGGCCGATTACGTGAAGATCGCCCACACCGGGCGTCGTGAACTGCGTCGCGAACTGGCTGATCATGGCTCGGCGGCAGATCTGTCGACCGACCTGCGCAATGCGATCGCCCAGATCTGGGACCGGTTGTCCGAACCGAACCCGCCGGTTGCGGTACGGGAGCGACGGACTGCGGTGGCGCTGACTGATCTGCTCCGCCTGGCCACGGCGCAGTGGGTGTTCGCCCAGCTGGACCTGCCCACCGCCCAAGGGGGCGCCGACCGGCCCACTCGCGCAGCACTCGCCGACACGGTCCGGCTGCTGTGCCATGTGCTGGCCGAACGCAACCCCGGCCGCAGTGTCGAGGTTCGCGTACCCCCGTTCGCCGCGGTGCAGATCGGGGCCGCGTCCGATCCGGGATCGGTGCACACCCGCGGCACGCCCCCGAATGTGGTGGAGACCGACGGTGTCGCCTTCCTCCGGCTGGCCACCGGCCGGGTCCCCTTCGACGAATTGCGCAGCACCGGGAGTCTGCTGGCCAGCGGCGCCCACGCCGACATCTCGGCCATGTTCCCGCTGCTGTGATCCGACGGGCCGCCCGGCGAGCCTATGGTGAGGCTCACCTTTGACCTGGGGGCAGGAGCGGGGAGAATGATCGGTGTGAACCAGCAGCCGACGGGCAACAGCACCGAGCCGAGTGACGCCGACTCCCTGGCGAGCATCCTCGGTGGGCGGCGGGCCGCTGTCGAGGCAACCCTGCCGACCTTGGCCTTCCTGATCGGCTGGGGCCTGTCCGGCGGCAATGTCGGGATCGGCGCCATCGCCGCGGTCGTGCTCGGCGTGGCCATCGCGATCTGGGCGCTGTATCGCGGCCGCAAACCCCGGGCGGTGCTGCTCGGTCTGCTGGGGGTGGCGATCGCCTCGATCATCGCCTTGCGGACAGGGCGGGCGGCCGACTTCTTCCTGCTGCAGATCCTCAGCAACATCGCCTCGGCGCTGGCCTGGTCGGTCTCGATCGTGATCCGCCGTCCACTGCTGGGCCTGATCGTCGGATCGCTGCTGCGCCAGGGCCCGCAGTGGCGCAAGGATCCGGCCCTGTCCCGGGCCTATCACCGGGCGAGTTGGGTCTGGGTCGGGCAGTACATGGTGCGCATCGTGGTCTTCGGCACCCTCTGGCTGGCCAACCTTCCGGTGGCCCTGGGCATCGCTCGGGCGGTCCTCACCTGGCCGCTGGTGGCCGCCTGTGTCGCCGGCAGCTGGTGGGTGCTGCGACGCTCACTCCCGGCAGGGCACCCGGGCATCCGCCATCCGGTCGTACCGGGAGAGACCAAGACGCCAACGAACCCGCCCGCCGACGGCGAACGCCCTCCGGCGTCGACCGCCGAGCAGCCTCATGCACCCACCGTCAGCGGTACGGAAGAGCGCTGAGCCGCTGAGCCCTGCCTGTTGCCCGGGCTCGGCTCGGCCCGGCCGATCGGCTCAGAGCACCGGCAGCAGGCGTTCCAGCTCGAACGGGGTCACCCGCGAGCGGTAGTCCTCGAACTCATTGCGCTTGTTCGCCAGGAAGTACTCGAAGACATGCTCACCGAGCGTGTCGACAGCCAGTTCGGACTGCTCCATCACCCGGATCGCCTCGTCCAGGTTGCGCGGCAGGGCTTCGATGCCCAGGCTGCGCCGTTCCCGCTCGGTCAGTGCCCAGACGTCGTCCTCGGCCTCGGGCGGCAGTTCGTACTCCCCCTCGATCCCAGCCAGTCCGGCCCGCAGCACCAACGCATAGGCCAGGTACGGATTCGCCGCGGAGTCGATCGAGCGCACCTCGATCCGGGCCGAGGATCCCTTGTGGGGTTTGTATCCCGGGATCCGGATCAGCGCCGAACGGTTGTTGCGCCCCCAGCTGACGAAGCTCGGCGCCTCGGTGTAACCGGCGAGTCGCTTGTAGGAGTTGACGAACTGGTTGGTCACCGCGCTGATCTCCCGGGAGTGCCGCAGCACCCCGGCGGTGAACTGTTTCGCGATGGTCGACATGTGGTATTCGTCGGCCGCATCGTAGAAGGCGTTCTCGTCACCGGCGAACAACGACATGTGGGTGTGCATCCCCGAACCCGGGTAGTTGCTCAGCGGCTTCGGCATGAAGGTGGCGTGGATGCCGTGACCGCGGGCGACCTCCCGGATGACCACCCGGAAGGTCTGGATGTTGTCGGCCATCGACAGCGCATCGGCGTACCGCAGGTCGATCTCCTGCTGCCCGGGAGCGCCCTCGTGATGGGAGAACTCGACCGAGATCCCCATCTGCTCCAGGTAGGTGATGGCATCACGCCGGAAGTCGGAGTCGGGCCCGGTGACGGTGTGGTCGAAGAAGCCCGACTGGTCGACCGGTGTGGGCTCGACACCGGGGGCGAACCCCTCCTTCATCAGGAAGAACTCGATCTCGGGGTGGGTGTAGAAGGTGAACCCGAGGTCGCCTGCCTTCCGCAGCGCGCGCTTCAGCACGTAGCGCGGATCGGCGTAGCTGGGCGATCCGTCGGGCAGTTTCACATCGCAGAAGATCCGGGCCGTACCCGATTCCGACCCACGCCAGGGCAGCACCTGGAAGGTGGTGGGATCGGGCTGGGCGACCATGTCGGATTCGTGGACCCGAGCCAGGCCCTCGATGGCCGATCCGTCGAAGCCGATTCCTTCGGCGAATGCCCCCTCGAGTTCGGCCGGGGCGATCGCCACGGACTTGAGGAAACCGAGCACGTCGGTGAACCAGAGGCGCACGAAACGAATGTCGCGTTCCTCGACGCCGCGGAGCACGAACTCGGTCTGCTTGTCCATGGGCCAAGTCTGCCTTTCGACGTGTTACGGGTGTGTTACATCAGGCGGTTCGGACTACCTACTCAGGACCGGTCCATCCCGGACTGCTCGCCGATCCGGTACGCACCGGAGCCGGATCAGGATTCCGGCACGTTCTGCAGATCAGCCAACCACACCTTGGCATTGCCGTCCGACGGGGCCCGCCAGTCGCCACGCGGCGACACCGAGCCTCCGGCAACCACCTTCGGGCCATTCGGCAGGGCCGACCGCTTGAACTGGCTGAACGCGAAGAACCGGGTGAGGAAGACCTCCAGCCAATGCCGGATGGTCGCCAGGTCGTAGGCCACCTTCTTCGCCTCGGGAAAGTTCGGCGGCCACTGTCCGGTGCTTGCATCGGACCAGGCATGTGCGGCCAGGAAGGCGATCTTCGACGGCAGGAACCCGTACCGCAGTACGTGGTAGAGGGTGAAGTCCTGCAAGGCGTACGGGCCGATCGCGGCCTCGGTCGACTGCGGCGTCTCCCCCGGTACGAGCTCCGGGCTGATCTCGGTGTCCAGGATCGAGGTGAGGATGGCACCGGTCTCGGCCCCGAACAGGTCATGATCGACGACCCAGCGGATCAGGTGCTGGATCATCGTCTTCGGCACCCCGGAGTTCACCCCGTAGTGCGACATGTGATCACCCACGCCGTAGGTGCACCAGCCCAGCGCCAGTTCCGACATGTCACCGGTCCCGAGCACGATCCCGCCGCGATGGTTGGCGATCCGGAACAGGTAGTCGTAACGGAGCCCGGCCTGCACGTTCTCGAAGGTCGTGTCGTAGACCGGTTCGCCCTCGGCATAGGGATGATCGAGATCGGCCAGCATCTGCTCGGCTGCGGGCCGGATGTCCAGTTCGTTGAACTCCACCCCCAGGGCGTGGGACAACGCGATCGCATTGTGCTTGGTCTCGTCGCTGGTCGCGAAACCGGGCATCGTGTAGGCGAGGATGTCGGTACGCGGGCGCTGCAACTGGTCCATCGCCCGAGCGGCCACCACGAGCGCATGGGTGGAGTCCAGGCCGCCGGAGACGCCGATCACGATCTTCGGCTGGCCGATCGCACTGAGCCGCTGGATCAGCGCCGAGACCTGGATGTTGTAGGCCTCGAAACAGTCCTGGGCCAGCAGGTCCGGATCATCGGGTACGAACGGGAAACGATCAAGCTTCCGCAACAGGTCGCTGGTGCCGGCCGCCGGCTCGGCGGGGAAGTCGATCCAGCGGTAGCCGCCGTCGGCAACATCGGCTGCGAAGGTGCGGGCGTTGTCGCCGATGGAGCCATCGCGGATCCGGTCCTGCCGGATCCGGTCAAGATCGACATCGACCACGGTCCGCCGCGGGCCGTCGGGGAATCGGTCGGTCTCGCCCAGCAGGGTGCCGCATTCGTAGACCATGGTCATCCCGTCCCAGGACAGGTCGGTCGTCGACTCCCCCTGACCGGTCGCGGCATACAGGTAGGCCGCCAGGCTGCGGGAGGACTGTGCCTCGCACAACAGGTGCCGGTCCCGGGCCCGGCCGACGGTGATCGGGCTGCCGGACAGGTTCGCCAGGATCGTCGCCCCGGCCAGCGCCGCCATCGACGACGGCGGCACTGGCACCCACATGTCCTCGCAGATCTCGATGCCCAGCACGAACCCGTCGATGTCGGTGGCCCGGAACAACAGGTCGACACCGAACGGGACACCGATTCCGTTGATCATGATCGTGCCGCCGCGCTGGTTGTCGCCGAGCGCGAAATGCCGCTTCTCGTAGAACTCGCGGTAGTTCGGCAGATAGGACTTCGGTACCGCCCCGAGCAGCTTGCCCCGATGGATCACCACCGCACAGTTGAACAACCGGTTCCCGTGGCGCAGTGGGGCGCCGACCACCAGCAGCGGACGCAGGTCGCGGCTCGCCTCGGTGATCGTCTGCAGACCTCGCTCGGCTGCCTGCAGGACCGCATCCTGCAGGTGCAGGTCATCGATCGCGTACCCGGTCAGCGACAGCTCCGGGAAGACTGCGAGCACTGCCCCCTGGTCGTGGCACAACCGCGCCTGGGAGATGATCATCTCGGCGTTCGTGTCCGGGTCGGCGATCGCCGTCGGTGTGGCACAGGCCGCCACTCGGGCGAAGCCATGGGCGCTGGCCGCGTGGAAGTCCATGGGGTCAGTCTGTCACCCCGGAGCCGCCGACCGGCTCCGGGGAATCAGCCGGCAGCAGCGGGTCAGTTCTGCTTCTCGTCGACGTCGTCGTTCCAATCCGGATCGTTGTCCCAGGCCTCGTTGCGCTCCTCGACCTTCGCCAGCGCCCGCTCGGCATCCTCCCGGGTCGGGTACGGGCCGAGCAGGTTCTCGGCCTTGTCCGCTCCTTCGGGGACGACCTGCTTGGTGTTGAGGTTGTAGTACCAAGGTCCACCACTGTCACTCATGCCTCCGATTCTGCCGTACCCGGCTCCGCGGCGGAACGTCAGGCAGGGCCGAACACCCGGGCCCGATGGAACCCATCCTGTGTCCGGCAGCAGGGCTGCGCGCGGGCCGTAGGGGCGATCGGCACCGAAGTCGGCCGGATCGTGGCGCTATGCTGGGCGCGGACGAGTCGGCCAGATGATCGCGGTGCTCGCACCGAGGAAAGTCCGGACTCCGCAGAGCAGGGTGGTGGGTAACACCCACCCGGGGCGACCCGCGGGACAGTGCCACAGAGAACAGACCGCCCTCCTCGTGGGGGCAAGGGTGAAACGGCGGTGTAAGAGACCACCGGCACCCCGGGTGACCGGGGTGGCCAGGCAAACCCCACCCGGAGCAAGACCAGACAGGCTGCGTCAGAGGGCTGCTCGCCCGAGCAGCCGGGTAGGTTGCACCAGGCGACTGGCAACAGTCGTCGCAGATGGATGATCATCCTTCGACAGAATCCGGCTTACCGGCCGGCTCGTCCTTCTCACCAGCCTCATCGGGAAGCTGCCGGTTCCGTTCCCATCCGACCGGGTCCTGTGTCAGGGTTCAACTGGCCGGGGGGCCTCTCGACGAGGAGATTCGGTATGTCCGACGAAGATCACGCCAAGCATCAGAACACGCCAGCCGAACCGCAGGGGTCACCACCACCGTCGAACGGGACGGTCGGCGGATCGCGGCCGGATTTCAGCGCACCGTCCACCGGTTCGTTCCGGACTGCAGCCGGGCCCGAGGGAACCGGGTCGGTCGGAGAAGGGGCGGCCGAGGAGCAACAGACTCCGGCACCCGCACCCGCACCAGCGCCCGGGGCCGTGCCGGGTCAGCGACTCTCCTCCGCTGCAGCCGACTCCCCGGGTCCGACCGCTGAGTGGCAACCCTCTGCACCACCTGGTCAGTCATCGGGCACCAACCACCCTCGGCCGGATTTGTCGGAACCACAGGGACCTCAACTCGACGCCGGACCGGGCACCGGATCGCCATCGGCCGGGCCCTCGGCGAAGTGGCCTGCATCGGTAGCGGCGGGTAGTGGGAGTCTGGCCGGGATGAACTGGCGGGCAGTTCTGGGCGGGGCCGCACTCACCGCCGGTGTCACGATCGGCATCGCCTTCGGCCTCAGTCTGATCATCGGGTTGCTCGCTTCAGGCGCCGTCGATGAGTTCGACTCGGCCATGGATCTGGGGGTGTCGATCGGACCGGAGCTGGTGGTCGGTACCACGCTCGCGCAGATCTTCGGCGCACCGCTCGAGCTCGCCGTGAGTTTGTTCGGGGAGTTCAGCGGTGAGCTCAGACTGCGTCCGGTGACGCTGACCCTGCTCGTGGCCATCTGCTGTGTCCTCGCAGCGGTGATCGGCCGCAATCGCGGCTTCGGCACTGCGCAGGTGCTGCCGCGCGTGATCCAGTCCATCGTCGCCGGGGGTTTCGCCGCGATCGCGCTGCCGTTGATCGTGACCTTGTGCATCAATTCCTCCACCGGTACCGGTTTCTCGATCGGTTTGCTGCCGGCCGCATTCCAGGCCTTCCTCCTGGTCGGCATCTGTCACTTCGTGGGTACCACGCTGGGCAGCGCACCGCCGGCCTCCGGAACCCTCCCGCGAATCAGGCGGGACGCCAATCGCCCGCGTCTGCTGGGGGAGGTCGGTGTGCTGGCCCTTGCCTACCTGGCTGCAGGAGCCGTGATCACGGTCGGGTTGATCATCCGAATGATCATCGGTGGATCCGATGGGATGTCCTCGATCGATCCGACCGGAAGCATCGGCAGCGATTCCGAATCCGCAGGCAGCGTTCGCGCCGGGTTGTTGATCATCGCCCTGGCATGCAGCTATGCGGTCAACGGCCTGGTCGCGATGCTCGCAGTGGCCCAATTGTCGAGCGTGCAGTGGACGACTGGGTTCTTCGGTGTATCGACGGGTCAGGGCAGCGGTTCCTTCGGCGTACTCGGCAGCGAGTCCAGCGGATGGATCTGGCTGGGCACACTGGTCCTGTTGTTGACCCTCGCGCTCGCCAGCCTTCGAATCGGTCTGCGGCGGCCACCCAGTGAGCGCTCATCGTGGGCACGAGCCTGGCAGCTGCCGGTGCTCTGGGCAGCCATCTGGTTGGTCCTGCAGCTGATTTCCTCAGCGCGTTTGACGATCGGCGGCGACCTGACCATGGGTGGCAGTTCGGCAGAGGGTGACGGGGGCGTTCACCTTGGGCCGGCGACCTTCACCTTCCTGGTCGCCGGGCTGTGGGCACTGGCAGTCGAAGTCGGCGCCCGGTTCCTACCGACGCTCGCCTATGGGGTCGCCCCGGGTCTCGCCAGTGCTCTGGCCGGGCGAAGTGCCTCCGCGCCGCCGGGTTCGAACCATCCGAATGCCCCGACCCAATCGACAACCCACACGGGCTGGACAGCAGACACCTCGACGGGCCCCGACGAATCTGCCGAGATCGACCACCAGATGTCGCAGTTCGGTGTGACCGATCACCCGGTGGGCCCAGCGCCCGGTGCGACACCGCAACCCGGTGCAGCCGAACCGCCGCCGGGGACGGCACTACCCGGCCCGGCCGGCAATCTCCCGGACGGCCACACCTCACAACCGGACCCCGCCGGTCCGCCGGTTCCGGCGATGAGCCCGCAGGCCCGACGAACGGCCAAACTTGTATTGGGCCTCGGCGGCGCCCTGGTCGCGGTGGTGGTTCTGGCAGCGGTCGTGGTGGCGGTGATCAACTCGACACGTACCCCGGAGGCCGCCGCCGAGCAGTACGTCCAGCTGATCGCCGACGGGAACGCCGAAGCCGCCAACGCGCTCGTACCACCCGACGTACCGGACGCCGAGCGAGGTCTGCTCACCGACGAAGTCTTGGCGGCAGCGACCCGGATCGACAACGTCCGGGCACGGCCGGCCACCTCACTTGGTGACGACGATTCCCATTCGGTGCTGATCGACTACGGTCTCGGTGGCCGATCCGAACAGGCTTCGCTGACGGTGATCGCAGACGGAAAGGACTTCGGTCTCTTCGATCGGTGGCGGGTTATCACGCCGCTGACCGGTTATCTGATGGTGGTCTCTCCCGGCACTGCGTCGGTCGACGGTGTCGACGTCGACGTGATCCTCCCCGACAGTGACTACACAGTGCCCGGGTCCGTGGCATACCCGGGCATCTACACCGTGGACCCGGGACCTGTGGAGTACTACGACCCGCCCGAACCGCAGCAGGGTGTGGTGCTTCCCATGACCGAGGGCCACGACGACCCCGTTGAGGAGGTCGTGCAGTTCAGCTACACGCCGAACCAGCAATTGGTGGACGCGGTGAACGCCGAGGTCGGTGACTGGTTGGAGGAGTGCCTGCGAACCGGTGAGGACAGGGATTCTCAGGCGACCTACTCCTCCAACTGCACCTACGGCGGCAACTCGGTTCCCGGCTACTACTATCCGGAAGGCGAACCGGAGTGGACGGTGGACTCCCCGCCCTCCATGGCCCTGTCACCGGAGGACTCGACCGGGAGTTTCTTCAGCGGTGAGGCCACCGTATCGGTCTCCTACGTCCAGTCCAGCTTCAGTGGCGACGAAACGGTCGAGGAAACGATCACGGTCAGCATCGATGCGATCGTGCAACCCGCTCAGGGAGACGTCGACGTTCGGGTCAACAACGTCATCTGGACTCCGAACTGAGCCACTGCAGGACCCGCTGTGGCCCCCCTCAGACGGTGAACCGCACCTTGCCCTCGACCACATCGGCCATTTCCAGGGTGGCCTTCACCCGTTCCCCGGCCACCAGTCCGGGCCCGCTCACCGGCGCCTCGACCGCCAGGGCGTCCAGCAGCAGGCCGCCTCGTTCGGGCTTGTCCGGGTCGACCTCGACGACGGTGCCCTCGAACTGCTGTCCGACGTGCGGACTCAGCGCCAGCGCCTCCACCAGGTCGAGGATCCCGCGTTCGAACCTGCTGGCCCGCTGGGAGGAGGCCTTCATCTCGGCCGGCAGATCGGGCAGCGCCTGGCGTACCCAGTCCGGCACCTCCTCGCCGGCGACGATCGCGGTGCAGCAGGCGAGGCTGTAGCGGTCCACCAGGCGGCGCAGCGGCGCAGTCGTGTGTGCATACGGTGTGGCCAGTGCGGCGTGCTCGGTCTCCTCGGGGAGTTCACCGTCGAAGGCCGCATAGTCGGCACCCCGGAACAGCGCGGTGCAGGCATACATCATCGCCACCCCGCGCGGGGTGGTCGGATCGATACTGCGGACGAAGTCGGGGTAGCCCAGGTCACGCGGCCAGGACTGTCCGAGCGCCTCGGCGATCACCCGCAACCGGTCCGTGGCCTGCGCGGTGGCCGCGGGCAGGGTACGGACGATGCCGACCTTCGCATCCAGCATGATGTTCGCCGCGCAGATCCCGGTCAGCAAGGAGATCTGGGCGTTCCAGTCCTCCACCTCGCGGGCGGCCCGGAAGACCAGGCGCCATTCGTCGTCGACCACCTCGACCTCCTGGGCGGGCAGGTTCAGCGACACCCCGCCGCGAGCGATCTCCACCCCGAGCCGCTTGGTGCCGATCTCCCGTAGCAGTTCGAGCTGCGGATCGGCCCGCTTGGAGTCCAACTGCTCCTGCGCCTGGGCATAGGTCAGCTGGGCGCGGCTGCGGACGATCGCCCGGCCGAGATCGACATCGATCACCTCACCGTCCCTGCCCAGCCGCATCTGCCAGACGTAGGCCGGCCGGGTCTGTCCGGCATGCAGACTCGCTGCGCCCTCCGACAACACCGGCGGGTGCAGCGGGAACCGCCGATTCGGCGCATAGAACGTCTGTCCCCGCTGGTGGGCCTCCTGGTCGATCGGACCACCGGGAGTGAGGAAGGCGGTGAGGTCGGCGATGGCGTACCGGACGAGATAACCCGAGCCGTCCCGGGACAACTCCATGATCTGGTCGATGTCACGGGCGCCGGGCGGGTCGATGGCGAAGAAGTCGATGGCGGTCAGATCCGCCGCCGGCAACCGCGGCTCACCGCAGGTGGCGAAGGCCTCCTCCTCGGCGGCCTCGCTGAAATCCTCGCTGAGTCCCACCTCCTCCTGCAGCCGACTCAGACCCTCGGTGAGTTCGGCCGGGGCATCGTCGGTCAGGGCAAAGGCACGGGTCGGCATGGGGCCCTCAGAGTCCGGAGTTCTCGGTCCGGACGAGGATCCGCCCGCACTCCTCACAGCGAATCACCTGATCGGCCGGCGCGGCGGCATAGGCACGAAGATCGGCAGCATTGGCATCCAGCCGACAACCACTGCAGCGACCGTGCTGCAGGACGGCGGCACCGAAACCGTCATGGCTGTTGCGTACCTTCTCGTAGCTGGCGACCAGGTCCGGCGGCAGTACCGCGAGCAGTCCCTCGCGCTCCTCGGCCTGGGCCTTGAGCTCGGTGTCCAGCGAAGCCACCTGCTTGTCCCGGCTGGCCATCCAGGAACGCAACTGGGTCTCCAGCTCGGCCTTCTTCGCCGACAGTCGCTGGACCACCGCCTGCGCCTCCTCCAGCTCACCCATCAACTCGAGTTCGGCATCCTCCAACTCACCGATCCGCCGACCGAGGTGTTCGACCTCGTCGATCAGTGCCGAGAGTTGTTTCGGGTCGGTCACCGCTCCGCCGTCGATCCGCTCCTGATCGCGTACCCGCCGTTGGCGTACCGGCTCCAGATCGGCCTCGGCCTTGCGCTGGGCCCGTTCGAGGTCGGAGACCAAGGTCTCGTTCTCGACCAGTTCCTCCATCACCGCCAGGCGCTGCTGTTTGCCCTGGGCGATGTCGACATGCTCGGGCAGGGACCGCCGCCGATGCTGCAATCGGGCGGTCTCGGTGTCGACGGCCTGCAGGTCGAGCAGTCGACGCTGGTCGACGGGATCGGCTTTGATGTCACTACCTCCATGCATTGTGGGCCGCGGGCACGGCCGCACTGACGTTTGATCCTAATGCGTCCCGACCCGCCGGCCGGGTACAGGTTTCAGCTGTTCCATCGCAGCATGGCCAATTCGCCGCGATTGTGCCCGAGCACGCTGATCGCACCGGTGTCCAGCGGGAACTTCTCCCCGTCGGCGAAGTCCAGATCCAGCCAGACCAGGGTCAACGCCCGCAGGATGTGGCCGTGGGCGACCAGCGCCACCCGCTGTGCCCCCAAGGACTCCACCTGCTCGATCAGCCTGCGGCAGCGGATACGTACCTGCTCCGGCGTCTCGCCACCGGGGGTACGACCGGTCCAGATCACCCAGCCGGGGTCGTGGACGTGGATCTGTGCGCTGGTGATGCCCTCGTAGTCGCCGTAGTCCCACTCGACCAGGTCCTCACTCACCGTGCCGGTCAGTCCGGCCAGTTCGGCGGTACGACGGGCGCGCAGGCGTGGCGAGACCAGCACCTGGTCGAAGTCGATGCCGGAAAGCCTGTCCACCAGTGCACCGGCCTGCACCTCCCCGGCCGGGGTCAACGGCAGATCGGTGAACGAGGTGTGT
The DNA here is from genome assembly GCF_004364645.1 of Naumannella halotolerans. Lineage (NCBI taxonomy): Bacteria > Bacillati > Actinomycetota > Actinomycetes > Propionibacteriales > Propionibacteriaceae > Naumannella > Naumannella halotolerans. The sequence goes on along the minus strand of NZ_SOAW01000001.1, from coordinate 282,782 downwards.
CGACCCTCGCGGCTCCACTCGGTCTCACCGTGCCGCAGCAGATAGATCTCCGCCATCGCTCGTCCCTCACTCCTCACCGGCCTCGCGGCCCTCTGCCACCAGCCTGCCACCGATCGGCGACCTATGATCGAATGGTCGGGTGGCGACACCGAGCCGTCATGGTGGCAGCTGTCACCGGGTTGAGGAGAGATTGAGGATGAACGACCAGGAACAGACAGATCAGCCGAACCGGACGCCTCGGTTCTCCGATGCGTTCAAGGCCTTCATCCCCACCGGCTGGGCCGACTACGACTCCTCGTCGATCACCCCACTGCCTGCCTCGGAGTTCACCCCGGCCCGGCGGGTACGGGTCTCCGAGCTCTTCACCGGTGACCGGCTGGTGATCCCGGCAGGCCCGTTGAAGGTCCGTGCCAATGACACCGACTTCCGGTTCCGCCCGCACTCGGCCTTCGCCTGGCTCACCGGCCTGGGGGCGGACCGGGAACCCGACGCGGTGCTCGTGCTGGAGCCGGTCGGCGACGGTCACGAGCCCACGCTCTACTTCAAGCCTCGGGCCCCGCGCGATTCCGAGGAGTTCTACGCCGACGCCCGGTATGGCGAGATGTGGGTCGGCCAGCGGGAGTCGTTGACCGAGATGGGCACGATCACCGGGTTGCCGACCGCGCCGATCGACGATCTCGCCCACGCGCTGGAGAAGAACGCCGACACCGTCACCATCCGGGTGCTGCGGGAGGCGGATCCGGCCATCACCGCACTGGTCGACGAACTGCGGGCCAGGGCCGACCGCAACGGCGCCGCCGAGATCGACGAGGAGTTGCTGGTCGCACTGTCGGAGTTGCGGCTGATCAAGGACGAGTTCGAGCGCGACCAGCTGCGCCGGGCCTGCGCCGAGACCGCGACCGGGTTCACCGCGGTGGTCGGCGACCTGCCCGATGCCGTGCGCCGGGGCCGCGGCGAACGCTGGGTCGAAGGCGTCTTCGGTCTCCACGCCCGGCACGCCGGCAACGACGTCGGGTACGGGACGATCGCTGCTGCCGGTGATCACGCCAACACCCTGCACTGGATCCGCAACGACGGCGACCTGCGCCCCGGTGACCTGCTGCTACTCGATGCCGGGGTCGAGCTGGACTCCCTCTACACCGCCGATGTCACCCGTACCCTGCCGGTCGGCGGCACCTTCTCCGCAGCTCAACGCCAGGTCTACGACGCGGTCCTGGAGGCGCAGCAGGCGGGGATCGACGCCGCCCGGCCGGGCGCGAAGTTCTCCGATGTGCATGCCGCCTCGATCGCGGTGGTGGCGAAGTACCTGGCCGAATGGGGTCTGCTGCCGGTCAGCGCCGAGGAATCCCTGGATCCGCACACCGGTGGCCAGCATCGCCGCTGGATGGTGCACGGCACCTCACATCACCTGGGCATCGATGTCCACGACTGCGCCCAGGCCCGGAACGAGAACTATCGCGAGGGCGTCCTGGAGCCGGGCATGATCATCACCGTGGAACCGGGGATCTACCTGCGGGCGAACGACCTGCTGGTACCGCCGGAACTGCGTGGGATCGGGGTACGGATCGAGGACGACATCCTGATCACCGCCGACGGCAACGAGAATCTCTCCGCGGCTCTGCCGCGGAGCGCCGAGGAGGTCGAGGCCTGGATGGCGCCCCTGCTGGCACAGTCGAAGGACCCTGCCTGAGGTTCCTGCCGACCAAGTCCCCGACGGGGGCTCACTCGAACATGCGGGCGCGTTCTCCGGGCAGTTCGGCCAGCAGGTCACGGGCCTGCTGGGCCACCTTGTGCTCACTCAGCACCTCGTACTTGGTGGCGACGATCTGGCTGACCGAGTTGAAGTCCCGCTGGCCGCCGCTCATGGCATAGGTGATCACGGCGAAGATCAGCCCGATCACGATGCCGATCCCCAGTGCGGTCAGCAGGATCGCCAGCAGCTGCGCCGGTTCACCGAAGATGACCATCACCAGGCCGACCAGCAGACCGGTGCTGATGCCGCTGAGGATTCCCTGCTGGATCACCGACCCCCAGCTCTTGCGGCCGAGCACCCGTTCGATCGACCGCAGTTCGGTGCCGACGATCGCGAGGTTCTGGACCGCGAACTTCTTGTCGGCGAGGAAGTCGACGGCCTTCTGCGCCTGCTCGTACTTGTCGTAGACACCGACCGACTGGGGGAACTCCAACTCGAACAGGGAACCGAGCTTTCCCGGCTGATTCATCGACATGACTGCCTCCTGAGCTGCTTGTGACCAGTTCCCAATCTAGCGCTCCCGCTGAATTGCGTCCGCGGTCGAGACGGCCGTCGGCGCGGTACGCTGCGTCGGTGAGCATGACGACCTCGGTATTCATCTCCCGCCTGCGCGGGCTGCCCGTCGTCGACCCCGACGGTGACCAGTTGGGGAAGGTCCGCGATGTGGTGATCCAGTTCGGCCGCGTCGGGACTCCCCCACGGGTCCGCGGCCTGGTGGTGGAACTGTTCGCCCGGCAGCAGATCTTCATCTCGATCGCGCGGATCTCGGCATTCGACCCGGCTCAGGTGGCCACCAGCGGTGTCATCAACACCCGCCGCTTCCAGCGACGCAACAGCGAGACCCTGGTGGTCGACGACCTGTTCGACTCCGATGTCCGATGGCGTGGCAAGGACGGCCGTTACCGGATCTTCGACGTCGCGATGAAGATGCTGCGCAACCGCGAGTGGGCACTGTCGGAGATCGCGCTGGTCGACCTGTCCCGGCCCCGCAGGTTGGGACGTCGCCAGCACGTGGTGATCGCGGACTGGAGTGAGATCGTCGACCTGGGCCGGGGTGAGCAGGCGACCGACCAGTTGTTGGCCGAACTGCAGGACATGCACGCCGCCGATGTCGCCCGTACCCTGCACGACCTGGACCCGCAGCGGCGGGCCGAGGTGGTCGCCTCCCTGGACGACGAGCGGCTGGCCTCGGCACTGGAGGAGTTGCCCGAGGACGAGCAGGTGCAGTTGATCTCGTTGCTCGATGCCGAGCGTGCCAGCGACATCCTGGTCGAGATGAACCCCGACGATGCCGCCGACCTGATCAAGGAACTGGCGCCCGACATCGCCGAGCAGTTGCTCGCCCGGATGGAGGACCAGGACGCCGAGGGCATCCGGCAGTTGATGACCTATGCCGACGAGACCGCCGGCGGCATGATGACCACCGAACCGGTGATCCTCTCCCCCGACGACACGGTCGCCGATGCCCTGGCGCGGGTACGCAATGAGGAGCTGACACCGGCGCTGGCCGGCATGGTCTACATCTGCCGGCCGCCGATGGAGGTGCCCACCGGGCGGTTCATCGGCGGCGTGCACATCCAGCGGCTGCTCCGCGAACCTCCCTCGACCCTGGTCTCGGAGTTGATCGCCACCGACCTGGAGCCGTTGGAGACCGAGTATCCGTTGGCCCGGGTCAGCCGCTACTTCGCCACCTACAACCTGGTGAACGCGCCGGTGGTCGACGAGCACAAACGGCTGCTCGGCGCGGTCACGGTCGATGATGTGATCGACCACATGCTGCCCGAGGACTGGCGCGGCCGCGGGATGGACGGTTTCGACCCGGAGACCGACGACCGACAGGCCGAGGTGAGCGAGGACCTGGCGAACGACCGGGACGAGTGGCAGCGCAGCGGAGGTGAGCGATGAGTGAACGCGACGCCGAACGGGCGACCCGCCGGGAAAGGGCCGACCGCGAACGGCTGAACACCCCCGGGCGACAGACCCGGCGGTTGCCGAACCTGAAACTGGACGCCGATTCCTTCGGCCAGTTCGCCGAGGGCTTCGCCCGGTTCATGGGTACGCCCAGCTTCCTGCTGTGGATGACCTTGATCATCATCAGCTGGGTGCTGTGGAACGTGTTGATGCCGCCGAGTCTGCGATTCGACGAGTTCCCCTTCATCTTCCTCACCCTGGCCCTGTCACTGCAGGCCTCCTATGCCGCACCGTTGATCCTGCTGGCACAAAATCGGCAGGAGGCACGGGACCGGATCAGCGTCGAACAGGATCGTCGCCAGGCCGCCCAGAGCCGGGCCGACATGGACTTCCTGGCCAGGGAGATCGCCTCGGTCCGGATGAACGTCGGTGAGCTGGCCACCCGTGACTTCATCCGCCGCGAGCTTCGCGAAGCGATCGCCGAACAGGCCGAGGCCGATCGGCAGAAGACGGGGGTGACCGAGGAAAGCGGCGAGGACGACCGCTGATCGACCCGTCCCGGGCCAGGACCCCACTGCTCGACGAAGGCCGCTCCCGAACTGCGTCGGGTCGGGGGATGGTCCCGTGGCACGACACAGATCGATGGCTCGCCCGTGAGGTCAACCGCACACCGTTCGGAGTAGGTCTCCGAGGGGCACCGCACCTAGGCTTGGGGTCATGTCCGTGCAGTCCAACACTCCTGACCACCCGCTGCTGTCCCCGGTCGAGAAGGCCCTCGGTTCGGTCATCGATCCCGAGATCCGCCGCCCGATCACCGAACTCGGGATGCTGAAATCGGTCGACATCGCCGAGGACTCCTCGGTCCGGGTGGAGTTGCTGCTGACCGTCGCGGGATGTCCGATGAAGGACACCTTGACCAAGGATGTGACCAAGGCCGTCGCCGGGGTGGCCGGAACGGGCCCGGTGAGCGTCGACCTGGGTGTGATGAGCGATGAGCAGCGCGCCGAGCTGAAGACCCTGCTGCGCGGCCCCTCCAACGACCGCGAGATCCCCTTCGCCCGCCCCGACTCGCTGACCAAGGTGATCGCGGTCGCCTCCGGCAAGGGCGGCGTCGGCAAGTCCTCGGTGACGGTCAACCTGGCCTACGCGCTGGCCGCCGCCGGCCGCTCGGTCGGCGTCCTCGATGCCGATATCTACGGGCACTCGATCCCCACCATGTTGGGGGTCTCCGACGCTCGCCCGACCAGTGTCGATGACATGATCCTGCCGGTCCCGGCGATGGGCATGAAGGTGATCAGCATCGGCATGCTGAAACCGCGCAAGGACCAGGTGGTCGCCTGGCGCGGACCGATCCTGGACCGCGCACTGCAGCAGATGCTGGCCGATGTGTACTGGGGTGACCTGGACTACCTGTTGCTCGACCTGCCCCCGGGCACCGGTGATGTGCAGATCTCGATCGGGCAGAAGTTGCCGAACGCCGAAGTGCTCGTCGTGACCACCCCGCAACAGGCAGCCGCCGAGGTTGCCGAGCGGGCCGGCACCATGGCCTCGATGATGAACCAGCGGGTCGTCGGGGTGGTCGAGAACATGGCCTATCTGGAGGTCACCTGCCCGCACTGCGGATCCACCCACCGCCACGACGTCTTCGGCAGCGGCGGCGGCCGTCAGGTGGCGCAGACCCTGAGCACACGGCTGGGCTACCCGATCGAGCTGCTCGCCCAGATCCCTCTCGACACCGCCCTTCGCCACGGTGGTGACATCGGTTCGCCCGTGGTCGCCGACCCGACCGAACCGGCGGCGGTGGCCCTGGCCGATCTGGCAGCCCAACTGGATTCACGCGGCCGGAACCTGGCCGGTCGACAGCTCGGTCTCAGCCCGGTGGGTCGCTGATCGGCCCGGTGGGCCGAGAAGCCTCAGGTGGCTTCGTGATCCCACGGAATCGTGGTGGTCGTGGCGAAGGCCACCGTCGTCTCCTCGAAATCGGGGCGAGCTGCCACCGCCACCTGGGTGCCCTCGGCCGCGGCCGTGGCCCCGACCGTGGTGGCCGCCGCCTTCGCCGCGGTTGAACCTGTCATCGAGGATCTCGTGCGCCCCGGGGAGGTTCGCGGGGTGGGGCTCGACGAATTCGAGCCGAGTGCCCGCTTCATGTCCCGGCTGGTTTCCCGACCCAGGGTGTCCACATCCTCGAAGCTCTTCTTCACGTCGGCGACGATCGGTTCGACGTCACTGAGGAGGTGTTTGGCGACGAAGGTCCTCGGGTTCAGGTCACGGACATCGAAGTCGGCGTAGTCCGGGCCGAGTTCGCGACGGATCTGGCCGGTGGCGTCATTGGCGATCGTGCGAACATAGCGCAGCACTCGTGCTGCCTTCCGGGCGATACCGGGAAGCTTCTCCGGCCCGAACAGGACCACCGCGAGGATCACCAGAACGGCGATCTCAGCCGCGCCCAAACCCATGGCGCAACCTTACGTCATCGCCCCCGGCCCCGGTGCTGGGCAACCGGAGCGAAATGGCCCGGGCGACTCACTCCTGCACGCCGCCGAGGACCACGCGCACCTCGCCCCTGCCCTGGATGTTCAGGGTGATCTCGTCCCCGGGGCGCTCGGCCCGGATCTTCACGATCAACTCCACCTGTTCGGTGACCGGTTGACCATTGACCGCAGTCACCACATCACCGGCGCTCAGCCCTGCCGCAGCGGCCGGCCCGCCCGGGGTCACCTCCTGCAGCAGGACACCGCTGCCGTCCTGGGCGGTGGTGACGCTGGCCCCGATCACCGGATAGCTCGACCGTCCCGTTGCGACCAGTTCCTCACCGACGGCCATCGCCTGATCGATGCCGATGGCGAACCCGACGCCGATATTGCCTCCTTGGCCCTCGGCCCCTCCTCCCAGGCTGAGGATCGCCGAGTTCACCCCGACGACCTGCCCGGAGGCGTTGACCAGCGGGCCGCCGGAGTTGCCGGGATTGATCGCCGCGTCGGTCTGGATGGCATCGAGATAGGCCTGGGAGCTTTCGCTGCCGCCGTCGCTCTGCCCGCCGACGGCCACCGGCCGGTTCAGCGAGGAGACGATGCCGGAGGTGACGGTGCCCCCGAGTCCCAGTGGCGCGCCGACGGCGACGGTCTGATCACCGACCCGAAGTTGTTCGGGATCGCCGATCGGCAGGGCGGTCAGTCCCTCGGGCGGGTCGACCCGGATCACGGCGATGTCGTAGGCGGGGCTGCCACCGACCACCTCGGCCGGGCTGCGGGTGCCGTCGGCGTACTCGACGCTGATCGAGCCACCGGTCGAGATGACGTGGTTGTTGGTCATGATCAGGCCGGAGTCGTCGATCACGAAGCCCGATCCGGTGCCACCACCGCTGAGTCCGATGGTGACGGTGGAGGGAACCACCCGGTCGGCGATCTCGGCGATGTTGCCGTTGGCCGGCGGGTTCTCGGCGCGTTCCCCCTGCTCGGCCGAACCGGTCTCGTCGTTCGGCGAGGAGGTGCTGATGACCGGTTGAGCGCTGCCCTGTCCGGTCACACTGCGGGCACCCCACCAGGCTCCCCCGGCGCCGGCGCCCGCGCCGACCACCAGCGCGGTGATCACGGTGGCGAGGACGACCCCGCGGCGCGACCGGACCGTCGGTACGGTCGCCGGTTCAGCCGAACGCGCGGCCCATTGCCGGTCGGCCACCGTCGGCGTCGGGGCCGACCAGGGATTCTGCTGGCGGGTCGGCTGGACCGGCGCCGAGGCGTACCCGGGGCCACGACCCCAGCCCGCCGAGTTCATCTGCTGCCGGGAATTGGACTGCTGCCGGGAATCGGACTGCTGGCGGGGATCGGACTGGGGGCCGCCCATGCCGACCCCGGAGGTCGAACCGGGTACGTCGTTCCCCGATCGGACGTAGGCCGAACGGTAGCCCGGAGCCGGGCCATCCGTACCGCCGAACGGCGATCCCGCAGGGCCGCCCGTACCGGAGGCCTGGTCCTGGCCGCCGTGGACGGAGTTGCCGAAGAAGCCTGCGTCGGTTCCCTCGCCCGAGAGCGGACGCCAGTGCTCATCGGACTGGTGAGGGCGCGGGCCGGTCACCGGATACCGAACCTGGCGCCGATCCAGACCAGACCCGAGACAACGCGGTCGACGACATTCGCCTCGGTCGGTTCCTCATGCGGCAATGCCCCACTGACCTCGTCGGCCAATTCGGTCGAGCCGTCGGTGACCACCGTCCAGACCTGGTCGCCGGACTGCCAGGCGTAGACCGTGACGGCGCCGTCGACGGCCTGGTGCACACCGCGCTCGGCGTCGAAGGCCATCGAGTCGCCCGGGACCAGCGTGCCGACCTGCTGGCTGACCAGCAGGGTGATCATGCCGTCGCCGTAGACACTCTCGATCGTGCCGTCCCCGTCACCGCTGACCGTCAGCAGTGGCAACTCGCCGAGGCTCGGTACCTCCCCGGCCTCGCCCAGATCCTGGGTCGGGCTGGCTGCGTCACTGATCTCGATCGCCTTGCCGATGGCAACGCTGCTGAATCCGGCCCGGGAGACCAGCTGTCCGTCGGTGAACCGATCGGTCCACAGCGGGTATCCGGTCTCCGAATCCAGCCACCACCGCGTGGTCGTCCCGGATTCGCTGGTCGCCTCGACCACCGAGGCCGAACGACCGGCCACCCGTCCGGCGTTCGCGGTGCAACCCAGCTCGTAGGAACCGAAGGAGGCCAGTTCCAACAACGGCTGCTCGGTGCTCGGGGTGAATCCGGCGCTCCCGCCGAGATCCAGCGCGGTACCGAAACCGGGCAGGTTGGCCACCTCCACGGTGCCGCTGCGCCAACCGGTCCCGTCGCGATGTTCGACGGTCTGCACACCGTTCACCGCCAGGTCGGCAGTCGCGGCCTGGGCCTCCTGCAGGAAGCGCAGGCAATCGGAACCGAGTTCGCTCAGGGCCACCTCCTCGGCGCTCGGCCCGCCGGCGCTGGCCGGCCCGGCCTGCTGCGGCACCGAGGGATCGGCTGCCACCGCCCCCACGGCCACGTTCGCCAGTGGCATCTGTGCCAGTGCGGTGGCGAATCCGGTACGTGCGTCGACCGTCGGATCGACCACCACCTGCCGATTGGCCGGAGCAGCCACCCAGCCCACGAGCACCACGCCGGCCAGGAGGGTGAACAGGCAGGTCGTCGTGATCACCCGGCGGTGCAGATGTGATCGCCGACTGCTGGGCAGTGCGGCGTACCCGGCCGACTCGGCGGGGCGGTCGAAGGGCCGGGCCCACAGCGGTTCGTCGGCGCCGGGCCCGGCGATCGCGCGCAACCGGTCGGGAAGCGCGCCCGGCGCGCTGACCGGTGAGGAGGATCCACGCAACAGGGTGCGCAGCTCTCGCATCGACGCCACCTCGACGGCACAGGTACGGCAGCCGACCAGGTGGCCGGCCACCTGCTCCTGTTCTGCCGCGCTGAGCGCCGTGTCCACGAATGCCGACAACTCGGCACAGGTGAAACAGTCGGTGGGTCGTCGGGCCATCAGCTCGTCCGTAGGCCGTCCGGGATCTGATCGCCCTCGACCGGTGCCCCCAGGAACCGGGAGCGGTCACCGGTGGGTGCTCGATGGGCCAGCGCCTCGCGCAGTTGGGAGCGCCCGCGATGGATCCGTGAGCGCACCGTCCCCAGCTTCACGTCGAGGACCGCGGCCACCTCCTCATAAGAGAGCCCCTCGATGTCGCACAGGACCACCGCTGCCCGGAAGTCCGGCGCCAGATCGGCCAGCGCTGCCTCCACGTCATGGGTCAGGTCGGCCTCGTCGCGGCGGGTCTCCGGTGCCGGCTCGCCGCCGACGATACGTTCCGAAGCGGTTTCGCTGAGGCCGTCGAAACGGATCCGCTGTTTACGCCGCGCCTGGTCGAGGAAGAGGTTGGTGGTGATCCGGTGCAACCACCCGTTGAAGGTGCCGGGCTGGAACTTGTGCAGCGATTTGAACACCCGGATGAAGGTCTCCTGGGTGAGATCCTCGGCATCGTGGGGATTGCCGGTCAGCCGGTAGGCCAGGCGATAGACCCGCTGGGAGTGTTCACGAACCACCTCGTCCCAGCTCGGCGGGGGCCACTCGGTCTCCTCGACCTTCGGGGCAGCATCGGGCACCGCTCGCTTCACCAGCGGGCGCAATCCCATGGAACCTCCTCCGACCGACCTGACCATTGTTGCTCCTCGAAGTCCGCTACCCAAGTTGGACGCCTTGACCGGTCCAAGTCTCGGGAACCCGGGCTGCGCCGCCCAACTCGACAGCACCGGGCGGGCCTGATTGACAGGCGACTCACAGGCCGGCCAGCGGCGACCCACATGGATGGTGTGCGGCGGCTCACATCGGCGCCACCGCGGACTGCACGCGGCGCCGTCGAAGGCACGGCACCGAGGTGCCGACGGTTTCAGAGACCGGCAGCGTCGAGGAGCCCGCAGAAGACGTCGGACTGCTCCTTCGAGGCGACCGTCAGCGGCAGCCGTACCGCGTTGTTGATCATCCCCTTGTGCGCCAGCCCGGCCTTCACCAGCAGACATCCCTGGGTGGCGAAGACACCGGTCAGCACCGGCTCGAGTTCGCGGTGCAGCTGCAGCGCCCGGGCATGGTCACCGTCGGCGTGGGCGGTGATCATCTCCGAGACCCCCGCGCCGGTGAAGTGGGTGGAGGTACCGATCAGGCCGACGCCGCCCATCGACAACAACGGCAGGGTCAGATTGTCCTCACCGGAGTAGTAGGCCAGGTCGGTCTGGGCCATCACCCGCCCCGACGAGGCGAGATCACCCTTGGCGTCCTTCACCGCAACGATCCGCGGATGCTCGGCCAGCTTCAGCAAGGTCGATTCCTGGACCGGTACGGCCGACCTGCCGGGAATGTCGTAGACCACGATCGGCAGGTCAACGGCGTCGGCGATGGTGGTGAAGTGGGCCAGCAGACTGTCCTGCGGCGGCTTGGAGTAGTAGGGGGTGACCACCAGCAGGCCATCCGCCCCGGCCTCGGTGGCCTGGGCTGCCAGTTCGAGGCTGTGGGCGGTGTTGAAGGTGCCGATGCCGGCGATGATCGGTACGTCGGGCCCGATCGCCTTCCGAACCGTACCGATCAGCTCGGCCTTCTCCGCATCGCTGGTGGTCGGCGCCTCTCCCCCGGTGCCGTTGATCACGAGTGCGTCGTTGCACTGTTCCTGAACCAGCCAACGCGCCACCTCGGTGGCCGCACCATGATCGATCTGGCCTTGATCGTCGAACGGCGTCACCATCGCGGTCATCAGTCGTCCGAACAGCGGCTCAGCCATGATCAGGGCTCCTTCTCGTTCCACAGGGCGCCACAACCGGCAGCCCGGACCGCAGTTCTTGCCATCCACGGTCATGCACGACCTCATCCTAAGGCGTCGGGTGGCGCTGGTTCGCTAGGCTTCGGCGCATGAGCTTCTCCGAGCCACCCACCGGTGCTGCATCGACGCCGACCAGCGCCTCGGCCGCCCCGAAACCCGCAAGCTGGGTCTTCGCCGAGGACTTCGCACCCGAACCGCCGGCCGCTGCGCAGGCCCGGCTCGCGGCCGCCGAGGTCGGGGTGGAACCGATCAGTCGCGGAGCCGCCCGGCTGCTCGGGGTCCTGGCCAAGGCGATCAATGCCAAGGCTGTGGTGGAGATCGGTTCGGGCACCGGTGTCTCCGGACTGGCGCTGTTCTCCGGCATGGCACCCGACGGCATCCTGACCAGTGTCGACGTCGAGGGTGAACACCAGTCCCGTGCCCGGCAGGCATTCAAATCCGTCGGCATCGCCGACCGGCGTTTCCGGTTGATCCAAGGTGATGCACTGACCGTGCTGCCGAAGCTCAGCGACGGCGCCTACGACCTGGTTCTGGTCGATGCCGACAAGCTGGAGTACGGCGAGTACGTGGACCAGGCGGTGCGGTTGCTGCGCAGCGGCGGCCTGCTGGTGATCGACAACGCGCTGTGGCACGACCTGGTCGCCGATCCCCGCAACGAGGAGGATGCGACCATCGTGATCCGGGAGACCCTGGAGGGCGTCGGGGAGAACGAGAACCTGTTCAGCGCCCTGTTGCCCGTCGGTGACGGGCTGCTGGTCGCGGTCCGCTCCTGACCGATCAGCCCGCAAGCCTGCGAGGGCCGGCGTCTGCGTACCCGGCGGTCAGCGGTCTGATCCTGCCTACCGTAATGCGGCGATCGGCGTCGACCGACGATGCCCTCGACCTCAGACGTGGTTGAGATGCGCGCCCTTCGGCACCACGGTGATGCCGCCCGGGGAGACCGTCAGGCCGCGGGCCAGATCGGCTTCATGGTCGACCCCGACCTCGACCCCGGCATCGACGACGACGTTCTTGTCCAGAATCGTGTTCTGCAGCACCGCATGCCGACCGATCTGCACATTCTCCATCAGCACCGACCGCTCCACCTTGGCGTACTTGTCGACCATCACATTGGGCGACAGCACCGAGGTGTCGACATCACCACCGGAGATGATGCAGCCGGCGGTGACGATCGAGTCCTCGGCGGTCCCCCGGAGGACGAACTTGGCCCCCGGACGCTGCACCTGATCGGTCCAGATCGGCCACCAGTCGTTGTACAGGTTGAAGTTCGGCTCCACCGACACCAGGTCCATGTGGGCATCGTGGAAGGCGTCGATCGTACCGACATCACGCCAGTAGTCCCGGTCGCGCACGGTGGCTCCGGGTACGTCGTTGTCCTTGAAGTCGTAGACCTGGGCCGAACCGGTCGCCACGAACCCGGGGATGATGTTTCCCCCCATGTCGTGTTTGGTGTCGGCTGCCGCATCGGCGGTCAACGCCTCCACCAGCGCGTCGGCGGTGAAGATGTAGTTGCCCATCGAGGCGTAGGACTCCTCAGGGGAATCGGGCAGCCCGGGAGGGTCGGCCGGTTTCTCCAGGAAGGACTTGATCTTGCCGTCGACCGCGGCGTCGATGATCCCGAACGAACTCGCCTCCGAACGCGGGACCCGGATGCCGGCGACCGTGGCATCCAGACCGGAGTCGATGTGCCGCTGCAACATCTGCTCGACGTCCATCCGGTAGATGTTGTCGGCACCGAAGACCACCACGTAGTCGGGGCGCTCGTCGTTGATCAGGTTCAAGGACTGGAAGATCGCATCCGCGCTGCCCTGGTACCACCGCGGTCCCAGGCGCTGCTGGGCCGGCACCGGGGTGACGTAGTTGCCGAGCATGGTCGACATCCGCCAGGTCAAGGAGACGTGACGGTCCAGCGAATGGGACTTGTACTGGGTGAGCACGCAGATCTTGCGGAGCTCGGAGTTGACCAGGTTGGACAACACGAAGTCGATCAACCGGTAGGTGCCGCCGAACGGCACTGCCGGCTTGGCCCGGTCGACGGTGAGCGGCATCAGACGTTTGCCCTCGCCGCCGGCAAGGACGATGGACAAGACCTTCGGTCGCGCGGTCATGGACCGAACCTATTGCACCATGCCCATCGCCGACCAGCCCGGCCGGAACGATCTTGACCCCGGATCTGTCGGCGGCGCCGTCGGGATGCGACGATCTGCTCATGACGAATCGGATGCGCGTTGCCCTGTTCACCCGCGAGTACCCGCCCTACATCTACGGTGGCGCCGGCGTCCACGTCGGCCAGCTCGTACCCGCCCTGCGTGAACTCGTCGATGTCGAGGTGCAGGCGATGGGTGAACCACGGGAGGGGGCGGCGGCCCATCCGGAGAACTTTCCCGAAGGGGCGAACGCGGCGCTGCGGGTCTTCGGCGCGGATCTGGCGATGACCGCTGCCGCCGGTCCGGCGGACCTGGTGCATTCGCACACCTGGTACGCCAACCTCGGCGGCCTGCTGACCGGCTTGTTCCAGGACATCCCGCACATCGTCACGTCCCACTCCCTGGAACCGCACCGCCCGTGGAAGGCCGAACAGCTCGGCGGTGGCTATCGCCTGAGCAGTTGGGCCGAGCGAACGGCCTATGCCTCGGCGGCGGCGGTGATCGCGGTCAGCGAGGGTATGCGTACCGACGTGCTGGCCTCCTATCCCGAATTGGACCCGGACCGGGTGAAGGTGGTCCGCAACGGCATCGACACCGAGGAGTTCCGGCCCGATCCCGGAACCGAGGTGCTGCGCTCGATCGGCATGGACCCGGACAAGCCGTCGGTGGTCTTCGTCGGCCGGATCACGCGGCAGAAGGGTGTGATCCATCTGGTCCGGGCGGCCGCTGAACTGGATCCGCAGGTACAGCTGGTGCTCCTGGCCGGCGCTCCGGACACCCCGGAGATCGCCCGGCAGATCGAGGCTTCGGTGGCCGAGTTGCAGGCGAGCAGGGGCAATGTGATCTGGATCGAGGAGATGCTGCCGCGTCAGTCGGTACGACAGGTGCTGTCCCATGCAACGGTCTTCGCCTGCCCGAGCGTCTACGAACCGTTGGGCATCGTGAACCTGGAGGCGATGGCCTGCGAGACCGCGGTCGTCGCCAGCGCGGTGGGCGGCATTCCCGAGGTCGTGGTCGACGGTGAGACCGGCCTGCTGGTCCCCTACGACCCGGCCCGGGCCGAGGATCCCGCCTATGTGGCGAGTTTCGAGTCAGCCTTCGCCGAGAAGTTGAACGAACTGACCGCCGATCCGGACCGTGCCCGGCAGATGGGAGTCGCCGGCCGTCAACGCGCCATCGCCGAGTTCAGCTGGCCGACCATCGCCGAGCAGACGGTGCAGGTCTATCGCGACGCCGTCGCCGAGCGGCAGTAGCCGGGAGAAGACCGCCCGACGAAAGAACGTCCGCGACGTCCGCGACAAGGAACAAGGGGCCCGGTTCCCGGACCCCTTGACTCACTGCGGCATTCGCGGCCTCAGCCGACCACGCCCTTCAGCGCAGCCGCCAATTCCTCGGCTTCGGTGGCGTTCATCTCGACGACGAGACGGCCGCCACCCTCCAGCGGAACCCGCATCACGATGCCCCTGCCCTCCTTGGTGACCTCCATCGGGCCATCGCCTGTGCGCGGCTTCATAGCTGCCATCAGTGCAACCTCATCTCGTCTGCTCGTAACTGACCCACGTATTATTCCGCATCCTCGGCCGACACGGGGACGAAGTCCCCCGAAGTCGGCTCCGACACCTTCTGCCGAAGCTCTGCCAGCTCCGCCTCCCGCTGGTCGATCTCGCGGGCCAGACGGGCCAGCAGGTTGTCCACGCTCGGCATGTCGTAGCCCCGCAACTGCACCTGGAACCGCACCTGCTGCAGGTCCTCGCCGGTCATCCGGGTCGCCGGCAGGGTGGGGACGAAGTCATCGGTCTCGGGCTCGGAGCGCATACCGTTGAACGCTCCCCCGGCGACCATGGCCCCTGCCCCGAGGACGGCGATCGCCGCCACCACGATCATCCACACCATCGTCAGCTCTCCCGGTCCTCGGCCTCGGCCAGCAACTGCTCGCCCCGGCTCGGTACGTCGGCGGCGCCGGCCCGCATGGTCGCCACGGCGTGTTCGACATCATCGGTGATCACCAACCGGTCCAGGTCGGCCGGGACGATGTAGCCACCGTCCAGCACCTGACCGGACAACCAGTCGAGCAGCCCCTGCCAGTACTCGGTGCCGAAGAGCACCACCGGGAAGTTCGTCACCTTCGAGGTCTGGGCGAGCGTCAGGGCCTCGAACAGCTCGTCGAACGTACCGAAGCCACCGGGCATGACGACGAAACCCTGGCTGTACTTGACGAACATCGTCTTCCGCGCGAAGAAGTAGCGGAAGTTGATGCCCAGGTTCACCCATTCGTTCAGCGAACTCTCGAACGGCAACTCGATCCCCAGGCCCACCGAGACACCGTCGGCCTCACTGGCGCCCCGGTTCGCGGCCTCCATGATCCCGGGACCGCCACCGGTGATCACCGCGTACCCGGCCTCGACCAGCGCCTTCCCGACCTGCTGGGCGGTGGTGTACATCGGGTGATCGGGGCGCGTTCGGGCCGAGCCGAAGACACTGATCGCGGAGCCGAGTTCGGCCAGCGCGCCGAAGCCCTCGACGAATTCGGCCTGGATCCGCAGCACCCGCCAGGGGTCGGTGTGCACCCAGTCGTTCGGCCCTCGGGAGTCGAGCAACCGCTGGTCGGTGGTGGTCGCCAGCCGGCTCCGGCCACTGCGGGTGATCGGTCCGGCCTGCTGACCGCCTCGGCGACCGGCGGGCTGTTTCGGGTCCTGGGGAGTCACACCCTTCATCCTGCCAGCCAACGCAGCAGTGCCTCACGGCAGGCACGTACCTGCGCCGAAGGAGTGTGTTCGTTGTCGGTGTGGGCGAGCATCGGATCACCGGGTCCGAAATTGACCGCAGGTACGCCGAGCGCGGAGAAGCGGGAGACATCGGTCCAGCCGTACTTGGGTCCCGGGGTACCGCCGACGGCGGCGGTGAACTCGGCCGCGATCGGCTGGTCCAGGCCGGGGCGGGCACCGGCCGCGGAGTCGGTGACGGTAACGTCGAACCCGGCGAAGACCTCCCGCAGGTGGGCCTCGGCGGCGGCCGGATCCCGGTCGGGGGCGAAGCGGTGGTTGATCGTCACCACACACGAATCGGGGATCACATTGCCCGCGATCCCCCCGTCGATGAACACCGCGTTCAAGCCTTCGTGGTACGTCAGCCCGTCCACCACGGGCTGCCGGGGTGTGTAGTCGGCCAGCCGCTGCAAAACCGGTGCCGCGGCATGGATCGCGTTGCTGCCGACCCAGGAGCGCGCCGAATGCGAGGCGGTTCCCGACAACCGGACCTCGATCCGCATCGTGCCCTGGCAGCCGCCTTCGATGCCGGCGTTCGACGGCTCACAGAGGACGGCGAACTCGCCGGCGAGGAGGTCGGGGCTGTTCCTGGCCAATCGCCCCAGACCGTTCTTCTCCGCCTCCACCTCCTCGTTGTCGTAGAAGATCCAGGTGACCGGACGGTGATCGGCCCCGGCCGCCGCCAGCGCGGCGGCCACGGAGAGCTGGACCGCCACTCCGCCCTTCATATCGCAGGACCCGCGGCCGAAGATCATTTCCTCACCGTCGACGATCTGGACACAGCTGGGCAGGTTGTCGGCAACCGGAACGGTGTCGAGGTGTCCGGCGATGACCACCCGACCCGCGTCGGTCCCGGGATGGCTGCGCGCCACCACGCAGTCACCGTCCCGGGAGACCTCCAGGCCCGGCAGCCCGCGCAGGGCCTGCTCCACGGCGTCGGCGATCCGTCGTTCGTCACCACTGACCGATTCGATGTCGATCAGGCGCCGCAGCAGATCGACGACGTCGGCAGTGAGGTCGAGTTCAACAGGTTCAGGCACGCCTGACAGACTACCGAGTGACCACCCGACCGCCCTCCGATCCTCACCGGCGGTGTCCCGAGTGCGACTGCCCGCCGGTGAAGCTGACCCGTTTCACCCACCCGACCCCAACTACTACTACTCGTAGTAATATCGGATTGTCGGACAACCCACGAAGGAGCCCATCCCATGCGCGCAGCCCGCTACTACGACAACTCAGACATCCGGATCGAGGACATCCCCGAACCCACCGCAGGGCCCGGTGAGGTGTTGATCGACGTCGCCTACTGCGGGATCTGCGGCACCGACCTGCATGAGTACCTCGACGGCCCGATCTTCTGCCCCTCGGCGACCGAGCCGACCTCGTGGACCGGCGAGACCGCACCGGTCACCCTCGGACATGAGTTCTCCGGTGTCGTCTCCGGGCTCGGTGAGGGCGTCGACGATCTGGCCGTCGGTGATCACGTCGTGGTCGAGCCCTACATCCTCGCCGAGGGAGTGGACACCGGACCCGATTCGGTCGACTACCACCTGTCCGACGGGATGAACTTCATCGGTCTCGGCGGCGCCGGGGGTGGTCTGGCGGAGAAGATCGCGGTGAAGCGCCGCTGGGTGCACCGGATCTCGCCGGAGGTCCCGCTGGACCAGGCTGCGCTGATCGAACCGCTCACCGTGGCCTACCACGCGGTGAAGCGATCCGGGGCGAAGGCCGGCGATGTGGCGGTGATCGGCGGTGCCGGCCCGATCGGCCTGCTGACCGGTGCGGTGCTGAAGGCGTTCGGCGCCACCGTGATCGTGTCGGAGATCTCCGAGCTCCGCCGGCAGAAGGCGCTGGAGTCCGGCGCGGCCGATCATGCCTTCGATCCGCGGGAGACCGATATCGCGGCGAAGGCCCGCGAGCTGACCGACGGCAAGGGTGCGCAGGTCGCGTTCGAGGCCTCCAGCGTGCAGGTCGTACTGGACACCCTGATGGACGCCCTGCGTCCGACCGGTGTGTTGCTGATCGTCTCGATCTGGGGCCACAAGGCTGACTTCGACATGCACAAACTGGTGATGAAGGAGATCGACATGCGTGGATCGATCGCCTACGTCAACAATCATCCCGAGACCATCGAACTTGTGGAGAGCGGGAAGATCGATCTTGCTCCCTTCATCACCGGCAGGATCGGCCTGGACGATCTGATCGACGAGGGATTCGACACCTTGATCAACCGCAACGAGACCGCGGTGAAGATCTTGGTCTCGCCCAACGACTGAACCTCGGTGGGGCCCGGGTTCTCGCAGCTGTCCGCTCACGTACCTGCTGCAGCGGAGCATTGCCTGACCCGGGCCCGGCTTCCCTACCCCCGGGCCCAGTCCGCGACGAGGCTGTCCTGTTTCCCCGGCAGACTGTCTCCCATGACCGATGCAGCGACCGGAACCACCACCGAGGCACTGGTGGAGCAACTCGACTTCCACTGGCAGGGGCAGTTGCGGCCTCGCCTGGACGGCCTGACCGACGCCGAGTACTTCGACGAACCCGTGGACGGCTGCTGGAGTGTCCGACCTCGGGGCGCGTCGACGGCACCCGTGCAGGGCGGCTCGGGTGGAATGGTCGTCGAATTCGCCTTCCCCGAGCCCGACCCTGCACCGTTCACGACGATCGCCTGGCGGTTGGCCCACCTGATCGTCGGTGTGTTCGCAGTGCGCAATGCCGCCCATTTCGGCGCACCCCCGACCGACTACTTCGCCTTCGACTACGCCACCGGAGCCGATCAGGCGCTGGCACAGCTCGACACCGAGGTGGCGACCTGGCGAGCAGGAGTCACCGCACTCGATGACGCCGCTTTGTGGACACCGGTCGGGGAGGCCGAGCCCGGACCGTACGCCGAACGTCCGATGATCGACCTGGTCCTGCACATCCATCGCGAGGTGATCCATCATGGTGCCGAGATCACCCTGCTGCGTGACCTCTACGCCCACCGCCGGCGTTGAGGGCAACCGGCACCAACCGAGGAGGAGACGAGACGGGGCTGGCGGTCCAGGTGACCTTCGCCCTGACCTCGACCGACCCGTACCCCTCTTCCCGTCCCCTGGCTCGAACTGTTCGGCAGGTAATGCGCTCCTCACCGGCTCAGAAGTGCACTTCCTGCGGAACGGATGAGGTCAGTCGCCGGTGAAGGCACCGATCAGTTCGTTGAAGCCGAGGTAGGCGAAGAGTGCCGCGATCAGCACCAGGCCGACGTTGGCGTACCACCGGTTCTTCCACTGCCCCATCTCCTTGGAGTTCAGCAGGAAGATCAGCGTCAGGCCGAGGAACGGCATGAAGAACGCACCGAGCACCGTGTAGGCGATGATCAAACCCTCCGGGCGGCCGAACGGCAACATGATCATCGGCGGGAAGGTCAGCCAGAGGATGTAGATCTTGTAGTAGACACCGCCGGTACGGGCCTTCGGGCTGTCGATCGACTCCTTGCGTACGCGACGCAGGAAGTCGGCGAACATCAGCGAGACACCGTTCCAGACACCGATCAAAGAGCTGAAGGCGACGGCGAACAGGCCGATCAGGAAGACCTTCGAGGCCCACACCCCGTAGCGGGACTCCAGTACCCCGGCGAGCTCGACCAGGCCCTTGTCCCCGCTCTGCACCGACTGCCCCGCCGAGTACAGCAACTCGGCGCCGACGATCAGGGTGGCGATGACGAAGATGCCGGTGACCACATAGGCCATCGTGTTGTCGATCCGCATCACCTTCATGAACCGCGGTGTCGACCACCCCTTCTCCCGCAGCCAGTAGCCGTAGGCGGCCAGGGTGATCGTGCCGCCCACGCCACCGGCGAGGCTGAGCACGTAGACCGTCGAGCCCTCGGGCAGTCGCGGCACCAGGCCGGAGAAGATCTCGCCCAGGTTCGGCACGGTGAGGATCGCCGCGCCGCAGACGGTGATGAACATGACGCCGACGAAGATCGCGCAGATCCTCTCGAAGGTCGAGTAGCGACCGAACCAGACCAAGGCTGCGCCGACGACACCGCTGAGCATTCCCCAGGCCCAGGTGGGCAGGATCGGGAAGAGCGCGTTCAACCCCAGTCCGCTGCCGCTCATGGCCGCAGCCCCGTACACGAAGCCCCAGATGATGATGTAGGGAACGAAGTAGACGCTGGTCCACTTGCCGAGCTTGGCCCAGCCTTCGTAGATGCTGGTCCCGGTGGCCAGGGTCCAGCGTCCGACCCCTTCGACCAGGACGATCTTCAGCAGACAGCCGAGGACCACCGCCCAGAGCAGCACGTAGCCGAACCGGGCTCCGGCAACCAGGGTGGCGACCAGATCGGCTGCGCCGACACCGGTGGCCGCGACCACCAGCCCCGGCCCGACGAGCTTCCAGGACGGTTTGACGTTCGGCTCGCTTGTTTGGCTGGCCACAGGTTTCTCCTCAACGCTGGGGTGGGACGCAGGCAGTCTAAGGAGACTTGCCCCGCAGGTCATCTCAACCGCCGAATGATCGTCGACTTTTTCGCCCCGTACCGCTCGCTAGAGTGACGACCATGACTCAGAGCAGTACCCATGAACCACGCAACGCCTCCGGTTGGGCCCTCGTCACCACCCATACGGGCGGTCAGGTGCTGGATGCCTGGTTCCCGCAGCCCGCGCTGGGCCGGACCGATTCGGCTGCACCGGCGACCCTGGCCTCGTTGACCGGCACCGACGAGGTACGGCAGACCACCACCTCGATCGAACTGGTGGAAGTCGACCTGGACGCCGCTCCGGCATCGACGGTGGATGCGTACCTGCGGCTGCACCTGCTCTCCTCCCGTCTGGTGGCCCCGAACTCGATCAACCTCGACGGGATCTTCGGGGTGTTGACCAATGTCGTCTGGACCAACCGCGGTCCCTGCGCCGTGGACGGGTTCGAGCTCACCCGCGCCCGGCTGCGCTCCCGCGGGCCGGTGACGGTCTACGGGGTGGACAAGTTCCCGCGGATGGTCGATTACGTGATCCCGTCCGGGGTACGGATCGCCGACGCCGACCGGGTACGGCTCGGCGCGCACCTGGCCGAAGGGACGACGGTGATGCACGAGGGCTTCGTCAACTACAACGCCGGTACCCTCGGCAGTTCGATGATCGAGGGCCGGATCTCCCAGGGTGTGGTGATCGGCGCCGGCTCCGACATCGGCGGCGGCGCCTCCACCATGGGCACCCTGTCCGGTGGCGGCACCGAGCGGGTGAGCGTCGGCGAGCGCAGCCTGGTCGGCGCCGAAGCCGGGATCGGCATCGCCCTGGGTGACGACTGCATCGTCGAGGCAGGTCTGTACGTCACCGCCGGCACCAAGGTGAAGGTCGGTGACGCCGAGGTGAAGGCAGCCGAGCTGTCCGGTCGGAACAACCTGCTGTTCCGCCGGAACTCACTGACCGGCGCCGTGGAGGCCACCGACCGCAGCGGTGGCGGGGTCGAACTCAACGCCGCCCTGCACGCCAACTGAGCCCTCTGCCCTCCCGCTCGTGCGCAGTTGTCGGGACTTGTGGCGACCTGGCGGCAACGCCAAGTCGGCATAACTTCCGACAGTTTGCGTGTGTGGGAGGGTCAGCCGCGGAGGCGGTCGGCGGCCGCGGCGATCCGCTCGTCGGTGGCGGTCAGCGCCACCCGGACGAAACGGGTGGCTCCGCTCTCGGCATCACCGTAGAAGTCGCCGGGCGCGACCAGGATGCCGCGCTCGGCCAGGAAGTCCACACTGTCGCGGGAGTCGGCTCCCTGGGTCGCCCACAGGTAGAGCGACCCCTCGGAGTGCTCGATCCGAAAGCCTGCTGCTTCCAGGGCAGGGGCCAGCAGTTCCCGCCGGGCGAGGTAGCGCCGGCGTTGTTCCTCGACATGTGTCTGATCGGCCAGCGCGCTGACCGCTGCCGCCTGCACCGGCCCGGGGACGATCAACCCGGCATGTTTGCGTACCGCCAGGAGTTCGGCCACCAGCTCGGGGTCGCCGGCGACGAACCCGGCCCGGTATCCGGCCAGATTGGAGCGTTTCGACAGCGAGTGCAGCACCAGCAGGCCCCGATGGTCACCACCGGAGACCTCCGGCGAGAGGATGCTCAGCGGGTCGGAGTCCCAGCCGAACTCGGCGTAGCACTCGTCGGCGACCAGGATCGCCGAATGCTCCCGCGCCCAGCGCACCCAGGCGGTGAGTTCGTCGGCACCGCTGATCCGCCCGGTCGGGTTCGACGGGGAGTTCAGCCAGACGAGTTTGGCGCCGAGAGCCTTCGCCGGATCGTCGGTGGCGAGGTACTCGGTCCCGGCCAGCGCTGCGCCCACGGCATAGGTGGGGTACGCGATGGACGGCCCCACCACGAGGTCACCGGGCCCGAGGTCGAGCAGCGTGGGCAACCAGGCGACGACCTCCTTGGTGCCGATCACCGGCAGGGTGGCGGTGGGTTCCACGGCCACCCCGAAGCGGCGTGCCAGATAGTCGGATTGGGCCCGGCGCAGTTCCGGCGTACCGGCTGTGGTCGGGTAACCGGGCCAGTTCGCCGCCTCGGCCAGAGCCCGTTGCACCGGCTCCGGGGTCGGATCGACCGGCGTACCGATCGACAGGTCGACGATTCCTCCCGGGTGCTCCGCGGCCTTGGCCTTCGCCTCGGCCAGGGAGTCCCAGGGGAAATCCGGAAGGGTACGGGTCACGTTCAGTGGTCGGTGTTCTGCGGCGGCAGCGCGGCGATACCGGGGTGATCCTTGTCGATCGCCCCCATCTTCGCGGCACCACCGGGCATGCCCAGATCGTCGAAGAACTTGACGTTGTAGTCGTAGTACTCCGCCTGTTCCTCCGGTACGTCGTCCTCGTAGTAGATGGCCTCGACCGGGCAGACCGGCTCGCAGGCACCACAGTCGACGCACTCGTCGGGGTGGATGTAGAGCATGCGCTTGCCCTCGTAGATGCAGTCAACCGGACACTCGTCGACGCACGCCCGGTCCTTGATGTCAACACAGGGCTGCCCGATGATGTAGGTCACGACTTCGACTCCTCGATGGTTTGCATTCGTGCCTCGCCGTTGACGAAGCAACCCCACTAGTATCACCGTTTTTCGCTCCAGCCGAAGCGTAGGTTCACCTCTTGACCCACAAGCCACCCGATCGTGATCAAGATCTCAACCCAGCCCCGGGGCTGGGTCGTTGGACTGTGCGACACCGGATCGCCGACGGTTCACTAACCGATGTCGTCGGCCAGCTGCTGCAGATCGACGACCGAGAACTGGTGCTGCGGGACCGGCGCGGACAGCAGCACCGGATCTTGCGCTCGGCCGTGGTCGCCAGCCGGCGGGTGCCGGACCGTCCGCCACCGCGGCGGCGTCCGCGCGAGAGCTGAGCCACCCGCGGCGACCTTCCCTCGGCGGCCACAGACATTCCGGGGACCTGCTCAGTCAGGCAGCGTGCAGCGGGTACGGGCCGACCGACAGCGTCGGAACCGGGTCACTCGCAGGTGACGGCACGGGTGGCGGCGTAGCGCCAGCTGTACTGCTCCCGCGGCCGGACCAACTCCCCGTCCCGGTAGACCTCACGCCAGTAGCTGGCGGTGAAGCCCTCCACCGAGCCCTGCGGCTGGCAGTCCGAGGCACTGCTGGTGGTCGCCGGCTCGGAGTAGAAGTCGGACTTGCTCGGCTCACCGCCCTTCACCTCCGAGACCTTCGTCGACCACATCTTGAAGGTGATCGAACCCCGGTTCCCGGGCGAGGACTCGTCGATGATGCCCTGGATGACGACCCCGTAATCGGTGTCATTCTTGATCTTCAGGTCCTTCGATCCCCAGGCCACGGTGGCCTCCCGGCCCGCCGGGTAGCGGTCGATGTAGAGGGTGTGCGGCCAGTGCTCGACGTCCTCCAGGCCGGAGTAGAAGCCGGCGTTGTAGAGGGTGGTCACGGCCTGGGAGACACCGCCGCCGGTCTCCATCACGAAGCGCCCGTTGGAGATGATGTTGCCGGCCACGAAGCCGTTCTCCTCGGTCCGCTCACCGACGGTGTCGTTGAAGGAGAAGGTCTCACCGGGTTTGATCAGGTGGCCGGTGAGGATCTCGGCGGCGCGGCCGATGTTGGCGTTGCGGTAGTCGGCGTGGGGGAAGCTGGTGGTGAACTCACCGATCACTTCCTTCACCCCGAGCTTCTCGGCCTCCTCCTTGGTGAGCTCGGATTCGGCCTTGTCGATCGCGACCTCGGCCTTGCGCTCGTCACCGGACTTGGTGATCACACCGTTCACCGCCTCCACCAGCTTGTCCGGCAAGATGTCCTCACCGTCCTTGCCCGCTGAGGGGACCGGTTTGCCGCCGGAGAAGGAGAAGGTCGCCTCGGTGGGCTCGATCAGGTCGACGTTCTCGGAGATCTCCGGTTCGGCCTGGTCGCGCAACTCCTCGGCATCGATCGCGCCGACCGGCAGCCCGTCCTTCGCCTCGAACTTCGTGGCCTTGGCGATGGCGCGCTCGGTGACTCGGAAATCACCCTTGTCGGTGCTGATCTCGATCGGGTCCGAGATCGCCGGTTCGGCCCAACTCTGCTGCAGATCGGCGACTTCGGCATCGGAGATGTCGGGGTCGGCCACGGCGGCATCGAGCGGGATCTCGGTGGTCGTCAGGTACGCATTGCGCACCGTCTCGGCAGAGGCCGCCCGGTCCACGGTGACCGATTCCTGCCCCTGCTCGGTGACGATCTCCGGTGCGCCCTCCTCGGGCACCTCGTAGGCGATCGTCGCGTCCTTGGCCTCGGTGTCGAGCTCCTCGGCCGCCACTTCCAGCGCCTCGGTCAGCTTCGGTTCGTCCACTGCGGCCACCAGCTGGTTGTCCCCACCACCGGTGAGGACGCGCCAGATGTGGGCCGGGTTGGCGCTGCGTCCGACCCCGGACTGTTCGACGGTCGCGGCGTAGTCGACGCTCAGGCCCGCCTCGGCCGGGTTCAGGGCAACGGTGTTGTCACCGGCGGAAAGTTCCAGTTCGGCGGTCTCGGTGTCGGCGTAGGCCTCCTCGAGGGTGGCGATCGCCTCCTCGCGCGTCATCCCGCCGATGGCCACACCGCCGACGGTGGCATTGCGGGGAACGGTGTCCCCGGCACTGGCGTAGGCCACGGAGTAGGCGCCGCCGAGCAGCAACAGCAGCACCGCCACTCCCATACCGATGAGCCACCCGCGACGGGGCTTCCGGGACGGCTTGTCGGCGCGCGGCGCTTGATTGATCGTCGTGCTCAACGTGTCTTCCCGGTCCCCTTCAGCCTTGCAGATTCGCCCCGAGTGTACGTCACCGAGGGCCACGGGCCCATGTGTGCTGCCGGAGCGTGACTCAGTCGAGACCCGCGAAGAGGTCGTCGGCAGGCAGCGGCCCGGGCAGCGGCACCCCTGCCGCCAGTCGGTAGTTCTCGTCGGTCCACACCTCGGCACCGGCTGCCGAGGCCTTCTCCAGGGCACCGAAGAACCCGGTGGAGAGGTCGACCTGGGAGGCATGGGCAGCCAGCGCCGCGTACTGCGCGGCGGTGAACTCCGGAGCATGGATCCGGGCGGCGATGTAGGCATCGTCGACACCCATCGGCAAGGTCTCGGCGTCTGGGTCGATATGGGCGAACGCCTCGGTGTCCCCCGCCGCGCGCAGGGCACGGACCATCTGTCGTACCGAGGACTGGGAGAACCCGGACCAGAAGACCCGGGAGATCTGCCAGGGGTCGCCGAGATCGGTCCGGTATCCGGGCACGGCCGCCAGCAGATAGGCGTACATGGCCACCCGATGCGCCTTCACGTGGTCGGGATGTCCGTACCCGCCGAAGTCGTCATAGGTGATCAGCACCTGCGGTCGACGGTCGCGGATCAGCGCCACCAGATGGTTCGCCGCCTCGGCCAGGTCGGCATTCCAGAAGCAGTCGTCGCGCAGCTCGGCCAGTGCGATCACCGACCCGTCCTCGGCGTAGGCCATTCCGGAGTCGTGATAGCGCCCGTCGCCGCCCAGACGGACGAAGTCGGTCACCCCGAGTGCCGCCATGGCCCGGGTCAGCTCCCCCAGCCGGTACGGGCCGAGCTCGTCGGGGGTGAGCTGTTTCAACGGCTCGGAGACGATCTCCCCCAGCTCACCCAGGGTGCAGGTCACCAAGGTGACCCGCGCCCCTTCGGCGGCGTACTTCGCCATCGTCAGCGCGGTCTGGCTGGACTCGTCGTCGGGGTGGGCGTGGACCAACATCAACCGGCGGGAGGGAATCAGATCTGAATCGGACACGGCGCCCACTCTAGGTCGTCGCCCGTCCCGTCGCTGACGGACCGGGCGACGACCGGGACGGGTCAGACCACGTCGGTCTTCGGCTCGGCGAAGTGGCAGGCCGAGGGGTGTTCACCGGCACCGTCGGCATGCTCGATCAGCAACGGCTCCTCGGTCTCGCAGCGCTCCTGCGCCCTCCAGCAGCGGGTGTGGAAGCGGCATCCCGAGGGAGGGTTCGCCGGGCTCGGTACATCACCGGTGAGCACGATCTGCTCACGTTCGAACCGTTTGGTCGGATCCGGCACCGGAACGGCCGACAGCAGGGCCTGCGTGTAGGGATGGGTCGGACGCTCGTAGATCTGCTCCTCGTCCCCGAGCTCGACCATCTTGCCCAGATACATCACGCCGACCCGGTCGGAGATGTGGCGGACCACCGACAGGTCGTGGGCGATGAACACATAGGCCAGCCCCAGCTCGTCCTGCAGCTTCTCCATCAGGTTCACCACCTGGGCCTGCACCGACACGTCGAGTGCCGAGACCGGCTCGTCGCAGACGAGCACCTTCGGGTTCAGGGCGATTCCCCGGGCGATGCCGATCCGCTGCCGCTGGCCACCGGAGAACTGGTGCGGGTAGCGATTGGTCATGTCCGGGCTGAGACCGACGAGCTCCATCAACTCCTTCACCCGGGTACGGATGTTCGTCCCCTTCGGCACCGCATCGGGATGGATCTCGAACGGTTCGGCGACGATGTCGCCCACCGTCTTCCGCGGGTTCAGCGAGGTGTAGGGATCCTGGAAGACCATCTGGATGTCCCGGCGCATGTGCCGCATCCCCGAGTTCGACTGGGCATACATGTCGACGCCGTCGAACAGCAGGCTGCCCGAGGTCGGTTCCTCCAGTCGCATCAGCATCCGGCCCAGGGTCGACTTGCCACAGCCCGACTCACCGACGATGCCGAGGGTCTCACCCTTGTACAGGTTGAACGAGACACCGTCGAGCGCCTTCACCCAGCCCTTGATGCCGCGCAGGACGCCGCCACGGATCGGGTAGTGCTTGACCAGGTCCTTGGCATCGATGATCAGGTCGCTGCTCGGCCGAGCGCGGACTTCCTCAACTGGCGTCGCCATCGGCGAGCACCTCCTCACTGAAATGACACGCACTGACGTGGCCGGTGCCGACGGTCAGCAACGGCGGGGGGGCACCCTCGCGGCAGATGTCGCGGGCGAAGCGGCAGCGGGGGTGGAAGGCGCAACCCGGCGGTACGTTCATCAAGTTGGGTGGCAGACCACCGATCGCGGTCAGTTCCTGACCCTTCTGGTCCAGGCGCGGGATCGACTCCAGCAGGCCCAGGGTGTACGGATGGGCCGGATGGGCGTAGGTGGTGAACACATCGGCCGATTCGACGATCCGCCCGGCGTACATCACCGCGATCCGATCCGCCACATCGGCAACCACGCCGAGGTCGTGGGTGATCAGGATCAGACCCATCTGACGTTCTTCCTGGATCTCCTTCAACAGTGCCATGATCTGCGCCTGCACCGTCACGTCCAGGGCCGTGGTCGGCTCGTCGGCGATCAGCACCGCCGGATTCAGCGCGATCGCCATGGCGATCATGATTCGCTGCCGCATCCCGCCGGAGAACTGGTGCGGGAAGGAGCTCACCCGTTGCCGGGCGCCGGGGATGTTCACCCGCTCCATCAACTTGATCGCACCCTCGCGGGCATCGGTCCGGTTCATTCCCCGGTGAATCCGCAGCATCTCCCCGATCTGCCAGCCGACGGGGAAGACCGGGTTCAGCGAGGACAGCGCATCCTGGAAGATCATCGAGATCTCCGGGCCGCGGATCTTGCGCCGCTGCTTGTCCGGCATCTTCAACAGGTCCTGCCCGCAGTAGCGGATCTCCCCGCCGGTGACGAACCCGGGCGGTGAGTCGAGGATGCCCATGATCGCCTGCGCAGTGACCGATTTGCCTGATCCGGATTCGCCCAGGATGGCCAGGGTCTCCCCGGTCCGCAGGTCGAAGTTCACCCCGTTGATGGCCTTGGCCACACCGTCGCGGGTACGGAACTCCACCTGCAGGTCCTCGACCTCCAACAGGGTCTCGCCGTCGACCGGTACGTAGTCACTGCGCGGACCACCCTCGACCAGTTCATCTGTGAGTTTCGTGCTCATCACCACTCCTCTCAGCGGAGTTTCGGGTCGAGTGCATCGCGGACGGCGTCACCGAGCATGATGAACGCCAGCACCGTGACGGACAGGAACAGCGACGGATAGATCAACATGTGCGGGGCTTCCCGGATCATGCCCAAGGTGGCGGCGTCGGAGATCGACAACCCCCAGGAGACCGCCGGGGGCTTCAACCCGATGCCGAGGAAGGACAGGGTTGCCTCGGCGGCGATGTAGACACCGAGGTTGATCGTCGCCACCACCATGATCGGGGCCAGGGAGTTCGGCAGCACGTGGGAGAAGACGATCCGCGCGGGCGATCCGCCCAGCGCCCGGGCTGCGGTGACGTAATCGTTCGGCTTCACCTGCAGCACCGCCGAACGCATCAGCCTGGCCGTGGTCGGCCAGCCGAAGAGGACGATCACCAGGATCACCTTGCCGATGATGACGTAGAAGCTCTCGCCGGGTTCGGCCGGGAAGATGTAGAGGAACAGGATGCCGGCCAGCAGCAGCGGGATGGCCAGGAAGATCTCACCCAGACGCGACAGCAGCGAATCCAGCCAGCCGCCGACGTAGCCGGAGATCAGGCCGACCAGACCGCCGATCAGGACCACACCCAAGGTGGCACCGAGGCCGACCATGATCGAAGCGCGAGCACCGTAGATCGTGCGGGTGTAGACGTCGTATCCCTGCCGGTCGGTGCCGAACCAGTGCTCGGCCGAGGGTGGTTGCCGGGCAATGGTCAGGTTGGCGTAGTTGGGGTCACCGCTGGCGAACAACTGCGGGAAGGCCGCCATCACGATCACGACCAGGATCAGCGAACTGGAGATCCAGAACATCGGATTGGACCGCATCTCGCGCCAGGCGTCGGACCACAGCGAACGTCCCTTGGCCGGTTTCTTCTCCGGCTGCTCCTGCGGCGCACGCTCGGTGACACGTCCACCGGCGGCGGCTGCCGTCGTGGCCTCACCGGGGGTGATGAAGGCACTTTGCTGGTCAGTCATGACTGATCCTCGGATCCAGGTAGCCGTAGAGGACGTCGACCAGCAGGTTCGCCAGCAGGTAGACGACCACGAGCACGGTGATCGTACCGACCACCGCGGCTCCTTGTTTGGTGGTGATCGAGCGGAACAGGTAGCCGCCGATCCCGTTGACGTTGAAGATGCGTTCGGTGACCACCGCGCCACCCATCAGGGCGCCGATGTCGGTACCGATGAAGGTGATCACCGGGATCAGCGAGTTCCGCATCGTGTGCACACCGATCACCCGACCGCGCCCCAGGCCCTTGGCCTTGGCGGTACGGACGTAGTCGGCACGCAGATTCTCCACCAGGCTGGCGCGCAGCAGCCGGGCGATGTAGGCCACGGAGACCGACCCGAGCACCAGACCGGGCATCAGCAACTGATACCAGGTGCCGTCGGTGGCGGTCGCCGGCAGACCGAGCCGGTCGCCGGTGGCATCGGGGATCATGATGCCGAAGACCAACTGCGCCATACCACCGAGGACGAAGATCGGGATGGAGATCACGACCAGGCTGGAGACGGTGACCAGGTAGTCGAGGAAGCTGCCGCGGTAGATGCCGGCCAGGACGCCGGCGACGATGCCGATCACCGCTTCGAAGACCAGGGCGATCAGCGCCAGCTTGATCGTCGTCGGGTAGCGGAGCAGCAGTTCCTCACCGACGTTCTGCCCGTTGAAGGTGGTGCCGAGGTCGCCCTGCAGCAGTCCCAGCATGTAGTAGCCGTACTGCACGATCAGGGGATCGTCGAGGTGATACTCCTCGGTCAGCCGCGCGACGTAGGAGGCCGGACAGGGTCGCTCACCACAGCGCCCGGCGGTGGGGTCGCCGAGGCCGTAGACCATGGCGAAGATCAAGAAGGTGGTGCCGAGGAAGACCGGTATCAGCTGCAGCAGCCGCCGGATGATGAAGGTCAACACAAGTCGCTCCGTAGGGATTGATCAGAACCGGTGTGGGCCGGACCACCAGGGTCCGGCCCACATCATTGTTCGGTTCTGGCTGATCAGTGGCTCAACACTGATCGATCACTGGTTGACCGTGACACCGATCCGGTCCGGCTTGCCGAACGGGGTCAGCTTCACGTTGGAGACGTTCTCCGACCAACCGATGGTCTCCAGTCGAGACTGCATCGGAGCGGTCGGGAAGTCCTCGGCGAGGATCTGCATGGCCTCCAGGTACAGCGCGTTGGCCTGATCCAGATCCGGCGCGGCAGCAGCCTCGGCCAGCTTGTCGTCGAATGCCGGGTTGTCGTAGTCCGACCAGTTCGAGTCCGCACCCTTGCCGTAGATCGGCGCCAGGTAGTTCTCGATCGACGGGTAGTCGGCCAGCCATGCCGAGCGCAGGACACCGGTGTACTCGTCGGCGTCGATCCCCTTGTTGTAGGTGGAGAAGTCGACGACCTGGTTCACCTGGCAGTCCAGGCCGAGATCGTTCTTCCAGCCGTTGCAGACGGCCTCGAAGGTCGCCACGTTGCCCGCACCGTCGGCATTGGTGTTCAGGTACAGGGTGCCGTCGTAACCACCGGACTGGTCGTAGAGCGCCTTCGCTGCGGCAGCGTCGTAGGTGCAGAACTCACCGCAGACGCCGGTCGGCGAATCCGGCAGGCTCGGCGGAGCCCAGGAGTCCAGCGGCGGACGGGCACCGTCCCACAGCTGCTGGTTGATGGTCTCCCGGTCGACGGCCATCGACAGTGCCTGACGCAGTTCCTTGTTCTCCTTCAGCTGCTCATCGGCAGGCGAGTAGGTCAGGTAGCTGATGGTCATGCTCTCGCGCTGCTCGGAGCGGTCCGGCAGATCGGACTCGAACTGCCTGCCGGCGAGCTGGTCGGTCGGGATCTGGTCGAGCACGTCGAGGTTGCCTGCGACAGTGTCGGCGTAGGCGGCGGCGGTGTCCTGGTAGATCACGAAGGTGATCTTGTCGGCGCTGCCGGGGAAGTCGCCGCCGTAGTCGGCGAACTTGGTGAAGACGGTCTCGGTCGAACTGGTCGACTCGACCTGGTACGGACCGGCGCCGATCGGCTTCGCCGCGAAGTCCTCCTTGCCCTCGGACTCGTCGGCGAAGAACGCATCCGGCTGCGGGGCGAAGGCGGAGTAGCCCAGGCGGACCGGCAGGTTGGAGACCGCTTCGATGGTCTTGATGGTGAAGGTGTAGTCGTCGACGACCTGCAGACCGGACATCTCCTCGGTCTCCGGCGGGTTGGCCTCACAGTCGGAGCCGTCACCGCCGCACTGGACATCGGCGTAACCCTCGATCGGGCTGAAGAAGTAGGAGGCGGCCTGACCGTTCGGTCCGGCAGCGGCCCAGTTCCAGGCGTCGACGAAGTTGTGCGCCTGCACCTCGGTGCCGTCGTGGAAGTTGTAGCCCTGCTTCAAGGTGACGGTGAAGGTCTGGTTGTCGTCGGTCTCGATCGACTCGGCGATGTCCATCTCCGGCTCGGCGGTGTCGGTGTTGTAGTGCACCAGCTTCGCGAGGAACATGTCCAGCTGGTCACCACCACAGGCCTCTGAGGTGTTGCTGGCGATCAGCGGGTTCTCGGGGGTACAGCCGTTGGTGGTGTACTCACCACCGGCGGCGCCCTCGGTGCCGGTATCGGTGCCGGTGTCGGTACCGGCTCCTCCCGAACCACAGGCAGCGAGGGTCAGTGCAGCAATGGCACTGACCGCGCCGGCAGTCATCAAGCGAGATCGTCCTCGCATTTGTGTGTCCTCCTGGTATTCCGCGGGTGACGCGGGATGGGGGCGCCGTCTCCCCTGCACCGGAGCGTGTCCGGATACCGTGGAACGGCTGATTCGTATTCCGTCTTTCTATGCGAGACGCATCGCGGGTGTCCAGCGACCGCACACGCCCGCAACCGGATCGTGACCAAGCAGGCGAAGCCGGTCCGGATCAGACCGGGAACCGGGTGGTCACGGCCACGGCGCGACGCAGTTTGTCGGTCCCGTCGATCAAGGCCCGACGCACCAGGGGAACCAGGTCCGGTGCGCCGAGCTGCCGTTCGGCGTGGGCCAGCACCTGCGGACTGGTTGCCCGTACCGGGAACGACAACCGGATCACGGTGCCGAGGGCCCAGCCCGTCCGGAACCGCGCGGTCCCTGCGATCCGGTCGAACCACTGCTCGGCCAGCTCGACCAGCAGTTGCGGGCTGCCGGAGGCGAACAGCCCGGAGGCGGTGGCATAGACCTCATAGGCGGACAGATCGTTGGGTTCGGTGACGATGCGCAGCGCACGTGCCTTCGCCTCGGCATCGGGAGTCGCTGCCCGGGCGTGGGCGGCATGATTGCGCGCCGAGGCGGAACTGTCCTGTCGGGCCAGCACTTCGATCTGTTCGGGATGCCCCAACTCGGCCAGCCGGGTGACGATCGCCCAGCGCAGTTCGTCGTCGAGCTGCTGCTGGCGCGGCAGGTTCTCCCCGCTCAGCCAGGCAGTCAGGCGCTCGACATCGGAGCCGGTACGGATCAGCTGCTGCCAGCCGACCAACTGCCGGTCGGTACCGGGTGTGGCCGTCTGCATCACCTGTTCGGCGCCCGCTGCCAGTTCCTGCAGGCGCTCTGGGCGATCGGCCATCGGCGTGAAGTGACCGACCAGTTCGTCGGCGGCGAAACCGAGCAGGGAGCGGACGATCTGGTCCGACGGGTCGTCGGGCAGGTCGGCGACGACCCGGTGCCGCACCACTGCCGGGTCCAGTTCGGCATTGCGGACACTGTCGCGCAGGGAGTTCCAGAGCACGACCCGGGTCAGCGGGTCGGCCACCGCGGAGATCGAGGCCAGGGCCGACAGTTCGCCGTCGAAGCGGATGCTGGCCCAGGTCTGGTCGGCTGCATCCGGTACGACCACGGCGGCCGACAGTCCGGGGTCGACGCCATCACCACGTACCCGTACCTGCAGGCGGTCGAGTTCGCTGCCCGAGGTGTCCAGCGCCGCCACGGCCATCCGGTGTTCGCGGCGTTCGTCACCGGTACGCACGATCCTGCCGCCGACCGCGCGCAGGGTGTCGGCACCGGTGGTGGTGAGCCAGGCCTGGGACCATTCGGACAGGTTGTCCGCACCGGCCCGGGTCCAGCAGCGCAGCAACTCCGCCAACTCGGCGTTGCGGTACTGGTAGCGGCCGATGTAGTCCCGCAGCCCGGCCAGGAAGACCTCGTCGCCGAGGTGGGCGACGAGCTGTTTCAGCAGCGCCGCGCCCTTGGCATAGGAGATGCCGTCGAAGTCGGCCAGGGCGGCTGCGGCGTCGACCGCGCCGTTGCCGGCCACCGGATGGGTCGAGGGTGACTGGTCGGCGACCATCCCCCAGTCCTTGCGGTTGATGCCGAAGTCGACCCACAGCGGGTAGCGCGTCGAGTTCGAACAGACCCGATGGGCCAGGTACTCGGCGAAGGACTCGTTCAGCCACAGGTCGTCCCACCAGCGCATGGTGACCAGGTCACCGAACCATTGATGGGCCAGTTCGTGCGCAACGGTGCAGGCCCGGGAGCCCCGTTCGAACTCGGTGGCCGCGCCGCGGAAGAGGTAGGAGTCGCGGAGGGTGACGCAGCCCGGGTTCTCCATCGCTCCGGCGTTGAAGTCGGGGACGAACACCTGGTGGTAGTCACCGAAGGCGTAGGGGACGCCGAACAGGTCGTGATAGGCCCCGAAGCCCGCCCGGGTGACGGCGAACAGGTCGGCTGCCTCGTTCTGCAGTTCGGTGGCCAGTGATTGTTTGGCATGCAGGCCGAGCACCACCGGATCCGAGGTCGCGGTCTTCGGCACCTCGTCCAGGACCGAGGCGTAAGGACCGGCCACGAGGGTGATGAAGTAGGTCGCCAGCGGTGGCGTGGGGAACAACTCCCACATGCCGGGTTCGGTCTGGGTGAATCGTCCGTTCCCCAGGACGGTCCAGCCGTGCGGTGCGCGTACCGTCATGGCGACGGTGGTCTTCAGGTCCGGCTGGTCGAAGCAGGCGAACCAGCGTGGTGCGGCGTCGAGGAAGCTCATGGCGTACAGGTAGGTACGGCCGTCGGCCGGGTCGACGTGGCGGTGCAGGCCTTCCCCGTCGGAGCTGTAGGCCATCCTCCCGGTGACGGTCAGCACATTGCTGTTGGCCAGCCGCGCCAGCCGGATCCGGTTGTCCTGCCAGGCATGGTGCGGCACCGGTGTGCCGTTCAGCTCGACGCTCAGCAGTTCCTCGCCGGCGAAGTCGCAGAAGGTCGAGGTACCGGTACGGCGGGAGCCGAACGAGATCGTGGAGGTGGAGGTGAAGGTGCGGTCGTCACCGGTCAGGTCGACTGCGATGTGCATCGAGTTGATCTCGAGCAGGGATGCCCGCTGCACGGCCTCGGCCTTCTGCAAACTCACCATGGCATCACCGTAGTGGGCGGCGGGTGTGGGCCGGGCTCACCCGCCCACCGTCGTCGGTGCCCCCTCCTCCAGCTCGACATTGCGCATCTCCGGTACGCCGAGGACGGCGATCGCAGCGATGGCGAAGGCCACCCCGAACACCCCGAAGAGCAGCACCGGACCACCGAATCCGATGATCACCGGTACCGACAGCGGGGCGAGGATCGAGGCGATCCGGCCGAACGCGGCTGCTGCTCCGGTCCCCTTGCCGCGGGCGGTGGTGGGATAGATCTCCGGGCCGATGGCGTACAGCGCACCCCAGGCGCCGAGGTTGAAGAACGACAGGGCACAGCCGGCGACGATGATCATGGTCGGGGTCTCGGCCAGGCCGAATCCGGCGGCGGAGATGGCCGACCCGGTGAGGAAGATGGCCAGGGTGGATCGTCGACCGATCTTCTCGATCAGGATCGCCGCGACCAGGTAGCCGGGCAGCTGTGCGATGGTGATGATCAAGGTGTACTCGAAGGAGCGGACCATCGGGAATCCCCGGTCGACGAGCAGTTGTGGCAGCCAGATGAAGGCGCCGTAGTAGGAGAAGTTGATGCAGAACCAGATGATCCACAAGGCGATCGTCCGGGAACGCAAGCGCTTCGACCAGATCGACTCGGTGCCGAGCGCCGGGGTCGCCCGTCGGCCCGGGGTCGGCTGTTGATCATCGACGGCGACCGCACTGTCCGGTTCGGCATGCGGTCGGGCACCGCCGGCAGCCTCGAACCTGCGTACGGCTTCCTCGGCCTCGGCATGTCTGCCCCTGGACTCCAGGAATCGGACCGACTCGGGCAGCCCGAGCCGGATCACGATGGCATAGATCGCCGGCACCAGGCCGAAGGCCAGTGCCCATCGCCAACCGTTGTCCCCCGAGGGTACGAGGAAGAAGCCGAGCAGGGCGGCCATCACCCAGCCGAGCGCCCAGAATGCCTCCAGGGCCACCACCACCCGCCCCCGGATGTGTTTCGGGGCGTACTCACTGACCAGGGTGGAGGCGACCGGAAGTTCTGCCCCGAGCCCGATGCCGACCAGGAAGCGGAGCGCGATCAGCACCGCCAGTCCACCGGCCAGTGCCGAGGCGCCGGTGGCCAGGCCGTAGACCAGCAAGGTGAGGGCGAAGACTTGGCGGCGGCCGAACCGGTCGGCCAGCAGGCCACCCAGGCTGGCCCCGACGGCCATCCCGGCGAAGCCGATCGCGCCGACCAACGACAGTTCGGTCGAGCTGAGGGCCCACTGCTGACCGACTGCGACCATCACGTAACTGATCAACCCGACGTCCATGGCATCCAGCGCCCAGCCGACGCCGGAACGTCCGAGCAGGTTGGCATGGGCCCGGTTGAACCGCAGTCGGTCGAGCCGTTCGGTACGGGTCAGGGTAGGTCCCTGACCGCCCGCGATCTGGTTGTTCACCGGGTGCTGGTTGTTCACCGGGTGATTGTCACACGCGATTCAGCGTGACGTCAGTGATCCGGACCATGTTTTCGCCTGACGATCACCAACCCCCGATGACCGTGGTCATCAGGGGTTGGTCACCATGGATCCGTCGCCGCCGGGATCACTCCTTGTCGCGGGGCTGCGTCTCGCCGCCATCCACCGCGTGCTCGGGTTCGATCGGGTCGGCGTCGTCGATGATCACCGGTTCGTCGGAGGAGTCGACGACGGCTCGCTGGGCGTCGAGATCGCCGAGCGTCCCGGTCTCCTCGGCCTCCACCGCACCGACCACCTCGGTGGCCTGGGCCTCCTCGGCCTCGACATCGGCGGCCAGGGTTCCCAGGTAGAGCTCGATCACCTTCGGATCGTTCATCAGTTCCCGGCCGGGACCGGAGTAGGCATTGCGTCCCTGGTCCAGGACGTAGGCGCGATCACAGATCTGCAGACAGCGGCGGGCGTTCTGTTCCACGATCACGACCGAGACGCCGGCCTTGTTGATCCGCCGGGTACGCAGGAACGCCTCGTCCTGGCGTACCGGTGACAGACCTGCCGACGGCTCGTCGAGCAGCAGCACACTCGGCTCGGCCATCAACGCCCGGCCCATCGCGACCATCTGCCGCTCACCACCGGACAGCGCACCGGCTCGCTGGCGACGACGCTTGCCCAGCTCGGGGAACATGTCGAAGACCGCGTCGACCCGTTTGGCGAACTGCTTCGGGGTCTGGAAGACCCCCATCTGCAGGTTCTCCTCGATGGTCAGGCTCGGGAACACGTTGTTGGTCTGGGGGACGAAACCGACGCCTTTGCGGACCAGCACATCGGCCCGCTTGTTGGTGATGTCCTCACCTTTCAGCGTGAGCGATCCCTCGCGGATGTTCACCAGCCCGAACAGGGCCTTCAACAAGGTGGACTTGCCGGCGCCGTTCGGTCCGATGATGCCGACCAGTTCACCGGGGTGCAGCACCAGCGAACATCCTTGCAGGATGTTGATCCCGGGCAGGTAGCCGGCGTACAGGTCGTCGGCGTGCAGCAGCGGCGTACCGCTGGGCGCACCGCGGTGCAGATCCTGGGCAGTCTCGGTACTCACTTGTCCTCCTTGGCCTGTTCGGCCTCCTCGGCCTCGGCCTGGGCGCGCAGTTCGTCCTCGACGCCTTCCTCGAGCAGCGCGTCGTCGCCCAGGTCGGTGTCGTGGTGGGCACCGAGGTAGGCGTCGATCACGGCCTGGTTGGCCATCACGTCCTTCGGCGGCCCCTCGGCCACCACCTTGCCCTCGGCCATCACCACCACCCAGTCGGAGATGTGGCGGACCATGTGCATGTCGTGTTCGACGAACAGCACCGTGGTCCCCTGGTCCCGGAGGTCGATGATGTGCCCGAGCAAGGACTGGGTGAGCGCCGGGTTCACACCGGCCATCGGCTCGTCCAACATCACCAGCGCCGGGTCACTCATCAGTGCGCGCGCCATCTCCAGCAGCTTGCGCTGACCTCCGGAGAGCGAGCCGGCGAAGTCGCTGGCCTTGGCGTCGAGCTTGAACCTGACCAGCAGGTCCATCGCCTTCTCGGTGATCTCCTTCTCCTGCTGCTTCCACAGCGGCGGCAGCAGGGCGCCGAACATACTCTCCCCGCGCTGCTTCCTCGCGCCGAGCCGCATGTTCTCCAACACCGTCATCCGTGACAGCACCTTCGTCAGCTGGAAGGTACGGACCATACCCAGATTGCTCACCTTGGAGGCGGCGACGCCACCGAGGTTGCGCCCGTCGAAGGTCCAGTCCCCGCCGTCGGGCTTGTCGAAGCCGGTCATCAGGTTGAAGAAGGTCGTCTTGCCTGCGCCGTTCGGCCCGATCAGCGCAGTGATCACGTGCCGCTGCACCTCCAGGTGCTGCACGTCGACGGCGTTCACACCGCCGAAGGTCCGGCGTACCCCGTCGGCGATCAGCATCGGATCGGGTTTGGCCGACCCGGGTACCTGTTCGACCCCGGCGAGGCTGGCCCGTGCCTGTTCGACCTCGGGGATTCGGGTGATCACGTCAGCCATTGATCGCCAACTCCTTCTTGTCGCCGAGGATGCCTTGTGGTCTGAAGATGATCAACAACGCCAAGGTGATACCGACCAGCACCAGACCGAGCGGTTCGACCTGCGTGGCATCCATCACCTCGGGCGGGATCACCCCACGCAGGATGCCGCGGACGACGGTGAACGCGAACCAGAACAACAGTGATCCCAGCACCGGGCCGAAGACCGTCGCGGCACCGCCGAGCAGCAGGATCGTCCAGGTGTTGAAGGTCACCGGCCTGCCGATGGAGTCGGGTTGGACCGAACTGGCGAGGACGAAGATCACGCCACCGAGGGCGCCGAAGACACCGCCCAGGATCAGCGCCTGCATCTTGTAGAGGTAGACGTTCTTGCCCAGGGCACGGACCGCCATCTCGTCCTCCCGGATTCCCTTCAGCACACGTCCCCAGGGGCTGCGGAGCCAGAGGAAGACCAGCACACAGGCCAGGATCACCAGCGACCAGCCGACGATCCGCAACCACCAGGAGTTCGACTGGTTCATCGGCAGGGCGATCGGACCGATCGCCACCAGCCCGTCGGCGAACGGCGAGGCGTCCTGGAAGGTGTTCTTGTAGGAGTTGCCGGTCAGTCCGTGGGACCCGCCGGTCAGCCA
The DNA here is from genome assembly GCF_004364645.1 of Naumannella halotolerans. Classification (NCBI taxonomy): domain Bacteria; kingdom Bacillati; phylum Actinomycetota; class Actinomycetes; order Propionibacteriales; family Propionibacteriaceae; genus Naumannella; species Naumannella halotolerans. The sequence continues at coordinate 244,047 of NZ_SOAW01000001.1, read as the reverse complement.
GCTCATGGAGACCGAACGCCCCACGAACCGTATGATCTCGGCCGCGGCGATGGTGACGATGGCGAGATAGTCGCCTCGTAGTTTCAGTGTCGGTAGACCGAGGATGAAGGCGAACACCACGGCGGCCAGGATCGCCACCAGGAACGCCAGCAGCAGCGGCGCGCCGTAGATGGTGGAGATGGCGAAGCCGTAGGCGCCGAGCAGCATGAAGCCTGCCTGGCCCATGTTGATCAGACCGGTCAGACCGAAGTGGATGTTGAGTCCTATCGCGGCCAACGCGTAGGCGATCGCCGTCGGACCGGTGGCCTCCCGCAGGGCGCCGACCAAGAGATCTACGATGTCCATGAACCTGTCATCCAATCCGTTGAGCGCGGCCGAGTATGCCTTGCGGCCGGAAGAGCAGCACGACGATCAAGATCACCAGTGCGGTGGCGTACCGGACGTCGTTCGGCAGGATCAGGGTCGACAGTTCGACCACCAGCCCGATGACGATCGCACCGAGGATGCCGCCCAGCGGGGACCCGAGGCCACCGAGGGTGATTGCGGCGAACATCAGCAGCAGCATGACCTGACCGAAGTTGAAGCGGGTCGAGCCCAGGTAGAGCGCCAGCAGGGCTCCACCGAGTGCGGCCAGCATGGCCGCCGACACCCAGACACCGCGGATGATCCGGTTCACGTTGATTCCTGAGGCCGCGGCCAGGGCGCTGTTGTCGGAGACCGCTCGGGTCGCTCGTCCGAGCCGGGTCTTCTGCAGTACCACGGTGACCAGACCGAGCACGATCACCGCAACGATCAGCAACCAGATGGTCTGCATCGACATCGAGAACAGGCCGAAGTTGATCCGCTCGGAGATGGTGCCGACGATCGGCAACGGGTTGCCACCGTAGATGGTGAGGAAGAGGTTCATCGCGGCCAGGGAGATACCGATGGTGACGATCAGCTGCTGGGTGGTTCCGACGCCGATGCGCCGCAACCGGCCGAAGATCCCGGCATCGAGCAGGAATCCGGCCACGCCACCCACCAGCACGGCCACCACCAATCCCAACCAGAGCGGCAGGCCGAAGGTACGGACACAGGTGAAGGCCACCAGCCCGCCGAGGGTGACCAGGTCACCGTGGGCGAAGTTGGACAGGCCGGTGGTGCCGTAGATCAGGTTGGCCCCGACCGCGGCCATGGCCAGCAGCAGCCCGAAGGTGAGCCCGGAGACGATCAGCTGCACCACGCGGTTGTTGCCCGCGGCCCCGGCGCTCTCGGACGCCTCGCCCGCCTCGTCGGTCCCGGCTGCGGTCTCCTCGCCCTCCGGCTCCCCGGCGGCAGGTTCGGTCGGTTCGGCCCCGGCACTCGGCTCGGTGCCGCCACCGGCCTCCGGTTCACCCAGCGGGAAGAGGGCGGCGGTCTGGCTGCCGAGTTCGACCTCGACCGTGCGCGGGTTGTTCTCCGGCTGCCGCAGGGTCTCCCCCTCGGGCAGGGTGGCCTCGTCGAGGCTCACCTCGTAGGTACCGGCCTCCTCGACCGCCATCGCCCAGGCGCCGGTGTCGTCGGTGCTGGCCGACAGCTCACCGGCCGGGCCGGTGGCGGTCAGCTCGACACCCTCGGCCGGATCGCCGGCGGCGGTCCGAATCGTTCCGGCGATACATCCGGTGGAGGAATCGGGAACACAATCGTCAGCCGCCGCGGCACTGCCGGCGGTGATCACCCAACTGGTCATGAGGAGCGCAAGGAGTGCCAGGCCGCGGATCAACCACGTCTGCCCCCGTTGCGCGGCTACTGAGTGCACAGAGCTCCTCCGAATGGTCGCAAGATTTCAGGGCATCCCAGTGGCTGCCCAGGTGGTGAGCATAGGGCGCGGTTCGGCCGCTGGGACCGCATCCGGACCATTGTTATCGTGGCGCAACTTTTGGTCCGGACGCCTGTCGCGGGCGACGATTCGGCGTTGTCCGGCCCGTCGCCACTACTCTTGTCCCCCGTGGCACTCACCATCGGAATCGTCGGCCTGCCGAATGCGGGCAAGTCGACCTTGTTCAACGCATTGACCCGCAACGACGTTCTCGCCGAGAACTATCCGTTCGCGACCATCGAACCGAACACCGGAGTCGTCGGCGTACCGGATTCGCGGCTGCCCAAGCTGGCCGAGATCTTCGGTTCGGAACGGATCGTGCCGGCGACGGTCACCTTCGTCGACATCGCCGGCATCGTGAAGGGTGCCAGCCAGGGTGAGGGCATGGGCAATGCCTTCCTCTCCCACATCCGCGAAGCCGACGCGATCTGTCAGGTCACCCGGGTGTTCTCCGATCCCGAGGTGACCCATGTCGACGGGAAGGTCAATCCGTCCTCCGACATCGAGACGATCAAGACCGAGCTGATCCTGGCCGATCTGCAGTCGATCGAGAAGGCGCTGCCGCGGATGGAGAAGGAGGCCCGGATGAACAAGGACCGGGCCGCCCAGGTCGAGGCGGTACGCCAGGCGCAGCAGGTGCTGGAGTCGGGCAAGGGCATCTTCGAGGCGGGGCTGGACCGCGAGCCGTTGCGGGAGCTGTTCTTGTTGACCGCCAAACCGTTCATCTACGTCTTCAACTGCGACTCCGACGAGTTGGCCGATGAGGATTTGAAGAATCGGATGCGGCAGATCGTCGCACCGGCCGAGGCGATCTTCCTGGACGCGAAGATCGAGGCCGAACTGTCGGAGATGGACCCCGAGGATGCCGCGGAGTTCCTGACCGATCTGGACATCGCAGAACCGGGCCTGGACGTGCTGGCCCGGGTCGGCTACGACACCCTCGGACTGCAGTCGTACCTGACCGCCGGCCCGAAGGAGGCCCGCGGCTGGACCATCCCGAAGGGTGCCACCGCGCCGCAGGCGGCCGGTGTGATCCACACCGACTTCGAGAAGGGCTTCATCAAGGCCGAGGTGGTCAGCTTCGACGACCTCGTGGAAGCCGGCTCGATGAACGCAGCCAAGGCCAAGGGCAAGGTACGCCTGGAGGGCAAGGACTACGTGATGGCCGATGGTGACGTGGTGGAGTTCCGGTTTAACGTGTGAATCGGCGCAAAACCGCAGGTCAGAGTGGGTGTGATCCCTCCCAGTCCGCACAGAGTCCGCAAGAAATTCAGCGCGATGCCCTCGATCTGGCCGTTCGGAGGGCCAATCTCTGGACCCCGGCGCTGCCAATTGCCCCGCCCGTGACGTGACCTTTGGCGGCGCAGTGATGCAACTGTGGTCAGCAAGTACGAGGGAGTTTGATGGTCCCGGAGTCACCCATCACCGTGACTACTTGCGCGTCGGTCACCACCGCTCGTACGGGCGCGACATGGGCACGAGGCCGCGGTTTCGCTCGAGGGCTATAACCCCGGCTCCCAAGCGGAGGGCGACCCAAGTGCGAAACAGCAGCCGAGATTCTCGAAGAATGTTGTGAAGGTCAAGAGTGTCCCACTCGTCTGGCCGGTCGGGGTGCTTGACAGTGTTGTACGCGTCGGCGAAGCGCGCCGGCCAAGCGTCCGCATCGACTCCCATGTCGCAACGGCATTGCTCTGCGACGCGTCGCAGATGGGTTGCGAGGTGCCTGCCGGGAGTTTCGCCTCGTTCGATCGCAATGCCGTAGCCAAGGTGTTCAAGCGCTGCGCCCGCTTCCGAGATGCGGTTTCGAGAGCAACTCCCGGCATACCAACAGAGTGGATCATCCCAGAGATGGCTCGACGATGCCTGCGCCTGAGTCGAAGCCAGCGGCCAATACCGGGCGCACCAACGTCATCGAACTTGAACAGGAATCGGTTTCCTTGGTCGTTTCCAGTCGGCTTTGGCATCGCGTAGGTCGATACGCGAGCCCATCGATCGCCCAGGGCATTTCCGGCAAGAGCTCGCTCGGGGTCGTCTTGGCGAGACACGCTCAAGTCCCAGGTCCCGTAGTCTCGCCATCCCGCGACGACCAGGAGATCCCGCACGCCTCGGTGAACGTCGAGGTGCTCTTGCCATGAACGCGCTCGCGTGGCGCTGGTCTTTACGCGCATCTCATCGGCAAGTGTGGTTTGCCCCGGGACAGACGAGGCCATGAACGAGTAGGCCGGGCGGATCTGCGCGTTGAGCACTCGGGATATCTTCACCGGCGCCTGGCGCTTGACCGTGAAGATGCTCGACAAGATCGAATCATCCTCGTGGACGTACTCGTGCTCGATCGAGCTTATGGGAATCCATTCTTCCAAACCTTCGATTCGCGACTGCATCGCGTTGATCCGCTCATATCGAAGGCCGACGTCGCCGACCTCGATCGCGTATGCGAAGCGCAATCGCCCCTCTTGCAGAGTGCCGAAGCTGTGCGATCTCCCGTGCGGTTCGACTAAGCAGATGACGCCGTGCGGATCGTAGAACCACGCTTGCGTTGGCATCGAGTAGTCGTGGAGGCGGTAGTCGGGATCGTCGCCATACGACATTGATCGTCCGCTGAAGCGGCGGCCGATCGGATCTCCATGATCGAAGTTGACTGTCAACTCGATCTCTTCTCCGGTATCGAAGGCCATCGCGGGTCGCCCGGGCTCTCGTGCGTCGAAGAAGACGGTTCCGAGGCGGGGTCTCCCTGGGGTCAGCGCAGGTCGTTCCGGCATACCTTGTACAGTTCCACAGCAAACCGACACGCTCTAGCAGACTTCCCCACGAACACATGACCTCGTCAAACGCGGGGTCACGCTCCTGAAGCAGGATCGCCGCAGTTTCGTACTCGAGCCTGCGAGCCCATCAGTGGTCTTGGGGCGACGCAGACTCATGGACCTGATGGACTGGGGCCATGACGACGCCGGTGCACTCCACCAAGACGACGGGCTCGCGCGGCGAGCTCAAGGCCCAGGTGATCTTCGCTGACATCGGGTGGGCTCCCCCGGTCAAGCTCAGCGAGGACATCGGGACCGATCTCGTTACGTTCGCGCGATGATGCGGCACCTGAGGACAAGGAGAACGCCTGGGACTTGGGCGCGCCCGTCTTCATGCAGGTCAAGGGCAGCCCCACCGAGTACCTGAAGCCGGCCAACAAGCGCAAGGGCGAGCCAGGCTGGTGGTTCGACGAGTCCGGCACCTACCACTTCGACCACTGGCTCTCCTTCGGCCTGCCGTACCTGCTCGTTCTGGTCGACACCACGAACCAGATCGCGTACTGGGCCGAGGTGACCGGCGACGCGATCGTCTCCACCGGCAAGGGACGCAAGATCTTCGTCCCGTTCACCCGGCCGTCGACTCCGGCATCGGGCCGCGGTTGAGGCGGTTGACGTTGTAGAGCTCGGTGAAGCGGCGGCCGTCGTCGGGGGTGCGGTAGTTCTCGAACTCGGCCATCGTCTGCTTGGCCAGGTTGTTGCGGTCGACGAGGAACAGGATCCGGTCGAATCCACCGAACTTCAGCAGCCGATATGACAGCGTCACGGCCGCGAATGTCTTGCCAGCGCCCGTCGCCATCTGCACCAGGCTCCGGTCGTAGCGCTGCTCGCGCAAGCTCTGCTCGACGCCGTTGATCGCCTCGATCTGCGCCGGCCGTAGCGGAGTGGTGTCCAGCGGGGCATCGCGGTGACCTTGCCCCGCCAGGTCGGGTGTTCCTCGTCCTTGCTACGCAGGGTCTTGGCGAGGGTCGCCGCCTTGGGGAAGTTGAAGATCCGCCGGGCCCGTGGTTCGGGGTCGAAGCCGTTGGTGAAGTGGGTCTCGGTGCCGCTGGCCTCGAAGACGAACGGGAGCCGGCCGTCCTTGGTCAGCGCTGCGAGCCTGACGTCGGCCGGGAGCCCTTCGGCGTACATCGCGGACTGCCACTCGACACCTGATAGGGGAGTGCCCTCGGACTTGGCCTCGATCACCCCGACGACCCTTTGGTCGACGTACAGGAGATAGTCGGCACGGCAGTGCCCGGTCGCCATCGTCGCCTCGCGGCGCGCGACGCCTTGGGCCGCGAACAGGTTGAGCGACCTGCTGTCCTGCACCGACCAGCCTGCGTCGGTGAGCTGGCGATCGATCAAAACGCGGGCACGCGCCTCCGCGGCAAGGCGGTTGGCGTCGTCCCCGAGGTTCATGGTACCTCTGAGGTTATCGTCGTCTCTCGGCGTCGGCAGGCGGATCGACGACGCTGGTCGGAGTGCACCGACTCTCTCCGATCCGCTCCGTGGTTGCCGGTGCTTGTCCCGAACTGACTGGAAGGGTGCGATGGCGCTTCCCGAGACTGATCTGCACCGCATCCGCCTCTGGGCGCGGGAGCGCGTGCCCGAGCACCTGTGGGACCAGGTCAAGGTCGAGGCCGACGTCTCCGACCGACACGTCGACATCGTCGAGGTGCGGCCGCCGTGGGACGGTGTCGGTGAGCACACCCGATTCCCGATCGCGCGGCTTAGGTACACGAAGTCGACAGGCCAGTGGGCGATCTACTGGCGCGACCGAAACCTGAAGTTCCACGAGTACAAGCGCAAGCGCCCGACCAAGAGCGTCCAGGCGCTCCTGGACCACATCGACAGCAGCGGTGACCCGATCTTCTGGGGCTAGCGAGCTCGAGCCCAGAGAGTGTCTCTTGGACGAACTGGACGCACGGCTGGCTTCGCGCGGGCAAGTCGTTTGACCGAGAGATCCTTCGAAATGTTTCCCATTATTGACATAAGGGACTGAATGACTAAAATGAGAAACATGCCAGCCCCTAGCCCGTACACGAGCCCCGAGCAACAGGCGGACCTCGAACGCCTGGGCGCCCGGCTGCGCGAACGCCGAAAGGCCCTCGGTGTCACGGTAGTCGCCTGTGCCGAAGCTGCTGGCGTTTCGCGTGTCACCCTGTACAGGATCGAGGCGGGCAACCCCTCGGTCACGATCGGCGCCTACGTCAACGTGGCCGCCGCACTCGGACTTCACCTCGTCATCCCGATCCTCGACGCGCCAGCAGCAGAACCGGCGACGATCACCGTCGGGGACTATCCCGGCCTGCGCACGCTGGCATGGCAGACCGACGCCGGCACCACCATCACCGAGACGGAGGCACTCAACCTCTACGAACGCGGCTGGCGACACCTCAACCAGGAAGCCCTCACCGATCACGAGAAGGCATTCATCCAGCACCTCGCGGACACCTACAGCAACGGGAGGCTCCTTGTTTAGGCGGCTGCACCACCAACAGGTGGCTGAGGTGCTGTCGATGCTCGACGCACCGCTCCTGGCCGAGCACAACTGCTGGTTCGGAGGCGGCACCGCGATCGTCCTTGCCAACGGCGAGTTCCGCGAATCGGTCGACATCGACTTCCTCGTCTCCGACCCGCAGTCCTACCGCGCGCTGCGCCAGATGGTCAGGGACCACGGGCTCGCCGCTCTGGCTACACGCGAACTGGACGTGGGTCGAACACCCTCTGTTGACGGTTACGGGATTAGGACGTCGGTGCTCGTTGCGGGGAGTGCGATCAAGTTCGAGATCATCCATGAAGGCCGCATCGACCTCGACACCCCCGCCTCGGGCGATGAGATCTGTGGGTTACGGATCCTGACGCGAACAGACCAGGTCGCAACCAAGCTGCTCGCCAATGACGACCGCTGGGCAGACACATCGACGTTCAGCCGCGACCTCATCGACTTGGCCATGATGAAACCCGACACGGTCGCCCTGAAGGCCGGCGCGCGCAAGGCAGTCGATGCATACGGCAAGACGGTCGGCGAGAGCCTCAACAACGCAGTCACCTACCTCCAAGATCGCCCACAACGTCTCGACGAATACATCCGAGCACTCAAGATCGACGCCCCCCGAGCAGTTGTCTGGCAGAGCATCCGCGATCTCTCCGCAAGGTGCGCGAAGATCGAAGGTCGCGGTCGGGGCTCGGACTAGCCTTCCCGTCCAGCGGTCCGCAAACAGTCCGCAAGAAGTCCAACGGAGACCGATTCTCGCCGACGACGTCCAACGGTGCAGCGAACGCGTTTCCGCAGGTCAGACGGCATTTTTCGGCATCAACCGACGATGACCGACAACCACCGACTACTCCGGTTTTCGTTCCGGTTTAACGTCTAGTCGTCTGGAGAGGACAACGTGATTGAAGCCTTGATCGGTGCAGTGGTCGGTGCTGTAGCTGGTGCCCTGGCCTCATGGGCGGTAACGGTGTATCAGCTCGGATGGGAAACGAAACGGCGTGTGCGTGATGCTCAGTTTGACCTCGTGCGGCAGATTGTGCGGTGCAAAGCTGGCCCGGATTTGGCCGCGGCGCTGAACGAAGTTCCGGTGCTGTTCGCGCAGGATGACATCGCTTTGGATCTCTACCGCGACGCCTTGCCAAATAGTTCAACGCCAGCAGTGAACATGAGCGCCGTGGCCGATCTGCTTGCGCACGTCGCTGAATCAGTTGGTTTGCCTACGAAGGACCGGGACTTGCTGGAGCGTGGGTTTGATGCGAGAAGGTAGACGCAACTCGGTGGAGTTCCGGTTCAACGCCTAGCGGTATTGACGGCTCCTCCATGCGCTGGGTTCGTGATCAGATCGTTCGGGAGCAAGGGCACGGACCGGATCTGGCACGAGCAGTACGTCAAGCGCACCGATCGCGCCGTGCAACGAGCGACTTTGCGGAAGCTCGGCCTGATTCATGCCGCGAAGTCCGTCGAGGACCTACGGATCCTACCGGGAAACCGCTTGGAGCGGCTCGTCGGTGCCGCGGACAGCACAGTATCCGTGTGACTGTGCGATGGCGGCTCTGCTTCATGTGCACAGATCGCGGTGCAGAAGATGTCGAACTCGTCGACGACCACTGGGGGCCGATCTAATCGAACCGATCTACCCGGGGAGATTCTGATGGAGGACTTCATCGAGGGCTTCAAATCACGCAGGACAGCTCGCCGTCGCGATCGGTGCCGCCGCGGCGCATCAACGAGATCGTGCACGGCAAGCGAGGGATCACAACGGACCCGCCATCAACGATCTGCGGCGTCCTGAAGTCGCGCCCGTCCGTCGAGCTTGCCAATGCCCGAGCCGCATCGCACGGAGTCACGCGCCGCGGAGGGGATCGTTCCGCGGCGAACGTCGTCGCGACATTAGGCTTGAGCAGTGCTCAACCCCCAGGCCAGCCGGCGCCCCGCTTCGTGGTGGCGTGACGAGAGCGTTGCGCTGCTGCAGGCGAACGACTGGTACGGGCTCTACACGACGGCTATGGGTTGGCGGATCGATGGTGGCGCCTACACACCGGAGGCGTGGCTCATGGATGTCTGTTCGGCCCTCTTGCATCGGCAGCCGAAGACAGCCGCCCACTGCTGCGACATGGCACTGCCGCTGTGGGTTCAGCGGCCGGGTGACCGAAGCCTCCTTCACTTCGTCCGCGGTCTCGTCGTCGCCGACCATGTCGGTGACCCGCGTCGCGCCGTTGAAGATCTGGAACGAGCAACCCATGGGCCCGAATGGTTGCGCTCTGAGGCACACGAAGAACTCCAACGGGTAAGTGTTGCCGCTGCCCGGTCCCGGGTCAGGAAGCCTCGCGTGCAACCTGCGCCGGCATACGACCAGGACTACAGCGAACTGATCACCAACCCGGACTCCAGGCCACCCGTCCCCGATCACCTGCCGGCCGATGGAGGTCGCCCGGAGCTCTGGAGCCTCGCCATGCAGTACGTGCGAAAGCACTGACCAGGTTATTGACCTGCGGCCATGCCCGTCCATGCGTCGGGTTCTGGTCACTTGCTGACAGTCTGCGGACGCCAAGTGACCAGAAGTGAGGCACTCCCCAGCGCAGCGGCATGGCGATCGTCTTCGACACACCCGCCTCAACTGGAAGACCGATGAGTGGGCGACGACTGAGTGGGCGACGACGATGGCGAGGCCATCGCTCCGGCCGACCGGACGGATGTCGATGTGCCTATGGGTGGCCGGACGAATGCGTCAGCGAGGCATCAACGCCCCACACGACAACGCCGGCATGGTCGTCGATCCGACCCGGTGCCGATCACGGAACCAGCACAGCGCGTCCCTGGATCCTTCCGTGGTGCAGATCGTCGAAGGCCGTGACCGCATCATCCAGCGGGTATCGCTTCACCTCGACCTTGATCCTGCCCCGACGGGCGAGATCGATCACCTGTCGGATCTCCGAGCTCGTGCCACCGTAGGCACGCTCGACGTTCACTCCCCACGGCAGCCTAGAATTGCCCGCCACATAGTCGAATGCGCCACCACCGAGGCCGACGAAACGGATCGCACCGCCGCCACGGATGGCACCGACCGCGGTGGACACCGTCGGCTGCACACCGACGAAGTCGATCACCACATCGGCCCCGACACCGTTGGTCAGGTCGAGCACCTTCTGAGCGGCCTCGGTATCGCTCGGGATGGCGGTCGCACCATGCTTCTCGGCATAGGCCAGCTTCTCGGCATCGGTGTCCAGGGCGATCACCCGCGAGCCGGTGGTGGCGAGCAGGATCTGCAGACCCAGGTGCCCCAGACCACCGAGCCCGAGCACGACCACGGTGGCATCACCGGTGAGGCGGTCACGGACAGTGTTGATCGCATGCATCGGGGTCAGCGCGGCATCGGCAAGCGGTGCGGCATCCACCGGATCGAGATCACCCAGCGGATGCAGGTGGCGCGCCGTCACGGCCACGTACAAGCCGCACTCGACCAGGCGCGCAGCCAGTCGGCCATCCGCCCGGGCTGCCGATGCCCGGCGAGCGCGGCGCCAAGGCGCCCCGCGGGTAGGCCACCTCGCAGTTGTTGTCCCGCCCGGCCAGACATTCGCGACACTGGCCACAGGACAGGATCAGCGAGACCGGCCCGGCCTCACCGACCTGCCAACCGGAGACCTGATCACCGAGCTCGGCGACCGTACCCGCCACCTCATGGCCGAGGGTGCTACCGATCAGCGGGCTGTCGTCACCGAGATTGATGATCGCGAGGTCGGAGTGACACACCCCGGCACCGGTGACCTTCAGCAGGATCTCGTCGGGTTGGATCTCCGGCTTCGGCTTCTCCTGGACCTCGACGGTTTCGTTACGCACATAGGTGACGGCACGCATCCTGCACTCCCCTTCCACGGCGCCCGATCGGGCGGGCTTGCCATTGCATCTCCACGGTACCGCTCACCCGGCACCACCACGGCAGCACCCGGCGCCGTGATCGTGATCCGGTCGGGTTCGCTCAGCTGCGGGGGATCAGGGCGACCTGCAGGGTACGCACACCTTGTGCACCGTGGATCAGGACGCCCTCGATGTCGGCGGTCGCCGAGGGTCCGGAATGGAAGGCCAGGTAGGCGTGCTGCTGGAACTCCGGACTCAGGTACGCATCCTGCAGCCCGGGCACGATGTCGTCCGGATCGACCAGCACCACCAGGTGCTGGGCCAGGTAGACCAGCGAGTTCACCACGATGTCGCTGTCGGCGAGCAGCACCGAACCGGTCTCCCCCACCGCCAGCACCGCCCGTACCACCGCCACGTCCACATCGTGCAGATCGGCCTGCTCGGCGACCGTGGACAGATCCCGATTGCCCTGCAGTTCCGGGACCGCCGATGCGATCACCGCGGCATCGGGGAAGGCCGACTGCACTGCGGACTCCAGACCGTCGACGACGTACAGCTCACTGCCGCCCATCACCCCCAGGTTGTGCAGGAAGAACTCGGTCCGGTTCCCCCGCTCATCCATCGGGAAGACCACGGTCTCCGGCAGCGGGAAGTCACCGGCGGGCTGATTGGCCCGCACCGCCGCCATGATCTCCTCCCGGGCGCTCATCCCTGATCCTCCTCGGTGCCGGAACCGTCCTCACCGCTGGCCGGCAGCTCGGTGTCGATGCGGCCGCCATCGGTACGCCGGTACCACTCGTGGAAGGTCTCCCGCGGGGCCTGCGGCGTCTCCCGACCCGGGGTGGCCCAGGGATTCAGCGGGATGTCGACGGCGAACTGCGGCAGCACGCGGAGCGCCCGATCGGCTCCGGCGACGGCCGCCCGATAGGCACGTGGGTTGGACAGCACCACGCCGGCAGCCTTCATCATCGCCCGCTCGGCCACTGCCGGTTGATGTTCACTGGCCATCACCTTGCGCCACTCGAAGATCTGCTCGTGGATGTTGATCTTCACCGGGCAGACATTGGTGCAGGAGCCGTTCAGCGTCGAGGCGTAGGGCAGTTTGGAGTACTTGCGCCGGTTCATCGTCGGATCGAGGATCAGCCCGATCGGACCGGAGTAGGTGGCGCCGTAGGACAGCCCGCCGGAGCGGCGGAACACCGGGCAGGTGTTCATACAGGCACTGCAGCGGATGCACTTGAGACTGCTCCAGAAGGTCTCATCGCCGAGCCGCTCGGACCGTCCGTTGTCGACCATCACGAAGTGCATCTCGGCACCGGGCCGTGGGCCCCGGAAATGCGAGGTGTACTGGGTGATCGGCGAACCCAGTGCCGATCGGGAGAGCAACCGGATGAAGACCCCGAGGTCGGCGACCCGCGGAATGATCTTCTCGATCCCGATCGAGGCGATGTGCAGGGGCGGAACATTGGCCGAGAGATCGGCATTGCCCTCATTGGTGCAGACCGCGATCGCACCGTTCTCGGCGATCGCGAAGTTGGCACCGGTCATCCCGACATCGGCCTGCAGGATCAGCGGCCGGGTCTTCTCCCGCTGCTGCTCGGCCAGATAGTGCACCTCGGAATTGTTCGGATCCGTACCGAGGGTACGGGCGAAGACCTGTGCCACATCGGTACGCAGCTTGTGGGTGGCCGGGACCACGATGTGACTCGGCGGCTCGTCGTCCAACTGCTGGATGCGCTCGCCCAGGTCGGTCTCGATCACCTCGATCCCGACTCCTGCCATGTATTCCCGGAATCCGCATTCCTCGGTCAGCATGGACTTCGACTTGATCAAACTCCGGGCGCCGTGATCACTCATGATCGAATGCACGATCTGATTGTGCTCGGCGGCATCGCGGGCCCAGTGCACATGCACTCCGTTGGCCTGGGCGGCGGCGGTGAACTGCTCGAGGTAGTCACCGAGATTGGCCAAGGTGTGCGACTTGACCCGGGAGGCGTGTTCGCGCAGCTCCTCCCACTCCTCGATCCCGTGCATCTGCGCATCGCGCTGCTGGCGCAGATCCCACAACCGGGAGTCATGCATGTGTTCGTGATGCGGTGCGGCGATGAATCGCGCGGCGGCCTCGTCGTGGTCGACCGGGTGGTTGCCGTGAACCTTCGCCCCCCGCGGTTGCGGCTCCCTCGGTTGCTGGTCAGGGATGGCCTCGGGGGAAGCCGCCTCGGCGTGACGCAGATGGTGGTTCAGGCTCATCCTCGGTCTCCGTTCAGCACCTGGGCGATGTGCAGGAATTTCATCGGCAGTCCGAGCCGCCTGGCGCAACTGTTCAGGTGCATCGTGCAGGAACCGTCACCGGAGACCACATGGGTGGCACCGGTGGAGGAATGGTCGGCGACCTTGTCCTGCCCCATCTTCACCGAGGTCGCCGGCTCCAGGACCGAGAAGGTCCCGCCGAACCCACAGCACTCGTCCGGACGCTTCGTCTGTTCGATCTCGATACCCCGCACCCGGCTGAGCAGTGCCAGCGGCTTGGAGTAGGGCTCCTCCCGCAGCTCCGACATACTCGAGGACTTCAGGAAGCGGATCGAGGAACAGCTGTCGTGATAGGTCACCTTGTGCGGGAACTCGGCCCAGGGGAAATCCTCCACCTGCAGCACATCGTGCAGGAACTCCACCAGTTCGACGATGCGCGACCGTACCTCGCGGGTCCGGTCGGTCTGCTCCACCGCGGTCAGGTTCTCCCGCACATTGCGCACACAACTGTTGGACGGCGCGACGATGTAGTCGTACCCGGCGAAGGTGTCGACGAAGTGGGCCTGGGTGGCCTTGGCGTCCTCGTGGAAACCCGCATTGACCATCGGCTGGCTGCAGCAGGTCTGGTCGACCGGATAGTCCACATCGATGCCGAGACGTCTCAGCAGTTGCAGGGTGGCGATCCCGGTCTCCGGCTCGAGGGCATCGGCGTAACAGGGAACCATCAAGGCCACACGCATGGGCGAAATCCTCCTTCGGACCCGGCGCGGACGGGGGCGACTTCCGCAGCAGTGCCGCATCCGGAGTTGACTCGAGTGTAACCCTCTCGATCTCCTGTCCATCAACGGATTCCCGAAGATCACCGCAAATTCTGATCATTCGATTTTCGCGCGTTCGGGCTTGCGCAAATCCATGATCACGACCGACCGTGAGACCGCGTCGAACAGACAGATCAGCGCTGCCCATTGACTGGGGTCCGCTCAATCCTGCGGCAGGTTCTCGGCGGCCGCCTGCAGCAACCAGCTGACCACCAGGGCACCGGGATCGGGTACGCCGACGGCCCCCTCTCCGACATAACTCGCGCGGCCCTTCGTGGCCACCGAATCCTTGGTCCGCTCGACGCCCTCGGCGGCGGCCTCGGCAGCAGCAGCCAGGTCTCCCCCGGCATCGAGCACCTCCACCGCAGGGGCGAGCGCATCGACCAGGGTCTTGTCCCCCACCCGGGCGCCACCCAGGGCGGTGATCTCTTCCAGCCCGGTACGCAGGCCCGTTCTCAACGCCTGTTGCGGGTCCGACTCGTCGGCGAAGGCCTCGGCCAGGGCATGGAACAGACTGCCGAACACCGCACCCGAGGTACCTCCGGCGCGCATCAGGAAGGACCGCTCGACCGCCCGCAGCGCCGCCACCTGGTCGCCGCGGATCTGGGAGCCGAAGTGCCCCAGCGCCGCCTCCATGTTGGTCCCGAAATCGCCGTCACCGGCCCGCCGATCGAGATCGGTCAGTTCACCGATCGCGGCACCGACCCGGGCGACGAAGGCGGTCAGCCACGGCACCTCGGCCCCGTCGGCGGCAGCATCATCGGGTTCGGCCACCGAGGTGTCGACCAGCTTCCCGGGCAGGGTGCTGGCCGGATCGGGCCAGGCCGGGGCCGTCGTCGGAGCGTCCCACAGCGAGAGCACCTCCTCGTCGGCGCGGGTCAGGGTGATCGACACCCCGGCCATGTCGTAGGCGGTGACGTAGGTGCCGACCAGGATCCGAGCGATTGACTCCCCCCGATCGGCCAACTGGGCACTCACCTCGCCGGCGACCAGATCCAGTTCCAAGGGATGTGTGGCCCCGAGCCCGTTGACCAGCACGATCAGCCCGGCGTCCTCACCCGTACCGCCCACATCCGCACCATCATCGCCGTCGGTGGCCAGCGAGTCGAGAATCCGGTCCAGCACAAGGCCGACGATCTCCCGCGCCGGACGGACGTCCAGCCGTTCCACCCCACGCTCGCCATGGATGCCGATTCCCAGCTCGAGCTTTCCCTCGGGCAGGTCGAAGGTCGGTCCGTCGGCCCCCGGCAGGGCTCCCGGGGCCACTGCCACCGCCATGCTGCGGGATCGCGCCACCACCCGGCGACCGAGCTCGGCGACCACCGACAGACCGTCCCCGCGGGCGGCGGCCGCCCCGCAGATCTTCTCCACGATGATGGTCGCACCGGTACCGCGACGCCCGGGCCCACCGGCATCACCGTGATCGGTCGCCACGTCGTCATCGACCACCACGGCCTCGGTCTCGATCCCCTCGGAGCCGACCACGGTCCGGGCGACCCGGAAGTTCATTACATCCCCGGTGTAGTTCTTGACGATCTGCAGGACCCCGGCTCCGGCGTCGGCCGACCGGGTGGCGGCGGCCACCTGGACCGCATTCGGGGAGGTGAACAGCAACCCGGGCGCGACGGCCCGCAGCATGCCCTCGCCGAGGAATCCGGTGTGCATCGGCTCGTGGCCGGAGCCACCGCCGGAGACCAGTCCCACCGTTCCGGGAAGCAGCGGGGTGTTCAAGGCGAGGAAGCCGGGGTCACCGAACCAGGTCAGATCCGCCCTTCGCGCCACGGTTCCCCGCAGGGCATCGCGGAGGAAGTGGGGGACGTCGTTGACGAAGGATGCTCGGGCACCGGTCATGCACTCACCGTACCGGCACGAGACCTCAGTACTTCGTCTCGGGGCGCGAGCTCTCCTGACGGGTGATCCGGGCACCGGACTTCGGGTCGATACTGGTGCTCGACACCGTGCTGCTGCTGCGACGCCGGAAGATCAGGACCAGACCCAGGACCGTGACCAGCGCACCGGCGGCGATCAACAGATAGCCCACCAGGCGTAGATCGATCCAGGACACCTGGATCTCCAGCGCGAACGCAAGGATCGCACCGACGACCATCAGGAAGATTCCGAATCCGATACTCATGCTGGGCTCCTTCGGACCGATACGGGGGGGCGGTTCCAGACCTACGCGCAGCGATGAGGCGGCACAAGCCCAGCACCTGGACGAGCAGCAGAATGCGATGTTGACCACGACCCTGCAGACCCTGATCACGAGCGCCGGCGCCACGGCTGACGACCCCGGCGGGTCCACCTCGGGTCAGGCCTGATCGCCGGGGCCGGGTGGACGACGTCGGCGTTTGGTCTGCGCCCGTCGCCGTTTGGCATCGAGTCGGCGCCGTCGCGATCCCGCCGACGGTCGGGTCGCCCGGCGTACCGGTACCGGCATCACCGCCTCGCGAAGCAGGCTCGCGAGGCGCTCCCGGGCGGCCACCCGGTTCCGGCGTTGCGAGCGGTGCTCGGCAGCGCTGATGATCAACACAGTGCCTGCCAGCCGCGGCGCCAGCCGCTCCAGCACCCGTTGACGCTGGACATCGTCCAGGGCCGTGGTCTGCGCCAGATCGAGGCTCAACTGCACCCGCGAGTCGGCGGTGTTCACCCCCTGGCCACCCGGACCGGAGGCATGGGAGAACTGTTCGGCCAACTCCGCGGCCGGCACCCGCAACCCGTGCGGAGCCCCGGGACCGGGGGGCAGGAGCAGATCGGGCATCCCTCGAGTCTGTCCCATCCGGGGCCGTCGCGTCCGGGATTTTCCGGGTCGAGACCTGCCGGTACGTGATGGGCACCGACTCTGCGGGACCGGTTCGCCGAAACCGCTTTCACGGACCCCCGAATTGCTACTACCATTCGTAGTAACGCGAGGGTGATCGATCCGCCCAGCGGGAACAGCGAGGTTCCGTCACTGTCCGCTCCTTCTTCGGAGATGCCATGAACTCGATCCTCACCGACACCCCGACCAGCGGCACCGCCTGGCCGTTCCGCGAACCGGGCGCGCTCGACGCACCCAGCCTCGAAGGCCTGGACCGCTGGTGGCGGGCAGCCAACTACCTCTCGGTCGGCCAGATCTACCTACTGGACAATCCACTGCTCCGGACCGAGTTGACTGCCGACGACGTCAAACCGCGACTGCTCGGCCACTGGGGAACGACCCCCGGCCTGAACTTCCTCTACGCCCATCTGAATCGGGTGATCAACGAGCGGTCGACCCATGCGCTCTACATCACCGGGCCCGGTCACGGCGGCCCCGGGCTGGTCGCCAACTCCTATCTGGAGGGCACCTACACCGAGACCTACCCCGACATCAGCCGCGACGCCGAGGGCCTGCGCCTGTTGTTCCGCCAGTTCTCCTTCCCCGGCGGCATCCCCAGCCACGTCGCCCCGGAGACCCCCGGATCGATCCACGAGGGCGGTGAGCTGGGCTACGCCCTGTCCCACGCCTATGGCGCGGCCTTCGACAATCCCGATCTGCTGGTCGCCTGTGTGATCGGCGACGGGGAGGCCGAGACCGGCCCGCTGGCCGCCGGCTGGCATGGCAACAAGTTCCTCAATCCGGCCACCGACGGGGTGGTGCTGCCGATCCTGCACCTGAACGGCTACAAGATCGCCAACCCGACGGTGCTGTCGCGGATCCCGGAGTCGGAACTGGCCGAACTGATGCGCGGGTACGGGCACACCCCCTACCTGTTCACCGCCGGCTTCGACGACGAGCCGATCTCCTCCATCCACGAGCGGTTCGCGCTGCTGCTGGACGAGGTGCTGAATCAGATCGCGGAGTACAAGGCAGCCGCCGCGCAGGGAGACATCGACCGTCCGGCCTGGCCGATGATCGTCTTCCGTACCCCGAAGGGTTGGACCTGCCCGAAGGTGATCGACGGATTGCCCGCCGAGGGATCGTGGCGCTCCCATCAGGTGCCGTTGTCGAACGCCCGCGACACTCCCGAGCATCTGGCGGTGCTGCACGACTGGCTCGCCTCGTACCACCCGGCCGAGCTCTTCGACGACGACGGAGCGCTGGCCGCCGACATCGCTGCCCTGGCTCCGGCCGGCGAGCTGCGGATGAGCGCCAATCCCAGCGCCAACGGCGGGCAACTGCTGCGCGATCTGCGACTGCCCGACTTCCGTCAGTTCGGTGTCGAGGTCCCCCATCCGGGTGCGACGGTGGCCGAGGCCACCCGGGTCCTCGGCAACTGGCTGACCGCGGTGATCGAGCGCAACCCCGACAACTTCCGGATCTTCGGCCCCGACGAGACTGCCTCGAACCGGTTGCAGTCGGTCTTCGAAGTCACCGACAAACAGTGGAACGGGCTGTACGCCGACAGCGACTCCGCCGACCACCTGGCACCTCGCGGGCGGGTCGTGGAAACCCTCAGCGAGCACCAGTGCCAGGGCTGGCTCGAGGGGTACCTGCTGACCGGCAGGCACGGATTGTTCAACTGCTACGAGGCGTTCATCCACATCATCGACTCGATGTTCAACCAGCACGCCAAATGGCTGGACGTCACCCGGCACATCCCGTGGCGGCGACCGATCGCCAGCCTGAACTACCTGCTGTCGTCCCATGTCTGGCGTCAGGACCACAACGGTTTCAGCCATCAGGACCCGGGCTTCATCGATCATGTGCTGAACAAGAAGTCCGAGATCGTGCGGGTCTACCTGCCGGCCGATGCCAACACCTTGCTGTCCACCTACGACCACTGCCTGCGCTCGAAGAACTACGTCAATGTGGTGGTCGCCGGCAAGCAGCCGGCACCGCAGTGGCTGACCATGGATGAGGCCGTGGCCCATTGCACCCGCGGGCTGGGCATCTGGGAATGGGCCGGCACCGAGGAGCCCGGAACCGAGCCCGATGTGGTCCTGGGCTGTGCCGGTGATGTCCCGACCCTGGAAGTGCTGGCCGCGGCGGATCTGCTGCGTACCCATCTGCCCGACCTGCGGGTACGGGTGGTGAACGTCGTCGATCTGATGCGGCTGCAGGATGAGGCCGAGCACCCGCACGGCCTGAGCAGCCACGACTTCGACACCATCTTCACCACCGATGCGCCGGTGATCTTCGCCTACCACGGGTATCCGTGGCTGATCCATCGACTGACCTACCGGCGTACCGGCCATGCCAACTGGCATGTCCGTGGTTACAAGGAGGAGGGGACGACCACCACCCCCTTCGACATGGTGATGTTGAACGATCTCGACCGGTTCCACCTGGTGATCGACGTGATCGATCGCGTTCCGAGTCTGGGTTCTCGGGCCGCCGGCTTGCGTCAGCAGATGGTCGATGCCCGGCTGGCCGCGCGCGAGTACACCCGGGTCCATGGTGAGGACCTGCCCGAGGTCGGCGAATGGGTCTGGCCCGGCGGCGATCCCGAGACGGTGATCAGCCAGGTCGGCACCAGCGGCACCGGTGGCGACAACGAGTAGCCGATCGCTCCCATCCCGGCCGGGCTCGCGGTGGCGAGACCCGGTCGGGATGGATCTTCGCCGGCACGGACGGACTGATCGGCGAATGCAAAGAGTCCGGCCCCGGCAGGAAGACCTGCCGGGGCCGGACTCATGTCACAGCGGTGACGGGGTCACTCCGCGACGACGCCCTCACGGGACTCGACGAAGGAGTACTCGTTGTTGGCGTCGAACTCGTAGATGCCCACGAACGCCGAGGACGGATCGTTCTGGGCGTTGAACGGTCCCACACCGGAGACGGCCTGGTAATGGATCTCCTGGCCGCTCGAGACCAGCTCGGAGCACTCCACCCAGCCGGTGCACTCGGTGCCACCGTTCGCGCCGGAGATCGCCGGCAGGTTTTCCTGGATCGCCGCACCGGTGGCTGCTCCACCCTTCAGCGCAGCCAGCGCCGACATCATGGTGGCGTCGTAGGACTCCGCGCTGTAGGAGAAGTCACTCAGGTCCGGGTTCACCTCCAGCAACCGGCTCTGGAACTCCTCGGTCGGGTAGGCACCCGGCAGGGTGCCCTTGGCGCCCTCGAGGGTTCCTTCGGGGAAGCCGTTCTCGCCCGAGGTGCCGAAGTTCTGCAGGTTGCCGTCGACGAAGTACAGCTTGCTCATGTCGAAGCCCTGCGACTCCAGCTCCCGCACGATCAGCGGGGTCTGGGTGGTGAAGGCGATGATCGTGATCGCGTCGGGGTTGGTCGCCAGGACGTCGCTCACGATGCCGGAGTAGTTGGTCTCGTTCGGGTCGAACTCCTGGCCCGAGGTGCCGTAGGTGATGGAGCCGCCGGCTTCGGTGACGACCGTCTCAACGGTGTCGCGCAGGCCGGTGCCGTAGGCATCGTTGAACACCAGCACACCGACGCTGGACGCGCCGTCGGCCAGCATCAGGTTGGCCAGCGCGTCACCCTGCACCGAGTCCGGCGGAGCGGTCCGGAAGAAGAACGGGCTGTACCCGGACAGTTCGGTCGCGGTGTTGGCCGGCGAGAACTGGACGATGCCGGAACCGGTGATGTCGTCGATCACGTTCAGGGTCACGCTGGACGACGCGGCACCGATGATCGTCTGCACCTGCTCGGAGATCAACTGCTGCGAGGACTCCGTCGCCACCTGGGCGTTGTCGGCATCGCTGGAGTCGGTGTGGGTGATCTGCAGTTCGTTGCCGAACACGCCGCCGGCGTCGTTGATCTCCTTCGTGGCCAGGTCGACACCGGCGATTTCCGGCGGGCCCAGCTGGGACAGTGAACCGGTCACCGGGAGCAGGGTGCCGAAGTGCAGCTGACCGCCTTCACCGCCCGAGCCACCGGTGTCGCCACTGGGGGTCTCGGTCTCGGTGCCGCTGGAACAGGCCGTGAGCGCAAGGCTGAGTGCGCCGACGACAGCAGCGGTACGCATGAACGTCTTCGCTCGAGTCATAAGTCTGGTTCTCCTCTACGGTCCGCTGCCCGTGCCGCGGATCTGCCTGCAATGTTTGCCCTTGGCACGCGTACGCGGGACACAGTTGACGATTTCGCTATCTGATCGTTGCCTAACCGTGACCGAGGCAATCGCCGCCGGAGAACTCGCGGGTGTGGTTCAGAGCCAGAGATAGGCACGTAGTGCGGCGCCCAGGTCCAGCAGATCACCGGTTCCGGCCAGTTCGCGGGCCGAATGCATACTCAGCAGCGGGACGCCGACGTCGACGGTGGTGACCCCGATCCGGGTGGCCGTGATCGGACCGATGGTGCTGCCACAGGGGATCGCATTGTTGGACACGAAGGGCTGCACCCGTACCCCGGCCTGGTCGCAGACCCGACTCCACAACGCTGCCCCGACACCATCGGTGGCGTAGCGCTGGTTGGCGTTGATCTTCAGCAACGGTCCGCCGTTCAGCAGCGGGTGGTTGGCCGGATCGTGGTACTCGGCATAGTTCGGGTGCACCGCATGACCGGCATCGGAGGAGACGCAGCTGGAACCGGCGAGCATCGCCAGATGCTGTTCCTCGTCGGCCCCCAGGCCGAGGGAGGTGCGTCGCAGAACCTCCTCCAGCAGCGGTCCGGCAGCACCGGTGGTGCTGGCACTGCCCACCTCCTCGTGGTCGAAGATCGCCAGTACCCGGATCTCCGGTCCATGATCGTCAGCCGGTTCCAGCAAGGCGGTCAGCCCGGCATGCACACTGCTCAGGTTGTCCAACCGCGCACTGGCGAAGAACTCGCCGCCGGCGCCGATCACCGCCGGCGGCTGGGTGTCGTAGGTGTGCAGATCGAACCCGACCGGATCGGCCGGCAGGTCCACACCGTCCAGCAGCAGGTCGAACAGTTCCCGCTCCCCCAGGCCGATGATCGGCATCGTGTGCGCCTGCGGGTCCAGCTTCAACCCGTCGGCGTTCACCGAGCGGTTGAGGTGGATCGCCAATTGCGGGATCCGCGCGACCGCCTCGGTACGGATCAGCGCCTCGTTGCCCAGCCGGTCGACCACTCGACCTGCCAGACCAAGATCACGATCGGTCCAGCTGGCGAGCAACGGGCCACCGTAGACCTCCACGCCGAGCTGGTCCCAGCCGTGCCGCCGCAGCTGCGGATGTGGCTTCAGTTTGAACCCCGGGGAGTCGGTGTGCGCACCGACGATCCGATAACCGGAGCGAGTATCGGCCGATTCCGGCACCCACCAGGCGATCAGCGCCCCGCCACGCAGGGTGAAGTGCCCACCCGGGCTGACGTCCCAGGCCTCGGTACGGGGCTGCGGCGACCAACCGGCCGCGGTCAACCGGCGCGCCGTCTCCGCAGCCGCGTGGTACGCACTGGGTGAGGCCTGGACGAATGCGGACAGATCGGTCAGCTCATCGGAGTCGGGCTGCATGCCGCCGACTGTAGCGGCGCTGTCGTCGGCGCCGTCGCCCACCTGTCTCACCGCACGCGGGCGCGTGGTCCCCGGTTGTGTCGGACCCGTCGACCAAGATGGAGTCATGGACATCGCAACCGGGGTACTGATGCTGCTGATCGGGCTGGCTCTGGGGGCGGTCGGTGCATGGCTGGTCCTGCGCTCACGCCAGCAGGCCGAGCTGGTCGGGGCAGCGGGCGCCGATCGTGCCGATGCGGCCCAGCGGGAGGCCGAGCTCGCACAGTTCCGGTCCGAGGCAGCCCAGGCCCGTGCCGAGGCCGCCGCCGCCCGTGAACAACTGGCCGGCGGCAAGGCTGCCATCTCCGACGCCCGCGCCGAGGCCGCCAATGCCCAGGCCGAGGCGGCGGCAGTGGGTGCGGAGCTGGCCAAGGCGGTGGCCGAACGTGACGCGGCCCGCGACCGGGTCGAGCGGCTGGCCGCCGACCGGGAGTCGTTGGTCCTGCAGTTCAAGGCACTGTCGGCCGAGTCGTTGGCCAATCAGGGCAAACAGGCCGATGCGCGCGCCGATGAACGGTTGAAGGCGACCGAGCAGGCGTTGAAGCCGGTGACCGAGACGTTGGCGCTGTTCCAGGCCAGGTTGACCGCGGTGGAGAAGGAGCGGGTGGCCCTGGCCACCGACCTGCGCAATCAGGTGCAGGCGGTGCAGGCGACCGGTGAGCACCTGCGCCGGGAGACCCATGCCCTGGCCACAGCCCTGCGCAAACCCCATCTGCGGGGGGCCTGGGGCGAGTTGCAGCTGAAGCGGGTGGCCGAGGTGGCCGGCATGGTCGAGCACTGTGACTTCAACACCCAGCACACGACCAGTGCCGACGATCGTGCGGTCCGTCCCGACATGCGGGTCGCGATGGGCGACGGCAAGTGCATCTTCGTCGATGCGAAGGTCCCGCTGGCCGCGTTCCTGGATGCCCACGAGGCCGATGACGAGCGGGAGCACGAGGAGGCGCTGAACCGGTTCGCAGGCAATGTCCGGACCCACATCGACCAGTTGAGCGGCAAGCGTTACTGGCAGGCCGAGGAGGGTACGCCGGAGTTCGTGATCATGTTCCTGCCCAGTGAGAGCCTGGGCGCCCAGGCATTGGCCCAGGCACCGGATCTGCACGAGTATGCGGCCGCCCGCAATGTCGTACTGGCCACCCCGACGACCTTGATCGCCACCCTGCGCGCGGTCGCCTACGGCTGGAAGCAGGCCGCGCTGGCCGAGTCCGCCGCCGATGTCTTCCGGCTGGGCCGCGAACTGCATGAGCGGATCGGCACCATGGGCGGCCACTTCGACCGGCTCGGCCGCGCCCTGGACCGGACGGTGGCGCAGTACAACTCGACGGTCTCCTCCCTGGAGACCCGGGTGCTGGTCAGTGCCCGTCGGTTCACCGAGTTGCATGTGAGCGATGTCGACCTGGCCACGGCGACCCCGGTGGAGACCCCGATCCGGCGGGTCAGCCAGACCGAGCTGGTCGAGGATGCCGCCCAGGTGACCCCGGTGATCGAGCCGGTGGAACAGGAGTCGGACACCGCGGCGAAGTCGCGGGCATCACTTCCCGAGGCCGGCGAACTGCGTCGACGTGACCCCGATCTGTTCGAGCTGCTGGCCGATCAGGTGGAGACCGAAGGGCCCGACCGACAGCACGGCGTCGGCTGACCCCGGGTTCGGCAGCAGAACTGCAGGTGTGCAGACTCACTGACAGGCGATCGCCCGAGTCCCACCCGCCGGTGGCTCCCGATCGGCACCGAAGGAGTGATCGGACATGAGCAACCTCGAGACCCGGCCGGACGAGGTCGTGTGCCACTCCGACGGACTCAGCGGACCGTCGTCGAAGGAGGGTGGCCGGGCGCCGGTGGAGATCATCACCGCCCGGGACGTGCCGCTGGGTGGGCCGCGGTCGATGACGGTACGGCGCACTCTTCCGCAACGCCAGCGTTCCCTGATCGGCGCCTGGTGCTTCGTCGACCATTACGGGCCAGATCAGGTGGAAACGACCGGCGGGATGGACGTCGCCCCGCACCCGCACACCGGGCTGCAGACCGTGAGCTGGTTGTTCAACCGCCCTTCCTCGCGCCGACGCCGATTCGATCCACTGCCGGGGTTCACGGGCAAGTGCCTCTTCGGCCCGAGCATCGGCCGGGGTCGTCCTGGCGGGTGCGGGTGAGCCGGGCTCCCCGTCTCACCCCATCCGCCGGGTCGACCGCGACCGATACTCGGACCGACGGCGTATCCCGCTTAGGCGAAACGCGGTCAGTGACGCGAGGGGACTGCTCGACGGTCTCTTCGATCGCCCGCTCCAGGCGTTCGACCTTCCCGTCGAGCTCTCTTTCGCAACCAGCACGGATATCCGCCTTGATCACGAGCGAGATGCGGGAGCCGAACGGCCCGACAGCCTCGGTCGCGCGTTTCACGACGCCGAAGACCTCGTCCCACGAACCTTCGACCTCTGTGAACATGCTTTGCCAGTGGCCTACGCGGCCGTAGCGCACTGATCGGATCACGCGACGACGGCTTCGGGAAGTGCGCTTGATCTTTGCAGGGATACATGAATACAACTAGTATCTATGTTGTGCATAACAGCAGAATGGCACCGAAGAACGCCCAATCCTCAGCGGATACGGCCTACGCCCACCTGAAGGAGGCGATCCTCGACGGAGAGCTCCTCGGCGGGACGATGGTCAGCGAAGGCTCCATCGCCGACCGTCTCAGCATGAGCCGCACGCCGATCCGTGAGGCCTTTCTCCGCCTGCAGGCGGAGGGATGGATGCGACTGTACCCGAAGCGGGGCGCCCTCGTGGTGGAGGTTCATCCGCACGAATTGGAGGACATCCTCGAGGCTCGCGTGGTCGTCGAGAGCGCTGCGGTTCGCCGCTTCGAGCGGAGTGAGGTTTCTCTCGCACAACTGCGCAGCGACCTGCTCGAGCAAATCGCACTGCAGCGCAGCACGCACGCAACCGGTGACCTGGGAGCATTCACAGCCGCGGACGCCGCCTTCCACTGGCTGATCGTGAAGGCCGGCGGCAACGCGCTCCTCGCTGACTTCTTCGCCACTCTGCGCGAACGTCAGCAGCGCATGACGGCGCGATCACTGTGGCGCAGAGACGATATCGCCGCCACAGTCATTGCCGAACACGAGCGATTGACCGACCTGATCGCCATGGGTGACGCCGACGCGTTCGCCGCTGCTCTCGACACGCATGTCCGAGGAACGCACCGCCAGCTCCTCTCCCCTCAATCCCGCTGATTCAGCCTCACACAGAACCGAGCCCTCGTGAGCACCACCGCAGTCCCCTCCCCTTCCCGATCCCGCCATGGAATGCTCCCCTGGAAGCGTGTAAGCTTCGGTCTTTTCGCCGTCGCGTGGGGAGGTAACGAGTTCACTCCGCTGTTGGTCATGTACCGGCATGTCAACCACCTGGACTCGTTCACCGTGAACGTCCTCCTGGGTGCCTACGTCCTCGGGATCATTCCGGCACTGCTGCTCGGCGGCCCGCTCTCGGATCGATTCGGACGACGCCCACTGTTCGTGCCAGCACCGCTCGTCGCAGTGCTGGGCAGCTCGCTACTGGCCATCGGCGCGTCAGATGCGACGCTGCTGTTCCTCGGACGCGTGTGCTCTGGTATCGCGCTCGGTCTAGTCATGGCGGTGGGGACGAGTTGGCTGAAGGAGTTGTCTCAGGTTCCCTTCGACACCCACGCGCCCGAGGGACAGGGCGCGGCCCGAGCGGCTCTCTCACTGACGACCGGTTTCGCGCTCGGAGCGGGTATCGCCGCCGCGTTGGCACAGTTCGGGCCGATCCCGACCGCGCTGCCATATCTGGTCCACATCGGCATCACACTCGTATCGTTCTTTGTACTGTTGGGGGCACCTGAGAGCCGCCCACGAGCACAGACCAGTACTCCCCTGCTCGAGGACCTCGCGATCCCCGCAGCCAAGCATCGCAGGTTCCTTTTTGTCGTAGCACCCATGGCGCCCTGGGTGTTCGGAACCGCCGCGAGCGCCTACGCGATACTCCCAGGACTCATGATGTCGCAGGCACCCGGATTCGAGATCGGCATGTCCGGGTTGCTCTGCGTAGTAGCACTCGGATGCGGAGTCGCTGTACAAAGACTGGCATCATTGGTCGACTCACCGCATTCTGCCCGCGGTATCGGGATTGCGCTCGTGGTGACCGTTCCGGCGATGCTCCTCGCAGCCGCGGCGGCAGGTCTGGACTCGCTGCCCTGGGCAGTCGCTGCTGCAGCCCTGCTCGGCGCAGCCTACGGCCTACTCCTGGTGGGCGGCCTTCGCGAAATCCAGCGGATCGCCGGGCCCAACGATCTGGCCGGGCTGACCGCAGTGTTCTACTCGTTGACGTATCTCGGGTTCTTTATCCCGATGATCCTCTCGGCAATCGGCGCTTGGCTGAACTACACGGAGATGTTCTTC
Organism: Naumannella halotolerans; assembly: GCF_004364645.1. Taxonomy (NCBI): domain Bacteria; kingdom Bacillati; phylum Actinomycetota; class Actinomycetes; order Propionibacteriales; family Propionibacteriaceae; genus Naumannella; species Naumannella halotolerans. The sequence goes on along the minus strand of NZ_SOAW01000001.1, from coordinate 217,235 downwards.
ACAGGTGCGGTGATCGCATTGCTGAGCGTGGGAGTGATTGCCTTCAGCTGGCGCAAGCACCTGCCGGAAAGCTGATCGATTGATCGACAGACGCAGTCAAGCCGGATGCGCATCTGGCCCGACTGGTCTGCGACCAGGTTCGTCGCACCGTCCCCTCGAGGGCTCAGTTGTAGAGCATGCCACCATCGACGAGCAGCACCTGACCGGTGACGTAGTCCGCCTTCGGGCTGGCGAAGAATGACACGACGCCGGCGACGTCCTCGGGCGTCTCGATGCGTCCGAGCATGATCGACTCGACATTCTCCTTGAGGTTCTCACCGCGGGACTTGCCGTTGATCTCCGACAGCTTCTCGTCGATCAGATCCCACATGCCCGTTCCGACGATGCCAGGGGCGTACGCATTGACCGTGATGCCGCGCGGCGCCAGCTCCTGCGCAGCAACCTGCGTGAGGCCGCGAACCGCGAACTTGGATGCCGAGTAGGCGCCCAGGATCGGGAAACCCTTGACGGCGGCGATCGAGGCGGCGGAGATGATCTTGCCTTTCTTGCCGAGAGCAGTGAACTTTGCCGCAGCGGCCTGAATGCCGAATACGACGCTATTGACGTTGATCGAGAAGATCTTGTTCAGATCCTCTTCGGAGATCTCCTCGATCGGCTTGACCTGCGCGATACCGGCATTGTTGACGATCACGTCGAAGCTTCCGAGCTGCTCTGCCGCGGCGTCGACCGCGGCGAAGATGTCTTCTTTCTTCGAAACATCCGTGGCGACGAAGATTGCCTTGCGTCCGAGCTCTTCGATCTCCTTGACGACGACGCGGGCCTTATCTTCCTGGAAGGCCAGATCCGCGATGGCGATGTGATAGCCGTCAGAAGCGAGCTGAAGCGCGATTCCGCGTCCGATGCCCTGACCGGCCCCGGTAACGAGTGCGACCTTAGTGGAGTCCATAGTGTGTATGCCTTCTCAGATGAATTGATGGGCGGGTTCTCCGCTCAGTGGAAAGACGAGGTGGCAGACGAGGATCTCTCCCCGGTGCCCTCTCCACTTTCCAGCCTAGCTCTCTCGCCGGGTTCATCCGTTCAAGTTCGTTAGCGTTGCATGATGCTACTCAACCCATTTCGCGATGTTCGCAAGCAGCCTCCCGAGGAATCACTTCGGCAGCGCAAAAGGTGACTGCTCGATCGCCCTCTCCAGCCGTTCCAGCTTGCCTTCCAGCTCTCCCGCATAGCCGGGACGGATATCCGCCTTGATCACCAGTGAGATCCGAGAGCCGAACGGCGCCACAGCCTCGGTCGCGCGCTTCACGACGTCGAAGACCTCGTCCCACGAACCTTCGACCTCTGTGAACATGCTCGATGTCCTGTTGGGCAAACCGGAGTCGCGGACGACCTTCACTGCGGCAGCGACAGCATCGTGGACTGATCCATCTTCGCGGCCGGTTCCGGACGGGGCGACGGAGAATGCGAGTAGCACGGCGGTTCCCTCCTCAGATTCCTGCGGGCCGGATGAAAGACCCATGTCCTAGATCGACGATACTTGTGAACATGGCATTGGTCTCGTTGGGCAGTCCGGAGTCGCGCACGATCCGGACCGCTTCGGCGACGGCCTCGTGGACGCCACCGTCGGCGGATTCGGTGGAGGGGGCGATGCTGAAGGCTACGAGCATGTCCCCATCCTGCCGCACTCGCCGATCGGCACCGTCGGCGGCCGCCCTGCCCGCGGCGAGAGGCTGCTCAGTCACCGCTGGTGTCGCGGCGCAGATCCCTGCGCAGTTCCGGCGGGAGCGCGAAGACGAGGTTCTCCTCGGTCAGCTTCTCCTCGGTGGCGGTTGGGTAACCGTGCTCGGTCAGCAGGTCCAGCACGCCCTGCACCAGATCGTCGGGGACCGAGGCGCCGGAGGTGACACCGACCGACTCCACTCCCTCGAACCAGGCGGGATCGACTTCACCGGCATTGTCCACCCGGTACGAGGCCTTCGCGCCGGCTTCCAGTGCCACCTCCACCAGCCGTACCGAATTGGAGGAGTTGGCCGATCCGACAACGATCACCAGGTCGCTGTGGGCGGCGATCTGCTTCACCGCCGCCTGCCGGTTCGAGGTCGCATAACAGATGTCGTCGCTGGGCGGGTCCTGCAGCAGCGGCAGCCGCTTGCGGAGCCGGTTCACCGTCTCCATCGTCTCGTCGACGCTGAGCGTGGTCTGCGACAGCCAGGCCACATTGTCGAGCTCGCTGATGTCGAGCTGATCGGCCTCCTCCGGCGACTGCACCAGCGTGATGTGTTCGGGAGCCTCGCCGGCGGTCCCCTCGACCTCCTCGTGACCGGCATGGCCGATCAACAGGATCTGCTTGTCCTCCCGGGCGAAACGCTTCGCCTCCTGGTGCACCTTGGTGACCAGCGGGCAGGTGGCGTCGATGGTGCGCAGGCCACGATCCTTCGCCTCCTGCTTCACCGCCGGGGACACCCCGTGGGCGGAAAAGACGACCATCGCCCCTTCGGGCACCTCGTCGAGCTCCTCGACGAAGATCGCGCCGCGCTCGGCCAGGGTCTCCACCACGTGCTTGTTGTGCACGATCTGCTTGCGCACGTAGATCGGCGGGCCGTAGTGGTCCAGCGCCTTCTCGACGGTGATCACCGCCCGGTCCACCCCGGCGCAGTAGCCGCGGGGGGCGGCGACCACCACCTGCCGTTCCGACGCCGCGGTCTCCTGCGGAGTCGCGGGCGTGCTCGGCCGATTGTCGGTGGCAGTCATATGCGCCAGTGTACGGGCTGGCCAACCAGCGACGGTCGCACACCGGGGAGGCCTCCACCACGTACCCTCCTCGACCCCACCGGCATGACGGTTAGCGATTTCGCGAACAGCGCCCGGCACCGCCGCAACCAACCACCCGCCCGTCGGCGGGTCTCGCTAGGCTGCACCGGTGGCACTGCAGACCTCCCCGGACTCCCCCGCGCCGCTGCGGGAGGTCGTTCGTGGCGTCCAGGGCTGGGTCGACCGGCTCGGCTCGGTCTGGATCGAGGCCCAGGTGGTGGAGCTCAAGTCCTACCCGTCGGTGACCTTCCTCACCCTGCGCGACCCGCTGGCCGAGGTCTCGGTCACCGCCACCGTCGACAGCGTCGTACTCAACGGCGCCGGGCCGGTGCAGCCCTCGGCCCAGGTGGTGGCCGAGCTCAAGCCCTATGTGCACACCAAGGCAACCAGCCTGCGGTTCGCCTGTACCGACCTGCGGCCCAGCGGTCAGGGCCGGCTGTTGGCCCGACTCGAGCAGTTGCGACAACGGCTGGCCGCCGAGGGGCTGTTCGACCGCGAGCGCAAACGACCACTGCCGTTCCTGCCCCGCAGCATCGGGCTGATCACAGCCGGTGGCAGCGCTGCCGAGCGTGACGTGTTGGAGAACTCCCGTCGCCGCTGGCCGGCGGCTACCTTCACCGTTCGCAATGTCCCGGTCCAAGGACAACAGGCCGGTCTGGAGATCATCACCGCGATCGGTCATCTCGACCGCGATCCCTCGGTGGAGGTGATCGTGATCGCCCGCGGCGGCGGTTCCTTGGAGGATCTGCTGGCCTTCTCCGACGAAGGAGTGGTCCGTGCCGCGGCGGCCGCTCGTACCCCGATCGTCTCCGCGATCGGACACGAGACCGACACCCCGTTGCTGGACCATGTCGCCGACCTGCGGGCCTCGACCCCGACCGATGCGGCCCGGCACATCCTTCCCGATGCCCGGGAGGAGGCCCGCGGTGTGCAGCAGGCCCGACAGCGGCTCGACCGGGCGATCGGCAATCTGCTCGGGGCCGAGCAGCAACGCCTGGACCAGTTGCGGCACCGCCCCGGGCTGGCCAACCCGCTGTACGGTTTCGAACTGCGCCACGACCAGATCACAGCGCTGCGTGACCGGGCCCGCCGCAGCGTGCAGAATCGCCTGCAGGCCGAGGGCAGCGAGATCCAGCAGGCACTCGCCCGGGTGCGGGCGATGTCGCCGAAGGCGACCCTGGATCGTGGGTACGCGATCGTCGCCGATGCCGACGGTGCCACCGTCAGCAGCGTCGACCAGGTCAGTCCCGACCAGGCGTTGACCCTCCGGCTGGCCGACGGTGATCTGTGGGTCGCCGTGGACGAAGTCATCCCCCGCAGTACCGAACCCGAAGGTGAGCAGCCATGAGCGAAGAGATCAGCTACGAAGCCGCCCGCGAGGAACTCACCGGTATCGTCGCGAAACTCGAGTCCGGCGGCGTACCGCTGGCCGAGTCGCTGGAGCTGTGGGAGCGCGGGGAGAAACTGGCCGCGATCTGCCAGGAGTGGCTCGACGGCGCAAAGGCGAAGGTGGCGGCGGCCCGCTCCGAGACCGAGTCCTGATCGGCCCGCCGACCTCACGGGTGGGCCAACGGCAGATTCAGCCGCTCGATTTGCCATCCGGTAGTTGATCGCTCAACACTTGGTCCAGCACCCGCCCGTCGGGTCGAATCGTTGGCTCGCCACGCCGGTCCGGACCCTCACGCCGATCCGGACACAAGGATGGTCGAGCCCCGCACCGCCGCTCCAGCCCGAGGACCCACGATGGCCCTGTCCAGCACTGCCCGCCCGATTCGGATCGACGGCGACGATGCCCGACGCGTCACCTTGTGGCCGACGCACCCGGTCAGCCGGTGGTTGGTCCGGTTGGCCTACGCCGCCCCGTTCCTCGTCCTCGCCGTCCTGCTCGGCGACACCTCCGGGGCACCCTTCGCGACACCGAATGCGACGCTCGCCCAACAGGTTCGGCTGATCGACCCGAACGAGACCGGCGTGGTCGCGATCAACTCGCTCTACCCGCCACTGACCACGATCACGGCCAGGCTCCTGCTGCTCCTGCCCTTCGGTACGACCAGCCTCTCGGTCGCCGGTGCCTTGATCGCCGGTGTCGCCGCCCATCGACTGGTGGAGACGATGTGGCGCCGCAGATTCGCCTGGTACCAGACGGCGGCCTTCAGCCTCGCCCTGATCGGCACCCCGCTGTTCGGCTATCTGGTCACCACCGATTACGGGCAGACGCTCTGCCTGACGCTCTTCGCTCTGGGGATGGCCGACCTGGTCAGGTTCACCGCCCTGGCCAACACCCAGGCCGGTTTCCGTGCCGGCCTCTACTTCGCCGGTGCCGCACTGTCCTCGACGATGGGCATCGTCTACGTGCTGATCGCCGCCGCCATCGTCCCCTTGATCAAACCGTCCTGGCGCGCTCGCGGAGCACGCTGGGCGAACCTGTTGGTGGTCACGTTCCCGGCTTTGGGGTGTTTCGCCGCCGCGGCGCTGTTGCAGGCGGCCTTCGCCGGCACGGTGCTGGCCATCCTGCCGTCCGGGTTCAGCCTCGACGCTGACCGCCTGCAGACGCTGGCCACCACCTTCAGCAGCGTGCAGGGCCTGTTGATCCTGGCCCCGGTTGCGGTCGGCATGCTCGGCACCGTGTTGCTGCGCAGGCCGGCAGCGATGGTGATCATGATCCTCTTGCTGCTGGCAGTCCTGACCGCCTATGGGTTGACCCTTCTCCCCCTGGGCTCGGTCGGCGTGATCTTCATGCTGATCCTGGTGGTGCTGTTGTCGATCACCCCGGGCGGGGTTCGTCGGTGGCAACGGGTCACGCTCAGTCTGCTGGCGCTGAGCCTGCTGGGCATCGGCTGGGCCGACGCCCTGGGCCGCAACAACGTACTCCTCTGGATGGAAAGGCTGGCCGGCTGATGAGCCACCCGTCACCTGCGCACCTGCGGGCAGATGTGGCCGACGTCTCCCCGAAACTGCGGGTGGACATGATCCGGCGACTGTGGGTGCCGATCGGACGCGACCAAGGGGTACGGGTGGTCGCCGCGGCGGCTCCCGACGCCGAGTTGGCAGCCGAGGTCTCCCGGGCTCTCGCCGAGCCGGTGAGACTGACCGCTGCACCCCGACAGGTGATCGTCGACGCCGTTCTCGAGGGGTTCGCCGGCCCGTTCGCCGCCGAGGCCGTCGACGCACTGCATGATCGCGATCCGGAGCGCTCGGCCCGTTCGGTGCTCGTGCGCGGCCAGAAGATCGCGGGGGCGCTGCTGATCCTGGTTCTCCTCGGTCTGCTGATCGCGTTCCCGAGACAGACGATCCTGGCCCTGCTGTTCCTCTGCAGTGTCCTGTTCCTGGCCGGCACCGCGTTCAAGTTCGTGGTCTCCCTGCGCGGCGCCCGGGTGGACGTGGTGCAGCGAATCTCCAGCGAGAGCCTGGACGAGCTCGACGACGAAACCCTCCCCCGCTACACCGTGCTGGTCCCGGTGTTCCGGGAGGCCAACATCGTCGCCCGACTGGTGGACAACCTCGGGGCCCTGGACTGGCCGGCGGACCGGCTGGAGATCCTGGTCCTGGTGGAGGCCGAGGACGACGAGACCCGGACCGCGATCGAGGGCGCCGAGCCACCGGCCAATGTCACCATCGTCACCGTGCCCCCCGGCACCCCGCAGACCAAACCCCGGGCGTGCAATCTGGGTCTGGCGATCGCCACCGGCGACTACCTGGTGATCTACGACGCCGAGGACGTCCCCGAACCGGACCAGTTGAAGAAGGCCTATCTGGCGTTTCGCCGAGGAGGTGAGGAGGTGGTGTGCGTCCAGGCCGCCCTGAACTACTTCAACGCCCAGGAGAATCTGCTCACCCGGATGTTCACCTTGGAGTACAGCTACTGGTTCGACTACATGCTCCCGGGCCTGGACCTGGACCGGCTGCCGATCCCGCTCGGTGGCACCTCGAACCACTTCCGGGTGGAGGCGCTGCGCGAGCTCGGTGGCTGGGATCCGCACAACGTCACCGAGGATGCCGACCTCGGTATCCGTGCCAGTGCCCGTGGACAGCGGGTGGGCATCGTGGAATCGACCACCTTCGAGGAGGCCAACACCTCCGTCCCGAACTTCATCCGCCAGCGCAGCCGCTGGATCAAGGGGTACATGCAGACCGCCCTGGTCCATGCCAGGCATCCGCTGCAGCTGATCCGGGCCATCGGTCTGCGCAGTTTCCTCGGGTTCACCCTGCTGATCGCCGGGACCCCGTTCGTCTTCCTGGCGATGCTGCCGTTCACCCTCGCCACCATCGCCAGCGTCTTCGTACCGGTGACCCTGTTGGAACAGTGGTTCCCGTTGTGGGTGCTGTGGCCGGCGCTGATGAACTTCCTGATCGGCAATGTGCTGATGGTCTACCTGAACATGATGGGGCCGTACCGCCGCGGTGCCTTCAACCTGGTGCTCTGGGCGCTGCTGAATCCTGTGTACTGGCTGCTGCATTCGATCGCGGCCTACAAGGCGTTGTGGCAGTTGATCGTCCGTCCGCACTACTGGGAGAAGACCGAGCACGGTCTCAGCGATCACGAACCGATCGATGCCGACAGCGTGGAGGCGCAGCAGGCGAGCATCGGCGAGCGGTAGGCGACCCTGCCAAGTCCTCGATCAGCCGTGCCGCACGTACCCGGCCCGTTTGTCGACCACCCCGTGCAGTTCGTCGCCGGCCAGCCAACGACGCAGGTTGGCCTCGAACTGCTCGGCCAGCCGATCCCGCCAACCGTTCACGTCACCGGACATGTGCGGGCTGAGGTGCACATTCGGTAATTCCCACAGAGGGCTGTCGACGGGCAGCGGCTCGGTCTGCACCACGTCCAGGGCCGCCGTGATCCGCCCGGTCGACAACAGTGCGATCAGCGCCTGCTCATCGATCAGTGCGCCCCGGCCGACATTGATCACCTGTGCCCCATCGGGCAGTGCGGCCAGGACCTGAGCGTCGATCATCCCCCGGGTGCTGTCGGTCAGCGGGGCGATCACCACCAGGTGGTCGACCCCGCAGACGTGTTCGGCGAGGCGATCCGAGCTCAGCACCGTGCCGAAGTCCGGGTCGGTCTCCCTGGCCACCCGCCCCACCCCTGTCACCGACATGTCGAGGGCACGCAGCAGACGGGCGATGGCCCGACCGATGCCGCCGGTACCGACCACCAGCACCCGGCGCCCCGCGATCAGTTCGGTCTCCCGGTGGCGCCATTGCTTGCGCTGCTGCAGGTCGTGCATCGGGTAAAGCTGTTTGGCCTCGGCCAGGACCTGCGCGGCGACGAACTCGGCAATCGGCCGGTCGAACTGCCCGGTCGCATTGGTCACCACCACCTCGGAGTCCACCAATTCGGGAAACAGCATCGCGTCCACCCCGGCGGCTGCGACGTGCAACCAGCGCAACCGATCGGCGGCCGGCCAGGCCTCGCGCAGCGCACCGGAGAAGAAGTCCCAGCCGAAGACCGCGTCGGCCCCGCGAACCAGTGCCGGCAGGTCGGCCGCAGACGAAAGTCGTACCTCGACCAGTTCCCGCAGGCGATCGAGGTTCGGGGGCGGTGACAACGCGTCATCGGTGAGGATCGTCAGTACCGGCATGTGCCCACGCTATCCCACTGCAGAGTGATTGTTGACAATCTGCAATGCACCGCGAACGATGAGGGTATGACCTCCCTGAGCCCCCTGCTGAAGCAGGCCACCCCGGTTGTCGTCGACCACGCCCACGGTTCGTGGATCCACGGGACCGACGGACGCGACTACCTCGACTTCACCACCGGGATCGGGGTCACCAGCACCGGCCACTGCCACCCGAAGGTGGTCGAAGCCGCACGGGATCAGGTCGGCAAGGTGATCCACGCGCAGTACACCACCGTGATGCACCGCCCGTTGCTGGAACTGACCGAGAAGCTCGGCGAGGTGCTGCCGGCCGGGCTCGACTCGGTCTTCTACGCCAACTCCGGTTCCGAAGCCGTGGAGGCCGCCATCCGGCTGGCCCGGATGGCCACCGGCCGGCCGAACATCATCGTCTTCCAGGGCGGGTTCCACGGGCGTACCGCCGCCGCCTCCAGCCTGACCACGGCCGGTACGAAGTTCTCCGCCGGCTGGTCGCCGCTGATGTCGGGGGTGCACCTGGCGCCGTTTCCCTACGCCTATCGGTACGGCTGGTCGGTCGAGCAGGCCGTCGACTTCGCACTGACCGAGCTCGACTACCTGCTGGCGACCCGGACCGCCCCCGACGACACCGCGGCGATGCTGATCGAGCCCGCGCTCGGCGACGGTGGTTACCTGCCGACTCCCCCGGCCTTCCTCGAAGGTCTGCGTGAGCGGGCCGATGCCCATGGGATCGTGTTGATCGTCGACGAGGTGCAGGCCGGGGTCGGTCGTACCGGTCGCTTCTGGGGTCACCAGTGGTCCTCGATCACCCCGGACATCCTGATCACCGCCAAGGGGATCGCCTCGGGGTTCCCGATCTCGGCCATCGCGGCCTCGGAATCGCTGATGGGCAAGGGTTGGCCCGGTTCCCAGGGAGGCACCTACGGCGGCAATGCCGTCGCCGCGGCCGCCGGGGTCGCGACCCTGGGTGTGATCGAGGAGGAGAACCTGGTGCAGAACGCCCTGATTCGCGGTGAGCAACTGCAGGCCGGACTGCAACAGCTGCAGGAGAAGTTCGGGCCGACCGAGCGGGGCGGTATCGGTGACGTCCGCGGCCTGGGGCTGATGCAGGGCATCGAGTTCAGCACCAGCGACGGTGCGCCGGCAACCGAGATCGCCACCGCGGTGCAACAGGCGACCACCGGTCACGGTCTGCTCAGCCTCACCTGCGGCCCGCGGGGCAATGTCGTCCGGTTGATCCCGGCGCTGGTGGTCAGTGCCGAGGAGATCGATCTGGGACTGGAGCGATTCGGTGCCGCCGTCGCGCAGGTGCTGGCATGATCGAGATCACCGCCGAGGAGTACGCCCGACGTCTCGCCGCGGTCCGTACCCGGATGACCGAGGCCGGCCTGGATGCCTTGCTGGTCAGCGATCCGGCCAACCTGTACTACCTGATCGGTTACAACGCCTGGTCCTTCTACACCCCGCAGGTGCTGTTCGTCCCGGCCAGCGGCGAACTGGTCTTCCACACCCGGGCCATGGATGCGCCGGGAGCGACCCGCACCAGTTGGTTGCCGGCCGAACATATCCTCGGCTATCCCGAGTCGTTGGTCCACCGGCCGACCGAGCATCCCTTCGACGTGGTCGGGGATCAGCTCGCCGAACAACTGCCCAAGGGGTCGGTGATCGGGATCGAGGCCGATGCACACTTCTTCAGCCCGAAGGCCTATCTGGCGCTCCAGCGAGCCCTGCCCGGCCGGGAGCTGGTGGATTCGCAGGAGCTGGTCAACTGGGTACGGGTGGTCAAGTCCGACACCGAGATCGCACTGATGCGGCTTGCCGCCCGGGCCACCACTGCCGCCATGACCGCGGCCATCGACAGCATCGATGTCGGCGTCCGGCAGAACGACGTGGCCGCGAGGATCAGCCAGGCTCAGATCACGGGCACCGACGAGGTCTGGGGTGACTATCCGGCGATCGTGCCGATGCTGCCGACCGGAGCCGCGGCCGACACCCCGCACCTGACCTGGACCGCTCAACGCTTCGTCGACGACGACGCCGTGGTGGTCGAGCTGGCCGGTGCCCATCGGCGCTATCACGTACCGCTGGCCCGGACGATCATGCTCGGTACGCCCAGCGACGAGTTGCGCCGGACCGAGGCAGCGGTCGCCGAGGGGCTCGCCGACGTGCTGGACACGATCGCCGACGGTGTGCCGGTGGACACTGTCGCGCAGGCCTGGACCGCGGCACTGAATCGTCACCGGCTGAGCAAGGAGAGTCGCCTGGGCTACTCGGTCGGCATCGGCTATCCACCGGACTGGGGTGAGCGCACCGTGAGTATCCGATCCGGTGATCCGACGGTGCTGCGAACGAACATGACCTTCCACATCATCTGTGGCATGTGGATGACCGGGTACGGCTACGAGGTCTCCGAGACCGTCAGGGTGACCGGAACCGGCGTCGAGTGTTTCACTGAGTTTCCCCGCCAACTGCTGACGAAAGGTACCTGATGTCTTCAGGCCACCCGAGCGGACCGCTGCCCCTCGCCGACCGGGCCGACCAGCTGGTCGGTTCGGTGATCGACTCCTCGACCTCGTTGCTGGCCGCCCAGACCCATGACATCGTCCGGTTTGCCATGGGCGCCCCCGCCCCGGAGGCGATTCCGGACTCCGAGTTCACCGCCATCGCCGACCGGGTCTGGGATCCCGACTCGTTCACCTATGGCGCGACCGAGGGCGAGCCCGAACTGATCGAGGCAGTCGCCGAACGGCTCGACGTTCCCTGTGATCCCGAGCGGATCGTGATCACCAGTGGCGGTATGCAGGGTCTGGATCTCGCGGGCAAGCTGTTCATCGATCCCGGGGATCTGGTGGTGATCGAATCCCCGACCTACACCAATGGTTCGGCCACCGCCCTGTCCTACGGTGCCGACCTGCTGGAGGTGGGCATGGACGACGACGGCATGGATGTCGACCAACTGGAGGAATTGGTCGCGCGCGCCGGCCGTACCCCGAAGGCGATCTACACCATCCCGAACTTCCAGAACCCCAAGGGCGTCACCCTTTCCCGCGAACGGCGTGAGCGCGTGATCGAACTCGCACGCCGCTGGAACTCGGTGATCATCGACGACGACCCCTACGGCATGTTGCGGTTCCGCGGTGACCCGATTCCGGGCTTCCCCGAGTTGAGCGACAACGACCCGCTGGTCTTCTCCGTCCGTACCTTCTCCAAGATCCTGGCACCCGGCCTGCGGGTCGGCTGGGTGGACGCCGACCCGCGGCTGCGGCAGTTGTTGATCAACGCCAAACAGGCGATGGACACCTGCACCAATGTGCCGGCCCAGCAGCTCGTCGCCGGCTACATCGCCACCGGCGGTCTGGCCGATCACCTGGACCACCTGCGGGGGTTGTACGCCGAACGGGAGGCCGCGATGCAGACCTCCCTGCAGACCCATCTGGGCGAGCTGGTGAGCAGTACCCATCCTGATGGTGGCTTCTTCTGCTGGCTCACGTTGAACGGTGCCGACGGGGTGTTCCCGCCGCAGGAGCTCTTCGAACTGGCACTGGCCGAGGGGGTGGCCTACATTCCCGGCGTCGCCTTTTCCCCTGCCGGTGCGTTCTCCGATGCCCTGCGCCTGTGCTTCGCCTCCAGCACCCCCGAACGGATCGACGAAGGGGTACGGCGGCTGGCCGTCGCCCTGGACCGGGCGCGTGCCGAGCTCACACCGGCGAGCTGAGGAGGCAGCCGTGTCGACCGCCGATGCCCCGTTGATCCGGCTCACCTCGGCGCTGATCCGCGCCGCCGGGGAGAACCCCGGTGGCACCGAGGCAGCCACCGTCGACGTACTCGCCGGAGCGGCCGCCTCGCTGGGTCTGCAGACCCGGATCGACGAGGTCGCCCCGGGCCGGCAGAACATCTCGATCACCCTGCCCGGAGGTGACGGACCGGGATTGTTGTTCCTCGGCCACTCCGATGTCGTGCCCGCGGGTCCGGGATGGAGCCGCGCGCCGTTCAGCGGAGCGGTGGTCGGCGATCGGGTCCACGGCCGCGGAAGCTCGGACATGAAGGGCGGACTCGCAGCGGTGCTGACCGCGATGGGCCGTCTGCAGCGTGCCGGTGCGCAACTGAGTGGGCCACTCACCCTGGCCTGCACCGTGGACGAGGAGGACACCGGTCTCGGCATCCGCGCGCTGGTGGAGGCCGGGCTCGACCACGACTACCTGGGCTGTGTGGTCGCCGAGCCCACGGACCTGCAGACCGTCATCGCCTGTCGGGGTGACAGCTATCTCGAGGTGACCGTCACCGGTGTGCCCGCCCACTCCGGGCGACCCGCCGACGGCCGGAACGCGATCGACGCCGCTGCCCGGGTGCTGATGTTGCTCGCAGACGACCAGCACCGGCTGGACGACCACGCCGATCCGTTGCTGGGGTCCGGCACCTGGAGCACCGGCAGGATCTCCGGCGGTCACGGCACCTCGATGGTCGCCCCGAACTGCAGCATCTCGCTGGACCGTCGCCTGCTGCCCGATGAGGATCCTGCGGCGATCGCGCAGACCCTACTGGAGCGGATCCGGCAGGCCGGGATCACCGGCGACGGGATCGAGGTCGCCATCGATGTGTCGATGGAGATGCCGGGATTTCGTACCGAACCCGAGCATCGGTTGGTCCGGGCCGCCGGCGGCACCCCGACCGGATGGACTGCCGCCTGCGACGGTGGGTTCCTCTCCCGCGATCTCGGGATCGACTGCATCATTCTGGGCCCCGGCGGCCTGAACGATCAGGCACACCAGGTCGACGAATCGGTCGGCATCGACGAACTGGTGACCGCGACCCGTCGCTACGAGCAACTGGCACTCGACCTGCTCGGTGACGAGCAAGCCGGCTGAACCGGGCAACTGGGCTGCTGCCGACCGGCGTCGTGGCCGGGGGGCGGTCCGGGCACCGTGTGTGCCGCCGGGTCGCGACCGGTTCAGGCCTCCAGGACCGCCTGCAGGAACCGGCGGGTACGTTCGTGCGACGGGTTGCCGAAGATCTGCTGCGGCGGCCCGTCCTCAATGGCCACTCCCTCGTCGAACATCACCACTCGATCCGAGATCTCCTGGGCGAAGCGCATCTCGTGGGTGACCATCAGCATGGTCATGTCGCTGGTCTGTGCCAGATCCCGGATCACGTTCAGCACCCCGCCGACCAGTTCGGGGTCCAGGGCCGAGGTCGGCTCGTCGAAGAGCATCACGGCCGGCTGCAGGGCCATCGCCCGGGCGATCGCCACCCGTTGCTGCTGGCCACCGGACAGTTTGGCCGGGCGCTTGTTGGCATGTTCGGCCAGGCCGACCATCTCCAACAGCTCCATCGCCTGCTGCCTGGCCTGCGCCGGGCTCTTGCCCTGCACCCGGATCGGCGCCTCGGTGATGTTCTCCAGCGCGGTCATGTGCGGGAACAGGTTGAACTGTTGGAAGACCATCCCGATCCGGCTGCGAGTGCGTCGCATCGCCTTGGTCTCCTTCGGTTTCTGACCGGTGTGCAGGTTCCACAGTTCGTCACCGTCGACCATCACCTGGCCCGAGGTCGGGTGCTCCAGGGTCATCAGGATCCGCAGGATCGTTGTCTTGCCCGATCCGGACGGGCCGATGATCGAGACCTTCTCGCCGCGACCGACCACGAAATCGAGGTCTCGCAGTACATGGTGCGCCCCGAAGGACTTGTTCACCGAGGAAAAGATGATCATGTCATCACGAGTGGGCAAGACGGGCCTCCAGCCGGTTCACGAGAATCGAGGACGGGTAGCTGACGATGAAGTAGAGGACGGCAGCAATGGTCATCGGCTCCAGGTAGCGGAACTCACTGCTGCCGATCTGCTGGGCGACCGCCATCAGTTCGACCACCGTGATCGCCGAGAGGATCGCCGAGTCCTTGAACATCATGATCAGATAGTTGCCGAGCATCGGGACCACGGTGCGCAGGGCCTGCGGCAGGACGATCTTGGACCAGACCCTTCCGCGCGGCAGGTTCAGGGCGGTGGCGGCTTCCCACTGTCCCTTGGGCACCGATTCGATCCCGGCCCGGTAGACCTCGGCCATGTAGGCGCTGTAGTTGATTCCGATCACCACCACACCGGTCGCCAGCGCGCTGAACGTGAGGCCGAAGCTCGGCAGCACGAAGAAGGCGAAGTAGGCCTGCACCAACAGCGGTGTACCGCGGACGAACAGCACGGAGAAGGTGAGCAGCCGACTGATCACCGGGATCCTCAGGTGACGAAGGATGGCCACCACCAGGCCGAGAGCGGCAGCCAGCGCCGTACCCAGCAGGGTGATCTCGATCGTCGTCAGGAATCCCTGCAGCAGGGCCGGGACGATCGACAGCGCGAACTCGTTGTCCCAGATCATTGCGACACCGCCTTGCTCCGGGCGAGCACATCGGTCAGCTTCAGCTTCGGCAGGTCGGAACTGTCGAGGGAGAAGCGACGCTCGAGCATGGCGGTGATCGCACTGATCGCCAGACTGAGCGCGAAGTACATGATCAGGATCGTGGTGAAGACCGCCATCGTCTCACCGGTGGTGGTACGTATCTGTTGGGCGGCGAAGGTCAGGTCGAGCACGGTGATCAACGACACCAGGGAGGTGTTCTTCATCAGATCGACCATCACATTGCCCATCGGCGGCAACATCGTCGGAATCGCCTGCGGGACGAGGATCCGACGCATGCGCTGCACCGGTCGCATACCGCAGGCGATCGCGGCTTCGGTCTGCCCTCTGGGCAGGGACTTGATCGAGGCACGGACCACTTCCGAGGCGTAGGCGCCCTCGTTCAGGCCGAGCACCAGGACCGCTGCGGTGAGCGGTGCCAACTGGATTCCCAGGAAAGGCAGGGCGAAGAAGAACCAGAACAGCTGCACCAGCATCGAGGTGCCGCGGAACACCTCGACGAAGACCCCTGCCGGGACCCGGATCCATGCGTGTTCGGACAACCGGGCGATGCCGGCGGCGAAGGCCACGATCACCGTCACCACCGCGCCGAGCACGGTGATCAGAACGGTCATCCCGAGCCCCCGCAGCAGCAGCGGCGCGTAATCGACGAGGACGCTCATGGCGTCGGGTCAGCCCTCGTTCTGGCAGAGCTGTTCGGCGGTCACGCCTTCGACCGCGGCGGGATCGAATCCCCACTGTTCCTGGATCCGGGTGAACTCATCGGTGGCCTTGAACGCCGTGAGTTCGGTGTTGTAGGCGTCGACGAAGGACTGATCGGACTGTCGGAAGGCGGCACCCGAACCGGTCGCGGGGGCATCGGGGATCGGGTCGGTGACCTCGAACTCGTCGCCGTCCTCGATCAGGGCCTCCAAGGAGAGCGTCGGCAGCAGGAACACGTCACAGCGTCCTGCCTGCAGCGCTTCCACACCCGATCGTCCATCGTCGACCTGTACCTGCTGTTCGGCCGGGACTGCGGCGCTGTTGAGGATCCCCTCCTCGAAGCCACCGGGGATCACGCCGACCTTCAGCTCGGGGTTGGCCAGCACGTCGGCGATCGTGGTGATCTTGCCGGGATTGCCGCTCGGTACGGCGAAGGACTCGGTGGAGACGATCACCGGTTCGGAATAGCTGACCTCGGCACAGCGCGACTGCTTCATGAACAGGCCGGCTGCGATCACATCCCAGCGGTTGGCCTGCAACCCCGGAATCATCGACTCGTACGGAGTGACGATGCCCTGGATGTCGTCGATGCCCAGTCGCTGGGCCACGGCCCGCAGGATGTCCGGCTCACAACCGGTGACGGTTCCGTCGGTCTCGACCTGGGTGTAGGGAGGCTCGTTGGCGATGGCCACCCGCAGGTAGCCCTGTTGCCGGGCAGTTTCCAGCAGGTTCGCGCTCGCCTGGCCTCCCGGTGCTCCGGGAGTGGTCGTGGTGCAGGCTCCGAGCAGGCCGGCACCGGCTGCTCCGAGTCCGGCTACGAACAATGAACGACGGTTCAGGATGAACGGCATGACGGGCCTTCCTCACGATCTGCGATTGCGTCGAACGTACGGAGGCGCCTGTCAGATTGTCAACAATCTGACGATTATTCAATGTTTCAGTCTTGCGACAACGGATGGAGACGTGCCAGCCCGTCGTGCATGTGCTCCTCCAGGGACTGCACCGCGTCGACCAGCCGCCCGTCGAGGACGGCCCGGGCGATCCGTTCGTGTTCGCGTACCCGTACCTCGGCACTGTCGTAGGTGCCCTGCATCCGGGTCAGGCACAGCCGGGTCTCGGTCAACAAGGTGCGATGCATCCGGATCAACCGAGGACTGTCGGCCAGCGCCACCAGGGTTTCGTGGAACCGCAGGTCGATCTCCGACATCTCCTTCGAGTTCGGGTCCTCCGAGCGAGCCTGCATCTCCTGCACGATCGACAACAAGGCGTCGGCCTCCCCATTGCGCCCGGCCTCGATCAGCGACTCCACCGCCGCGCGCTCGATCGCGCCACGGGCGAGATAGATGTCGCGCACCGTGTCGGCATCGAGGTCCATCACGAACAGCCCCCGGTTGCGATGGCCGACCAGCAGCCCTTCCTGGTTGAGCCGCTGCATAGCCTCGCGCAACGGCCCCCGGCTGACCCCGAGTTCGCGAGCGAGCTCGGCCTCGGCCAGCTGGGTACCGGGGGCGAAGCGGCCCGCCGCGATCGCTGTCCGCAGCTGTCGTGCGATCAGCGACGGCGTCGACTCCTGCTCGATCGGATGCAGACCGCTCACCGCTCCTCCCACCGATCCAGATAGAGGGTCTCCCCCCGGGCGCCACCCATCCAGATGTCCTGACAGGCGGCCGCGAACTCCGACAGACCCTCGACGATCGAGCCGAAGACGTTGCCCGGCACCCAACCCACGTCACCGTTGATCAACAGATTGTTGCGACCGTAGAAGACCGCGAGATCGATCACCGTCGCATGCTGCTTGGCCGCCGAGGCCTCGTCGTACCCGTAGGCCGGGTTGCCGAGGTCACCGGCGAAGGTGAACCAGCACAGATCCCCGGGGATCGGGGTGATCGTCGTGTTCTCCGACCCCGGATCGCCGAAGGCGTCGAAGAGGGCATAGATCTCGTTGCGGGCGTACTTGCCGTGGTAGACCTGCGATTCCAGCGGCAGCGCTTCCCAGACCGCAGCCGACGTCCTCGGCGCCTCGTCGTCGAGCAGCAGCACCTTGGCGCTCACCCCACGCTCTCGCAAGCCGACCCTCAGATGTCGTTCGTTCATCCCTGCCCACTCCCTTTCGTCGTTCCCCCGAGACCTTCCCAACCACCGATCTGCTCATAGGCGGCCGCAACCCGCACGACGGTCGCATCACCGTGCCGGGGACCGACCACCTGCAACCCCACCGGCAGCCCGTCGACCACACCGCAAGGTACCGTGATCGCCGGTTGCTGGGTCAGGTTGAACGGGTAGCTGTACGGCGTCCAGGAGGTCCAGTCCCGGACCGCCGATCCGGCCGGTACGTCGACCCCGGCCTCGAAGGCGACCCCGGGCAGGGTCGGGGTGAGCAACACGTCATAGGTCTCGTGCAGCGCCCCGAACCGTTGCCCCAGCGCCATCCGACAGTCGACCGCCCGCAGGTAGTCCTGGGAGCTGGTGTGGCCGTACCGTGCGATCGCGTCGGCCAGATTCGGATCGATCCGTTCCATCGCGCCCGGCCCGTACCCATTCACCACGGCGAGGGCACCGGCGAACCACAGGGTGTGGTACGCCCAGACCGGGTCGCCGAGTTGCAGGTCCACCTGCTCGACCACAGCACCGGCATCGGCCAGGGCAGCAACGGCCCGCTGCACCGTCTCCAGCACCTGCGGGTCGTTCACGCCGTACCCGAGATCGGGACTCCAGGCGATCCGTAGACCGGCGACGTCGGCGGCCCCGGCCGCCTCGGCGAAGGAACCGACGGGCGGAGGCAGAGCCGACCAGTCCCGCGCATCCGGTCCGGCCAGGACGTCGAGCATGATCGCGGCATCGGCGACGGTACGGGTCATCGGGCCAGCGTGGGCCAAGGTGCCGTAGGGGCTGGCCGGCCACAGCGGGATCCGACCGTACGTGGGCTTGAACGCGACCACGCCGCAGAAGCCACCGGGGATCCGTACCGATCCACCACCATCGGTGCCCACCGATCCGACGCCGAGCCCCTGGGCAACCGCGGAGGCCGAGCCACCGGACGAGCCGCCACAGGTACGCGAGGTGTCCCAGGGGTTGGTGCTGATCCCGGTACGAGGACTGTCGGCGACCCCCTTCCAACCGAACTCGGGAGTGGCGACCTTGCCCAGCAGGACCGCGCCGGCTTCCCGGAGCCGGGCCACCGCCGGTGCGTCGACCTGCCAGGGGTCGGAATCGGGCCGAATCAGGTTCGATCCGCGCAAGGTCGGCCACCCCCGGGTGAGGATCAGGTCCTTGATCGTCATCGGCACCCCGTCGAGCGGTCCGCGTTGTTCCCCGGCCCGCCATCGGTCGGCGGATGCGCGTGCCTGTTCGAGGGTGGTCTCGGGGTCGAGCAGGCAGAAGGCGTTGGTGGGCTCGGCCTCGGCCAGCTCCAGCAGCAGGCTCGCGACCTCGGTCGGGTCGAGTCCGTCGGCGTAGGCGTGAGTCAACTCGGTCGCTCCGAGCCAACGACTGTCATGGGCGGGTGGGTCGCCAGGAGTCATGGAGCCCATCGTGTCGAGAAGATTGTCAACAATCAACTGATCCCGCAGACTGGCCCCATGGCAGGAGTCACCATGCTCTACCCCGGCCACAGCGCCGAGGACGATTTCGTGGCCTGGAGTGCCGATCTACGGCGCCATGGGATCACCGAACCGATCGAGGTACGCCACACCTGGGCCGGACCGACCGACCACGAGATGGCGGCCCTGCGCGCACTGGGCGCCGACGACCAACTGCACCCGACCGCGAAGGCAGCGGTTGCCGCGGGGGTCGCGGCGATCGTCTGGGCCTGCACCTCCGGCAGCTTCGTCGACGGCCTCGAGGGCGCCCGGGACCAGGCGGCCCGACTCGCGCACGCGGCCGGCGTACCGGCCACCTCCACCAGCCTTGCCTTCGTCGACGCCTTGCACCACCTGGATGCCCGTCGGGTGGCGATCGCCGCCAGCTACCCCGAACCGGTCAGCCGCTGCCTGAGTGGACTGCTCACCGAAGCGGGATTCGAGGTCGCGGTCACCGCGAGCTCCGACGTCCCGTCCGGTGAGGATGCGGGGCGCTGGTCGGCCGACCGGATCCGTCAGATGGTCGACGACCTCGGCCCCCTTGATGCCGATGTGGTCGTGGTCCCGGACACGGCCCTACACACCGCCGGGCTGTTGCCGCAGCTGGAGGCCGATGCCGGCCGGCCGGTACTCACCGCGAACCAGGTCAGCGTCTGGTCGGGCCTGCGCCTGCTCGGCCGATCACCGATCGCCGACGGAGTGGGCAGTCTGTTCCGAGCCTGACCGGGCTGGCCGTCTCCTCGATCGAACGATCCGCGTAGAGCGTCAGACGGGTACGCCGGTCAGTTCGGCTGACGCCCCGGCGGCCCGCAGGGCAGCCCACAAGGTGACCTGGTTCGCGCTGATCACCGGTTTGCCCAATTCGGCGCGGAGTTCGTCGACGACATCGATCGTCGGCAGATTCGTACAACTGAGGAAGATCGCCTCGGAGTCGGGATCGTCCACCGCCCGCACCAACTCGGCGGTCTCCCGGGCCGGGATCGTCTCGATCCCCCGGTCTCGGCCGAGCCCGGCCGAACGGACCACCTGCACACCGGTCTCGGCGAGGAAATCGACCAACCGCGCGGTGACCTGAGCGATGTACGGCGTCGCCACCGAGATCTTCTGTACACCGAGTTCCGACAGTGCTTTCACCAGTGCGCCCGAGGTGGTGACGGCCGGCGCCCCTCCCGCCACGGCGATGGTCCGACTGATCCTCTCCTCGGCGGCCACTCCGCCGACAAAGCTCCCCGAGGTGCAGGCGTAGGCATAGGCATCGGGCCGCAACTGCGCGATGCTGCGGGCGGCGGCGGCCAGCTCGGCCGGGTCGGACAATCCTTCGACCATCGACAGGTCCACCTTGTCCCCGTGCGGTGGCAACCGCGTGCAGTGCAGCGAAACCCCCACCGGGACCCACCGCCACAACTCGGCATCCAGAGCCATGTCGTGTGGATTGATCACACCGATCCTCATCAAAGACTCCCCTGCCGTCGGACTGACCACCATTTTCGGTTCCGCCGCGGGAATAGTCGACCCGGCGGGTCGTGTTCACCCGGGGTCGGCCCGAACGACCGCCCGGTCGCGGACCCTTCCTGAACACTTCGCCTCCCGCACGTACCGAAGGAGCCTCCAATGACAACCGCGGCGACCCCCACATCCGAACCGCACCGGAGGCGACGCCTCCCCTCGTGGATGACCTCCTTCGGCAACCAGATCCTCGCAGCCCTCGTCCTGGGCCTCGGGGTCGGGTTCATCGCCCGCGGCCTGGGCGGCACCGAGGACGACCCGAACTGGCTGACCACCACCGTCACTGAGGTGGGTAGCGTCTACGTCTCCTTGCTGACCGCTGCGGTCGTACCGCTGGTGTTCACCGCGATCGTCACCTCGATCGCGAACCTGCGGGAGGTCACCAATGCCGCCCGGCTGGCGTGGCGCACCTTGTTGTGGTTCGCCATCACCGCCTTCATCTCGGTACTGATCGGTATCGCCACCGGTCTGATCGGTCAACCCGGTTCACGTACCAGCGTCAGTGCGGAGAACGCAGCCGAATCCTCCACCCAGGGGTCCTGGCTCGGTTTCCTGGACTCCCTGGTGCCGGCGAACTTCCTCGGCCTGACCGCCGATGCCAGTCAGTCCTCCTCCGGTGACATCGAGGCCGACATCACCTTCAACGTCCTGCAGATCCTGGTGATCGCGATCGCCGTCGGCATCGCGGCGATGCTGATCGGCAAGAAGGCCGATCCGTTCATCGCCGTCACCCGTTCGCTGCTGGAGATCATCCAGAAGATCCTCTGGTGGATCATCCGTCTCGCGCCGATCGGCACCCTGGCCCTGATCGCGAAGGCAGTCGCCACCTACGGCTGGGATGCCCTGGGTTCACTGGGCGTGTTCGTGATCTGCATGTACGCGGCGATGGCGATCGTCTACCTGGTGGTCTACCCGGCCCTGGTGAAGGCGAACGGACTGAGCATCCGCCAGTTCTTCTCCGGGGTCTGGCCGGCCACCCAGCTCGGCTTCGTCTCCCGTTCCTCGGTCGGCACGATGCCGCTGACCCAGCGGGTGACCGAGCGGAACCTGGGCGTACCGAGCTCCTACGCCTCGTTCGCCGTACCGCTCGGTGCGGTGACCAAGATGGACGGTTGTGCGGCCATCTACCCGGCGATCGCCGCGATCTTCGTCGCCCAGTTCTTCGGCATCGAGCTGACCTTCGTGCAGTACGTGCTGATCGTCTTCGTCTCGGTGATCGGTTCGGCGGCCACGGCCGGTACGACCGGCGCCACGGTGATGTTGACCCTGACCCTGTCCACCCTGGGCCTGCCGTTGGAGGGCGTTGGCCTGCTGCTGGCGATCGAGCCGATCGTCGACATGGGACGGACCGCGCTGAACGTCACCGGCCAGGCCTTGGTGCCGACCATCGTCGCCAAGCGCGAGGGCATCCTCGATCAGTCCCTGTACGACGCTCCGCGCGGTGAGCTGCCGTTCAACGACGACGACGTCGATGGCGTCGAACCCGCCACGGCCGGTGCCGGCGCTCGTCACTGAACGTCCGCCGGACCCGACCACCAACAAGACCAACAACCAACAGAACGAGCCCTGCCCGGGACCCGGGCAGGGCTCGTCGGCGTCGCAGGCCTGTTCGGTCTCAGCTGTCACGCATTGAGCGATGACGTGTCTCCGGCATGCTCCAGAGGACCAGCAGGGCCAGAACGGTGACGATCACGATGTACCAGGCGGGAGCAATGGTCGATCCGGTCGCGGTGACCAGCGCCGTGGCCAGCAGTGGCGCAGTGCCACCGAAGATGGTGAACGCCAGGTTGTAGCTGATCGATGCCCCGGTGAACCGCACCCGGGCCGGGAACATCTCGACATAGGACGGACCCGCAGGGCCGAACACCAGGCCGAGTGCAAGACCGAGCATCGACTGGGCGATCACCGCTGTGGTCAACGTGCCGACCCCGACCAGGAGATAGGCGGGTACGGCGACGATCGCGCTGACGGCGATGGCGAGCAGCAGCATCGGGCGCCGGCCGACGCGGTCGGAGGCCGCTGCCGCCAGGGGAACGGTGAAGAAGGTGATCAACAACGCGATGCTGTTCGAGATCAGTGCGTCGGAGGAGGACAGCCCGATCGTCACCGTCATGTAGGAGTAGAAGTATCCGGTGAGCGAGTAGTAGCCCAAGCTGGCCACGGCCGCCATGGCGAAGACCCGCAAGATCGCCGGCCACTGCTCGGCGAAGACAGTACAGATCGGAGCCGTCTCGACGGTCCGCGTCTCCCGCATCTCCAGGAATGCCGGTGATTCCTCGACCCTGGTACGGATGTAGAGACCGACCACCGCGAGCGGTGCACCGAGCAGGAAGGGCACCCGCCAGCCCCAGGATTCATAGGCCTCGGGGGCCAGGGCGGTGGTCAACCACAGCACCAGCAATGCGGCGAGCACCGGTGGCAGGTTGGAGGCGGTGTAGACGATCCCGACGTTGCGGCCACGAGTGGCGATCGGTGAGTGTTCGGCAACGAAGGAGTTGGAGCCGATCGTCTCCCCGGCGGCCGACAGACCCTGCAACATCCGGCAGAGCACCAGCAGGATCGGGGCGGCCACCCCGATCGTGGCGTAGGTCGGCAGGAGTCCGATGCAGGTGGTCGAGACGCCCATCAGCAAGATCACGCCGGCCAGCACGCGTTTGCGCCCGTACCGGTCTCCCAGGGCACCGAGGACGAAGGCGCCGATCGGTCGGGCCACGAACCCCACCGCGTAGACGGCGAATGTCGACAGCAGCGCTGCCGCAGGGTCGAACTCGGGGAAGAACAGCAACGCGATCATCGGCGCTGCGTAGGCGTACACGGCGAAGTCGAACCACTCGACGAAGTGGCCGATCGCAGATGCGCCCATCACAGTTCGGGCCTTCTTCGCCTGCTCGGCGGAAAGCACCCGGTCGGTCCCAGCACTCTGGCTGGTGTGATCCATGGAGGTCATGGAAGCATCTAACATGTACAATATTACATACCAGTAACAGCGACGTTAGAGCCCTGCGTCCGTCGATGTCAGTCCTCGAGGACCGTGACGTAGGTCTCGAGCTCGGAGTAGTCGGTGTCCCCGACCACCACGGTGGTCACCTCCGAGGTACGCAAGACCAGCGCCCGGGTACGTTCATCGGCGGTCACCAACCGGTCCCAGGTGTCCTCACCGATCTGGCTGATCCCGTCCGGCAGGCCTTCGCGAGTGGTCTCGGCGATGAACTCGTCGATCTCGGCATCGCCCTGGTTCAGTTCGATGTAGATCTGTGACGGATCGAGGAAGCCCAGCCGCCACTGGTTTCGCGGCGAGGGCTGGCTGTTCAGACCGGGCGAGCCCTCGGGCGTCCAACTGACCCGGATCGGCACCCAGGAGTCCGGCAACCCTTCCGGCGCCAGCACCGGCCAGTCGACCTCGGACCGGGCCTGCGCCAACGGGGCCTGCCAGTCCACCTCCTTCACCGGCGTCTCACCGCGGGTGAACAGGAAGGTGATGATCACCAGCGGAATGGCGATGATCAGCAGCGACCAGACCATGTCGGTGGGGCGCGCCTTCTTCAATCCGCCGTGCGACGGTGGCGGTCCCTCGGGCTCCGGCTGGTCACTCACCGCCCCATGGTCACAGATCGCACAGGCTGGTCCAAACCGCCACGACGGGTCGCCGACGACGACGGTTACCGTGGACCCGTACAGCACACCGCTCCCCGATCCGAGGCGAACAGTCCCGCACCATGACCCACCCGTACGAACCACCCCGAACCCTCGCCCGGGCACGTACCGAACGGGGAGAGATCGCACTGCGCCGCCGTGGCACGGGGACCGGGGCGGTGCACGAACTGATCGTCAACGGCACATTCGCCATGGACTCCGCCGAGGTCGAGTCCGAACGAGCCCTGGCTGAGGCCCTGCTGCCGGCATCGACGATCCTGCTCGGTGGTCTCGGTCTGGGGTTCACCGCCGCCCGATTGCTCGAGTCCGACCTCTCCGATCTGGTGATCGCCGAGATCGAGGAGCCACTGATCGAGTGGGCCCACCAGGGTCTGACCGAGCAGCTCGCGGGAGTCGGCGCCGATCCGCGAACCACGCTTCTGCACACCGATGTCAGCGCCCTGCTGACCGAGCCCGGCCGGAGCTTCGATGCGATCGGGCTCGACGTGGACAACGGCCCCGACTTCCTGATCCATGCCGGCAACGCCGAGCTTTACGAACCCGACCTGCTGACCGCAGCCGTGGCCGCCCTGAACCCCGGCGGTGTGCTCGCGATCTGGTGTCAGCAACGCTCCGACGACCTGGCCGAGCGGCTGGCTCGGCTCGGCGAGACCGACCTGATCGAGGTCGCTGTCGAACGCGACGGACACCACATCGACTACGCCATCCACCGGGTACACCGAAGCGCCGGAAAGGGGCAGAATGGAACCATGACTGAGAACGACCCGACAACGGAGTACCGCATCGAGCACGACACCATGGGCGAGGTCCGGGTGCCGAAGAACGCTTTGTGGAAGGCCCAGACCCAGCGAGCCGTGGAGAACTTCCCGATCTCCGGTACGCCCATCGAGCCGGCCCTGATCCGTGCCCTCGGACTGATCAAGGGTGCCGCCGCCAAGGCCAATGCAGAGCTGGGTGTGCTGGACGCCGATGTCGCCGATGCGATCTCCGCCGCCGCTGCCGAGGTCGCCGCCGGCAAGTACGACGCGGAGTTCCCGATCGACGTCTTCCAGACCGGTTCCGGCACGTCGTCGAACATGAACGCCAACGAGGTGATCAGCAGCCTGGCCAGTGACGCCGGACCTTCGGTGCACCCGAACGACGACGTCAATGCCTCCCAGTCCTCCAACGATGTGTTCCCCAGCGCGATCCACATCGCGACCACCGATTCGTTGATCAACCACCTGATCCCCGCCCTGCGCCATCTGGAGGAGTCGCTGCAGCGCAAGGCCACGGAGTTCGCCGAGGTGGTGAAGTCCGGCCGTACCCACCTGATGGATGCCACCCCGGTCACCCTCGGCCAGGAGTTCGGCGGTTACGCCCGGCAGGTCCAGCTGGGCGTGGAGCGGATCGAGGCCGCCCTCCCGCGGGTCGCCGAACTGCCGCTCGGCGGGACCGCCGTGGGCACCGGCATCAACACCCCGCCCGGGTTCGCGCCGAAGGTGATCGCCACGATCGCCGACGAGACCGGTCTTCCGCTGACCGAGGCCAAGGATCATTTCGAGGCCCAGGGTGCACGCGATGGTCTGGTGGAGGCCTCCGGGGTGTTGCGTACCATCGCCGTCTCCCTGGTCAAGATCGCCAACGACCTACGCTGGATGGGCTCAGGACCCCGGGCCGGTCTCGGCGAGATCGCGCTGCCGGATCTGCAGCCCGGTTCGTCGATCATGCCGGGCAAGGTGAACCCGGTGATGTGTGAGGCGACCATCCAGGTCGGCGCGCAGGTGATCGGCAACGACGCAGCGGTCGGCTTCGCCGGCACCACGGGCAACTTCGAGCTGAACGTGATGTTGCCGATGATGGCGCGCAACGTCCTGGAATCGATCCGGCTGCTGTCGGCGGTCTCGCGACTGCTGGCCGACCGGTGTGTCGATGGCATCACCGCCCATGTCGAGCACTGCACCCATCTCGCCGAGTCCTCGCCGTCCATCGTCACCCCGTTGAACAAGTACATCGGGTACGAGAACGCGGCCGCGGTGGCGAAGCAGGCGCTGAAGGAGAACAAGAAGATCCGTCAGGTCGTGGTCGAGCGTGGGTACGTCAGCGACGGCCTGCTGACCGAGGAGCAGCTCGACACCGCACTCGACGTGCTGGCGATGACCAGGCGGCCGAGCTGAGCGGCGAACACCCTCCCGCGGTGCACACCGAGCCGGGTACGACCATCCGTCGTGCCCGGCTCGCTGATGTCACCGTCTGGGTGGAGACGCTGATCGAGGCCACCATCGCCACCTACGACTTCGGCCCCGAGTTCGCCTCCCTGCGCCGCAGTGAGACAGCCGAGCAACTGGCCGAGGCCACCGCTGCCCTGGCCGACCCTCGGTACGCGCTGTGGCTGGCCGAGGATGCCGAGGGCCCGCTCGGGGTGGCCGAGACCGGGCCCGGACCGCAGGGCTGGGAGATCGAACTCGGTTTCCCCGCCCCGCGGGTCGAGCACCAGTTGATCAAGCTCTATCTACTGCCCCGCGCCCAGGGACGAGGCCTCGGCCAGGCGATGCTGCAGCGGGCCCTGGGAACCGACCGGGCCTATCTGTGGGTGTTCGCGAGCAACCGCCGGGCGGTCGAGTTCTACCAGCGACACGGTTTCGTCGATGAGGGGATCGATGCCGATTCCGGCCCTACCTGGGCCAACATGGCGATGCGCCGGCTGATCCGTACCGACTGATCAGGCGGCACCGTCCACTCCGGTGCCGTCGACGTCCGGCGCCGTCGCCGTCGGGCTCTCGGCGAGTCGCCCCGGTCCGGGAACGAGCCGCCGGCGCAGCCCCGAACTGGTCGGGGGAAACCTCGCCTGTGCATAGTGGTCCCGTGGCTGTCCCCTCCTTGCGCGTACCCGGTCGAGTCGCTGTGGTTGCGTTGCGGGAAACCCTGGTCGTCCCGGTCCGTGACGGGCATGTCGATCCGCGCGGTTGGCGGCGACCGTTGCCGAGTGTGATCGTCGGCGCCTATCTGATGTACGCGGTGTTGATCATCACCGTTCTGGTCTCGGCCGTGGTGGTGGACCGGACCACGCCGGTGAATCGTTTCGACATCGCTCGGACCGCCGATCTTCCGGTCGCGCTGGGCTACTGGTTCACGATGCTCCTCACCTACTTGGCCTCCCTCGGTCTCGGCTGGGCCTGGCGGATCGGCTGCTGGCTGGTGCTGCTGGTGGTGAGTGTCGTCACCTGGCTGGTCGGCGTCTTCGCCGTGCTGGACGGCGGCAACCTGCTGAGCGCTGCGCTGAGCTTGATCAGCATCACCGTGGGGGCGATCCTGATGCTGGTGGCCACGATCACCGGCACCCGTGGGGAGCTTCGGTGGTCGACCACCATCCTGGCCACGCTGGGCCTGGCGGGTACCCAGCTGGCACCATCACTGATCAGCACCCGGGCCTCGGTGCTGGGATCGGACGCGCTGACCATGGTGGCGGCCCTGCTGATCCCGGTCTCGGTACCGCTGGCGGTTGCGGCCGGGACGACGTTCGCCCAGGTGGCGGTCAATCTCGGCGTCTACACGTTCACCGCGCTGCGCGACCTGACCGAGGCCCGGATCTGGCCGGTCGTCACCGGATTGCTGGCCGTGCCGGTGGTCGGGTTGGGGGTCTCCACCGGCTTGCGGATCGGCGGATCGGCGACGGCACTGACGATCGGCCACATGCTGATCAGCATCGGTGCCTGTTGGGCTGCGATGTCGCTGGCCGCTCGACGAGGGGCCTCTGCCCCGCAACCACTGCGGATCACCCAGTCCCTGGCCGATCGCGGGATGCTCTTCGGTCTGCTGCTGGGCAGTTGGGGTCTGCTCAACATGGTCGACAGCCTGTGGTTCACCCTGCCGCTCGGCTCCGGGGTGCTCGCCGACGGTGTGCTGCTGACCGGAGCGGTGATCATCGGGGTGCAGGCGATCCGGCGTGCGGATGCAGCCGCCGCGGTGCTGGCGGCCGCGATCGCGGTGATGGCAGCCTTCGCCGGCATCCGCATCCTGGCTGAGCTGCCCTCGCTGAGCGGTGCCGTCGGCTCAGCGGCACTGGCGGTGATCGCGGTCGCGCTGGCCCTGCCGCGATGGGGGCGATCGGGCTTCACCGACCGGCGATGGTTCGTCCTGGCGCTGGCTCTGCTGGTGTTGTTGATCTCCCCCTACCGGATCTACGTGGCCGAGCCGTTGGAATCGTTGGTGGGCAGCTCACAACTGGCGGTACTGCTGATCGGTCTGGTCTGGTTGCTGTTGACCGAGGCCGAATTCACCCGCCGGGATTCCCCGCGGCTGCCCAGAACCCCACGCCTGCTGCTCTTCCTGGCCTATGCCATGTGGGCGGCGACGATGACCGCGCTGGTCGCCCACGGCTCGGGATCCATGGCCATGGCCTTGGACCTGGGCCAACTGGCCGAGGCCGGTGATGCGGTGATCGGCTACGCGGTCGCCCCGGCGGTGGTCGTCGGCCTGCTCGCCATGGGCGAGGCCGACGCCGTCGTGGAGACCGCGCATCCCGAGCACGAGCTGGTGCTCACCGCGAAGTTGTGACCATCAGGATGCGATGATCACTCACCTTCCAGCATCTCGGTGACCAGCGCCGCGATCGGCGAACGCTCGGAGCGGGTGAGGGTGACATGGGAGAACAGCGGGTGCCCCTTCAGCTTCTCCACCACGGCCACCACGCCGTCGTGCCGGCCGACCCGCAGGTTGTCCCGCTGGGCGACGTCGTGGGTGAGGACCACCCGCGAGCCCTGACCGACCCGGCTGAGCACGGTCAGCAGCACATTGCGTTCCAACGACTGCGCCTCGTCGACGATCACGAAGGCATCGTGCAGGGAGCGGCCACGGATATGGGTCAACGGCAGCACCTCCAGCAGGTCCCGGTCGACCACCTCGTCGATCACGTTCTTGTCGGTGACCGCGCTCAGGGTGTCGAAGACCGCCTGCGCCCACGGCCCCATCTTCTCGCTCTCCGAACCGGGCAGGTATCCCAGCTCCTGACCGCCGACGGCGTACAGCGGGCGGAAGACGATCACCTTGGAGTGTTGACGCCGCTCCAGCACCGACTCCAACCCGGCGCACAGGGCGAGGGCGGATTTGCCCGTACCCGCACGACCGCCGAGGGAGACCACACCGATCGTCGGATCCAGCAACAGGTCCAGGGCGACTCGCTGCTCGGCCGAGCGACCGTGCAGCCCGAATGCGTCGCGGTCGGTGTTGATCAGACGCAGTTGCTTGTCCGGGGTGACCCGGGCCAGCGCGGAGGAACCGCCGCCGAGCAGCACCACCCCGGAATGGCAGGGGATGTCGCGAGCCTCGTCGAGATCGATCACCTGGTCGGCGTACAACCGGTCGACCACACCCGCATCGACCTCGAGTTCGGCCATCCCGGTGTACCCGGTCTCGATGGCGGCATCGGCGCGGTACTCCTCGGCCGGCAGGCCGACCGAGGAGGCCTTCACCCGCATCGGCAGATCCTTGCTGACCAGCACCACGTCGTGACCCTCGGCGCGGTAGTTCAGGGCGACGGCCAGGATCCGGGAATCGTTGTCCCCGAGCCGGAACCCGCTGGGCAGGACGGTCGGATCGGTGTGGTTGAGCTCGACATGGATGGTGCCGCCCTCCTCGTTCACCGGGACCGGGGCGTCGAGTCGGCCGAACTTGATCCGCAGGTCGTCCAGATGTCGCAGCGCGGTACGCGCGAAGTAGCCGAGTTCGGGATGGTGGCGTTTGCCCTCCAACTCGGTGATCACGACGACCGGCAGGACCACGTCGTGTTCGGCGAATCGACGCATGGCGTGCGGATCGCTCAACAACACCGAGGTGTCGATGACGATGGTGCGCGTCGTAGCGGCTGCGGCGGTGTGGGCGGTGCTCAATGACACGGTTTGTCCTCGCCGTGGGGCCGCACCTCACCGAGTCCGGCCCCACCTTTTCAGGTGATGGGCCGGGATTGGTCGGGGGCTGGTGATGCCCCTGCACGGCAGATCGGGGGTGGTACGGCGGCTCGGCCGCAACACCTCTCCCCCGCTCCCGTGATCGACACCTCGTGCCGAACGCGGGCCCGGGGCTGCACGGTCCAGCGACCGTGTCCTGCCGGGTCTGTCATGGATGACTTCCTTCCGGGTGACCGGCTTCCCCACCGGTCACGGCACAGACGCTACGGCGCCCGGCGGGGTACGACACACCGACTCGCCCGGTTGCGGATGAACGTTTCGTTACAGCGAGTTGGACACCTCGCAGGATCGACAGCCGACCACAACACGCGCGGTGAACCGCCGATACCGCTCAGCGTCCGAAGCGACGCTCCCGCTGGGAGTACGAGCGCAGCGCCCGGACGAAGTCGACCTTGCGGAAGTCGGGCCACAGGGCCTCACAGAAGTAGAACTCACTGTGCACCGACTGCCAGATCAGGAATCCCGACATCCGCTGCTCACCGGAGGTCCGGATCACCAGGTCCGGATCGGGCTGACCGGCGGTGTAGAGGTGGTCGGCGATGTCCTCGATCTCCAGGATGTCGGCCAACTCGGCGGTACTGACGCCCTTGCTCGCCTGATCGGCCAGCAGGGACCGGAAGGCGTCCCGCAGTTCGTGTCGTCCGCCGTAGGAGATGGCGATGTTGACGTGGATCGGCGCATCGGCACTGCTGCGGCGTTCGGCGGCCTGCAATCGTTGCCGTACCTCGATCGGCAACAGGTCGAGCGCCCCCACCAGCTGCACCCGCCGATGGCCATTGTCGGCGAGCTCCTCGACCAGTTCGGCGATCACCTCCAGCAGTGGCCCGAGCTCCGAGGCGTCGGCGCGGCGCAGGTTGTCGGTGGACAGCACCCACAAGGTGACGAGTCCGATCCCTGCCTCGGCGCACCAGTCGACGAATTCCTCCAAACGGTCTGCACCGGCGCGGTAACCGGCTGCCAGCGGTTGCCCGGGGGCGTTCAGTCGGGCCCAGCGACGGTTCCCGTCGGCCATCACCGCAACATGCTGGGGCAGTTTGTCGGTGTCCAGTTCGGCCAGCAGCCGATGTTCGTAGGTGGAGTAGAACAGGTCCGGCGGGCGCATCCCGGAGACCCGGTCGCGCAGGCGTTGCAGCGCACGCAGGGGCCCGGTGAGGATGCTCGACACAACCGAAAGACTAGACCAGTGCTGGGATCGCCGATGTGTGCTTGCCTCCGGTGATGAAGGGGATACGCTACCTACGAGACCGTAAGTTACGGTTCCGTAAGTTTTAGCTGCAGGATGCTGCAGAGCGAGGGGCGACGATGACAGCCGACATGGGTTTGGCCCCACTCAAACCCAAGCTGCGCGGCTGGCTGCATGCGGCCATGTTGCCGCTGTCGCTGGCCGCCGGGATCGTCCTGGTGATCTTCGCCCCGACCCAGCCGGGCAAGATCGGCGGTGCGGTCTTCCTGGCCGCCTCGGTGCTGCTCTTCGGTACGAGTGCGATCTACCACCGCTTCAGCTGGGGAACCAAGGGCTCGGCGATCCTGCGACGGATGGATCACGCCAACATCTTCATCTTCATCGCCGCCACCTACACCCCGATGGCCCTGCTGCTGCTCGACGGCGCCGACCGGTGGTGGCTGCTCGGGCTGGTCTGGGGTGCGGCGATCCTCGGCCTGTTGTCGCGGATCTTCTGGCTCAGCGCACCGCGCTGGTTCTACACCCTGCTGTACCTGGCGGTCGGCTGGGCGGCGGTCGGCTGGCTGAAACCGTTCTGGGACAACGGCGGACCGCTGGTCGTCGGGTTGATCATCGCCGGCGGCCTGCTCTACTCCCTCGGCGCACTCGTCTATGCACGCAAGGCCCCGAACCCGTCACCACAGTGGTTCGGCTTCCACGAGATCTTCCACCTGTGCACCGTGCTGGCCTTCGCCTGCCACTACGCCGCGATCAGCGTCGCCGCCTACTCCGCCTGAACCGCTGCCCGAGGCGTACCCGCCGGTCTCCCGGTGATCACTCCGCGGTCGAACCGAGCTTGGCCACCACCTCGGCGAACAGTGCCGACTTGATGTTGCCGAGGTTGGCCGCATCCTTGCCTGCCAGACCCTCGACCATCGCCGCTGCGGTCGCCGGCAGTTCCTCGATCGTCACCGCCGCCTCGACAATGCCGGCAGCCACCGCCGCCTCACCACCGAAACGGCGGCCGGTGGTCATCGCCACCCGGGCGGTGGAGGCGGGCAGGGTGCTGGTCAGCAGTGCCTGCATCCCGGGAGTGAAGGGCAGCGGCAGATCCACCTCCGGCAGGCAGAAGAAACCTCGGTCCGTTCGCATCACCCGCTGGTCGTGACACATCGCCAGCATCGCGCCGGCTCCGAACGCGTGGCCGTTGATCGCGGCGATGGTCGGCACCGGCAGGGTCAGTACCGCAGCCAGGAAGCGTTCGGTACGCGCGACGTAGTCGTGGAACTGGTCGCGATTGGCCAACACCCACTCCAGGTCGAGGCCGTTGGAGAAGAACTTGTCCTGGCCACTGGTGATCAGCGGCAGCACCTCGGGATCGGCGGCGACCTGTCCGAGCTGATCCTCCGCCGAGTCCAGCCACGGGGGTGAGAAGCGGTTCTCGTCGGCACCGAGGTCGAACACCCAGGCGGTGTCGGTACGGGTGATGGTCGGCATCGTCGGCCCCTTCGTCGCGCCATGGCAGAACTCGTCCGAGCTGCCGGGCCAGCCTGCCACATCGGAGCCGGGCCGAACCTGTTCGGGTGCGCGTCCGCCGTCACCGTCGGGAATAAATCCACCGGTTGATCGTTCAACAGTATGTGAAGAACATTGGATTCCTGTCGTTCGGCCACTGGACGCCGTCCCCGCACTCCGGCACCCGCAGTGCCTCCGATGTACTACTGCAGTCCATCGACCTGGCTGTCGCCGCCGAGGAACTCGGCGCCGACGGCGCCTACTTCCGGGTGCACCACTACGCCCGCCAGTGGACAGCAACAGGAATACCGGGGAACCTCCGTCAACGACGATGCGCAGTTCATCGACTATGAGCGATCCGACCAGAAGTAGCACCCTGGGGTGATCGAAAGCGGCGCACTGGAGGAACCGGTGCCACAACATCGAAACACGCTACAGTGAGCTTTGAAGACTTCGACGACGGTGTCGAGTCCCAGTTCAGCAGTTGAGGGCTGAGTTATGAAGATTCTCGCGCACGCTTTCACCATGATTCCCACGAATGATCTTGCGCGGACTGTCGCCGCTTACGTTGGGGGAAGTCTCGAGATTCTGTGGAGGCCGGATCCGCAGACGGCGATTGTCGGAGCGAATGAGCGCGCTTTTGTGATGGTTGAAGACGACCCTTCAGAGCGAGCTCTTGGGGCGGGTCCAGTGCTGCTAGTCGACGACTTGTCGACGATCGGCCTCGGCGGCACTAGCTCTTGGGTCATACCGCCGATGAACGTGCCGGTCGGCAAGTATGGTGCAGTAGATTGTGACGGAACTATTCTCCGGTACCTCGATTTGTCGACGTGCGCAGAAGACATCCCGAGCATCTGGTTCGGGAACTGAGGCGACGAGGGAATGACTGGCGATGGCATACAGTGACGGCGAAGCACACCTTGCGATAGCGTGATTAGATGCCGTTAACTTCGATCGAGACCGACGAATCAGAGTTGCATGTCGAGTGGGTCATCGACGCTCCAGTCGTTCGAACGTGGGAGACTCTGACCACGCCGTCTCACATTGGAGAGTGGCTTGGCACGGTCGTCTCTGGCTCGATTTCCTCGGGGTCGTCGTTCGCGATAGACCATGGCGACGGGTATCTATGTGAGTCGACGGTTGTGAAGTCTGAAGTCTTGCGTGCGTTGACCTATTCGTGGAAGTTCCCCGATGAGCCGCGCACCGATGTCACGTGGAGCCTGGCTCCTTATGGCGATGCCACATCGCTCACGTTGACGCACTCCGGCCTCGCCGACCTCGTCAGGTCTTATCGCGATGGTTGGCCTGTGCACCTTACATTCTTCGAAGGGTCCGCGCTCGGGACACCTCTGCCTTGGTCGATGTTCTGGCAGATCCACTCAACAATCGTTAATCTCAATGCACCGGGCTAAGTTTCGGCGGGCAGATGTGATGAAAAAATCCCAGCGATACACAGCCCACCTCGCCATCTCATCGGAGTGAATCTCTGCTGTCATTTTCGTCTTAGGTATCGCACAACTCCGATAGCGCGACAACGCCGAGGATAGTCAATTCTGAGGACGCTGGTTGAACTGGAGCTTGTGACCATCGGGAGCGTCGACTGTTGCATAGGTGCCCCAAGGTTCGCGTGTTACATCGGAGGTCGTCGCGCCGCGGGCACGCAATTCTTCGACTGTGGCCGCGACATCGTCAGCCGCGAACGTCAGGAATGCGCCGTCGCCGGGCTGCTTTCCGAACGATTCAGCCGAGGCGAGCACGATGGACGACTGAGCCTCGCCAGGCTTGACCTCCAACCAACGTGAACCTTCACCCATATCGGCATCCATGACTACAGCGAAGCCGAGAATGTCCCTGTAGAACTCCAGTGCGGAGTCTTGATCGCTAACGTAGAGTACGGCTGAAGCTATTGAAGTGATCATGAGCCGATGCTACAGGCGGGCGCACAGACGTACTAGTGGTTGAACAGCTTGGGCGAAATGACCTTTCGGGTGTCATAACACCGATATGCGCTACGAGAACCCGTTCTACATGACCGAGGACGCCGGCTCGGCCGACCTGATCTCCGGTGGCAGGCTGCAACTGGGCATCAGCCGGGGATCGCCCGAGCAGGTGATCGACGGTTGGCGCTACTTCGGTTACGCCCCGGCCGAGGGCCAGTCGGATGCCGATATGGCCCGCAACCACACCGAGGTCTTCCTCGAACTGCTGAAGGGTGAGGGATTCGCCCGACCGAATCCGCGCCCGATGTTCCCCAACCCGCCGGGCCTGCTGCGTCTGGAGCCGCATTCGGAGGGCTTGCGCGACCGGATCTGGTGGGGTGCCGGTTCGGATGCCACGGCTCGCTGGGCGGCGAAGCTGGGTATGAACCTGATGTCGTCGACGCTGAAAGACCACGAGAGCAACGAGCCCTTCCACGTCCAGCAGGCGAAGCAGATCCGTACCTTCCGGGAGGCGTGGAAGGAGGCCGGCCACGAGCGCGAACCGCGTACCTCGGTCAGCCGCAGCATCTTCGCCCTGGTCAACGACACCGACCGCGCCTACTTCGGCAGCGACCGTGACACCAACGACCAGATCGGTGTGATCGACTCCACCAAGTCGATCTTCGGCCGCAGCTATGCCGCCGAACCCGATGTGCTGGCGAAGGAACTCGCCGAGGACGAAGCGATCGCCGAGGCCGACACCTTGTTGTTGACGGTGCCGAACCAGCTCGGCGTCGACTACAACGCCCACGTGATCGAGAGCATCCTCACCCAGGTCGCACCCGAACTCGGCTGGCGCTGAACCACAAGGCCACGTCCCCAGGACGTGGCCTTGTGCGCGTCCGGAGAAGCTAGGATCCGACGATGATCGCAGCCGTGCACGGTGAGGGCATTCCGCTCTTCCTGGTTCATGGTTTCGGTGTTGATCACCGGATCCTGCTTCCGTTGGAGCGATCCGTCGGCAGCGAACGCTGGCAGCGCATCTACATCGACCTTCCTTGGGCCGAGCGAGCCACCGACACCGGTGAGCGCACCCCGAGACAACTTGCCGACACCGTGCTGGACGAGGTGGTCCGGACCGTCGGCGACGGTCCGTTCGCCATCCTCGGCAACTCCTTCGGGGCGCTACTGGCTCGCCATGTCAGTCATGCGCTACCCGAACAGTGCCTGGGAGTCGCCACGCTCGCCGGTGTGCTCCAGCCGGATCATGCTCGCCGGACACTCCCCGCCCGCGAAGTGGTGGTGCACGACCCCGAGGTCCTTGACCGGGCGGGGCAATGGCGAGGTGCCTTCGAGGAGATGACGGTCCTGCAGACACCGACGATGCTGCGTGATTTCGAGGAGTACGTCCTACCGGGGCTACGTGGCTGCGATCAACACGTGCTCGATCGCCTGAGCGCTTCCTACACCGACGCGTACTCACCGGAGACCGAGGCAGCATCAGCCTTCCCAGCACCTGCCCTGCACCTCTTCGGCAGGCAGGATCAGGTAGTCGGGTACGAGGACGGACTGGCCTTCCAGCACCATTACCCGCACGGCACCTTCGTCGTCCTCGACGGTGCCGGGCACAACCTCCACCTGGAGCAGCCGGAGGTCGTCGGTGCACTTGTCCGCGACTGGCTGCACCGGGCGGAGAACTTCTGAGCTGGGATGCTACTGGCATGTCACTGACCAACACTCGGCTGGGAATCGTCCTCGATGCGATGGAACGCTCCGAGTCGTCCCGCCAGGTGCAGCGGTTGGTGGCGGCCTTCGGCGGATCTCACGAACAGGTACGGGATCTCCGGATCGGTGACCCCACCCTGGCATCGCGTCATCTGCACTTCCCCGGTGGCGGCCGGGTCGTCCTGCACGACGACACCGTCGTTGCCGTCGCCTTGCCCGACGGCCGGTCGGGCCGGATCATCTGCTTCACCCTGGTTCGCGGCGGCCCTCCCACCGTGGAGTACTGCTCCTACAACGAGGCCCTGCGGCATCCGCTGGAGCCGGTCCCGCCGATCGAGTCCTGGGCCGATCCCGAGCGGATCACCGCACACGAGCAGTCGATGCGCTATCTCGATCACCGACCCGGTGAGTGGTTCCTCGCCGGACGCGGCGAGGACCTCTTCCTCAGCGCCCGTTACTCACCGGTCACGGTCGTCGACAGCAGCGCACTGATCCGGCTCTCGGCCGAGGAGGCCGCGGACTGCCGCCTGCGCGGGCGTCGCGCGCTCGACGAACTCGCCCGACGCATCGAATCCTCCGGCCCGCATCACCCCGAGTCCGAATTCCATTCCCGCGATCTCGAATGCGGCCCGGCCGCGAAGTCCTTGCGCGAGGAGTTCTCCGCGGCGATCGCACCCCACACCTGGCGCGCCGCCGAGTCCAGGGCACAGCGGTGAGCGAAGCCACCGAACAGCCCCCGCGGCGATGCCCGTCGCCGACTTCTCCGGCCTTCGACTGGGCCTGCTGAGCGGACTGGCCAACACCGTGCATGACCGCGCGTGCAGTTCGCGACCGGGAGCGGTCTGCCCTACTCGATCACCATGCTCACGTACTCGCGGCCGTCGGTGGTGGTCACCTGGTTGCGGACGGTACGTCCGACCAGCGCGGCGGCCTGCCGCAGTCCGTCGACCTCGCCCTCGAACTCCATCGTGGCCCGATCACCGGGCTGCGGATCGCTCACGAACTCGGTCTCGGCGGAAAGACTCAGCAGGTACTTGTCGAGCAGATCCTCCAGCGGGTACTGACTGTCGTCGTCCTCCTCATAGGTGAACGAGAGCAACAGCTTCGGCTCACCGGATTCCCCCTCCTGCCGATCCCGGTAGATACCGTCACCCAAGGACTCGAAACGACTTGCGTCGTCGGCCCAGGCAGGAGTTTCGACTGTGAAGTCCTTCATCGTCACCTCATCATCTCGGGCCAACATGGCCGTACCGACGTGGCCGCCGACATCGGCGGCCGCTGCGGTCAATGATGCAGGATCCAGGTGTCCTTGCCGCCACCGCCCCGGGAGGAGTTGACGATCAACGAGCCCGCCGGGGCGACCCGGGTCAGTGCGCCGGGAACGATCAGGCTCTCGATGTCCTCCCCCTGTGCCCGCAGGTGGATGAACACCCGCAGGTCCATGTGGTGCGGATGCAGCCCCTCACCGTCGAACGTCGGGTGGGTCGACAGTTTCAGCACCTCCTGGGCGATGAACCGCTCCGGATTCGCCAACAACTCCGCGCGCCGCGCATCCAGTTCCTGCTCGGTCGCCGAGGGCCCGATGGTGATTCCCGTACCACCGAATCCGTCGATCGGTTTGACCACGAGTTGATCGAGGTTGGCGAGTACGAAATCGCGCTGATCACGTTCGGCGCACAACCAGGTCGGGATCTGCGGCAGCAGCGGTTTCTCCCCCAGGTAGTACTCGATCATCGCCGGTACGAAGGCATAGATCGCCTTGTCGTCGGCGACTCCGTTGCCGAGTGCGTTGACCAGCGACAGATTCCCCGAACCGATGGCATCGACGATCCCCTGCCGCAACCGATTGCCCTCCCCGTCGCTGGAGGTGAGCAACATGTCCTCCTCCATCCGCAGGTAGATCACATCGATCCGGCGTTCCTTGCCTCGCTTGCGCCAGTAGATGCAGCCGTCCCTGGCCACCAGATCGTCGGTGCCCAGCAAGGGCATCCCGGCACGCTCGGCGATCATGGTGTGCTCGAACCAGGCCGAATCCGTCGAGCCTGAACTGACCAGCACCACATGCGGATCACCGTCGGCACCCGGTGGTGCGGCGGCGCGCAGGGTGTCGACGATCAATTGCGGGATCGACTCGGTGGACAACAGTTCTCCGGGATGCGGCACGTCGGCGCCGAACTGGTCCATCATCGCCCGGTTCGCCATCGCGTACCCGATTCCACTGGGTACCCGCAGATTGTCCTCCAGCACCGAGAACTCCCCCGGCCCGGTGTTCACCAGGTCGAAGCCGCTGATGTGGTTGCGGACGGTCTGCCACCGGGGCATCCGGCCGATGGACCGGAAACCCGGTGCCCGGTCCAACAGCTCCGGCGGCAGGATCCGGTCGCCGATGATCTGCTGGGCGCCGTAGATGTCGCGCAGGAAGGCATTCAGTGCCTTGGCGCGTTGACCGAGTCCGTCGGCCAGTTCCTGCCACACCTCGGCGGTCACCACTCGCGGGATCAGGTCCAGCGGGAAGACATTGGCCCGTGGCGACCCGGTGGCCCGGAAGGTCACCCCCTGGCGTCCCTGTTCGCGTTCCACCGCATACTGCATCCGGCGCAAGGAGACCGGCCCGATCCGGTCGACCGCGCCGAGCACGTCGGCATAGAGCGGGCGCGGTTCGCCCCGCTCGTCGATCGCCTCGTCGTAGGCCGGTGAACCGCTGGCGGGCAGCTCGTCGCGATCCAGTCTGCGGTAGCCGAGCAGCATGCTGCCGCCCTCCAGCGGCAGCAGGGCTGCCGAGGGCTGGCCGGCGGTCTCGGCCACCATCAGGTCCACCACATCGGTCAGCAGACCGCGTCGGCGCATCACCCGACGTTGGCGTGAGGCCGAGCTGCCGATCCGCAGCGCGTGGTGCACCAGGTCACAGATCAGTGCATAGTCCCCCGATTCCTCCAGTTGCGGCCGCAGTGCCTCGGTGAGTTCCAACAGCAGATCGCTGGCTCGCCGGGGGCGGCCGGTGAGCGGGTCGATCAGCTCACCCTCCATCCCCGAGCGGGCGGCCTGCCAGATCGCCGCGCGCACCATCGGCGCCTGCATCGACGCGATCGGTGGCAGTCCGGCAGCCAGCAGCTCCGCCTCCCGGACGACCAGTGCCCGGAACAGACCGGCGATCGCGGCGATCGTCTCCACCGAGGAGCAGGAGTCGCAGATCCGCAACTCCAGGGTGTTCAGATGCGCCGAGGGCCGGATGTCGAAGTAGACCATGCCCGGATCGGTGATCACGCCGGAGGCGACGAGTTGCTCGATCAGTGCGTCGTACTCGGCGGCCGAGGACACCGGTGCGGCCGGACCGGCGGTGGGCCAGCGCTGCCAGACCAGGGTGCGGGCGCTGGCGTACCCGGTGTCGGATCCGTCGGACCAGTACGGCGAGGAGCAGCTGAGGGCGAGCAACAACGGGATCCATGGCTCCAGCCGCCTCGCCACCCGGACCGCTTCGTCCCGGTCCACGACATCGACATGCACCTGGGTGCCGCAGATCAGTTGTTCGCGGGCGAGCAGCTGGTAGTCGGCGAGCATCCGTCGATACCGCGGGGTCTCGGTCACCTGCAGATCGGCCGGGATCGACAAGGGCATGGTTCCCGCGGCCGCGACCCCCACGCCGAATCGTTCGGCGGTCGCGCTGAGCGTCCGCCGGTTCTTCAGCAGGTTGTCCCGCAGCCCCGACAGGTCGCTGAAGACCGAGGAGTTCGATTCCACGACGAAGCGCTGCATCTCGGCGACGTAGATGTCCGGCGGCAGTGCGGCGAGGATGTCCTCGGCCCGGGAGACGAGTCGCCGGGTGTCGAGATCGACGAGTTGGAACTCCTCCTCGACGCCCAGTTTTCGGACCTTGCCCCCGGACGTCATGGCCTCACCATAGAGCGCCGGTCGTGGACACAGGCACCAATCGGCAGAATTCACACGGGTTCATCAGCCGGGCAGCAACAGATCCTCGGTGCCGCCTCCGTCGAGCGCCCGCCGGATGTCGGGTACGGCGGTGATCAACTGCCGCGTGTAGGGATCGGCAGGGTCTGCCCAGATCCGTTCCACCGGACCGAGCTCGACGATCCTTCCCCGATGCATCACTGCCATCCGGTCGCACAGGTGCCGGACCACCGACAGGTCGTGGGAGACGAAGATCAGGGTCAGGTCAAGGTCGTCGACCAGGTCTGAGATCAGGTCCAGCACCTGGGCGCGGACCGAGACGTCGAGGGCACTCACCGGTTCGTCGGCCAGCAGGATCGACGGCCGGGGCGCCAGTGCCCGGGCGATCGAGATCCGCTGCCGCTGGCCACCGGAGAACTGATGCGGGAACCGCCGCCCGGACTCCGGTGGCAGGCCGACCTGTTCCAGCAGCTCGGCCACCCGGGCGGCCTTGGCCGCCGGAGTCTCCCGGCGCAGGGTCTCACCGATGATGTCGGCCACCCGCATCCGGGGATCGAGGGAACCCGCGGGATCCTGGAAGACGAGTTGTAGTTCGTCCCGCAGGAAACCCAGCCGTCGCTCGGACAGACCAGTGATCTGGGTCCCGTTCACGTGCACGGTGCCGCTGGTGGGCTGGTCCAGGCCGGCCAAGATCCGCAGCAGCGTCGACTTGCCCGAACCCGACTCACCGACGATGCCGAACCTCTCCCCTGTGGACACCTCGAAGTCCAACCCTTGCAGGGCGTCGACCACCGGAGCCCGCTGCAGCACCGAGGCACGCGATCGCCGGTACTGCCGGGTCAGCGACCGCACGGTCACCATCGGTCGCGGATCAGCCACCTCCCCGGGATCCTTCGGTGACAGCTCGGAGGCGGTGATCAGTTTCCTGGTGTAGGGATGCTGCGGATCGGTCAGCACCTGCTCCACGGTCCCCTGCTCGACGATCTCGCCGTCGTTCATCACCAGCACCCGCTCACAGACCGTGGCGACCACCGCCAGGTCATGGGTGATCAACAACAAAGCCGCGTCCTCGGCACTGACACTGCGCACGATCTGGTCCAAGATCCGCGCCTGCACGGTCACATCCAGGGCGGTGGTCGGCTCGTCGCAGATCAACAACGCGGGATGGTTGGCCATCGCGATCGCGATCACCACGCGTTGCCGCTG
This sequence comes from Naumannella halotolerans, assembly GCF_004364645.1. Taxonomy (NCBI): domain Bacteria; kingdom Bacillati; phylum Actinomycetota; class Actinomycetes; order Propionibacteriales; family Propionibacteriaceae; genus Naumannella; species Naumannella halotolerans. Next base: position 175,611 of record NZ_SOAW01000001.1, on the reverse strand, counting down.
GCCGCCCGAGAGCTGGTGGGGATAGGCGCGGGCAGCCTGCTCGGGGTCGGCCAGCCCGACCTGGCCGAGCAACTCGACCGCGCGCCGGCGGGCGGCAGCCCGGGACTCCACGGTGTGGTGGATCACCATCACCTCCGCGACCTGTTCCCCCACCCGCATCGTCGGGTTCAGCGCCGTCATCGGTTCCTGGAAGACCATCGACACGGTCTTTCCCCGCAGGCGCGCGAGTGCGGACTCCTTCGCCGTCTGCGCCTGCCACCGATGATCACCGAGGGTGATCGCACCGGTGGCCCGCAGACCCTGCGGCAACAGACCGATGGTGCCCAGGGCGGTCAGCGACTTGCCCGAACCGGACTCACCGATCAGGCCGACGCGTTCCCCGGCGCCGACGCTGAAACTGACACCACGGACCAACGACCCCCGTTCCCAGCCGATGTTCAGATCCTCCACGCCGAGCACTGTGCGCATCACACCTCACCTCCCCCGGGCCAGTCGCGGATCCAACCGGTCCCGCAGACCGTCACCGAGCAGATTGAACCCGAGTACCGCCAGTGCGATCGCCACGCCCGGGATGATCGCCAATCGTGGTGCGGTGAACAACAACTGCTGGGATTCCGACAGCATCCGTCCCCAGGACGGAACCGGCGGCGGTGTCCCCATCCCGAGGAAGGACAGGGCCGCCTCGGCGAGGATCGCGATCGCGAAGGACACCGAGGCCTGCACGATGATCAGGCTCGCCACCCCGGGAAGGACATGCCGGGCCGCGATCCACAGCGGACCTCGGCCGGCTGCCCGGGCGGCCAGGATGTAGTCGGCATGCAGGATCTGCAGGGTTCCCGAGCGAATCACCCGGGCGAAGATCGGTACGGTCGAGATACCGATCGCGATCATCGCCACCTCGGTGCTGCCGCCGTAGATGGCGGTGAACATGATCGCCAGCAGCAGGGCGGGGAAGGCCAGCAGCAGATCCACCCCGCGGGACAGCAACTCCCCCAGGATCCGCGGCAACATGGCGGCGGCGATGCCAAGCGGTACGCCGATCAGCGCCGCCACACCGACCGCCACGACGCCCACCCACAAGGTGGTACGGGCACCGACGATGATCTGGCTGAACACATCGCGCCCCAGCGCATCGGTGCCGAACCAATGACGCCCCGACGGTCCCTGCAACCGATCGACGGCGTTCACATAGGTCGGATCCCAAGGTGTCCAGGCCAGACCGATCAGTGCGCTGCCGATGATGATCGCGACCACCACCGTACCGACGAGCAAACTCGGATTGCGCCTCACCGGCTGCTCCGCAACCGCGGGTCGATCACCACGTAGAGCGCATCGACGAGGAAGTTGATCACCAGCACGATCAGCACCAGCACCATCACCACGTTCTGCACGATGATCAGGTCCCGGCTGCTGACCGCGTTCAACAGCACCGAGCCGATCCCGGGGATCACGAACACCCGCTCGATCACCACCGCGCCGATGATCAAGGTGGTCAACTGCAGACCGAGCACCGTCACCACCGGGATGGCAGCATTGCGCAGTCCGTGGCGGATCAGGGCCTGCACCGGCCGCAATCCCTTCGCCCGGGCGGTGCGCAGATAGTCCTCCCCCAGCACGTCCAGCACTGCGCTGCGGACGTAGCGGGCCAGCACCGCGGACTGCACCAGCGCCAGGGCCAGGGCAGGCATGATCAGGTTCTCCAGGAAGCCGAGCGGGTCCTGCGCCGGGACGGTCCAGCCGCCGGCCGGCAACCAGCGCAGCTTCACCGCGAAGACGGTCACCAGCACGATGCCTGCCAGGAAGGCCGGCACGGCCATCCCCACCTGGGAGATCCCCGAGAGCAGCAGACCCGATGGTTTGCCGTTCCGCAGCGCCATCAGGCACCCGAACGGAACCGCGATCACCATCGCCAGCACCATCGAGACCCCGACCAACCACAGACTCACCTGCAGGCCGTCGCTGATCAACGGTGCGATCGGGGTACGCGAGATCCAGGACTCCCCCAGATCGAAGGTGAGGAACCCGCCGATCCAGTCCAGGTACTGCACCGGCAGCGGCCGGTCCAGACCGAACTGGGTACGCAGGGCCGCGATCGCCTCCGGCGAGGAGTTGACGCCGAGCGCGACCCCCGCCGGGTCACCGGGAAGCACCGCCATGAAACCGAAGACCAGCACCGAGGAGACGAACACCCCGACGATCAACAGCAACAGGCGGACTCCCAGCCGCAGCGCAACGGCCATCGATCAGCTCGTACCCAGGCTCGACAGGTCGAAGGACTCACTGATCGCATTCTCCGGCAGGCCGGTGATGTCGGCATCGGCGACCATCAGGTTCGGCAACAGGAACAGGAAGTCCGCAGCCGCGTCCTCCGACAGCTTGCGTGCTGCGGCCTGCATGTTCTCCACCTGCGCGGTCTCGTCACCGGTGTCGGCGGCCTCCAGCAGTTCGACGAACTCCGGGTCCCCATACTTGGTGTAGTAGTCCGGGTCACCGAAGACCGCACCGATGTCGCGTGGTTCGACATGGGAGACGATCGACATGTCGTAGTCGGCATCGGTGAAGACGGTCTGCAACCACTGGCTGGGGAACTCCAGCTGGTCCAGCTCGACGGTGAAACCGGCCTCCTCGAGCTGGCTCTGCACGACCTGGCCACAGGCCACCGCGTACGGCAGTGCCGGGATCCGCAGACGGACCGTGGCGCCGGGATGATCGGATCCGGCGAGCAGGTTCCGGGCCGCTTCGGGATCGTAAGGGTAGACATCGGTCAGATCCTCGTACCACGGGTCGGTGGGCGGCACCATCGACCCGATCAGGGTGCCCCGGCCGGCCCAGCAGGTGTCGAGCAGCGCCCGATGGTCGATCGCGGTCCGGGCTGCCTTGCGTACCTCGGGATCACTCATCGGCTCGGTCGAGTTGTTGAACGACAACACGACCTCACCGTTGGTCGTGCCCTCGATGATCTGGAAACGGTCGTCGCCCTCGAACTGGGCCAGCGATTCGGGTGCCTGCACCGTACCGACGATGTTGATGTCACCGCTGAGCAGCGCATTGTTCAGCGCGGTCGGATCCTCGAAGTAGCGGAACACCACCTCGGCGAAAGCCGGGACGGCACCCCAGTAATCGTCATTGCGGTTCAGGCTGATCGAGGTACCACGCTGCCACTCACCGAAGGTGTAGGGGCCCGTGCCGACCGGCGCATTGGCCAGATCGTCGACCCCCTCGGGCGTCATCATGGCCCCGATCCGGGTGGTCATCCGGTAGAGCCAGTCGTTCGACGGCTCATTGAGCGTGACCTGCAGTTCGGTGTCGGAGATCGCCTCGGCCGACTCGACCTTGTCCATCGCCGACTTCAACGAGATGGTCCAGTCCTCCTGCACCCGCTCGATGGAGAACACCGCGTCCTCGGCGGTGAAGGTCTTGCCGTTGCTGAAGGTGGCATCCGGGGTGAGCTGGAAGGTGTAGGTCGTCCGGTCCTCGCTGACGGTCCAGGACTCGGCCAGCGCGGGCACGATCTCCCCGGTTGCGGAGTCGACCTTCACCAAGGTCTCGTAGACGTTGTAGAGCAACACCTGTGGAATCGCGGCGCCGTCGGTGGTGGTGAAGTCGAGGTTGGCCGGTTCGGCGACCAGACCCACCTGCAGACTCGTCGGCGCCTCCTCCTCGGTGGTGCCGCCCTGCTCCTGCGAGGCTCCGGCCGAACAGGCGGCCGTGACGACCATCGCGATCATGGCGCCGATCGTCAGCCCGGCTCGCTGCCAGCTGTTCTTCATCAACGTGTCCTCCCGTTGCGGGTGCCCTGGGCTGCGTTGCCCCGGCATGCGGTGCGCACAATGCCGAAGCGTAGGGCCCACCGCTCCCGGAGGGGAGCCGATCTCCCGAACCGTGGGCAATGTGTGACCTTTGCCGGGCGCAGCCTTGCGCCCCGCGGCGTCTGCCCTCCGGTCGTCGATGATCAGCTTCCCGTACGCCACTGCAGCGCCGCCGGCCCGGCGATACGCTGCGAGCACCCGATCGTGAGGAGCAGCAGAGGTGACTTCACTGGCCGAACTGAGCGCGCATCAGCTGCTGGAGGGTTTCGCCGACGGCCGGTTCGATCCGGTGCAGGTCCACGATGCGGTGCAGGCCGAGATCAGCCGACGCGAGCCCGAACTGAACACCTTCTGGATCCGCGACCCGGCGGAGTCGTCCGCGGCCGCCGGGGCCAGTGCCGAGCGCTGGCGGCACGGCCACCCCTGTGGGCCGCTGGACGGGGTACCGGTGACGGTGAAGGAGAACATCGCCCGGGCCGGCGTACCGATGCCGAGCGGCAATGCTGCGGTGATCCCGGTGATCCCCGAGCACGACGACCCGATCACCACCCGCCTGCGCGAAGCCGGGGCGGTGATCCTCGGGTCGACGGTGATGCCGGACTGGGGCATGTTGTCCTCCGGGGTGTCCAGCCTGCACGGGATCACCCGCAGCCCGTGGAATCCGGCCTGGACCACCGGCGGGTCCAGTTCGGGTGCCGGTGCCGCCGCAGCCGCCGGATTCGGGCCCCTGCACGTCGGCAGCGACATCGGCGGTTCGATCCGCCTGCCCGGAACCTGGCTCGGCCTGGCCACCCTCAAACCGACCGGTGGCCTGATCCCGCTCGGTGCGCCCTATCTCGGACGGGCCGCCGGGCCGCTCACCCGTACCGCCGAGGACGCGCGGCTGCTCCTGGACGTCCTCGCCGGCCCTGCGCAGGGCGACTGGACGAGTCTGCCCCCACTCGGCACCCAGCCCCGGGCGAGCGACCCTTCACGGTTGCGGATCGGGTTCCAGCCCGAGGCGGGCGACGGGATGGCGGTGGACCCCGAGGTGGCGGCCGCGGTGACCGCCGCGGTGGATCTGTTCGCCGACAGCGGCGCCGAGATCGTGGAACTCCCCGGCAGTTGCAGCGACCGGGTGTTGACCGATCTGGACCGGTTCTGGCGGGTACGGTCGCTGCGGGACCAGCAGATCCTGCCCGGCGACCGGCAGGAACTGACCCTGCCGTTCATCCAGCGCTGGGTGCAGCAGGCGGCCGGCACCAGCGGTGAGCAGCTGATGGACTGCTACCACGCGATCGGTACGCTGCAGCGGCGTACCGTCGACCTCACCGCCGGCTGCGATCTGGTGCTGTCACCGGTGGCGCCGGTGGCGGCGTTCCCGGCCGAGTGGCCGATGCCGTTCGGCGAGCAGGATCTGGGAATGGCCCACATCGGTTTCACCGTGCCGTACAACATGAGCGGCCAGCCGGCCGGTACCGTCAACTGCGGTTTCACCGGCGACGGCCGTCCGATCGGCCTGCAGATCGCCGGCCAACGGTTCACCGACGACCTGGTGCTGGACGCGATGGCCTGGTTCGAGACCCACCGCCCGGCGTCGACGACCCCGGTCTGGCCGATCGGCTGATGTCTCCATCCGTTCCGCAGGACACGCACCCATCCGCCCCTGTTGGGTGCATTTCCTGCGGAACAGATGTCTGAGGGAACCGGACGACCCCGAACCGCGGTCTTCATCCGTTCCGCAGGACACGCATCCATCCGCCCCCGTTGGGCGCATTTCCTGCGGAATGGATGACAGCGGGCGCCTCAGTCGCGCTCGCCCACCCACTGGGTGATCAGGGGTTCGATCTGTTTCCAGTTCTCCACCGCCAGGTCCTGCTGACCCCGGAGGGCCTTCAGGTAGAGCCCGTCGCCCAGCAGCAGCAGCGTGGTCGCCACCGCGGGATCACCGGTGGCCTCCAGCAGGGCGTCGTACCAACCCCGCTCCAGCTGCATCAGCGCACCGCGCGCCCGCTCGGCGTTCGGGCCACTGATCCGCGAGGCGGCGAGGTAGAAGTCGTTGAACCCACCGGGTGACCTGGCCGAGGTACGCAGGTAGTAGGTGACGGGGCCGTCGGGATCGGCCGCCATCTGCTGCAGATCCTCCTCACCGTAGGCCAGCAGTTTCTCCAGCAAACCGTCCAGCAGGGCCTCCCGGGATCCGAAGTGGTAGAGCAGTCCTCCCTTGGAAACCCCGGCGCGTTCGGCGACGGCATCCAGGGTCGCCACCTGCTCACCCTCGGCGGCCACCAGCTCGGCGAAGGCCTGCAGGACCTTGTCCCGTGCTGCCGGTGGTCGCGCCATGGTCCGCACAGTACCGAAGGAGTTCGAAGCCGGCGGGAACAAGCGCGCGTTCCCGATTGTTTTGTGTACCGTCCAGACGGTACAGTTACTCGGCGGAGAAGGAGAGAGACATGACTCAGCAACTGGCACCAGCCACCGCGCGTGCCGGCGCACGGGAGTGGCTTGCCCTGGCGGTACTGATGCTGCCGGTGCTCCTGGTGTCGATGGACAACACGGTGCTCGGCCTGGCGCTGCCGGCCATTGCCGCCGATCTGCACCCGACAGCGACCCAACAACTGTGGATGGTGGACGCCTACCCGCTCGTCCTGGCGGCCCTGCTGCTGGTGATGGGCAATCTCGGTGACCGGATCGGGCGCCGTCGGCTGCTGCTGATCGGCGCCACCGGATTCGCCGCGATCTCGGCTGCCACTGCTTTCGCCCCCTCGGCCGAGTGGCTGATCGCCGGTCGCGCCGCGATGGCGCTGTTCGGGTCCATGCTGATGCCGTCGACCCTGGCGCTGACCCGCTCGCTGTTCAGCGTCGACAGCCAGCGGCGGTTGGCGATCGCGGTCTGGACCGCCGGTTTCAGCGCCGGCGCGGCTCTCGGCCCGCTGATCGGTGGCCTGTTGCTGACCGCCTTCGACTGGGGTTCGGTCTTCTGGATCTCGGTCCCGGTACTGATCCCGTTGCTGATCCTGGCCCCAGTGCTGATCCCAGAATCGAGCAACCCCACACCGGGCCGGGTGGACCTGCTCAGTGTCGGCCTGTCGATTCTGGCCATGGGCCCGTTGGTACTCGCGATCAAGGAACTCGCGGTGTACGGATTCGGTGTCCAACCGCTGGTGCTGGCCGTCCTCGGCCTGGCCTTCGGCGCGGCCTTCATCTCCCGTCAACGGGCGCTGAGCGATCGCGGCAGCCAGCCGATGCTCGAACTGTCGCTGTTCGGCATCGCCGACTTCCGCTACTCGGTGCTGATCAACCTGGTCAGCATGATGGCGATGGCAGGATTCCTGTTCCTGGTCTCGCAGCATCTGCAGTTGGTGCTCGGGCTCAGCGCACTGTCGGCTGCTCTGGTGCTGCTGCCGGGCTCGGTGACGGCCATGGTCGGCGGCTTCCTCGCTGTCGGCATCGCCCGCCGGTTGCCGGTCCGGACCACCGTCACCGGAGCACTGCTGGTCTCGGTCGCAGCCTTCCTCCTGGTGGGGTTGTCCGGCCAGGGCGTCACGGCCGTGACGCTGATGCTCGCCTTCGCCATGCTCGGTGCCGGTATCGGTGGCGCGGAGACACTGTCGAACGACCTGATCATCGGCTCCGCACCCCGGGATCGGGCCGGAGCGGCCTCGGCCGTGTCCGAAACCGCCTACGAGGTCGGTGCGGTGCTCGGTACGGCAGTCCTCGGCAGCGTGATCACGGTCGCCTATCGGGCGCACCTGCTGTTGCCTGCCGGGATGTCGCCGGAAGCCGAGGCAGCGGCCACCGGATCCCTCGGTGGCGCCTTGGACGAGGCGACCGGACTTGCCGGCCAGCAGGCGGCGTTCCTGGCCGATTCGGCCCGGGCGGCATTCGAGTCCGGGGTGGCGATCACCTGCCTGCTCGCTGCGGGCCTGATGTTCACCGCTGCCGTGATCGCCTGGCGCGGTCTGCGTACCGGCCGCTGAGACGACTCGTGCCGTCCGGTCTGTGACCGGACGGCACGATCGCGTTCTCGCAGGTGATCGAGACCTCAGCCGAAGTCGATCACTTCAGACCGTGCTCGGTGAGGAAGTCTCCGGCCACGACCACCGGATCGGCCTTGTCCACCTGCACCTGCGCCAGGGCATCGGTCAGGTTCTGCGTGGTGAGCGCCGCGGAGACACCGTTCAGTGCCTCGACCACCTCCGGGGTCGCCTGTTCGGACTTGATCAGCGGTACGACGTTCTGGGCCAGGAAGAGGTTCTCCGGATCCTCCAGCGTCACCCAGCCGTTGCTGGGAATCGCCGAGTCGGTGGAGAAGACATTGGCCACGTCGACGTCACCGTCCTGCAGGGCGGCGATCGTCAGCGGACCACCGGCATCCAGCGGCTTGAACTCGCCGAAGGTGACGCCGTAGACCTCCTGCAGACCGATCGAGCCCTGGAAACGCTCCTGGAACTCCGGCCCGGCACCGACCGACATCTCACCGGCCACCGGTGCCAGGTCAGCCAGGCTCTGCAGGTTGTACTCGGCCGCGGTCTCCTGGGTGACGGTCAACGTGTCCTTGTCCTCGGCCGCGGACTGCTCCAGGGTCTGCGCTCCTTCCGGCAGCACCTCCTGCAGGGCGTCGTAGACCTCCTCGGGGGTGCTGACGTCCTCACTCACCCCATCGGGTGAGAGGTAGGCGAGCAGTGCCCCGTTGTACTCGGGCAGCAGATTGATGCTGCCGTCGTTGAAGGCCTCCATGTAGATCTCCCGGGCACCGATGTTCGGTTGGGTCTCCACCTGCACACCCTTGGCCTCCAGCGCCTGGGCATACATCTGCATCAACAGCTCGCTCTCGGGAAAGTTGGCCGAGCCGATGGTGATGGTCGAACTCGAGTCGCTGCCGCCGCCGGAGTCACCGGCCAGCGGGTCCGAGCCGCCGCCGCAACCGACCAGCACCAGTGCGCTGAGGGCGGCACCGGCGCCTACGAGGATCGTTCGTGCTCGATTCATGCTGATTCTCCTGATCGTTGCTTGGCCGAAGCCCTGCCGGGGAGCCTACTGGCCCTGTCCGACGGGACTCAGGACTTGGACCCCACGGTGACCCGCCGGGCCTGTCTCCCGGTGACGCCGGGAGAAACCAGAATGCGCTGGGCGCCGGCCAACAGCAGGTCGATCACCACCGCGAGCACGGCCAGGACCACGGCACCTGCCACCACCCGCGAGTAGTCGCGCAGGGCCAGACCGTCGAAGAGGAAGCGACCGAGACCGCCGAGACCGACGTAGGCGGCGATGGTGGCGGTCGAGATCACCTGCAGTGCGGCATTGCGGACGCCGCCGATCACGATCGGCGCAGCGATCGGAAGTTCGGTACGCAAGGCGATCTGTGGTTCGGTCATCCCGATCCCTCTGGCGGCATCGACCACCGTCGGCGGCACCGCGCGGATACCGGCATAGGTACTGGCCAGGATCGGCGGGATCGCCAGCACCACCAGGGCGATCGTCACCGGCAGCAGCCCGATGCCGACCAGGGCCAGCGCCAGCATCAGCACTCCCAGGGTCGGCAGCGCCCGGCCGGCATTGCCGATGTTGATCGCGAGGAACGCACCTCGACCGGTGTGACCGATCCAGAGACCGAGCGGGAAGGCGATGGCGAAGGCGAGCGCCAGGGCCAGCCCGGTGTAGGCCAGGTGTTCCAGGATGCGTTGCGGAAACCCGGCCGAATTGGCCAGCGACCAGTTCTCGGGGTTCAGCAGGTAGTCGAGGCTCATGCGGTCTTCCCCGCTCTCGTCCAGGGGGTGGCCAACCGTTGGACGGCGACGATCGCGAGGTCGGCCACTACGGCCAGCAGCACCGACAACACCAACCCGATCACGATCGGTGGTGCATAGAAGCCGAGTTGGAAACCGCGGGTGAACAACTGTCCGAGTCCGCCGATGCCGATCAGGGCGGCGACGCTGACCATGCTGACATTGGCGACCGTGGCCACCCGCAGTCCGGTCAGGAGCACCGGCATCGCCAGCGGCAGATCGATGGTGAACCAGCGACGCACCGGCCCGTACCCCATCGACACCGCCGCCTGCACCGCAGCGTCGTCGATGGATCCGAGCGCGTCGGCGGAGGTACGTACCAACAGCGCGACGCTGTAGAGCGTGAGTGCGATGACCACGTTGATCGTGTCCAGGACGCTGGTCCCGATGATCCCGGGAAGAAGCAGCAGCAGCGCCAGGGAGGGGATGGTGTACATCACGCTGCTACCGGCCAGGATGATCTGGCTGAGCGGTTTCACCCGTACCACCAGCCAGCCGATCGGCACCGCCAGCACGAAAGCGATCAGCACCGGAAGCAGTGCCAGCCAGATGTGTTCGAGCAAGGCCTGCAGCACGGTCTCACCGTTGATCTGCAGGTACCTGATCACATCAGCGAAGAAGCCCATCGGTCAGACCCCGTTCTCCGGGGCCACCGGCTCGCCGGGAATGCGATCGCGCGGTTCCCGCTCCTGGGCCTGGGCGATCACCTCGGACTGCAGGGCCAGGCCCACCGCACGTCCGTCACCGTCGACCCGCACCGCGGCACCGACCGCCGACAACAGGATCTGGTCGACGACCGTCCGCAAGGTGGCCCCCTCGGTGTAGGTACCGACATCGGGATTCAGCCCAGCACCGTCCTGCCAGCCGACCGGCCTGCCTGCGTCGGTGATCAACTTCGCGCCGTCGACGCTCGAATCGATGGACTGCAGTTCAAGATCATCGGCGCTCAGGAAGGACAGCCCGCGATAACCGCGGTCGCGGCCCACCAACCCGGCGACGAAATCGTCGGCGGGGTCGGCCAGCAGTTCGGCGGGCGGCGAGAACTGCGCCAGCTTCCCGCCGGAGGCGAAGACCGCCACCAGGTCACCGAGCTTGATCGCTTCGTCGATATCGTGGGTGACCATCACGATGGTCTTGCCCAGCTCGGCCTGCAACCGCAGGAGTTCGTTCTGCAGATCCTCGCGTACCACCGGATCCACGGCGGAGAACGGCTCATCCATCAACATGATCGGCGGATCGGCGGCCAGCGCCCGGGCAACCCCGACCCGCTGCTGCTGCCCGCCGGACAACTGCACCGGGTACCGATCACCCAGCGAGGCATCCAGCCCGACGACCTCCAGCAGTTCGCGTGCGCGATCGCGGGCCTGTCGCTTGCCGACACCGTCCAGCACCGGCACGGTCGCCACATTGTCCACCACCGTCCGGTGCGGGAACAGTCCCCCGCTCTGGATCACGTAGCCGATGGTGCGTCGCAGTTGGGCGGCCGGTCGCCGGGCCACGTCATCACCGTCGATGCTGACAGTTCCGGTGGTCGGGTCCACCATCCGGTTGATCATCCGCAGGGAGGTGGTCTTGCCACATCCCGAGGGTCCGACGAAGACGGTGATCTTCCCGCTGGGGATGGTCAGATCCAGATCGGACACCGCCGTGGTCCCGCCGGGGTACTGCTTGGAGACACCGTCGAATTCGATCACTGTTCCAAACCTCGCTGTCCTCGCTGGCTGCCAACGGGGCACGTTGACGTCGACCCGTTCGGGGAGCCGCTCGGTTCAGCCTAGTCGGGATACTGCTGTGGTTCGGTGCGATTCTGCCTGTCCGGCGTTTCGTCCTCCGGAGCTGGCTCAGCGGGTACGGCGAGCCTGCCGGGAGGCGGTGAACAGCATCAGCACGAGGATTCCCAGGCTGACCCAGGTGGCGTACCTGTCGATCATCAGCACCAGATCGACCGCGGGTTGGCCGATCCCGTAGCCCAGTCCGGCGACCAGGCCGACCCAGGCCGCGGCCCCGATCACGGCAAGAGCGCACCAGCGGAGGAACGACATCTGCTGCCATCCGGCGATTACGTGGACCAGCACGGTGGGCACACCGGGCCACTCCCCGATCAGGACCCCGACCGCGGTCAGGCGGGTACGTCCGCGCAGCCCCGCGGCCTTGCGCTGACCGGACTCGGTGGGCACCAGCAGCGCCACCAGCCGATCGCCCCAGCGACGGCCGGCCAGCCAGAACAGCCAATGGAACTTCAGCGAACCGAAGACCCCCACAGCGATCACCGGCAGCAGACTGGTGCCGTTCACCGCAGCGAATGCCGCTGCGGCTCCGACCGACAGGTTGGATCCGGTCACGGCGGCGAGCAGCAGCGGCTCACTGGCCAACCAGAACGGCTGCAGCGGTTTGGTGAGAAGCATCAGACCAACCGCGACAAGGGGGGCCAGCAGCAGGAACCGATCCATCGGCTCGGCCTTGCCCTGCCACGGTTTCACCGCGTCCCATGCCGCGGCGCCGCTGCCCCTCGACTGCCCGGCCACGGTCTTTCCGGTCTGCCGACGATCGTCAATCTGCTCGGTGTGGCTGCTCATACCCCTCACTCTGGTTGGTCCCCGGGGTCCGTGGGGCTGCACGATTCATCGACTGCCATGAGCGCTCAACGCCGCCGTGGTGACATCTGTCATGTCGCGTGCGTTTCGCCCGGGGTGTCAGCTACCGGCACGGACCACCGGTACGCCCTCCGAGGGCTGGACCACGACGAAGCCCGGGCCGTGGAAGGCGAGCTGGAACGATTCTCCCGAACCACGTCCGATCAGCGACCCGAACTTGAAGTCGTTCTTGATCTGCGGTGCCAGGTTCGCCGACCAGCAGACCGCCGCCTGCGGGTCGACACAGGTCGGCTGCTGGGAGCAGTCCAGCAGCATCGGCGGCCCATCGGAGGTCACCGCGACCATGCCGTGTCCCTGCAGGTGCAGATTGAACAGCCCGCCCGCCATGAAGCCTGCCCCGCCGAGCGATTTGATGTCCCAGTTGATCGAGCCGTCGAAGGCGAGGACGTTGCTGGTGTTGAGGGTCAGCGCCTCACCCTCGAGCTGGATCAGGAAGACGTCGTGGGCCTGCCGGGCGTAGAAGATCTCGCCGTGACCGCGGGTGCGCATCATGTTCGCACCCTCGCCGGTCGCCATCTTCTTCAGCAGCCGCATCCCGCCGCCGCTGCCCTGGTAGGAGAAGTCCATCTGCCCCTGATAGGCCACCATCGCACCGGCAGCGGAGATGATCTCCGGCGAATCCGGGGTCAGTGCACAGCGCAGGATCTTCCCCGATTGAAGGGCCCAGCGTTCGGCGGTCTGCCGCTCGGAATTGGCGGCGTCGAACAAACTGCTTCGCATGGAATCTCCTGGTTCGTCGGGGCCTCCGAGTATGGCCGACCCGAAGGTCACTGCCCAGTGCCCGCCACTGCTCCCAGCCCGACAGGTGACCTAGCATCGGTCCATGTGCCGCAACATTCGATGTCTCCACAATTTCGAGCCTCCGACCACCGACGACGAGGTGCGTGAGGCCGCACTGCAGTTCGTCCGGAAGGTCAGCGGATCGACCCGCCCGTCGCGCGCGAACACCCCGGCCTTCGAGCAGGCGATCGACGAGATCGCTGCCGCCACCCGGACGATGCTGGATCAGCTGGTGACGAACGCCCCGCCGAAGAGCCGGGAGCAGGAGGCGATCAGGGGCCGGCAGCGCCACGAGAAGCGGATGGAACGCGAGGTCAGGCTGCGCACCGGTTCGGCGTGAGACCCGTCGGGCTGATTCGTCTGCGCCGCTGACGCGGCGGCCCCGAGGGCACCCAGCCTTGATCGCCAAGGACGAAACCGGGCCGTAACCGCGTCGTAAAGCTATCTGCCTTCCGCCGGTCTAGCTTCAGGGGGAAACCGCTCCCGAGAGGCAACTATGACCATTCAACCTCCGAGGACCGCGGACCCCGGTTCGTTCTCGATCGGTTACGACCAGGCGCTGCCTCCGCAACGCGCTGCCGTCTACGGAGTTCAACACCTGCTGGCACTGACCGGACTCTGGGTATTTCCGGCAACGTTGGGCTCGGCAGTCGGCTTGGAGTCCGAGCAGGTTGCCCTGATCATCCAGGGCTGTTTCCTGCTTACCGGTATCGTCACCATCGCATCGTCCAGCCGAGTTCTGAGACTGCCGATCGTGCAGGGCCCGACGGCTGCGCTGCTAGTCGCACTCATCGCCACCGGGGGCCAGTTCGGCCTCGGAACTGCATTCGGCTCCATGATCATCGCGGGGCTCCTTTCGGCACTGCTGGCGTTCCCGCTTGCCCGCTTGGGCTTGTACGGACACCTCGCCCGGGTGGTGTCGAATCCCTTGGTGTTCGGCGTCATGTTTCTCGTTCTGGGGGCACAGTTGGCCTCGATCGGCGTCTCCGGTTGGTTCACCGAGCTTGCTCCTGGCACAGGATTCGGCCCCGGTGTGATCATCGCCGTGATCAGCGCACTGGCGGTCGCCGGCTGCATGATCTTTGGCGGGAACACCATATTGAAACGCTTGGCGATTCTCGCCGGAGTTGCGATCGGAACGGTTCTGGCGGCCGCCATGGGGGTGTGGAGCCCGCCTGACCTCACAGCCACGCCGCTCATCGGCGCTCCGACCTTGCTGCCGTTCGGGATCGGCTTCAGTTGGGCTGCTGTTCCGATCATGATGATCGGCTTCCTGCAGGCCGGAGCCGAATCGATGAGTGTCTACGCCCTACTGGGCCGCTGGTCCGGGCAGAAGGTCGACGTGAACCGCGCCAATCGTGGTCTGAGCGTCGAGTTCGTAGGCTCGGCCATTGGTGGCCTCTTCGGTGGCATCGGGACCACCTCCTACCCCGAGAATGCTGGGATCCTCCGAGTGTCCGGGATCGCCTCGCGATCGGTCACGATCGCGGCCGGGGCGCTCGCGGTCGGTCTGGCATTCTTTCCGCCCCTCGCGTTGTTCATCGCCAACCTGCCCGGCCCCGCGCTGTCGGCGGCTGCCACCATCCTGTTCGGTGTTATCGCGATCTCAGGGGTGCAACAACTCCGGCATGTCGAGTGGGACGACCTGAACCTGATCGTGGCTGCGGTCAGCTTCGTAGTACCCGTGGGTTTGCAAGCCATTCCCGACGATGTTGTCGCCACACTCTCCCCTAGTGTGTCCAGCGTCCTGACCAGCCCGATGATGGTCAGTACGGTGATGCTGCTCATCCTGCACCCGCTGGTGAACCTGCTGATCAGACCGCGACTCGACGCCCGTAGAAAGGACCCCGAGGGATCCCATGCATGAAACGACCCAGTCGGTACAAATTGGATCCTGGACTGCCGAACTCCCGGTGATACCGATCTCCGACACTCGGGCGATCACACTGCTGATGACGATCGATCACGGCGTCCGGTTCATCGAAACCGTGGGCGCCGAACTGGCCGAGCGATTCCGGGACGACAGAATCGACATCGTGGCCACGGCCGCGACTCTGGGGATTCCGCTGGCAGTCGAGGTCTCCCGCGCCCTGGGGCTTGACGACTATCTCGTCCTGCAGAAATCCCGAAAGGTCCACCTGAAGGATGCGCTCCGGGCCACCCTGACCTCGATCACGAGCCACGGGAAGCAGGAACTCATGCTCGACCGCGCGCGTCTGGATGCGGTCCGCGGTCGGCGCGTGCTCTTCGTCGATGACGTGATCTCCACCGGCTCGTCAGCCGTTGCCGCACTCGACCTGCTTCACTCGGCCGGAGGAGACGTCGTCGGTGCCGGATTCCTGCTTCAGGAGGAGGATGCCGGAGCCGACGAAGTGCAGGCCCGTGGAGTGCGGCTAGTGACGTTGGGGCGGATCAGTCTGCGCGAGTTGTGACTCATTTCGGAATCACCCGTCGACTCGCATACGGCGGCTTCGTCTGACACACCACGGGTGACGCGCCGGGGAGCGCTATCAGCAAGACCGCGACACCGGATCACGCGGCCCGGTGGCTGCACCAACGGGTCCTCAGCAACGGCGCGTGCTGCCCTTGTGCGTCGCCACAGGCTCAGTGCCATCTCATCGCGTCTCGGCGACCTTGGCGTGCTGTTCCCACCGCCTCAGTCTCCTTCGGGCCGCCACCGGGCTCCGTGGCAGACAGGTCACTGCCACAGGATCAGACTGTCGCCGTCGGCGCATTCGGCAGCGACCCCGCTTCGGCTGTCGATGTCGACGAATCCGCCGCCGAACCGCACTTGATCCCCGAGTCGAGTCACCGTGCCGTCGGACAGTTCGACCGCCCGCCCGTCGTCGACCAGATCGGTGCCGGCCGGGAACACCAGCGGCGCCTCGTCGTCGAACGTCCAGCACCCGTCCCGGGTGACGGTCACGGTGCCGCTGAAGGCAGCTTCCATGCCACCGCCGGGATCAGACAGTTGCACCATGACGACGCTCGCGCCGTCCCGCTGCGCCGTCAGCGCGAGCGGATCATCTCCCCCGGCACAACCGCCCAGAAACAGGGCGAGTGCCGCACAACCGGCACTCGCCCTCGACACCCGACTCAGAAGTCCCAGTCCTCGTCGGTGGTGTTGACCGCCTTGCCGATCACGTACGACGAACCGGATCCGGAGAAGAAGTCGTGGTTCTCATCGGCGTTCGGGCTCAGCGCGGACAGGATCGCCGGCGACACATCGGTCACCTGGGAGGGGAACATCGCCTCGTAGCCGAGGTTCATCAATGCCTTGTTGGCGTTGTAGTGCAGGAACTTCTTCACGTCCTCGCTGAGGCCGACCTCGTCGTACAACGCGTGGGTGTAGGCCACCTCGTTGTCGTAGAGATCGAACAACAGGTCGAAGGTGTAGGTCTTCAGTTCCTCGCGGCGCTCCGGGGTCTGGGTCTCCAGACCGCGCTGGTACTTGTAACCGATGTAGTAGCCGTGCACCGCCTCGTCCCGGATGATCAACCGGATCACATCGGCGGTGTTGGTCAGCTTCGCCCGGCTGGACCAGTGCATCGGCAGGTAGAAGCCGGAGTAGAACAGGAACGACTCCAACAAGGTCGAGGCGACCTTCTTCTTCAGCGGATCGTCGCCCTTGTAATAGTTCATCACGATCTCGGCCTTGCGCTGCAGGTGCTCGTTCTCCACCGACCAGCGGAACGCCTCGTCGATCTCCTTGGTCGAGCACAAGGTGGAGAAGATCGAGGAGTAGCTCTTGGCGTGCACCGACTCCATGAAGGCGATGTTGGTGTAGACCGCCTCCTCGTGCGGGGTCAGCGCATCCGGGATCAGGCTGACCGCACCGACCGTGCCCTGAATGGTGTCGAGCAGGGTCAGGCCGGTGAAGACCCGCATCGTCAACTGCTGTTCGGCCGGGGTCAGCGTCGCCCACGACTGCACGTCGTTGGAGACCGGCACCTTCTCCGGCAGCCAGAAGTTGTTCACCAACCGGTTCCAGACCTCGACGTCCTTCTCGTCCTCGATCCGGTTCCAGTTGATCGCCTGGACATGGTCGACCAGCTTCACCGCCGGAGTGGCGGTGCCTTCGCCTGTGGTTGTCACTGTGTTGCCTTCGTGGAGGTTCTCGGGATTGGACATGATCAGTTCCTCAGAGCATGCAGGAGACGCAGCCGTCGACCTCTGTGCCCTGCAGGGCCAGCTGCCGCAGACGAATGTAGTAGAGCGTCTTGATGCCCTTCTTCCAGGCGTAGATCTGCGCCTTGTTGATGTCCCGGGTCGTCACCTCATCGGTGAAGAACAGGGTGCAGGACAGACCTTGATCGACATGCTGCGTGGCCGCGGCATAGGTGTCGATGATCTTCTCGTACCCGATCTCGTAGGCATCGGCGTAGTACTCGAGATTGTCGTTGCTCAGGTACGGCGCCGGGTAGTAGACGCGACCGATCTTGCCTTCCTTGCGGATCTCGATCTTCGCCGCCACCGGGTGGATGGAGGAGGTCGAGTTGTTGATGTAGGAGATCGAACCGGTCGGCGGTACGGCCTGAAGGTTCTGGTTGTAGATCCCGCCGGCCATCACATCGGCCTTCAGCTGCTCCCAGTCCGCAACGGTCGGGATGTGCACACCGGCGTCGGCGAACAACTCCTTCACCTTCTGCGTCTTCGGCTGCCACGGACCGGCGGTGTAGCGGTCGAAGAACTCGCCGGAGGCGTACTTGCTCCGCTCGAAGCCGTCGAAGGTCTCCCCACGCTCGACCGCGATCGTGTTCGACGCCCGGAGGCAGTGGAACAACACCGTCATGAAGTAGATGTCGGTGAAGTCGACCCCTTCGGCCGAGCCGTAGTGGATCCGCTCGCGCGCCAGATAACCGTGCAGGTTCATCTGCCCCAGACCGATGGCGTGGCTCTTGGAGTTGCCGTAGGCCACGCTCGGCACCGAGTCGATGTAGCTCATGTCCGAGACGGCGGTCAGACCACGGATGGCGGTCTCGATGGTCAGGCCCAGATCCGGTGCATCCATCGCCTGGGCGATGTTCAGCGAACCCAGGTTGCAGGAGATGTCCTTGCCGATCTCGTCGTAGGACAGATCGTTGGCGAACTTGCTCGGGGTGGAGACCTGCAGGATCTCGCTGCACAGGTTCGACATCGTGATTCGACCGTCGATCGGGTTCGCCCGGTTCACCGTGTCCTCGAACATGATGTAGGGATAACCGGACTCGAACTGGATCTCGGCGATGGTCTGGAAGAACTCGCGGGCGTTGATCTTGGTCTTCCGGATCCGCGCGTCGTCGACCATCTCGTAGTACTTCTCGGTCACCGAGATCTCGGTGAACGGTACGCCGTAGACCCGCTCCACGTCATAGGGCGAGAAGAGGTACATGTCCTCGTTCCGCTTCGCCAGCTCGAAGGTGATGTCGGGGATCACCACGCCGAGCGAGAGCGTCTTGATCCGGATCTTCTCATCGGCGTTCTCACGCTTGGTGTCGAGGAAACGATGGATGTCGGGGTGATGCGCATGCAGGTAGACCGCACCGGCACCCTGGCGGGCACCGAGCTGGTTGGCGTAGGAGAAGGAGTCCTCCAACAGCTTCATCACCGGGATCACACCCGAGGACTGGTTCTCGATGTGCTTGATCGGCGCACCGGACTCGCGGATGTTGGTCAGCGACAGCGCCACACCACCGCCACGCTTGGACAGCTGCAGCGCGGAGTTGATCGACCGGCCGATCGACTCCATGTTGTCCTCCACCCGCAGCAGGAAGCAGGAGACGAGCTCACCGCGCTGCTTCTTGCCGGCATTGAGGAAGGTCGGGGTGGCGGGCTGGAACCGGCCGCCGAGGATCTCGTCGACCAGGTTGGTCGCCATCGCCTCGTCACCGCGGGCCAGGGCCAGCGCGACCATGCAGACGCGGTCCTCGTACCGCTCGAGGTAGCGTTTTCCGTCGAACGTCTTCAGCGTGTACGAGGTGTAGTACTTGAACGCCCCGAGGAAGGTCGGGAATCGGAACTTCTTGTCGAAGGCGTGCTTCCACAGTCCCTTGATGAAGTCGTCGCTGTACTGGTCGAGCACGTCCTTCTCGTAGTAACCGTGCTTGACCAGATGGTCCAGCTTCTCCTCCAGGTCGTGGAAGAAGACGGTGTTCGGGTTCACATGCTGCAGGAAGTACTGGTGGGCTGCTTCCCGGTCCGCGCCGAACTGGATCCTCCCCTGCTCGTCGTACAGGTTCAGCATCGCGTTCAGCTCGTGGTAACCGAGCCCGCGGTACTTGTCGGGGATGTTGGTGTCGCTGGCATCGGGTGCCAGATCGGACGTGCCCGGGGTGGGCGCCGGCTGAGGTTCGCTGCCGGGCGCCTCGGCCTTGGCCGGATCGACGCCCAGATCTTCTACCGTCGTCTCCACAGTGCTTCCAATCCTTCCCTGACCCGGTCGACGTCGTCGGGGGTCCCCATGAGTTCAAACTTGTAGAAAACGGGCACCTGGCACTTGGCGGCGATGATGTCTGCGGCCAAGCAGTAGGTGTCATGAAAATTCGTGTTGCCGGCCCCGATCACACCCAGCAGGTGTGACCGGTTGACCGGATCGTTCAGGAACGCAACCACCTTGGGCGGTACGTGCCCCTTGCCTTCGGCACCGTAGGTCGGTACGACCAGCACGAACGGTGCCCGGGCCTGCACCGGGGTCCCGTCCAGCGGGATCCTGGTGGCCTCGATCCCCAGCTTCTGCACGAACCGGTCGGTGTTGCCCGAGCTCGAGGAGAAGTGGATCACGCGATCCGTGGTCTGCCGAATGCCTGTTGTCGGTTCGACCGTTGCACTCGTCATGTTTTGCCTCACTCAGACCGTTGATCTGTTGGTCGTTCGGTTCGGCGACGCCCGGTGCCGGGCGCCTTCGGGGCCGGAGACCCGAATCAGCTGTTCGGGTCGACCGGCCCTGTCGGATTGCTCAGGCGACGCTGCTGGCGGAGGTCTGTTCGACCTGCGCCTTGGCCAGTGCCGCGATCTTGTCGGGGCGGAAACCCGACCAGTGATCGGTCGCGGTGATCACGATCGGGGCCGCGAAGTAGCCCAGGTTCTTGCTGTGCTCGAGCGCCGCATCGTCCTCGGTGAGGTCGATCACCTCGTACTCCACACCCGCCTTGTCGAGGGCACGGTAGGTGGCCGTGCACTGAACGCATCCAGGCTTGGTGTACACCGTCACGGACATGTCACATCTCCTAAAAAACCCGAGGGAAACCCTGCTTGTTCGGTCTGCCGTTGACCTGTTGACCGGATCTGCCGACCTACTTCCCGTCAGCCTCACCGCTCGGCCCTTTCGGCTGCCCTGAACACTAGATGTAGTGTCTGACAGTCACCTTGACCGCTAGATAAGCGTATTACACGCATGTGATTTTGGAAACCGGAAGACCACAAGTCGGACCGGAATCTTGCTCAATCGCCGGTCTGGCGCGGTTTGCTCGGCGTGTCGCGGACCGTCTCCGAGGCCGGCTCGGGCGTGTCGCGGACAGCCCCTGCCGTCCGGTCCGCCGAGCGGTGGCGGCCCCCGTCGGCGTCACGGTCCAGGTCCTCCAGCGTCGGTACGGCCAGCACCGTCTCGCCGGCGGCCTCGGCCTCTGCCTGCAGTTCGAGCCGCTCGGCCCGCAGCCGCCGCATCATCGACCAGAAGATCAGGCCCATCGCCGCCATGATCAGCACCAGCACGATCGCCATCCCCCATCCGGGGATCGCGATCGCTGCCAGGGGATTGTCCTCGTTCCTCATGCCGATGCCTCCTCCACCGCCGGTACGACCGGCGACTCGACCGCAATGCCGGCGAACAGGTCGTCCTCCGGCAGGGATGACTCGACCCGACTGCGGGCCAACTCGAAGTCCTCGGTCGGCCAGGCGCGCCGCTGCACGTGCAGCGGGATGGCGAACCACCGCCCGTCCGGGTCGACCTGGGTGGCGTGGGCGAGCAGGGCGGCATCGCGTACCCCGAACCAGTCCGCGGCCCAGACCCGGGTGGTCACCCGCTTCTCCCAGTCCTCACCCCGGTCCCAGTTCGCCAGCCATTCCCGGTACGGCGACTCCAGCCCCTCCTCGGTCATCGCGGCGTCCAGGGCCGCAAGCCGCCGGCGATGGAAGGTCATGTGGTAGTAGAGCTTCGACACCTCCCACGGCTCGCCGAGCTCGGGCCAGGCAGCGGGGTCGGCGGCCAGTTCGTAGGCGGTCATGCTGATCCGGTGGGTCATGATGTGATCCGGGTGCGGGTAACCGCCGTTCTCGTCATAGGTGGTCATCACCTGTGGCCGGAACTGCCGGATCACCTTCACCAGTTCGCGCGCCGTCTCCTGCGGATCGGTCAGCCCGAAACAGCCCTCCGGCAGCGGCGGCAGCGGATCACCCTCGGGCAGGCCGGAGTCGACGAAGCCGAGCCAGACCTGTTCGATCCCCAGGATCTTCCTCGCCGCGGCCATCTCGTTGCGTCGTACCTCGGCGATGTTGGCCTCGATGTCGGGTCGTTCCATCGCCGGATTCAGGATCGAGCCGCGCTCGCCGCCGGTGCAGGTCGCCACCATCACCTCGACCCCCTCGGCGACGTACCGGGCCGTGGTCGCCGCGCCCTTGCTCGACTCGTCATCGGGGTGCGCGTGCACGTGCAACAACCGCAGCGGCTCACCGTGGTGGTCATGCCTGCGCGGCAGCACGACGGCGGGGCCTTCGAGATCGTCGGCAACTGATTCGACCATGGAGGTCATCCTTCCCCGCAGCACGCGTCCTCGCCAATCCAACCGGCGCGACCTGCGTCACGTCGGGATCCGTTCCGGGCCTCCGGCGGGCCGAAACCGGCCGACCGTGGGCTCACCTCCATACAACAACGAAGGACCGACACCGATTCCAGAAAAGCCGGTACGAGCGGCATTTCGGCACCGGGTGGCCGATGCAGCACAATGGACAGGTGTCCAGCAGCCAAGGCCTCGACGAGGCCGAGAGGGAACGGATCGCCCGCCGGTACCCACCGCCGCGGATCGGTCGCACCGGGTGGATCGCGATCATCGCCGTGCTCGCCCTGATAGCCGGCGGCACCTACCTCTGGATCGCCTCGTTCCACGGGAACGAGCAGGTCGGCGGCAGTGTCCGGGGTTTCCAGACCCACCCCGACCGGGTGGATGCCGTGATCGACGTCTATCGCCCCGACCCCTCGCGCCCGGCCACCTGCGAGGTGTTCGCCCTGGCCGAGAACTTCGAACGGGTCGGTGAGGTCACCCAGCTGATCGAACCCAGCGAGGCGAACGAGGCGACCGTCGAGGTGACGATCCTGACCTACCGCCGCTCCACTGCGGTCGACGTGGAGGACTGCGAGGCTCTCTGAGCCGTGCGGCAGCGCGATCCGTCGTACCGTCGGGGGCTTTGCTAGCCTTGTTCGATGGCAGAGACCACCCAAACGAACACGATCTGGCTCACCCAGGAGGCCTACGACAAGTTGGCCGCCGAGCTGGCGCACCTGGAGAACACCGGTCGCGCCGAGGTGACTGCGCGGATCGCGCAGGCCCGCGAAGAGGGCGACCTGAAGGAGAACGGCGGCTACCACGCGGCGCGCGAGGAGCAGGGCCAGATGGAGGCCCGGATCCTGCAGTTGAAGGACATGCTGAGCCGCGCCGAGGTGGGCGAGGCACCCGCCGAGGTGGATCTGGTCGTCCCGGGCTCGAAGGTGACAATCGCCTTCGACGGTGACGAGACCGACACCGACACCTTCCTGCTCGGCTCCCGCGAGATGCTCGGGTTGGACGACGACGTGAACCACCTCAACGTCTACAGCCCGCAGAGCCCCCTGGGTGCCGCGATCCTGGACAAGAAGAAGGGCGATTCGGTGTCCTACGAGGCACCGAACGGCAAGCAGATCAACGTCACCATCACCGGCGTCGAACCCTTCACCGGCTGACCCTCGAACACACTGCCAACAGGAGGGCCGCACGGATCGCCGTGCGGCCCTCCTGTTGTCCCGACCTGTGGTCGTCCCGACCTGTGTGACCCGGCCGGGCTCTGGGCGTTCGGCCTATTCGGCGACCTCGGTACGGATGGTGGCCGAGGCCATCACCGCACCCACATCCAGCCGGGCGCTGCCGTTGCCGAGTTCGACCTCGTCGGCGGCACCGCTGTGCGCCCCGGCCCAGGCGATCCGGCCCAGCTGACTCTCGGTGTGCACGGTCACGTTGCTGCCGGCGCCCAGGGTCACGGTCAAGGTGCCCGACTCACAGCGCACCCGGGATCGACCGCTGGTGATCGTGGCCGCAAGCGTCGCCGGACCGGCCTGCACCAACACGTCCTCGGCGCCGGTGACGCCGCTGAACCGGGCACCGCCGACGGTCACCCGTACCTTGCCCAACCGCTCCACTCCCTCGGTGTGCAACGAGCCACCGGTGATCTCGGCGTCGAGTTGCAGCGCCGGGTTGATCCGGACCGTCAGTTCCCTTCCCAGCCCCATCGATTTCACGTCGTCGAAACTGCGCGGCGGCCGGAAGATGCTGAATCCCTGCAGCGACGGTCCGACATCGCCCTCGCTGGTGATCTCGATGACCTGATCGCGACGCTTCAGGTTGTGGGTGCCGTCGACGGTGACCGTGGCGACATCGGCATCACCGACCACCCGGATCCGCCGACCGACGGCTCGGATGAAGACCCGCTGCACCCCCTTGGCCGAATTCTTGGGCGTTCCCGTACCGGCACCGGCGCCGCTGTCGGCGCTCGGACGTCGCTCACCCAGTCTGCTCTCGGCCTCGGCCCGCAACCGGTCGAAACCCTTCTCGGCATCACTGCGCAATCGCCCGAACCCCCGGCGGGCGGTGTCGAACCAGGCGCCGAGATCGGGAACGCCATCAGCGGTGGAGACCTTGTCCTCGGCCTTCGGCGCGTCCTGACCGGTCCGGCCCGCCTTCGACCCGTCCGATGCAGCCGAGCCGCGCTCGCCCGGATCGGTGCCCGATGGATCGGTGCCGGCCTCCGATGGGTCGGTGGTCGATGCATCCGACGTATCGGTCCCGGCGGTCGGCTCGGGGCCGTGGACCGGGCGACGGAAGTCCTCCCGGGCCACCCCCGGTGCCTGTGCCCGACCGAGATCGCGCTCGTTCAGGGGCTCGGCTGCCGGGGCCGGTTCCGGCTCCTCGACTGCCTGCTCCTCCACCACGGCCTCCTCGGCGGCGGCCGAGAGCGGCTGGTCGGCGGGCGACTCGGCTGCCGGCCACCCCAAGCCATCCGCCGCCTGTTGCGGGGCGTTCGATCCGGCACCGCGGACGGCCTGGATCCGTCGGGCTGCTTCGGCCTTGTCGATCCGACCGGCAGCCAACTCGTCGAGGATCGCATCCATTTCCGTGGAGTCCATGGCTCCGAGTCTAGGTTCGGGCACCGGCCCGGCAGGCGCTGGCCCGTCCGGTTCAGGGCCGAATCCGGGATCGGGCGACGGTCACCGAGTCCGCGGACGCCCGCTCGCCGGGTGCTGTCGCGGCGCGCTAGGGTCGCGCCAGTGAGGTGTCGTACGCGGGCCGGGTGCCGGTGAGGATCCGGTTCGGACAGTGGTGGACCCGGCGTACGCATTTCCCCCGCGAGGTCTACGTCCTGGCGCTGATCGGGTTCTGTGTCGCCGTCGGCTTCGGGGTGCTGGTGCCGGTGCTGCCGGTCTTCGCCCGGAGTTTCGGCATCGGCAACCTGGAGGCCGGTGCGGTGATCTCGGCCTTCGGGTTCCTGCGATTTCTCTTCTCCCCCTTCGCCGCCAGGATGCTGCGACGCTTCTCCGAGCGGGTCGTGCTCTCGGCCGGGGTGTTGATCGTCGCCGCCTCCAGCGCCGCCGCCGGCCTGGCCACCAGCTACCCGCAGCTGTTGATCATGCGCGGTCTCGGTGGCATCGGCTCGGCGATGTTCTCGGTCTCGGCGATGACCCTGCTGTTGCGATCGGTGACTGCCGAGCAGCGCGGGCGGGCCAGCGGAACCATGCAGAGCGGTTTCCTGCTGGGCGGCATGGCCGGTCCCGCCCTGGGCAGCCTGCTCGCCCGGATCTCGCTGACCGCACCCTTCTTCTTCTACGCCGTGACGCTCGCCGTCGCCGGCCTGGTCGGTGCCCTCCTGCTGCGGCCGCCGGCCCACGATCCACTCAGCCGTGCCACCGGGTCGGCGACGGTACGCAGCGCGCTGGCCGATGCCGGATACCGCGCGGCCTGTATGGCCAACTTCAGCCAGGGCTGGAACTCCTTCGGCGTCCGCAGCTCCCTGGTGCCGATCCTGGTGGTGGAATCCCTGCACCGCTCCCCGGCCGATGCCGGTATCGCCTTCGCCATCGCCGCAGTGGCGCAGACCCTCGCCCTGGCACCGGCCGGACGGTTCGTCGACACCACCGGACGCCGACCGGCACTGATGCTCGGGGGTGTGCTCTGTGGGGTGTCGATCGCCGCCACACCGTGGGCGACCAGCCTGACCTGGCTGACCGTGGCGATGGTCGTCTACGGTCTCGGCGCCTCGCTGCTCGGGACCGCCCCGGCGGCCGCTGTGGGCGATGTCGTCGGTCCCCGTGGCGGGCAGCCGGTGGCGGTGTTCTCGATGATGTCCGACATCGGCGGCATCCTCGGCCCGCTGGTGGCCGGCCTGCTGGCCGATGTGGTCTCCATGCAACTCGCCTTCGCCGTCGGCGCCGGGTTGGCCATACTGGCGACATTGATGGCCTCGGTGATGGCTCCGGGGGTACCCCACCGCGACGGTGAGACCCCCGACCCCGTTGCCGGGCCCGAACCCGATCCGCCGAGGACCTGAGATGCCGAAACCGTTGTCCGAGATCATCGCCCCGGACTGGGCGCAGGCACTGTCCCCGGTGGCGGGACGAATCAGCGCCATGGGTGAGTTCCTGCGCGGGGAACTGGCTGCCGGCCGCGGCTATCTGCCGGCCGGGGAGAACGTGCTGCGTGCCTTCACCCTGCCGTTGCAGCGGGTACGGGTGCTGATCGTCGGCCAGGACCCGTACCCCACCCCGGGACATCCGGTGGGGTTGAGCTTCTCGGTCGCCCCCGATGTCCGTCCTTTGCCGAAATCACTGGTCAATATCTACCGCGAGTTGCAGGACGACCTGGGCATCCCACCGGCTGCCGGCGGGGACCTGACACCGTGGTTCGACCAGGGGGTGCTGTTGCTCAACCGGGTGCTGACCGTCGCCCCCGGCGCCCCGGCCTCGCACCGGGGCAAGGGCTGGGAGGAGATCACCCAGTGCGCGATCGAGGCGCTGGTCGAGCGCGGCGGGCCCTTGGTGGCGATCCTCTGGGGTCGCGACGCGCAATCGCTGATCCCGGTGCTCGGCTCCACCCCGTACGTGGAAAGCCCGCACCCCTCGCCGTTGTCGGCCCGGCACGGCTTCTTCGGGTCCCGACCCTTCTCCCGGGTGGATGCCCTGCTCACCGAGGCCGGCGGACAGCCGATCGACTGGCGGCTGGACCGATCTCGCTGAGCCGTTGACCGCGGGTGGACAATGGGGCCATGATCTTCCGCCACTTCGCCCCCGCCATGGTCACCGCCGAGCAGGCACTACCGGGGCGCGACACCCCGGTCCTGTCGCCGATCCCGAAGCACCTGTACTACGGCATCGCCCTGGACGAGGTGCCGGCAGGATCCCAGGTGATCGGTCTCGGCATGGGCTGTTTCTGGGGTGCCGAGCGCTTGTTCTGGCAGACCGAGGGGGTGACCAACACCGCGGCCGGCTATCAGGGCGGCTACACCCCGAACCCGACCTACGAGGAGGTGTGCAGCGGACGCACCGGGCAGGCCGAGGTGGTGAAGGTCGCCTACGACCCGCAGACCGTGGGGCTGGCGGGGGTGCTGAAGGTCTTCTTCGAGAACCACGATCCGACCCAGGGGTTCCGCCAGGGCAACGACGTGGGTACGCAGTACCGCTCGATCATCCTCACCACCTCCGAGGAGCAGGCCGCGCAGGCGCAGCGGATCCTGGATCTCTACCAGGAGCGCTTCACCGCAGCCGGCCACGGTGAGATCACCACCGAGATCGTGCCGGCGAACGAGTTCTACTTCGCCGAGGACTACCACCAGCAGTACCTGCTGAAGAACCCGGGCGGCTACTGCAATCACGGCCCGAACGGTGTCAGCTGCCCGATCGGCGTGCTGCGCCAGGACGAGCTGCCGGCACAGACCGACATCGTACCGCCGTCGGCGGACTGACCGTCGACCTGCGGGAACCGCCGTTCGGATCACTGCTCGTCGGCTTGACCTGACGTAGCGGCAGGCTGGCACAACTGGGGGGATGTCTCGTCCAGCCCTCACTCCTGCCCACTGCCGGGGACCGGTCATGACATTCGTCACCACCGCCTGCAGGAGTGGCTCACGCAGATCGTTGAGCACCCCACGCCCGCCGGCAGCACAGCGGGTGGAGGATGGTTCGGTGATCGACCGGTGGCGTCTGCGGACAACCCGAGCTGTGCAACCGCTGGGGGTAAACCCTGAGGCGGATATCAGTCGTCCGACTGATGCCGGGTGTCACCGGATCGACCAGAATCGAACAGGTGTGGACGGTGCAGCCCACGCCGTGCCAACCCCCGCTTCCCGCAAAGGAATCCCGTGCGCCAACTGACCCGGCTCAGCCTCGCCAACCGTGCTGTGATCGTCCTGCTCTGCCTGACGATCGTCGGTGTCGGGCTCTTCTCCGCCGCGAACCTGCGGCAGGAACTGCAGCCGAACATCAACTACCCGGCAGCATTCATCTCCGCCCAGTACCAGGGCGCGTCGCCCGAAGTGGTCGAACGTGATGTCAGCGAACCCCTGGAGACGGCGGTACGCGGGGTCAGCAACGTGACCACCGTGACCTCGACCTCGAACAGCGGTTCGTCGATGGTGCAGGTGGAATGGGAGTTCGGGGTCGATGGCACCGCGATGCGCAACGACCTCCAAGGGGCGATCGACCAGATCCGCTCGACGCTGCCGGAGAATGTCGACCCGCAGGTCACCACCGTGGATCTGAACGCGCTGCCGGTCCTGCAGTACGGCGTGTCCTCGGACATGGACACCGATCAGCTCGCCGAGGAGCTCGACGAGATCGTCGTACCGGCGCTGAACCAAATTTCCGGGGTGGGTTCGTCCCAGGTCACCGGCCAGACCGTGAAGGAGGTGGTGATCACCCTGCGGCAGGACGACCTGGACGAGAAGAAGGTCGACCCGAGTCAGATCCAGGAGGTCTTCGCCGCCTACGGTGCGCAGATCCCCGGCGGGCAGCTGGACGATGCCGGCAGACAGGTCAATGTGCAGATCGGCAAGACCCTCACCAGTGTCGATGAGGTACGCGACCTGTGGTTGCAGGGCACCGAGGACCCGGTCCAGTTGAAGGATGTCGCCGACGTCGAGGACGTGGCCACCGAGGAGAACTCGATCTTCCGGGTCAACGGGGAACCCGCCCTGGGTCTGCAGGTGACCAAGACCACCGACGGCAACACCGTCGAGGTGGCCAATGCCGTCAAGGACGCCCTGCCCGGATTGAGCGAACAGCTCTCCGCCCCGGTCGAGTTCACCATCATGTTCGACCAGGCCCCCTACATCGAGGACTCGATCAAGGACCTGGCGACCGAGGGCGCCCTGGGCCTGGTGATGGCGGTGCTGGTGATCCTCGTGTTCATCCTCGCCGTCCGGCCGACGATCATCAGCGCCTTGTCGATCCCGCTGTCCTTGTTGATGGCGCTGATCGCGCTGTACGTCGGCGGTTTCACCCTGAACCTGTTCACCCTGGCGGCGCTGACGATCTCGATCGGCCGAGTGGTGGACGACTCGATCGTGGTGATCGAGAACATCGAGAGACATCGCGACGCCGGTGAGGAGTTCGGCGTACCCATGATCGTCAAGGCGGTCGGTGAAGTGGCCGGCGCGATCGGCGCATCGACCTTCGTCACCGCAGCCGTGTTCCTGCCGGTGGCCGTGGTCGGTGGAGTGATCGGCGAGCTGTTTCGCCCCTTCGCACTGACCGCGGCGATCGCCCTGATCGCGTCCCTGATCGTCGCGCTGACCATCGTTCCGGTGCTCGCCTACTGGTTCATGCGACCGGCCACCCGACCGGCCGAGCCGACCGCCGACGAGCTCGAGCTGATGGGCCCGACCAAGGCTCGCCGTCGCCAGGCCCAGCTCGAACGGTTCGACGCGAAGGCTGCCAAGCGCGAAGCCCGCGCCGAACGCCGGATCGCCAAGGCCGAGGAACGGCAGCGGGCCGACACCGAGAAGATCGAGACGAAACTGGCCGCCAAGCAGACCGCGCTGGTCGAGAAACTCCAGGCCAAGGGCAGCTCCGAGGCCTACATCAACGCCTCGGTGGCCAAACTGCGGTCGAAGTACCCGACCGGAAACTCCCTGGCCGACGACCATGATGCCAACGAATCCCGGGAGACCGCCCTGCAGCGCGGCTACCTGCCGATCCTTCGCTGGACCCTGCGGCACCCGATCGTCACCTCGATCGCCGCGGTGTTGATCTTCATCCTGACCATCGGTCTGACACCGTTCCTGCGTACCGACTACCTGGGCAGCACCGGGGAGAACACCCTCAGCATCACCCAGGAACTGCCTGCGGGTACCGATATGGAGGAGACCGACGCGAAGTCGCTGCCGGTCGAGGAGGCCTTGAACGCGAACCCGGAGGTGGAGACCTACTCCACCTCGATCACCGGCAACACCGGCGAGGTCGACCTGCTGAGCGGTGGCGGTGGCGCGAACATGGTCACCTATTCGGTCACCTTGAACGAGGATGCCGACACGACCGCGGTCACCAATCAGGTACGCGAGGAGCTGACAGCGATCCCCGATGCCGGTGAGATCACCGTCAACGGCACCGGCAGCACCACCTCCCAGGAACTGTCGGTGCAGGTGACCGGCGCCGATCCCGAGGCACTGGCCGAGGGGACCCGACAGATCGAGGATCTGATGAAGGGCCTCGACGGGTTGACCCAGGTCAGCAGCGACCTGGCCGAGCAGACCCAGATCCTGCAGGTGAATGTGGACGAGGACGCCGCCGCCGGGTACGGCATGAGCCAGGGCACCGTCGGGCCGGCGATCGCCGAGGCGATCGGTGGCACCACGTTGGGGCAGATGCAGGTCAACGAGGGTGAGCAGGATGTGATCCTGCGCTCCGGTGACCCGATCACCACCAAGCAGCAGCTCGAGGATCTGGAGCTCCCGGTCACCCAGAAGCAGACGGCCGATGCCCAGCAGGCCGAACAGGACGACATCACCGAACAGCAGGAGGCCGAAGCGGACCGGCAGGCCGCCGAGACCGAGCGTCAGGCCGATGAGCAGGAGCAGGCGCTGATCGACCAGCAGGCCG
Source organism: Naumannella halotolerans (assembly GCF_004364645.1). Taxonomy (NCBI): domain Bacteria; kingdom Bacillati; phylum Actinomycetota; class Actinomycetes; order Propionibacteriales; family Propionibacteriaceae; genus Naumannella; species Naumannella halotolerans. The sequence goes on along the minus strand of NZ_SOAW01000001.1, from coordinate 145,292 downwards.
AGATGGACGACCAGATCGATGAGATGATCAGCCAGATCGACGAAGCACGTACCGCCGCGTCCCAGGCGTCGGCCGGTACGGGCACCGGTGGCGGTGGGCAACTGCCGACCTCTCCGGAGGAGGCCATCGAGGCCGTCGAGGAGGCTGCCCGGGCCCAGGCCGAAGCGCAGGCCCAGGCCCAGGTCGAAGCGCAGGCCCAGGCCGATGCACAGGTCGAGGCCCTGGAGGAACAGCTGGCCCAGTTGCGCGAACAGCGCGATGAACTGGACGACCAGCTGGCCGAGGCACGCGAACAGCGCGCGGAGTCCGCGGCGGCGACCGACCTGCAGGAGGAACTGACCCAGCGTTCGGAGGATCTCGCCGACATCACCGGTGACCCGATCCAGGTGAAGGACGTCGCCGAGGTGGAGGAGGTCAGCTCCCAGGCCGAGATCACCCGGATCGACAGCCGCCGGTCGGTGACCGTCAGCGGTCTGCCCACCGGCAGCGACCTGGGGACGATCACCGCCGCGCTGACCACCGGTCTGGATTCGGTCGAGCTGCCCGACGGTGTGACCGCCAGTATCGGTGGTGTGGCCCAGGACCAGGCGGAGTCGTTCAACCAGCTCGGGATCGCCATGCTGGTGGCGATCGCGATGGTGTACATCATCATGGTCGCGACCTTCAAGTCGCTGCTGCAGCCGTTGATCCTGCTGGTCTCCATCCCCTTCGCCGCCACCGGTGCGATCGCCTTGTTGTTGATCACCCAGACCTCACTGGACATCGCCGCCATGATCGGCTTGCTGATGTTGATCGGAGTGGTGGTGACGAATGCGATCGTGTTGATCGACCTGATCAACAAGTATCGGGCGCAGGGGGCATCGGTCGACGATGCGGTGATCCAGGGTGCCCGGTTACGTCTGCGACCGATCCTGATGACGGCAGCGGCGACCATCTGTGCGCTGATCCCGATGTTCCTCGGGCTCACCGGTGGCGGTGTGTTCATCTCCCGTCCGCTGTCGGTGGTGGTGATCGGCGGCATGATCAGCTCCACCCTGCTGACGTTGATCGTGGTGCCGGTGCTGTACCACCTGCTGGAGGCGTTCAGGGAGCGTCGCAACCGGGGCCAGACCCTGCCCCGGCAGCGCCCGGAGGAGGACCAGCCGACGCACAGCCTGGGCGAGTTGTTCGACGACGGCCCGGGTACCGCACCGGCCAAGGGCTGACCTGCAGAAACCCGAACGGCTCGCCCCCTGCGAGGGGGGCGAGCCGTTCGGCGGTGAGCAGCCTGCTCCGGCCTGGGTCTGATCAGCCCAGGTCAGATCAGCACAGGCCGGATCAGGTCAGTCAGACCAACTGGTTCAGCCGACCGGTGTCGACGTCGTAGACGAACCCACCGGTCTGCACCCCCGCGGGGACCAGGGGGTGGGTACGCACCCGGGTGACGTCATCGCGCAGGGTTCGCTCCGGATCGGTGACCACCGGCACCGTCATCCAGCTGGAGTCGATCCCGGTGCTCTCGGTCAGTCGGCGGTGGAACTCCTCCTCACTGGCGCTGGCCACCGCGCACCGGGTGTGCTGCACCACCAGCACCCGGTCGACCCCGAGCAGGTTCACCGCCAGCACCACTCCGGCCAGGATGGCATCGGTCACCCGGCCACCCGGGTTCCGCAGGATCTTCGCATCGCCCGCCCGCAGGCCGATCATGGTCAGCGGATCGATCCGGCTGTCCATGCAGGTGACCATCGCCACCCCCGCATTGGCCACACCGTCGAAACCGTGCAGATCGAAATGCGCGGCGTAGTCGGCATTGGCCTGCAGCAGATCGCCGAAACCCTTCGGGGCCCGTCCGTGCTCAGAACTCATGGGGGCAGCCTAGACCCGGCCGGGCGACGCGGTCGGTGCTCAGCAGAACAGCAGGCAGGTACTGACCCGGATGTCGGGACCAGCCGTCCGTACCGTCTGACCTCCACTGAGAGCCGTCACCTCGGTGTGGCGGACGCTGGCCCCGGTTCCGGAGATCACGACGTAACTGCGGTAGACCCGGTCGGTGTTGCTGCCGGAGATGCGGCCCATGCTGATACTGCGTTGCCCGCGGTTGGAGCTCAGCACCGTGGTCACCCGGTCCACCGGCTGGGTGCTCTGCACCCGGGCCTCGACGACCACCAGCCGGGCGGACCAGAACGGCATCCGGATCGAGGTCGGGTTCACCTCGACCTCGGTCACGGTGGTCTCCAGCGGCGGCGGGACCTCGGTGTAGACGGCGGTGTACTCGCTGTCGCCGGCCGGCGCCTGCTCGGTACGCTCGGTTCCCGCCTGGTCGCCGTCGGACCAACCGCTGAACTCGTGATCGGCGTCGTCGACGCTCGCCTCCTGCGGCACCGAGAGGTTCACGGTCCCGTTCTCCAGGTAGCGCGCCGACTGCGGTGCCGCGCCCGAGGTGTCGCCCAGACTGACCTCGATCCCGGCGGGATCGGTGGTCAGGCTGACCGTGCTCACCCGCGGATGTGCCTCGACCGAGTCGCTGGTGCTCAGACCCTCGTCGGTGACCGTCACCGTGGCCTGCAGATAGGCGTAGTAGGGCACATCCGGGCCCTCGACCGTGGCCACCGGACCGTCGATCTCCACCCCGGTCGCCTCCGAGGTCGAACAGTCGGTGGCTGCCTCGTCGGTGCACTGGACCAGTTCGACCTGCCAGTCGTAGGCCGACTCGGGCAGCGCGTCGCCGTCACCGGTGAGTCCCTCGGCGGCGAAGCTGAGCTCGTCACCGACCGCCCAGTCCTGCGGCGTCACCGCGACCTCCACCTCCGGAGCCGTCGGTGTCGGCGAGAGCCGGACCAGGGAGTTGTTGGCAGAGTCGGTGAAGTACAGGTCACCGTCGGGACCGGAATGGATCGCGGTCGCCCGTACCCCACTGACCAGCACCTCGACGGTGGACGGATCAGGTTCGCCGTCGGCGCCGAGCTGCATGGCGATCACACAACCGCGACCCATGTCGGCGAAGACCAGGGCACCCTGCAGGTGCTCCGGCCAGTCCTCATCGGTGACGAAGGTGCCGCCGTTGGCCGACGAGGCGCCGGTCGCGCGACAGCCCTCGAGGTAGGCATCGGAGTGCCGCCAGCCGTAGAACGGCGCAGTCAGCGCACTGCCACCAGCGGGTTGTCCGCCGCCGCTTCACCGGTCTCGGGATCGATCCGCAGGATGGCCCCGTCCCAGCTGACGTAACCGTCTTCGGTCGCCGCGCGTACCGACTGTGATCGCAGGGCACCACCGGCCGAGTCCGCCCGGTCCGGCGTGGTTCCCCGCTCCCCCGGCCCGTCGTTGCACGAGTTCACCGGGGTCGGGGTGTTCGGCTGGGTCCCACCCAACTGGCCCCAGTCGGCGGTGTTGTAGTTGGCTCCGTCGCCGTGGCCGACGTAGAGCATTCCGTCCGGGCCGAAGGCAAGGGTCGAGGTGGCGTGCGAGGGGAACTGGGAGCACCAGCCGCCCTCGGTCCGGTTCGATCCGTCGAGCAGGACCACTGCCGATCCCGGGTCGGCGGTGCCGTCCTCGCCGACGGTGTAACGGACCAGTTGACCGGTGGCGGTGCAGCCGTCACCGTTGGCCCCCGGCGGATCCGGACACGGGTCGGTCAGTTCCTCCCCGCCCCAGCGCGGCACCTGATCGGTGCCGAAGGGGTCCTTGTCCTGGGTGTAGAGCAGGTACAGGTAGGGGCTGCCGTCGGCGAAGTCCGGGTCCAGGGCCAGGCCCAGCAGTCCACGATCGCCTTGCCGATAGACCTCCTCGCGCAGGTCGATCACGGTCTCGGGTGAGGTGTCGCCCTCACCGGTGTAACGCAGCACCACACCATGGCGCTGGGCGAGGAAGATGTTGCCGTCGTCGTCGATCTCGAAGTTGGCCGGCGCCTGTACCCCGCTGACCACGGTGGTGGCGATGAGCTCGGGCTCCAGGACCTCGGCGTGGGCCTCGGTCACCGGGGACAGCAGTCCCCCGATCCCGAGCACCAACGAGCCCACCACGGCCCCCGCCAGTCCGCTCAGTCCTCGTGCGGAAACTGCCGCCCGCCGCGGCGCTCGGCCCGCATCCGGGCATACACCAGCGCTGTCGAATTGTGTCACTGCATCCCCTATGGCCCCCGTGCAGCGTGGTGCACCGGGTGGCCCCGACTGCCCGACGCAGCAATCGATAGGGAGGATATCGACCCGTTGCCGTTCTGTCCTGTTGAATGCAGAACTGTTCGGGCGGGAGCTGCCGAGCGGGGTCAGCGGGAGCTGCGGGCGGGGCGGAAGCTGGAGACGCTCGGGTCGCCGGCGATCCAGAATCGCCAGGCGACGTCGACAGCTCGCGGCACTCCCACCCGCGGCCCTGAACGTACCTCGGCCAGGGGCAGGGGCGGGCGAAGTTCCAGCCAGGGACCGCAGTGGTTGCGCAGGTCGGTGCCATCGTCACTGCGGGTGATCCCCAGGCAGCGGGTGAGGTTCCCCGGGCCCCGTGCGAGCTGGTGCTCGGGGATCGCGGTACGCCGATGGGCCGCGCGGCGCTCCCGGGCCAGATCCACCCCGGCCACCACCTCACCTGCCCTGATCAGCAGACCGGTCGGCGTACCCGGATCGGCACAGACCACATTGCAGCAGTGGTGTCCGTGCATGCTGTACACGTAGAGATGGCCTCGCGGCCCGAACATCGTCCGGTTCCGCGCAGTCTCCCCGCGCCAGGCGTGGGAGGCGGGGTCGTCGGGCCCGGCATAGGCCTCGACCTCGGTGATCCTCACCGCCACGTGATCATGGTGCAGCACACTGCCGAGCAGCCGCGGCGCGACCTGTGGCGCCGTACCGGCCAGTGCCGTGTCCAGGTCCTCCTGCCGACTCATCCGTGACCGGTCAGCCGAGCTCGGTCGAGGTGGACGGGTCCATCAGGGTCCGGCAGACATTCGGGTCGCCGGTACGGAAGCCTTCGAGCAGCCATCCCTTGCGCATCTCGGCCGAGCCGTGGGTCCAGCTCTCCGGTTGCACCTGCCCCTGGGTCTTCTCCTGGATCCGGTCGTCGCCGATGGCCTCGGCGGCGTCCACGGCCTGGTTCAGGTCGTCCTCGGTGAAGCTCTCGATGACGTCATCGGGGTCGGCATCGGCCCAGTTCATCCAGGTGCCGGCGAAGCAGTCCGCCTCCAGCTCCAGCCGTACCCCCATCGAGTCGGGACCGGTCGAGGAGTCCTGCTGCCCGGCCTCCAGGTCGCCGAGGAGATTCGAGACGTGGTGGCCGTACTCATGGGCGATCACATAGGCCTCGGTGGCATCACCGCCCTCGGCGCCGAACTGCTCGCTCAACTGGTCGAAGAATCCGGTGTCGAGGTAGACACTCTGGTCGGTCGGGCAGTAGAACGGCCCGATCTGCGAGGTGGCGGTCCCGCAGCCGGTGCTGATCTGATCGGTGAAGATGTTGGTCGTCGACGGTTGGTACCCCTCCAGGGTCTGCCCCCAGTAGTCCTGGATGGAGTTCGTGTAGGCGACGAAGCGGCACTCCCGATCGGCGGCCACATCGGCACCGGTACGGCAGTTGTCGTTCGTCTCCTCCTCCTCGCTGCCACTGGTGGCCGGTGCCTGCGCACTGCCACCGGCCAGACCGGTCAGGTCCACACCGACCACCTGCGAGATCAGGAACAGCAGCAGCAGGGTGCCGATACCGCCACCGGCGGCGATCGCCCCGCCGCGCCCGCGGTTGCGTACCTGCGAGGAATCCAGGTTGGCATCGTCCTTGTACTTCACCGTGGCTCCTCTGCCTCGTCGGTCACCGACGGCCGCGTACGAGGCGGGTGCGAACCCTCGTGACCGCGGCCGAATGTGTTGAGCATAACGGGCCCGTCGCTGCGTGGTGGCTGGCCGCATTCGGTCGGCGTGGTAATGATGGTCAGATGAGACTGATCGGTGTCGGACCAACGGGTGAGCCGTTGATCAGTCTCGAACTCGACCACGGCGCAGACCCCTACTCCACGTTGTGGCAGCGGGGGCTGAGCCTGACCCGGACGGTCCGCGCGCAGCGGAGCCCCTCCGGGGATCTGGTGCTGCTGGTCGAGGCCGTGCCGCATCACCGCAGCCGGGGCGATCGCCGCAGCCGCTCCCGACCGGCACCCAAGGAGGCGGTCCGCCGGCAGCGGGTCGCCGCCTACGCGATCACCCTGAGTGGCCGCGGCGTGCTCGGCACCGAGTTCTCCGACCGTACCCACGTGCCCGGGCAGTGGGGCCTGCCCGGCGGCGGGGTCGATCCCGGTGAGGAACCGACCGACACGGTCCGCCGGGAACTGATGGAGGAGACCGGTCAGCATGTCGACCTCGGCCTGCTGATCGACGTCCAGTCCGACCACTGGGTCGGCAAATCCCCCACCGCGGTGCTGGAGGACTTCCACGCCGTCCGGTTGGTCTATGCCGCCGACTGCCCGGACCCCGGCGACCCCGTGGTCCACGACATCGGCGGCACCACCTCCGATGCGGCCTGGATCCCGCTGAACCGCTGGCAGGACTGGCCCTGGACCTCCGGCGCCCGCGCACTGCTGGGCAAACATCTCGGCTGATTCCTGGCCGAACGCCGACGAGCCCGGCCCCTCGGAAGGGACCGGGCTCGTCGTCTGCGAGGTCAGCGTCGGAAGTAGCTGATGATCCGCAGCAGCTCGATGTAGAGCCAGACCAAGGTGACGGTCAGGCCGAAGGCGGCCTTCCAGGACTGGTCGGCCGGGGCGCGCATGGCGATCCCGCGCTCGACGTGGTCGAAGTCCATCACCAGGTTCAGCACCGCCAGCACGACCGCGATCGCGGAGAAGAGGTACGGCAGCAGGCCGACCTCGCCGGTGACCCCGGCCCGGATGCCGATGCCGGCACCGTTGAACAGGAAGACGATGAAGTTGATCAACATCACTGCGGCGATGGCGATCGTGGCGATCGTCACCACCTTCCGGAAGGTGTTGCCGACCTTGATGTTGAAGAATTTGTAGGCCGCCAAGGTGACACCTGCGGCGACCATGGTGGCGAAGACCGCCTGCACGACGATGCCGGGGTAGACGTTCTCGAAGACACCCGAGATCGCGCCGACCAGCATTCCCTCGAGCACCGAGAAGACGAAGGCCAGCGGCACCGGCACGGTACGCCGAGCGGCGACGATGATGGTCAGGATGAAGGTGCCCAGACCGCCGACGATCGCTGCCGGCAGCCACAGCGGCTGCGGGAGCAGGAAGTAGGTGGCACCCGCGGAGAGGACGACGATGCCCAGCATCACCGCGGTCTTGGTGATCACATCGTCCAGGGTCATCACGCCCCGGTTGCGGTCCTGCTGGCCGATCGGTCCGCCGTGCTGCGGCTGTTGGCCGTAACTCTGGTCGGCAGGTGCGTAGCCGCCCGACGACCAGGTGTCATTCCTCGACAACACCGGATTGGAGCTGCGCATCATGGTCAAGTTCCTCCTCTGACTGAACGGGTCCCATCCTACCGGCGGACGGCGGACCCTCACCGCATGCAACCCGGAGAAGCCCCTGATTGTTCCTGCCCTAGGCTCACCGGGTGAATTCCTTCGACGCGAGCACCCAGGTCGAGCGATCGACCGATGATCCGGGCGTCAGCACCGGATCCTTCGACGGTTCTTGGCAGGTCGGCAACGGCATCAACGGTGGCGTGGTGCTGAGCACCACGGCCCGCGGCCTGGCCGCTGCCCTGGGCGACGATCGGCACCCCGATCCGCTGGCGATCACCGGTACGTACCTGAGCGCCTCGACCGCCGGGCCGTTGACCGTCACCGCCGAGGTGGCCCGCCGGGGTGGCAGCATCTCCAGCGGTACCGCCACCCTCGCCCAGCCCGACGCCGCGGGCGCCCTGCAGACCCGGGCGATCGTCCAGGGTGTCTTCGGTGACCTGTCGCAGTTGCCCGACGACTCCGAGGTCCGCCGCGACCCGCCGCAGATGCCGGCCCCCGAGGACTGTCTGCCGGCGACCATGGCGCCGCCGCACATCACCGAGTCGGCGAAGTACCTGAACAACCTCGATCTGCGCTTCGATCCGGCCACGGTCCAGTGGGCCTTGGGTCAGCCGGCCCGGCGAGGGATGATCCAGGCCTGGGTCAGGTTCCCCGACGGCCGCGAACCGGACCCGTTCGCGCTGCTGTTCCTGGTCGACTGCCTGCCGCCGGTGCTGGCCGATTTCGGGCGGTTCGGCTGGTCGCCGACGCTGCAGCTGTCGGCCTACATCCGTGCCCGCCCGGCGCCCGGTGCATTGCTGGTACGGCACGAGACCGAACATGTCAGTGGCGGACAGTTCGAGGAGGATGTCCGGATCTGGGACTCCGAGGGCACGCTGGTGGCGCAGGGGCGGCAGCTGGCCCGTACCCCTCGGGCCTGAAGCCGCTCGGGCTGAACCGGGGTCGGTGGCCCGGCTGCGCCGACCGGACCCGTCCGTGGTGTGATGGTCCTCCCCGTCCCACTCGGAGAGGCGTGTCGATGACGGTTGTACTGGGCCTGCGTTGCCAGGACGGAGTCGTGCTCGCAGCCGACTCCCAGATCACCGATGGGGCGCGGGACCTCAGCTACCCGGCGCAGAAGTTGCACCCGCTCGGTGACTCAGGCGCCTGGGCCGGCAGCGGCTCCCGGGCGGTGCTGTTGGAACTGGAACCGATCCTGGCCGAGTCGGCCACCCAGGTCCTCGGGGCACCGAACATCGGCCGCGGGTTGCAGGAGCAGGTACTGCCGCTGTTGCGGCACCACTATGAGAGCTTCATCCCCGAGGTACCGGGACAGGATTCCTCGGGTTCGACGCCGGCCACCTATGTGATGGCCGCCGGTTACACCGCGAGCGGTGAGCCCTTCATCGTCGACATCGACCCGCACGGGCTGATCGGCCGCTACGAGGAGGTCGGATTCCACGCGATCGGGTCCGGTTCGGCAATGGCCCAGCAGGCCGGTGCCCTGCTCGCCCATTTCCGGATGACCGAACGCGATGTCGATCATGGCGTACTGGCAGCGGTCCGGGTCCTGGACGCCCTGCGCATCACCTCCCCCAGCGTCGGCGGCGAGATCGATGTGTTCCGGATGACCCCGGACGGTGCGAAGGAGCTGAGCCCGCGGGAGATCAGCGCCGTCCGGACCAAGATCAAGAAGTGGGAGAAGCTGGAGAACGAGGCCCTGGACCGGCTGCCGGCCGATTGAGATCCGCCGGTGGGCCGCATTGGGCCAGCCGGCCGAGGTCGGGAAGAATGGTGCCCGGCCCCCGTAGCCCAATGGCAGAGGCAAGCGGCTTAAACCCGCTCCAGTGTGGGTTCGAGTCCCACCGGGGGCACCAGAGCCGGTCGCACACGCGGCCGTACCGGACGGTTCACCGCCGCCCGGTTCAGGCCCCGTCGGGTTGCGCAGCGACGGATCTGCGCTCCCGAGCCCGCGACGCCACCCCGGCATCGGAGCAGAATCCCTGTCCCGAACGCTTCAGGCACAACAGCCCCTGCAACTTCCCGTCGGCGCCCACCACCGCCAGCCGTCGCCGACCAGTGGCGATCATCTGCTGCCGGCTCTGCTCCAGGTCGGCATCCGGGGCGACGGTCCATCCCGCCAGCGTCCCAAGATCATCTGCGGTCTCGGTGAGGGCATGGCCGTGCAGATCGGAACGGGTGATCACCGTGGCCAATCGTCCGCCGTCGACGATCAACGCCAGGTGGACGTGATCATCGGCGAAGAAGTCGAGCAGGTCGCCGACACTGAGGCCCGGAGCCGACAGCTTCGGTGAGCGCAGCATGGCCTGAGCGACCGTGCGCTGCGATTCGACCATCGGCCCATGATCCCATCCCGGGCAATTCCTGCCGCACCGCGGGGTGACCGGGTACGCGAACTGCCCCGGACCGAAGGGGTCCGGGGCAGTTCGACGGCCTCTCGACCAGGTGGGATCGACGACCTCACTCGGCGGCGACCGCGGCCTCGTAGCTCACGATCTCGTCGACATTGGCCTTCGAGTGACTGCTCGGATCGAAGGTGTAGCCCAGCCATTCCTTGGCCAGCCGCCGCGCCAGCTGCAGTCCGATCACCCGTTGCCCGAAGGTCAGGATCTGGCAGTCGTTGGACAGGATCGAACGCTCCACACTGAAGGAGTCATGGGCAACGGTCGCCCGGATACCGGGGACCTTGTTCGCCGCGATCGAGACACCGATCCCGGTACCGCAGACCAGGATCGCCCGGTCCGCCTCACCGGCCATGATCAACTCACCGGCGCGGGTGGCGACCGAGGTGTAGGTGCAGCTGTCCAGCGACTCCGCGGTGGCCCCCAGGTCGACCACCGAGGCGACCCGCTCATCGGCCTGCAGATCGGCGAGCAGTGCCTGCTTGTAGTCGTAACCGGCCGAGTCGCTGCCCACCAGCATTCTCAGTCCACTCATCTCAGTCCTCATCTCCTCGTTCGAAAGCTTCCCCGACTGCCGTCACGATCATCCCCAGGGAGACCGCACCGGGATCCGGCGTACCGACACTGCGCTCGGCCAGCGGACGTGCCCGGCCGAGCCTGGGTACCAGTTGCGCGGTCTCCTGCGCCGCAGCGACCGCCACCTCCGCGGCGGCGCGCCACGCAGGTGCCAGTCCGGCACCGGCGGCGGTCTGCCGGTCCAGTTCCTCGACGAACGGCAGCAACGCATCAATCATGGTCTTGTCACCCAAGCCCGCCCCGCTGAACTCCTGCAACTTCGCGGTCGACTGCCGCACCGCACGACTGACCGTCGCCGCGTCCGGTGCCTCGGAGTTGCCCAGCGCCTCCCCGATGCCGGCCAGCAGCAACCCCCAGAGAACGCCGCTGGTGCCACCGGCCTTGTCCCCGAAGGCGGCTCCGGCCGCCTGCAACACGCTCTGCACACCACCGTCGGCCGTCTGCGCGGCTGCTCGGGCGGCAGCCGATCCGCGCGACATCCCGATGCCGTGGTCACCGTCACCGGCGATCGCATCCAACCGGCCCAGCTTCTCCTGGTTGGCGTGGACCACCTCGTCCAGGGCGTCCAGCGCTGCCCGTACCACCACCGCAGCCTGTCGCGACTCCTCGCTGGAGGTGTCTGCCTCGACTGCGGCTTCGGTCGAGCCGGTGGTGGTCGCGGTCTCGAACTTCGACTTCGCCGCCGTGCCCCGCTTGAACGCCGGGGTGTCGGCCGGCGCGGTCCACCAGCGCTCCAGGTCCTCGTCCAACCAGGTGACGGACAACGAACAACCCGCCATGTCCAAGCTGGTGACCAACTCCCCCACCTCGGGTTCCACCAGCTCCAGGCCCTGCTCGATCAGGAGTTCGGCGATCTCGCCGAACAACACGTACAGCTCCTCGTACTTGGTGGCCCCCAGACCGTTGACCACCACCGCCACCCGCGGCCCGGAGTCGGCCGGCCGCTCGGCGAGGATCCGTTCGACCAACTGGGCGGCGAGTTCCTTGGCCGGCATCCAGTCGACGGTGGAGATGCCCGGTTCGCCATGGATCCCGAGGCCGAAGTCGATCTTGCCCTCCTCGACCACGAAGAGCGGCTCGTCGGCACCCGGCAGGGTGCACCCGGCGAAGGCGACACCGAAGGAGTAGGTCGCCTCATTCGCCTTCCGCATCGCCGCCTCCACCTGGTCCAGGTCGAGACCCTCCTCGGCCGCTGCGCCGGCCAGTTTGTAGACGGTGAACGTACCGGCGATACCCCGGCGCTGTTCGGCATGATCGGCATCGGCGGAGGCGATGTCGTCGGTCACGTAGACGATCCGGGTGTCGATCCCCTCCGATCGCAGCCGGCTGGCCGCCAGCCCGAAGTTCAACCGGTCACCGGCGTAGTTGCCGAACCCGAGGATCACCCCGGCGCCACCGTCGGTGGCCTTGGCCACCCGATAGACCTGTTCGGCCGACGGTGAGGCGAAGATGTCACCCAGCACACAGCCGTCGGCGAAGCCCGGCCCGACGACGCCGTTGTAGGACGGGAAATGGCCCGATCCGCCGCCGATGACGACAGCCGTCTTGCCGGCCAACGGGCCGTCGGCCCGGCGGAAGCCGGAGGCTCCCTCGATCCTGGTCACCCGGTCGGCATGAGCCAGCGCGAAACTGCGGATGATGTCTTCCTTGAAGGTTTCCGCACCGTTGTGGACATGAGTCATGAGTTCTTCTTCCCTAATGGTCGGCGGTGAGCGTAGGGGCGATTTCGTAGCTGATGCCGGCATCGGCCCAGATCTTCAGCAGCTCCGGGTCGGCCTGTTCATCGGTGATGATCGTGGTCAGTTCCCGCAGCGGGGCGACCCGCAGCAGCGCCAACCGGTTCAGTTTGCTGTGGTCGATCAGCAGATAGCGCTGACTCGCTGCGGCCAGCATGGCCCGCTTCAGGGCCGCGATCTGTTCCTCCTGGTGGAACATCTCCAGTTGCCAGACCGCCGAGGTGGAGACGAAGGCGGCGTCGACATGGATGTTCTCCACCTGCTGGGTGGTCTGCACTCCGACGAAGGAGTCATGGGCGGCGTCGTAGCGCCCGCCCAGGCCGATCACGGTCAGATCGTTGTCCACCGCGCTCTCGGCCAGCTGGTTCAGGCATGGCAGGAAGGTGGTCGCCACGTGCAGCGGTTGCCGTTCGGCCAGTCCGTCGACCATCGGCAGCACCGTGGTGCTGTCGTCGAGCAGGATCGACATCCCGGGATGGACGTAGTTCAGGGCCGCTGCGGCGATCGATCGCTTGGCCTGCAGGTTGGTGGTCAGCCGGTACTCCATCTGCGACTCGAAGACGCTGGAGGGCTGCGCACTGACACCACCGTGGAACTTCCGCACCACACCGCGCCGCTCGAGCTCGTCGAGATCCCGGTGGATCGTCACGATGCTCACATCGAATCGGGCCGCCAGGTCCTGTGCGGTGGCCGAACCGACACCGAGCACATGGGAGGCGATCTCCCGGCGTCGGAGCTCGGACTTCGTGTCGCCGGAGCGCTGGCCGCGCGTACGTCTGCCGGAGGCGACGTCGGGGGCTTCAGCCATCATCATCCGTTCCGGTCCAGCCGGCCCGGTACGCGCAGGCGCACCGGGCCGCGGACCAATTCACCTGGTGTGACCTGCGATCACTCCGTGACCACGAAGTCTTGGACAGTGTCTGCATTGTCCTTGGTGACCAGGACACAGTCCAGCGCCTGCTTCTCCTCCGGGACCCCGGTCTCACCGGTGGTGATCACATTGTTCAACTGCTCGACTGCCATGGTCGTTCCCTCCACGATCGGCTGCACCACCGTGGCCACCATCTCGTCGTTCTTCACCGCGTCCACGGCGTCCTGGTTGCCGTCGAAGCCCAGCACCTTCACCTCGTCGATCTTGCCCGCAGACTTCAGTGCGTTGATCGCTCCCAGGGCCATCTCGTCGTTGCCTGCCACGACACCCTTCACATCGGGGTTCTTCGACAGCAGCTGTTCCATCTTCTCCTGGCCCTCCTGGCGATCCCAGTTGGCGATCTCCTCACCCACCTTCTCCAGGTCCGGGTACTGCGAGATCACCGAGGCGTACCCGTCCGAACGCACCTGGGCGTTGTTGTCCGAGGGCTTGCCCAGCAGCTCGACGTAGGTGCCCTCGTACTCCATGGCCTCTGCCCATGCCTCGGCACCGACGGTCGCCCCCTGGGCGTTGTTCGACACGATCTGCGACTTCGCCAGACCGGTCTGGCTGATCTCGGCATTGACCAGTACCACCGGGATCCCGGCGTCGACCACCTTCTGCACCGCGGCAACGCTCTCGTCGGCACCGGCGGGGTCGAGGATGATCCCTGCCACCTTGTCGTTGATCGCGGCCTCGATCAGGCGGTTCTGCTCATCGGGCTCGTTCTCGTGTGCTGCGGTGGTGGTCTGGTAACCCAGCGCTTCGGCCTGCTGCACTGCGGTGTCGACCTCGGCCTTCCAGTACGGATTCGACGGATCGACGGTGATGATGCTGATCGTGCCGCCGGCCTGACCCGCGGGCGCCGGCTCTGCACCGCCGTCCTCCGACGTACCGCCGCAGGCGGACAGGGCCAGGATGCCGGCCCCGGCCACGATCATCTTCGTCAGTGTGCGCTTCATTCTTCCAACCTCGGTCTTCCTTGATCGATTCCGGTGGGGAGATACCCTCCGGTGCTGAGAAACTCTTCCTGCGTACGGATCCGCCGTACCGGTTCACTCCGCGGCAGCCGCGCGCGCCAGTGACTCCTTCTTCGCCGATGCGACGGCACGTCGTGCGCTGCGCCGGCGCTGAATGATCTGCTGGATCTGGTCCACCGCGACGGCCAGGATGATCACGGCTCCGGTGATCACCTGCTGCCAGAACGGCGACACCCCGACGATCACCAGCCCGTTGGCGAGGAAGCCGATCACGAAAGCGCCGATGATCGTTCCGCGGACCGTGCCCCGGCCGCCGGAGAGGGCGGCGCCACCGATCACCACTGCGGCGATCGCGTTCAGCTCGTAGAACTGACCGAGGTCGGCGGTGGAGCTGGAGATGTTGGCGATCTGCAGCACACCCACCAGTCCGGCGCACAACCCGGAGATCACGTAGACCCAGACCTTCACCCGCTTGACCGGTACGCCGGAGAGGTCGGCCGCCCGCTCATTGCTGCCGATCGAGTACAGCCAGCGGCCGAACGGGGTCTTCGCCAGCACCAGTGAGGCGATGATCGTCACCAGGATCAAGGTCCAGGCCGACATCGGGATCCCGAGCGGGCTGCCGGCGAAGATCTGCAGGAAACCGGTGTTCCCCAGCCCCTCCTGGCCGCGCAGTTCGTTGGTGATGTTCTGTCCGTCCAGCAGCACCTGGGTCAGGCCACGAGCGACGTAGAGCATGCCGAGGGTGACGATGAACGGGGCCAGATTCAACCGGGATATCAACAATCCGTTGACCCACCCGACCAACATGCCCACCAGCACAGCGATCAGCACCACCACCCAGAGCTTCGGGAGCATGATCAACTCGGTGAACGGTACGTCCACCCCACGGAACAGGTTGCCGGCCACGGCACCGGTCAGCCCAACGGTCGACCCCACCGAGAGGTCGATGCCGCCGTGCAGGATGACGAACAACATGCCCAAGGCGACCAGGGCATTGAATGCGACCTGCTTGGTGATCGTGGTCAGGTTTCCGACGGTCAGGTAGTTCTCGCTCATGACCGCGAACACGATGACGATGATCGCCAGGGCGATGAATGCGCGCCCTTCGGTCAACAACTGGTTCCAGGTCAGGTTGCCGAAGATCCGCCGCTGCGCCGGATCGGTCGACGTCGTTGTCGCTGTGCTCATGCTTGTGGTTCCTCGTTTCGGTTGCTCCGCCCGGCGGCGTCGTGGGTAGCTGCCTCGATCGGCAGTGAAGTGTCGGAATCGTCGCCACCGGGCCTTGGCCCACCGTCGGTCGCGACCGGCTCCACGGCCTCCTCCCCGGAGGCCTCCATGATCTCGTCCCGGGTACAGGTACGAGGATCGAACTCCCCGACCAGACGCCCCTTGCTCATCACCAGGATCCGGTGGGAGGCCGACAACGCCTCACCCACTTCGGAGGTGACGTAGAGCACCGCCAACCCCTTGTCGGCCTCGGCGAACAGCAGGCTGAAGATCTCGCCCTTGGCACCGACATCGATCCCCCGAGTCGGCTCGTCCAGCAGCAGCACCTCCGGATCGGTGAGCAGCAGTTTGCCGAGCACCACCTTCTGCTGGTTGCCGCCGGACAGCGAGGTGATCGGCGCATCGGGATTCGCGGTCTTCACCCGCACCTCGTCGATGGCCCAGGCGACCCGCGGCCGCTCCTTGGACCGGGACAAGAACCCCCGCCTGGTCCAGTGGAGCAGACTCGCCAGGGTGAGATTGCCGGCCACGCTGAGCATCTGCACCAGGCCGTCCCGTTGCCGGTCCTCGGGAACAAGTCCGATACCGGCCTCGATCCGGTCCTGGATCGACATCCCGGCCAGATCCGTTCCCGCCAGCCGAACCGAACCACCGGCGATCGCATGGCGCCCCGCCACTGCTTCCAGCAATTCGGTACGTCCGGCGCCCATCAGTCCGTAGATGCAGACGATCTCACCGGCCCGCACGTCGAGGGAGACATTGTTCACCGACACCCGGGAGGTGGCCGGGTCGGCCACGGTCACCGAGTCGATCTGCAACTTCACCTCGCCGAAATTGCGCTCGGCCCCGGAGAAGTCGTAGTCGGCCTCCCGGCCGACCATCTGCCGTACCACCCACGGCAGGTCGATGTCTTCGGCATCGGCGGTGGCGACCAGTTCCCCGTCGCGGAACACCACCGCATAGTCGGCGATCTCCAGCGCCTCCTCCAGGTGATGGGAGATGTAGACGATCGCCACACCTTGGCTGGTCAGTTCCCCGATGACCTTGAACAAGACCTCCACCTCGCTGGCCGACAGCGCCGAGGTGGGCTCGTCCATGATCAGGATTCGGGCATCGGCGGCCAGCGCCCGGGCGATCTCCACGATCTGCTGCTGACCCACCCGCAGGTCCTGCACCGGGGTGGATGCCGCGATCGGCTCCTCCAGCCGCTGCATCAGTTGCTCGGTGATCGCGGTCTCGCGGCGATAGTCGACGAACCCACCGGCCGTCAGCAGTTCCCGGCCGAGGAAGATGTTGTCCCGCACGCTCAGGTTCGCGCAGAGATTCAACTCCTGGTGGATGATCGCGATTCCGTGTTCCAACGCATCGGTGGTGGAGGCGAAGGACACCTCCGAGCCGTCGAGCTCCAGATGCCCGGCACTGGGTTCGACCACACCGGACAGGATCTTCATCAGGGTCGACTTGCCGGCACCGTTCTCGCCGAACAGCACCGTCACCTTGCCCCGGTGGACCTCGAAGTTCACACCCTTCAGTGCTCGGGTGACGCCGTAGGTCTTGGCGATGTCGACAGCCCGCAGGAGGGGTTCGGTGGAGTTCGCCCCCTGCTCGGCCTCAACCTGGGTCGCGCTCATTCGGAGACCTCGATCTCGACCGGCTGGATGTTCACCGGCTTGGCCTCGGGCGGAGCCGAGTCGCCGGTCAGCGCCACCGCGATCACACCGGTGCCGGTGATCTGCTTCCCGGCTGCCGAGGCCGGGTCGGGCAGCTGCGCCTCGACCTGTTCGAGCATCTTCCGCTTCAGCTCGTCCCCGACGTACTGGAACTCGGTCTGTCCGGGGGCATCGGCGAATCGGAACCCGAGCGCGTCTCGGAGCACGGTCCCGTTCACCGCCGTACCGACCGGCAGCAGCAACGGTGTCCGCTCCGGTGCACCGTCGACCTCCAGCCTCAGGGTGTCACCGTCGGCCTCGGTGACGGTTCCGCTGAACTCGACGGCGAAGACGTAGGAACCCTCACTCGGCTCCTGGGCACCGAACTCCTCGGCAGCGGCCTGCGGGTCCTCCTGCACCGCGGTCAGGACCTCACCCACCGGACTGAAGGAGAGATCACCGGCCTGCTGCCACAGCTCATCTGCGGTGGCGACCGGGTCGAAGGTCTCGGGCCCCAGTTCCTCGACCTGGGCGGCGGTCAAGAAGTTCGTGTTCAGAATCATGGCGACCAACAGGACCACGCCGACTGCTGCGGCGATGCCTCGGCGCAACAGAAGGTTCCTGCGAGCGACGCTGCGATTGCGTGGCATCCAATGCTCCTCACTGAGCTTGAAAGGTGGGTTGCAGGACGCTCGGCGCCGTGCAGTGGAAGTATCAAACTAAAGAAGTGAAATATTTACAAGACTTGTCGAAAGAAATGTCTCAGCGTGTGCTGGCCGCGAGGTCGATCAGCGCCAGCAACCCCGCCGGATCCCAGGCGGTACGGCCGACGAACAGTCCTCCGACGCCGGGGATCTGCAGCAACTCGGACGCGTTCTGCAAGGTCACGCTGCCGCCGTAGAGGATCCGTGCGCCCTGCTCCGCGACGGTCTCGGCGATCACCCGTACCACTGGCGCGATCTGCTCGGGTTCGGCGGGGGTGCCGTGTTCGCCGATGGCCCAGATCGGCTCATAGGCGATCACCACCTCCGAGCGCCGATCGGCATCGACGAGTTCCAGGGCCGAGGCGACCTGCTCGGCGATGAACCGATCCTGACCGCCGCCGGACCGTACCTCGGCGCTCTCCCCGACGCACAGCAGCGGGGTCATCGACTCCTCCAGGGCAGCCCGTACCTTGCGCTGCACCGCCTGATCGGTGTCGCCGTACTCGGCCCGCCGTTCGGAGTGGCCGATCTCGACGATCGAGGCCCCGGCATCGCGGACCATCCGCATCGACACCTCACCGGTGCCCGCACCCTCGGGGCGCCAGTTCGCGTTCTGCGTACCCACCGACCACGCACTGCCGGCCAGTCGTCCGGCAACCTCGGCGAGCACGGTGTGTGGCGGCAGGATGAATCCGGTGACCCCGGACGGTGGTGGATCGGCGGCCAGCAGTGCGGCCACGTAGTCGTTCGCCTCCGACCGGGTCTTGTTCATCTTCCAGCTGGTGCCGATCCACAGATCGGCACCAGCAGGGGACGTGGTCATCAGGCGGTCGCCCCGGGGATCAGCGAGACCTTGATCGACTCCTTGCCACTGTTGACCAGGTCGAGCCCCTGCTGGAACTCGGACAGCGGCAGCTGGTGGGTGACGATCTCGTCCATCGGCAGTGCACCCGAATCGAGCAGGCGGATCGCCGTCGGCCAGCAGTTCTTGCCCAGGTGGGCTCCGCGGACGTCGAGTTCCTTGTCATCGCTGATGATCGACCAGTCGACGCTGACATCACTGCCGAAGACGCTGTACTCGACGAAGCGACCCAGCTTGCGCAGCAGGTTCAGACCCTGTCCCACCGCCGAGGGATGACCGGTGCCTTCGAGGTAGACATCGGCGCCGTAACCGTCGGTGAGTTCCATGATCTTGGCCACCACATCGACCTCGGTGATGTTCAGCACCAGGTCGGCGCCGGTCCGCTCGGCCAGTGCGAGCTTCTCCGGTGCCGCATCCAGGGCGATGATCCGGGCCGGGCTCTTGGCCTTCGCACCGGCGATCATGCCCAGACCGATCGGCCCGCAGCCGGCGACCACGACGGTGTCCTCGAAGGTCAGCTCGGCCCGCTCCACCGCGTGCAGGGCACAGGACAGCGGCTCCACGAAGGCGGCATGGGCTGGCGGCAGATGGCTGGGAACCTTGTGCACCAAGGCATTCGTCGGATACACCATGTACTCGGCCATGGCTCCCGGGGTGGCCCGCTTGAAGCCGAACATCACGTGCGGCCCACACATGTGGTAGTTCCCGCTCATGCAGTAACGGCACTTCCAGCAGGGGACGATCTGTTCACTGGTCACCCGGTCGCCGACGGCGATCCCCCAGCGCTCGGCAGCCTCGTCGTCCAGCTCGACGACCGTACCGACGAACTCATGTCCGGGGATCACCTCGGTCTCGGCCCAGGCCGGCCGGTTCTCGTCGCCCCAGAACTTCGCCGCACCGTGATAGCACTTCAGGTCGCTGGCGCAGATGCCCACTGCATCCACCTTGACCAGCACCTCACCGGGTCCACGCTGGGGCACCGGGACCTCGGCCAGCGCGTAGTCCTCCGGACCGTGACAGATCACTGCCTGCATCGTGGTGGGGATGGATGTAGCCTCGGACATCTTTGTCGCCTCCAAATGAAAATTTGCGGTTCTGCGATGAAAGATTGACACAGGTACGGGCCGGGCGCAAGACACGTGGGAGTCGTGCAGCCTGCCGGCTCCGCGGATGAACAGCCTCAGTCGGTGGACGAGTCCCGGATCAGGGCAGCGGCGATCCCGTCGAGGATGTCGGACTCACTGACGGTCAGCGCCGGGGCACCGACCCGGGCCGCGATCCGATCGATGATCATCGCCCCGGCAGCCAGTACCTCGGCCCGGCGAGGCTGGATCGGTCCGGCCTCGATCAGATCCTCCACGGTGCTGTCGAGGATCGCCGCCACCCCTCGGCGTACCTCGGGAATGCTGAGCTCTGCCCGGTGGACGGCATTGCGGTCATAGCTGCTCAGGCCCAGCGCCAGCGCGGCCAGGCTGGTCACACTGCCCGCCACACCGATCCACCGGCCGACACCCGACAGGTCGATGCCGCAGCTGTCCAACTGCTGATCGATGTAGGCCACCGTCGCCGCGCGCTCCTCCTCGGTCGGCGGATCGCCGGGCAGCAGACGCTCACGCAGACGTACCGAACCGATGTCCAGCGACACGGCCTGGGCGAGGACACCGTGGGTACCCACGACCAGTTCGGTCGATCCGCCGCCGATGTCGGTGACCAGCACCGGCTCGTCGAAGCTCGCCGCGTCGTCGAAGCCGGACAGGGCCCCGGTGAAGGACAGCCGCGCCTCCTCGTCCCCGGAGATGATCTCGGCCTCCACCCCGGCGAGCGCACGTACCCCGTCGAAGAATTCTTCGGAGTTGGCGGCGTCGCGAGCCGCAGAGGTGGCCACGAAGCGCGTCCGCTCAGCGGGCACCGAGTACTCGGCGATCACCCGGGCGAAGTCGGCGGTCGCCGCGAGGGTACGTTGCAGCGCCTCCGGATCGAATCGCCCGGTGGCATCGACACCTTGGCCGAGCCGGACCAGTTGCAATTGGCGATACAACTCCTGGAGGCGACCGTCGGTGCCGGCCTCGGCGACCAGCAGCCGGATGGAGTTGGTGCCACAGTCGATCGCAGCCACTCTCACAGCGTCAGCTCCTGATCCTGCAGACAGGGTTTCGCCAGGGAGTCGCCGAGCATCGCCAGCGCCTCGTCGCCGAGCGGGTTGACTCCCGGCCCGACAGCCAGCGAATGGGCGACCAGGGCATGCAGACACTTCACCCGATCCGGCATCCCGCCGGCGGAGAAGTTCTCAATCTCCGGCACCACTCCGAGCGCGTTGCGATCGGCGAGATAGGCCTCATGGGCCTTGCGATAGGCCGCAGCCAACTCCGGATCCTCGGCCAGCCGCTGGTTCATCTCGGCCATCAGCCCCGACGCCTCCAACGACGAGCAGCCGGCGACCATGCTGGGACAGGTCAGGTAGTAGATGGTCGGGAAGGGGGTGCCGTCGGGGAGCCGGGGCTCGGTCACGATCACCCCCGGACGGCCCTGGTGGCAGCGCCAGCCGACCCGTACCACGGCTCGCGGGCGGCGGTGCAGTTGCAGTTCGACGACTGCGGCGTCCGCCTCGGTGTACTCGTCGATCATCCGGTCCCCTCGGCCGGCTCGACCACCTCTTTGGGCGCCTCCCCGTCGGCGGTCAACGGTTCCTCGTCCGCCGGATCGGCCGACGGCTCCGGTTCGGCCTCGACGGGACGGTCGGCGGCGGCGATGCCGTTCTCCAGCCTGCTCCACCAGGGAACCTTCGGTTCGGCCTCGGCCGCCGGAACCTGTGCCTGCCGGTCGAGGCTGGACCCGATCGGATTGCCCTCGGCGTCGATCACCCGGAACCCCACCTCCCCGGGTACCACCCAACCGAGCCGGTCCCGAGCCATCGCCCGGACGTAATTCTCGTCCTGCCACCGACTCAGCTCGTAGTTGAGGTCGTCGATGGCGAGCTGGCGCTGCTCGGCCTCCTGCTGCAGCGCGGCGATCTCGGCGTCCTGGTTCAGGTAGATCCGCACGCTGTTGGCATAGGAGATGCCCAACATCAACACGACCATCACCAGGGCGATCGCCCGCCGGGTGACCCCGACACCACCGGGCAGGGTGAGCCAGGCCGCCCGCTTCTGCTTCTGCGGCGACTTCGCCGGCGGCGTGGCAGCGGCCCCCCGCGCACCCGGCCGGGTGGAGGTGGACGACGTGCCACGCCGGCCGACACGGGTTCGTGTCGGCCCCGAGCTCACCGGGCGGCCGGCCGGCCGCGATTTCGTCGCCTGTGCCACGCCCACCAGTTCACCATGTCGACGGCTCAGGCTCGAATTCCCGCGCCGAGCACGCCGGCTCTCCTCGACGAGATCGGGATTTCGACGGCCCGCCACCAGCGAGCCGGCCCGATATCGCGGTACGGCGCGGTCCGCCGTACCCGCAACGAGGCCCAGCCGTCGAAATCCCCGGCGACAAGCCGGGGCCGTCGAAATCCATCCGAGCGTCCCCAGACACGAAGGACTCCGCGCACCGAGGTGCGCGGAGTCCTCCTCTGGGCTGCCCGGGCAGCCTGTTGTCTCAGGCGGTGTAGCGCGGGAAGGCGCCGGCGCCGGCGTAGGTGGCGGCGTCGTCCAGCTCCTCCTCGATCCGCAGCAGCTGGTTGTACTTGGCCACCCGCTCCGAGCGGGCCGGGGCGCCGGTCTTGATCTGCCCGCAGTTGGTGGCCACGGCCAGGTCGGCGATGGTGGTGTCCTCGGTCTCACCCGAGCGATGGCTCATCATCGCGCCCATCTGCGAGCGCTGGGCCAGTTCGACGGCATCCAGGGTCTCGGTCAGCGAACCGATCTGGTTCACCTTCACCAGCAGCGCATTGGCCGCCTTCTTCTCGATCCCGGTACGCAGCCGCTCGACATTGGTGACGAACAGGTCGTCACCGACCAACTGCACCTTGTCCCCGACCTCGGCGGTGAGCTTGCTCCAGCCGTCCCAGTCGTTCTCGTCCAGCGGGTCCTCGATGGAGACGATCGGGAAGTCCTTCAGCCAACTGGCGTAGACCGCGCTGAGCTTGTCGGCGGTCAACTTCTTGCCGTCGAAGGCGTACTTGCCGTCCTCGAAGAACTCGGTGGCCGCCACGTCCAGCGCCAGGGCGATGTCGGTGCCGAGCTTCAGACCGGTGGTCTCCACCGCCTCGGCGATCAGTTCCAGAGCGGCCCGGTTCTGCGGCAGGTTGGGCGCGAAACCGCCCTCGTCGCCCAGCCCGGTGGCCAGCCCCTTGGCCTTCAGCACCGACTTCAGCGCGTGGTAGACCTCGGCCCCCTGGCGCAGCGCCTCGCGGAAGGTCGGCGCGCCGATCGGGGCGATCATGAACTCCTGCACGTCCACATCGGAGTCGGCGTGGGCGCCACCGTTGAGGATGTTCATCATCGGCACCGGGAGCACATGGGCGTTCGGCCCGCCGACGTAACGGAACAGCGGCAGACCGGCGGATTCGGCGGCGGCCTTGGCCACGGCGAGGGAGACACCGAGGATGGCGTTGGCTCCGAGGTTGGCCTTGTTCGGGGTGCCGTCGAGGTCCAGCATCACCTGGTCGATGAAGCGCTGGTCGGAGGCGTCGTAGCCGATGATCTCCTCGCCGATGGCGTCGATCACGTTGTCGACGGCCTTCAACACGCCCTTGCCGCCGTAGCGGCTCTTGTCCCCGTCACGGAGTTCGACGGCCTCGTAGGCGCCGGTGGAGGCACCCGAGGGGACCGCGGCGCGGCCTTCGGTGCCGTCATCGAGCAGGACCTCGACCTCCACGGTCGGGTTGCCTCGGGAGTCGAGGATCTCGCGTGCGTCGACGAATTCAATGGATGCCACAAGTCGCCCTTTCACTGTTCGAACTGCGGTACGCCGACAGCCTAGCGATCCTCGCTGTGCGGACCAGTGGCCGTGGTGGTACGGATCAGCGCGGCGTCTGCCTTGGCGGGTCGGCGAGCTGCCCGGATCCCTCGGCGGCGACCACCTGCTGCTCCAGCCCCCGGACCGCTGTCCGCAGCACCTGATCGGCATCGAGTCCACTGGCCTGTGCCCGCGCGATCAGCGCCAGCAGTTGATCCCCCAGCTCGCGGTCGCCGATCGGCTCACTCGGCAGGTCCAGATCGACCCGATGGGAGCGGGATCGGGAGATGACCTTCTGCGCCCGCGGCACCGAGGGCATCGGCGGAATCCCCTGCAGCGCCGACCGGCGGCCCTTCTCTGCCCGTTTGCGTTGTTCCCAACTGCCGACCAGGTCCTCGGGTACGGCGGAGTCGTCGAAGACGTAGGGGTGTCGACGGATCAGCTTGTCGGTCAGCTCGGCTGCCACCCGCTCGAGGTCGAAGGCACCGCGTTCGGTGGCGATCTCAGCGTGGAAGACGACCTGCAGCAGCAGATCCCCCAGTTCCTCGCGACGATCGTCATCGGTGCCGTCCTCGATCGCCTCGATCAGCTCGTGGGTCTCCTCCAGCAGATAGGTCACCAGGGACTCATGGGTCTGCTCGGCATCCCAGGGACACCCCGCTCGCAATCGATGCATCACCTGCACGAGCGTGGCCAGGGAAGACAGCTGGTCGGGCCGATCGGAGTCAGTCACAGCGCCATTGTGTCGTGCGGGCTTGTGTCGTGCGGGGCAGGTGCTGTGAAGCTCACGCCGTGAGGGGAAACGTCGGTGCGGAACCTCGAATCAGGACCGGTACGGGGTGGACAGCGATCCTCCCGGTGTCACGGCATGGGTAAGCGGATCCCAGGTGCCGTAGGCGGGGTTGAGGCCCGGGGAATCTAGACTGGCCCGATGCTCCGCCGGCTGATCCCCGTCCAGCTCGCACTGGTGAGCCTGCTGTTGGCCACCTCGGCCTGCGCGGCGGGCGGGCGCAACCCTGCCCCGGCGACGCCGGCTGCGAGGCTCGCCCCCGACGAGCTCTGTCCGCCGAAGGTCCCCGACCTGATGCCGACCAATTCGGACGGGACGATCCCGGCGGCGCCCGTCTCACCCGCGCTGCGGCCCTCGACTGCGGCCTGGGTCTGTCACTATTCGCTGCCGATGTCGAGCAGTGAGGACGGGTTCTTCTGGCAACTCGACGGGCAGGCGGAGACGCTGCCTGCGGCCGAGCTCGGTCGGGTGGACGAGCTGATCGGTTCCGCGGTCCCCTTGTCGCCCGGAACCCCCTGCACCGCGGACGCCGGACCGTTGTACGTTTTGGTGGTCGACGACGGCCAGCAGCAGACGGCGGTGATCGTGGAGGACTTCGGCTGCCGCAGGACCCAGCTCAACGACCTTCCGCTGGGCGGTGAGCTAGCGGCCACCAGCGAGGGATCGGTGAACGGAAACCTGGCCGCTCCGGAGCTCGCCCGGCAACTGCGGGAATGGGTCTGAGCACGTCCTCCACGACGGGCGATGCACCGGCCCGGATCAGCCGGCAGCCGGGGCCAGCACGGGCGCGAAGATGTCCTCGACCACCTTGCTCGCCCACTGCAGCAGCTCCACATCGGTGGGCGGTTTGCCACCGACCCGCTCGGCCCGGGGCCGCGGGATCAGCACCATCTTGGTCTGTTCCTTCAGCACCGCGCGCGGGTGCAACCGCTTCAGCCGCATCCGACGCGAATCGGGCAGCTCGGCCGGTCCGAAGCGGATGAAGTTGCCCTGGGCGACGACTTCACGCAGTCCGGCAGCCCGGGCCGCGAGCCGGAACCGGGCGACGTCGATCAGGGTCAGCACCGGACCGGTCGGCTCTCCGTAGCGGTCGGTCATCTCGGCCACCACCGCGCTCAGGTCGTCGGGGGTACGAGTCTCGGCCAACCGTTTGTACATCTCCAGGCGCAGCCGCTCGGTCTCGATGTAGTCCTCCGGCAGGTGGGCGTCGACCGGCAGCTCGATCCGTACCTCCGGCTCGGGTTCGCCGCCCTCGCCACGGAAGTCGGCGACGGCTTCGCCGACCAACCGGATGTAGAGGTCGAAACCGACATCGGCGATGTGCCCGGACTGTTCGCCGCCCAAGAGGTTTCCGGCGCCCCGGATCTCCAGGTCCTTCATCGCGATCTGCATTCCCGCACCAAGATCGGAATGGGCGGTCATGGTCGCCAGTCGATCATGGGCGGTCTCGGTCAGCGAACGGTCCGGCGGGTAGAGGAAGTAGGCATAGCCCCGCTCCCGACCGCGGCCCACCCGGCCACGCAGCTGGTGCAGCTGCGAGAGCCCGAGCAGGTCGGCCCGTTCGATGATCAAGGTGTTCGCGGTGGAGATGTCCAACCCAGCTTCGACGATGGTGGTGCAGACCAGCACATCGGCGCGACGTTCCCAGAAGTCGACCATCACCTGTTCGAGTTTGGCCTCCCCCATCTGGCCGTGGGCGGTGACCACCTTCGCCTCGGGTACGAGCTCGGCGATCTTCTTCGCCGTCTTCTCGATCGACTGCACCCGGTTGTGGATGAAGAAGACCTGCCCCTCCCGCATCAGCTCGCGCCGGATCGCCGCGGCGACCTGCGCCTCCTCGTAGGGTCCGGCGAAGGTCAGTACCGGGTGCCGCTCCTCCGGCGGGGTGGCGATGGTCGACATCTCCCGGATACCGGTGATCGCCATCTCCAGGGTGCGCGGGATCGGGGTGGCCGACATCGCCAGCACATCGACGTCCATCCGCAGGCGTTTCAACGCCTCCTTGTGCTCGACGCCGAAACGCTGTTCCTCGTCGATGATCACCAAGCCGAGGTCCTTGAACTCGACCTCACCGCTGAGCAGCCGATGGGTACCGACGACGACGTCGACGCTGCCGTCGGCGACCCCCTCGCGCACCTTCTTCGCCTCCGCCTCGGTCTGGAATCGGCTCAACCCGGCCACTCTCACCGGGAATCCGGCGTAGCGATCGGCGAAGGTCGCGTAGTGCTGCTGCACCAGCAGCGTCGTGGGTACGAGCACCGCCACCTGCTTGCCGTCCTGCACCGCCTTGAATGCGGCCCGGACCGCGATCTCGGTCTTGCCGTACCCGACGTCACCGCAGATCAGCCGGTCCATCGGCACGATCTGTTCCATGTCCTGTTTGACCTCGGTGATGGCGGCCAGCTGATCGGGTGTCTCCACGTAGTTGAAGGCATCCTCGAGCTCGCGCTGCCAGGTCGTGTCCGGGCCGAAGGCATGTCCGCGGGAGGCCTGTCGCGCGGCGTAGAGCTTGATCAACTCGGCGGCGATCTGGCGTACCGCCTTGCGGGCACGGCCCTTCCGCTTGGCCCAGTCCGCGCCGCCCATCTTGTCCAGGGTCGGGTTCTCCCCGCCGACGTAGCGGGTGACCTGGTCCAACTGGTCCATCGGGACGAACAATCGGTCACCCGGTTGCCCCCGCTTCGACGGCGCGTACTCGATCACCAGGTACTCGCGGGTCGCATCACCGATCGTGCGCTGCACCATCTCGATGTAGCGACCGACCCCGTGCTGCTCGTGCACCACCGAGTCACCGGTGCTCAGTTGCAGCGGATCGATCTGGTTCTTCCGCCGGGCCGGCATCTTGCGCTGCGACTTGTCGGCGGTGCGCTGACCGGACAGATCGGCAGCGGTGAAGACGGCCAGGTTGATGCCCTCGGCGACGAAGCCCTGGGCCAGGTCGGCGATGATCACATTGACCACGTCGTCGTGCAGGTCACCCTCGTGATCGGCCAACCTGGCCGGAATCTCGTGCTCGCCGAGCAACTGCACCATGCGCTTGCCGAGACCTGTCCCCTCGGCCGCCAGGACGACCTGCCAGCCGGCGGTCAGCGCGCGCCGGATGTCACCGATCGCGGCATCGACGTTGCCGCGCCAGGAGTCGACGGCTCGCGCAGCGAGGGTACGGGAGTCCACACCGGTCATCGGCCCGGTGGACAGGTCGACCACCTCGCCGTCATCGGTACGGATCACCTCATCGGCGCCCGGGCCGGCGGAGAACGGGCTCAGCGTCCACCAGAGCAGACCGCGGTCCAGGGCCTCGGCGCGTACCTGCGCCAGATCCCGGTAGGCCGAGGCGGCCAGGTCGATCGGGGTCTTCCCCCCGGCCGCGGCAGCCTGCCAGGAACTGGCCAGGAACTCCTGACTCATGGTCACCAGATCGGCGGCCCGTCCACGGATCAGCTCCGGGTCGGCGATCAGCACGATGGTGTCATCGGGCAGGGCGTCGATCATCAGCTCCATGCCGCCCTCGACCAGGGCCGGGGCCAGCGACTCCATGCCCTCGACGGCGGTACCGAGCGCGATCTTCTCCAGCATCTCCGACAACTCGGGATGATCATCGAGCAGGGCCAGGGCGCGTTCGCGTACCTGTTCGGTGATCAACATCTCCCGGCACGGAGAGGCGGTGAACTCGGCCAGCGGCTCGCCGAAGGAGCGCTGATCGGCAACGGTGAAGGAGCGGATCTCCTCCACGGTGTCACCGAAGAAGTCGATCCGGACCGGATGCTCGGAGGTGGGCGAGAAGACGTCCAGGATGCCGCCGCGGACGGTGAACTCACCGCGACGTTCGACCAGGTCGACCCGGGTGTAGGCGGCGGCGACCAGATCGCGGGCCAGTTCCTCGGGGTCGTGTTCGGATCCGGCCTCGACCCGGACCGGCCGCATCTGTCCCAGACCCTTGACCTGCGGTTGCAGCAGCGAGCGGACGGGGGCGATGACCACCTTCGGCGGCGGTTGTTCATCGGTACCGGCGAACCGGCGCAGCACCGACAACCGCCGTCCGACGGTGTCCGAGCGGGGGCTCAGCCGCTCATGCGGCAGGGTTTCCCAGGCCGGGTAGTAGGCGACATCGTCGGGGTCGAGGATGCTGCCGAGAACGGCGGTGACGTTCTCCGCCTCACGGTAGGTCGAGGTGACCAGCAGCACCGGCGCCACCTGCGCCAGGGCCGCCACGACGAACGGGCGCAGCGCCGGCGGGCCGGTCAGGTCGAAGGCATTGACGGTACGCCGACGGGCGTCATCGACCACCTCGGAGAGGACGGGGTCGGACGCGATCCGGGAGACGAGAGCAGACAGGCTCACCCGATCCACACTAGCGCGTCGACGAAGGGTCCTTTTCCGCCGGTTCGCTCCGGTCGACTCCCGCGGGTCGCCGATTGCCGAGCGTGAACGCGAGGTTCGCGATCACCGTCGCCACCAGCATCGTCAGCGCCATCGGCAGTGCAGTGCCCTCCCCGCCGAGACTGACCAGCGGAGCGACCAGGCCGGCGAGGCCGAACTGCAGTGCACCGAGCAGTGCCGATCCGGTGCCGGAGGCCTCCCGTACCGTGCTCAGGGCCAGGGCGGTGACATTGCCGAAGACCAGACCGAGGGGTGCGACGGCGAAGAAGATCGGCACCACCAGCCACAGCGGATCGAGGCCACTCAGGGCGATCGCGGTGATGGCCACGATGGCGGTTGCGTTCACCGACAGCCCGATCCGGGCGAGTCGGCGCGGGCCCACCGAGTCGGCCAGCCGGGCGGAGATCCCGCTGCTGAGCATCAGGCCGAGCGCATTGATGCCGAAGGCGAGACCGTACTGCCAGGTACTGAGGCCCATCAGGTCCTGGTAGAGGAAGGAGGAGGCCGAGATGTAGGCCATCATGGTGGCGAAGCCGAAGGCGAACCCGAGGGTGTTGCCGACATAGGACCGCGACCACAGCATCGAGGGATGGAAGGGTGTCGCGGCGCCCCCGCGGCGTTCGGCCGGCAGGGTCTCGCGCAGTTGTGTGGTGCCGATCAGGGCGACCAGGCAGAGGGCGGCGACGATCCACATCAGGCCCCGCCAGCCGAGCGGCTCGACCAGCAGACTGCCGAGCAGGGGCGCGATCACCGGGGCCACGCCGCCGACCAGCATCAACAGGCTGAGCGCGCGGGCAGCGGCATCACCGACGGCCAGGTCGGAGATCATCGCCCGGCCGATCACCATGCCTGCAGCCGAACAGATTCCCTGTACCAGGCGGGCGATCACCAGCACCGTGATGGTCGGCGCGAGCGCCACGGCGACGCCTGCCGCGACGGCGATCACCAGGCCGATCACCAGCGGGCGCATCCGGCCGATGCGGTCCGAGATCGGTCCGAAGATCAGCTGCCCCACACCGGCGCCGATGAGGAACGAGGTCAATGACAACTGGATACCCGACTCGGTGGTGGACAGGTCGTCGACCATGGTCGGGAATGCCGCCAGATACAGGTCGGTGCCGAACGGTGCGAGCGCAGTCAACAGGGCCAGTGGTATCAGCCATCTGGCCCCGAGGGTGGTCGACTCCTTCGTCGCTGTCGCTGTGTCTGGTGTGCTCATCCTACCTGCTTTCCTATGAAGTCATAGCTATGTTTACATAGCTATGAGACGATAGCAACCGGGAGGAGTCACCGTGGATGAACGCCAGGAACAGGCTGCCGATCTGGCGGCGCTGATCGTCAGTCTTGCCCGGCGGATCGCCGATCTGCCCTTCACCGATCCGGAGATCGTCTCGCTGAGCCCGTTGGAGGTGCTGGTGCTGCGCCACATCGACCAACGCGACGCGATCAGCCCCTCCGAGCTCGGACGGCAACTGGGGCTGAAGAGCAGCAACACCAGCGCCGCCCTGCGTGCCCTGACCGAACTCGGCCTGGTCCGGCGGACCCGGTCCGAACAGGATCGCCGGGTGATCGAGGTGTCACTCACCGACCGCGCGCGGGACACGATCGAGCGGGTACGCGCCGAACGCTCGGCACTGTTGTTGTCGCTGATCGCCGACGATGCCGAGCTGTCCACCACGGTGGCCCTGCTCGGAAGAATCGAGGAGAAGCTCTGGGAACGGGACTGATCCGGGTCCCGATTTGAACCTCTCGCAGCGTGAGGGTCGAGCCTTGAGCCATGTCCACCACCACTGCGCCGAGCGCCCTGCAGCGCTCGATGATCGAAGACCTCGACCCCGACGTCCGCATCCAGGCGGTATTGGAACTGGCCGAGTCCCCCGGCGACGAGGTCGCCGCAGCGCTCGTACAGGCCATGGGCACCGAGCCGGAGTTCGCGATCCGGGAGACCCTCACCTGGGCCCTCGGGCGGATGCCCGAGGAGGCCACGCCGTACCTTCATGACGCCTTGCGCAGTGAGCATTGGCTGGCCCGGATGCAGGCCCTGCACGTGCTCTCGAAATGGGGCCGCGCCACCGATGCCGAGTTCGTGGTGGAACTGGTCGCCGACGCACACCCGTTGGTGGCCGCGCGGGCGTGCTGGGCTGCCGGGCAGACCCGGAATCCAGCGGTGATCCCGGTGCTGATCGGCGCCCTGGGCCGGGGCGAGGAGGAGTTGCGCAACACCATGTCGAGTGCGTTCAGCGCATTGGGGCGCGCTGGTGTGGATGCGCTTGC
Source organism: Naumannella halotolerans (assembly GCF_004364645.1). NCBI lineage: Bacteria > Bacillati > Actinomycetota > Actinomycetes > Propionibacteriales > Propionibacteriaceae > Naumannella > Naumannella halotolerans. Next base: position 114,481 of record NZ_SOAW01000001.1, on the reverse strand, counting down.
GGTGGCGGTACGTTCCCCGGGAGCGGTCGCGTCGCGGGTCCACGCCGCCGACACCTTGGCCTATCTGGGCACGCCGGCAGCCGATCCGGCGACCCTGGCCCTGGCCGAGGCGGCTGAGGACGATCAGGCCGACGCCGAGGTACGTTTCGCTGCCCTGAACGCCTTGGGCCGGCTGCCGTCGACCTGGGCCGAACGGGCGCTGCAGACCATGAGCGGGGCAAGCGATGCGCTGCTCGCCGACCTCGCCCGGCGACTGCTGGACAAACGCGGTGAGCAGATCGACGACCTGACCTATCTGACCGAACGGACCGGAGCCACCCGGCTGCAGGCCAGGACGGCGATGCGGAATCATCACGGAGACCGAGTCGCTGCACTGGGATCGCTGCGCCCGGTCGAGGTCGCGCCACTGGCACACGGGACGATCGCCGCCGGCCCGGGGGTGCTGGTGGAACTGCTGACGACCAGCGACCTGACAGCGACCTCACAGGCGTTCGTCGGCCTCGCCGGACAACTCGCGGCGCTGGCCGGCGACGGTACGCCGGACTCCCGGGGAGAGATCGATCCCGAAATGCTGCTCGCCGGCGAGGTCGGCGGCCGGCCGGTTCGCACGGCGATCGCCGACCTGGCCGAGGCCGCCGGCGAACCGGTCCGACTCGGCCGGGTGCTGCGACTGCCCGGGCACACCGCAACTCATCTGCTCGGTCCCGGTCCGACCCATCGGGTGGCCGCCCTGGCGTCGGTGACCGGTGGTACGCCGGAACGCCGTGACGTCCTGGCGATGATCACCGCACGGCAGGTGGCCGAAGCCGACCCGCGGTGGACGACCGCGGCCGAGGTGCCGACCGAGACCACCGACCGGGTACGCAGGCGGGCCGAGACGGACCTCGGCGGCATCGACGTGCCGCAGCGCCGACTGGACTCGGCAGTGGTTCGCTACCTGCAGCAGACCGTGTTGCTGGAACAGCCCTCGGTCAGCGAACTCGGGCTCCGGATCGCCGACCACTTCCGGGGCACCGGAGTCGAGGTGACCGACTGGGTACGCCTGGAGTTGGGTCGTGCACACTCCGGCTGATCATGGCGTCGGGTCATCGTCGGAGCGTGCGCGCGGCGCCCGATCTGCGGTCCGGCCGGCTCCCCCGGTGCTGTCGTGCGGGGGTTGCCGGTCGGCCAGCAGGCGCCCCGCCAGCAGCCGGAGTTGATCATCGCCGCTTCGGGCAGCCCGTTCGATCGCCGCCATCGCCTGGGTCCCGGGCAGTTGCCCGAGCGCCAGCACGGCGGCGAAGCGTACCTGCAGCTGAGCATCACCGGCGGCGGTGGACAACGGCGCGGCTGCCGCAGGATCGCCGATCAGTCCGAGGATCTCGGCGGCCCGTTCCCGCACCCCCGGGTCGGGATCGGACAGCCGCTGCGCCACCGGCTCCAACGCAGGTGGGCCGAAGTCGGCTATCGCGGTCGAGATGACTTCGGCCGGCTCGGCACCCAGGGCATCGACCAAGGTGTCGAGCGCCCGCTGGTCACCGGTCCGGCCGAGGCCGAATGCCGCACTGGCGACCACCTGCGGGTCGGCATCGGCGAACAGCTGCTGCAATCCGGGCACCACTTGGGGGCCTGCCAGTTTGCCCAGGGTGTGGGCGACCTGCCGACGTACCGCAGGATCATGATCATCGATCCGAGCGACCAGTTCCGGCAGTGCCCGCTCGGGGTGTTGCGCCAGCGCCCAGGACAGCACCTCTCGTACCCCGGGATCGGGGTCGCTGACCAGGTGCTGGGCGAGCACCGGCACGTCCTCGGGCAGGTGCGTGTCCAGTGCGGCGCTGATCCGCTGATGGACTTCGGCGCGGTTCAGCCGTTCGGACAGTTCGATCGTGTCCAACACCTGTGACCAGTTCTTGTCGGCCGTCCCCTGCAGCTCGGTCAGACGCTGTCGCAGTGCCTGCAACCGGGTGATCTGCTCGTCGACCGCGTGCAGGTGCTCGGTGAGGGCTTCGGCGGCCGAGAACCCCGGTTCGTCCAGCGCAGCCTGGATCTCGGGCAGCGACAACCCGATCGACTTCAGGTTCTGGATCGACAGCAGCCGTCGAAGGTCCTCTGCGGAGTACAGCCGGTGATCACCCCAGGTCCGTTCACTGGGCACCAGCAGCCCGAGGTCGTCGTAGTGCCGCAGCGCCCGCACGCTCAGACCGCTGCGACGGGCGACCTCACCGATCCGCAGTGGCTCCGGGCCCACCACGAGTCAGCCGAGCTTGCGCAACCGCGGTTCGAGATCGCGGGAGAACAGGTCGAGGAACCGGCGTTGATCATGACCCGGGGCGTGGAAGACCAGATGGTTCAATCCGGCATCGACATAGGCCTTGACCTGTTCGACGGCCTGATCGGGATCGGAGGCCACGATCCATCGCTTCGCCACCTGCTCGATCGGCAGCGCGTCGGCGGCCTCCTCCATCTCGATCGGGTCGTTGATCGAATGCTTCTGCTCGGCGCTCAGCGACAACGGCGCCCAGAACCGGGTGTTCTCCAGTGCGAGCTCGGGATCGGTGTCGTAGGAGATCTTGATCTCGATCATCTTGTCGATCGTGGACGGATCCCGGCCGACCTTCTCCGCGCCCTCGACGACGCTCGGGATCAGCTTCTCGGTGTAGAGCTCCATTCCCTTGCCGGAGGTGCAGATGAATCCGTCACCGGCCCGACCGGCATAGCGCGCGACCATCGGTCCGCCGGCAGCGATGTAGATCGGGACGCCGCCCTCGGGTACGTCGTAGATCGAGGCACCCTTCAGCTTGTAGTACTCACCGTCGAAGTCGACCCGATCGCCCTGCCAGAGCTCACGCATCAGCTTCACGGCCTCCCGGAGCCGGGCGAAGCGCTCCTTGAACTCGGGCCATTCACCGTCGAAACCGGTGGCGATCTCGTTCAGTGCCTCACCGGTACCGACGCCGAGGAAGATCCGGTCCGGATACAGACAGGCCATGGTGGCGAAGGCCTGGGCGATCACCGCCGGGTTGTACCGGAAGGTCGGGGTGAGTACCGAGGTCCCCAACTGCAGCCGCTCGGTACGCTCACCCACCGCGGTCATCCAGGCCAGGGAGAACGGGGCGTGGCCACCCTTGTGCCGCCACGGCTGGAAGTGGTCGCTGACCGTGGCCGAGTCCATCCCACTGGCTTCGGCGCGGACCGCGAGCTCGACCAGCTCGCGTGGCGCGAACTGTTCGGCCGAGGCCTTGTACCCGAGTTTCAGTTCCACCGTTCCACCACTCCTTCGCACACCCGAAGCGTTCGGCATCGGGATGACTCAGCCTACGCTGCCCTGTCTCGGCGGGTACGTGCAGCCGGTCAGGAGTTGAAGCGGTTCTGCGCGGCCGACAGGCCGTCGTTGACCAACACCTCGACCGCATCGGCACAGTTCTCGGTCTGCAACTCGACCTCGGCCCGGTCGGCGGGGCGGAAGTCCGACAGCACCCAGGCCTGGACCTCCATCCGGCCCGGCGGACGTCCGATGCCGAACCGGATCCGCGGGAAGTCACCGGTGCCGAGATGGGCCCGGATCGACTTCAGTCCGTTGTGCCCGTTGTCACCGCCACCGAGCTTGACCCGGATCCGGCCCAGGTCGAGGTCCAGTTCGTCGTGGATCACGATCACCTGTTCGGCCGGGACCTTGTGGAAGGCGGCCAGTTTGCGTACCGCGAGACCGGAGTCGTTCATGTAGGTACGCGGTTTCACCAGCACCAGCCGCTGTGCCGGTGTGCCGATGCCACCGATCCCGGCTGCGGTCAGCCGGGTCTCGGCGACCTCGGCGCGCATCCCGCGCGGAGCGGTGAACTTCACTCCGGCGCGGGATGCCAAGGCGTCGGCGACGAAGAAGCCGACATTGTGCCGATTGCCGGCATAGCCGGGCCCGGGGTTGCCGAGCCCGACGACCAGCCACGGCGCGGAACTGCTCACTCCTGCGAGTCACCCTCGGATTCGCCGTCACCGGGCTCCTGGCCCTCGGCAGCCTCGGCGTCCTCGTCCAGGGTCGGCTCGATGCCGGCCTCGGCCTCGGCCTCGGCCAGCTCGGCGTCCAGCTCGGCCTGGGTCGGGGCATTGGTCACGTTGACGATCAGCGAGTCCGCCTCGTGTCCGGCGAGTTCTGCACCCTCCGGCAGCTTGAGCTGCTCGGCCAGGATCTGCGTACCGGCCTCGAGACCCTCGACCGAGATCTCGATCTCCTCGGGGATATTGGTGGCCAGCACCTCCAGACCGATGGTCTGCAGGTCCAGCATCACCACGGTGTCCGGGGCGGCCTCACCGGTGACGGTGAGCGGCACCTCCACGGTGACCTTCTCACCGCGCTTCACCGCGATCAGGTCGACATGCTCGATGGTGCCCTTGATCGGGTCGCGCTGCACCTGCTTGGGCAGGGCGAGCTGGCTTTCGGAGCCGCTGAGCTCGATGGTCAGCAGGGCGTTCGAGTTGCGCAGCGCCAGCAGGGTCTCGTGACCCGGCAAGGTGATGTGGACCGGATCCATGCCGTGTCCGTAGATGACCGCCGGAACCTTGTCGGCGCGGCGGATACGGCGGGCAGCGCCCTTGCCGAACGCGTCCCGCGCTTCGGCGTTGAGAGTGATGATGTCAGCCATTGTGTGGTCCTCCAACCTGTCGATGACGGCGAGGATGAACGCAGATTGCTCTGCCGGCCGGGTACGGACCCGGGCCCTGTCGATCACGGAGCTCTCACTCCCTCGCCATGGCAACCCGGCAATGATACGTTCTCGTGCCCGATCTGGGAAGTTGCCGCGTTGACTCATTGAAGATGCCCGCGTGGGTGGGTTCGTTGCCTCATCCGCAAGTGCCCGCGTGAGGGAGCATCGGGGATGGAGCTCACGTTGGCTGCTCGGCGGCAGGTCACGAAGGCGCAGTTGCGGCGGTGGCCGAAGCGGCCGGCCCGTACCGACAGGGCGGGTCCTTGACTGCCCGCCAAGTCGGGACAGAATTGGAGTCCCGGCGGAAAGGCCAGCAATGACCGACAGCACCGACCCGACCTCGACCGAGGTTCCCGCGACGACGCCAGTGACCGTTCCCACCGGTGACGGGGATCTGTCCTGCTTCCAGTTCGGGACCGGCGTCCCGGAGGTGCTCGCCATCCATGGCATCACGGGCAACCATCTGGCTTGGGCCGGTCTGCACCAGGCGCTGCCCGACACCCCGATGCTGACGCCGGATCTGCGGGGCCGTGGTGCCAGCAGTGATCTGCCGGGTCCGTTCGGGATGGAACGCCATGCCGCCGATTGTGCGCTGGCGCTGCGGCAGACCACCGATCGCCCGGTCGTGGTGGTGGGGCATTCGATGGGTGCCTTCGTGGCGATCACCCTGGCGGTGCAGTACCCCGAGCTGGTCGAGCGGTTGGTACTCGTCGACGGTGGCGCCCCGCTGCCGAAACCACCGGGTATGGCGCACACGCCGCTGGACGAGGTGGCTCATGCTGCCCTCGGTCCGGCCGCGCATCGGTTGTCCCGTACCTTCACCAGCCGGGAGGAGTACGTCGCGCAGTTTCGGGAGCATCCGGCGCTGCGTGATCACTGGAGCCCGGCGGTCGAGGCCTACGCGGCCTATGACCTGACCGGCGAGCCGCCGCACCTGCATGCGCGTACCTCGTCCGAGGCGATGTTGGCCGATTTCGCCGAGTTGTTCGTCGGCGGGGCGAATGAACAGGTCAGTGCTCGCTTGCAGCACCGCGCCGAGGTGCTACGGGCACCGCACGGTTTGCTGGACAAGTCGCCGCTGTACCCACCGGGCTATCTCGATGCCTGGGCGACCACACTTCCGGAGGTCCGGATCACCGAGGTCGGCGACGTCAACCACTACACGATCGTCCTGGGCGAGGGCGTGCAGCGCGTGGCGAGGTCCGTCCTCGACTGAGGCGCGGCCGTCGTGGCCGAGTTTCCCGGATGGTCGCGTGGGTCCGACCCCAAATCCCAGTTGAGCTTCGACGAACGGCTGAGGAATCACGCGGGGAGCAAGTACGGATGAGACCGTCCCACGCTCGGCCGGCCTCGGACCGGAAGGGCAGCACGGGAACACCCGAGCACCCTGCTCACCCGGCACCTGAACTGCGCAAGCCACCCCGGGCCCATCCCCGATTCCGCACCCGGACCGGGGATCGCGAATCGGAACCGGAAATCGACCCCGCCACCGCGGGTATCGGACCCGCCAACAGCGAACCGGGGATCGACCCCGCCAACAGTGGGAATCGGACCCGCCAACAGCGAACCGGAGATCGCCCCCGCCAACCGCGGGAATCGAACCGCGAACCGCGAACCGGGGATCGACCCCGCCAACAGTGGATCGGCACCGCTGAACCGGGAATCTCCGACCGCATCGCAGGTGTGGTGGGCGTAAAAGGGCGAGAGGACCGGAGCCTGCGACGGAACTCTCGTCCTCGGGCGGCGATGCGGTCGGTGATTCCCGGTCGCAGACCCGACCAGAGGAGCCGGGCCCGTCCACGAAGACCCCAAAGCTCCACCCGCGACGAAGCACCCGACGCCCAGTATCACCTTCCCAACAGTCGCGCTCACCACGACCACCGCAGACACGGGCCCCATCGACCGTGATCACACCGGTCAGCATGCTAACACCTCGAACAGGAGGAACTCCGCAATCCACCTGTGGACAACAGATTTGAGCAACCCCGAGTGTCAGACCTGGCAGTTAGATTGATTCCATGACAGCGGACCACATCGTCGCCGAGCATGCAGAGTTGCGTGCGGTGATGTTGCGTCTTCGAGCTGCTCAGCGTGATCAACTTCAGGCAGCCTGCCACTGGGCCGATTCCCACCCGTGGCTCGGTGACCTGACCAACCCGTCCGGTGTGGAGACGGTTTCTCGTTTCGCCGGCGAGGGCACTCCTGAGGTGGAGCCGGGATCCGTCGCCGAGTTCGCCGCACTGCTCGGGTTGAGCACTGCTGGGGGTGAGCGTTTGCTGGCCGAGGCGCTCGAGCTCCGGCACCGACTTCCCTTGCTCTGGGAGCGCGTCACCCGACTTGATCTGTCGGCCGATCATGCTCGGCGGGTCGCCGCCCGGACGATGACGCTCAGCCATGGCGCCGCCGCCTGGGTCGATCGCCAGCTGGTCACCTTTGCCGGCCGTGTCTGCGTCAGTCAGCTCGAACGGACGGTCGAGGCAGCACGACGCGTCACCGGAGAGCGCGCCGACAGCGAGGTGTTCGACGAGCGCCATGTGACGATCCGGACCGGTGACACCCGCGTCAACGCAGTTGCCGAGGTCAGCGCAATCCTCGACGCTGTCGATGGCGCCGACCTGGAGAAGGCCCTGCAGTACGGTGCCGCTCAGCAGAAGGCCTGGGGTTCCGCCGAGGGTCTCAATGCCCGTCGCGCTCTCGCCCTGGGCGAGCTGGCTCGCCGGCAGACACCCTTGCCCGCGGCCGGAGGTGTGACACCAGAGGCTGCGTCTGCGGGGACACCGGCACCGACGTCGGCGTCCCTGCCGCCAACGCCAGGCACTCAGCCGTCCACACCCGCGAGACACTCGACGGTCGTGGATCGATCCGGCGACGCGGTTCCTGTTGACTCCGGCGACGATATGCGCTCCCCGGGTCCTCATCGGACGCACATCCCCAATCGATCGAGGCGTCGATGCCGGCGCCGCGATTGATCGACTTGCAGTTGGTCACCCAGCTCGATTCCGTGACTGGCCAGACCGATGATCAACTGGGGATGGTCGCCTCCACAGGCGCCGTGATCACTGCCGAACAGATCCGCCGTTGGTGTGGATCCCCCGGAGTCACCGTGACCGTACGACCAGTGATCGATCTGAACCAACCCGCGGTGACCGACTCCTACGTACCGACCGCACGGATCCGCGAACAGGTCAGACTCACCCACCCGACCTGCATCTTCCCCTGGTGCAGTCGCCCATCGGCGAAGTGCGACCTCGACCACATCGTTGTCTTCAACGCAGGCGGGCCGACCATCACCGACAACCTGGCACCACTGTGTCGACGGCATCACCGGCTGAAGACGTTCCACGGTTGGCGGTACCGGCGCACCGGCAGCACCGACTTCGAGTGGGTCAGCCCGTCCGGTGAGATCTTCCGGCGACACGGTCCACTGAGCTTTCCTGCGGGCACGGATCCGATCACACCCGCGATCGGCTCGACTCCACTGCCGACAATTCCGGGAGCGACCTCATTGCCACCCCCGCGGCGCCGACGACGGCCCGACCGTCCGCCAGCAGCGGATCCCGAGCCACCGCGGTTCTGAGTGTGGTGTTCCCGTCATCGTGGCGGCGCGGCCGGGCCCACCCGGCCCGACGACGCACCAACTTTGGTGTTCATGTTCAACCTTGACTTGGAGCGTGCTCGAACTTCTAGCCTGCTGACGTGGCAGAGGACGAGGCAGGTCTCACGGTGGCTCAGATGGCCGAGGCGACTGGGGTGACAGCACATACATTGCGCTTCTACGAGCGTGCTGAGCTGATCCGGCCCGTGGCCCGGAACTCGGGGAACCAACGCCGATACTCGAGTGCGGACGTGGAGTGGGTGAGGTTCTTGTTGCGTCTCAGGGAAACGGGCATGCCGATCTCGCAGATGCGCGAGTACGCCGCCCTTCGCGAGCAGGGACCGGTGACGACGGAGGCCCGCCTGCGACTACTCCAAGCACATCAGGCCGGTCTCCGCGAGCAGATCACCCTCCTGCGCTCCCACGAGAAGGCGCTGGCCGAAAAGATCCGGCTCTACCGCAACGACCTCACCCGACCCGCCGACACGTCGACACGTCGACACGTCGACACGTCGACAGAACGGAACCACTGATGTCTGAAAGTGCCGAACGACAGCGGCGCTTCGAGCACGGGAAGAAGGTGCTGGACGCCATCGACGGAACTGCCGGCGCGAACGTCATCGACGCGCTCGGCGACATATCCCCAGAACTGGGCCACCAGGTTGTCGCCTGGGGGTTCGGTGAGATCTACTCGCGACCCGGCCTGGAACCCCGTGACCGGCAGCTCGTGACCCTCGGCATGCTCACCGCGCTCGGCGGCTGCGAGTCCCAGCTCGATGTTCACATCAATGCTGCTCTCAACATCGGGCTCACTCCGCAGCAAATCATCGAGGCGCTCCTGCACACCGCCGTCTACTGCGGCTTCCCCCGTGCCCTGAACGCGACATTCACCGCCAAGAAGGTCTTCGCCGAACGAGGCCTGCTCCCGGTCACCTGACTGCTCGACCCCTTGGACTCGAGCTGGCGCCAGACCGCACTCCCTGCAACGCTCCAGATGCGGTGACCGTATGCTCACCGAACGTCTCAGGACTGCCCGTCGAACAGCTTGGTCACCGAACCGTCCTCGAACACCTCATGGATCGCCCGGGCGATCAGCGGCGCGATCGACAGCACCGTCAGCTTGTCCATCTCCACATCGGTCCGGATCGGCAAGGTGTTGGTGACGATCACTTCCTCGAAGGCGGAGTTGTTGAGCCGCTCACCGGCCGGGCCGGAGAGCACCGGATGGGTCGCCGCGGCGATCACCTTCTTCGCTCCTCGGGCCAGCAATGCATCGGCGGCCTGGCAGATCGTACCGGCGGTGTCGATCATGTCGTCGACCAGCAGACAGACCTTGCCCTCGACCTCACCGACCACCTCGTAGACGGCAACGGTGTTGGCCACATTCGGATCCCGGCGCTTGTGGATGATCGCCAACGGCGCATCCAGTTTGTCGGTCCACATATCGGCCAGCCGTACCCGGCCGGCATCCGGCGAGACGATCGTCAGGTCCTCCCCGACATACTTCTCCTTCACATAGTCCGACAGCACCGGCAGCGCCCACAGATGATCAACCGGGCCGTCGAAGAATCCCTGGATCTGTGCCGCGTGCAGGTCCACCGACATGATCCGGTCAGCACCGGCTGCCTTGTACAGATCGGCGATCAACCGGGCCGAGATCGGCTCCCGGCCGGCGTGCTTCTTGTCCTGTCGCGCATAGGGATAGAACGGCGAGACCACCGTGATCCGATCCGCCGAAGCCCGCTTCAGCGCATCGATCATGATCAACTGTTCCATGATCGCCTCGTTCACCGGCGCAGCGTGGCTCTGGATCACGAACGCATCGGAGCCGCGTACCGACTCCTCGAAGCGGACGTAGATCTCGGAGTTCGCATAGGAGACCGAGCGGGTCGGGGTGAGTCCGCAACCGAGGAGTTCGGCGACCTCCTCGGCCAACTCCGGATAGGCCTGACCGGAGAAGAGCATCAAATGCTTCTCCGGTACCTTCTTCAACCCGCTCATGGTCTCCTCCGACTGCCGACGACACTGGTGATCATTGCATGGCCCCGACGGGCCGCGCAGACAAGCCTCATTCGCCGACAGGTGAGGAGCCCGACGCGGCCTCCTCGGCGGCTGCTGCGGTACGCGTACCCGCCCGCCGCTTCGCGACCCAACCCTCGACATTGCGCTGCCGCCCGCGGGCGACACCGAGATCACCGGCCGGCACGGCCTCGGTGATCGTCGAGCCGGCAGCGATGTAGGTCCCGGCGGCGACCTCGACCGGTGCGATCAGGGTCGTCCCGCAACCGATGAAGCTCGCCTTGCCGATCAGCGTCCGGTGCTTGGCCACCCCGTCGTAGTTGGCGACGATCGTGCCGGCCCCGACATTGGCCCGCTCGCCGATGGTGGTGTCGCCGATGTAGGACAGGTGCGGCACCTTCGCCCCCTCGCCGATGGTGCTCGCCTTCACCTCGACGAAGGCACCTGCCTTGGCCCCCGCACCGAGTTCGGCGCCCGGCCGCAGGTAGGTGAACGGCCCGACCACGGCCCGCTCCCCGATCACGGCCAGATTGGCCTCGGTCCGGATCACCGATGCCTCGGCCCCCACCTCGGTGTCGTGCAACCGGGTGTCGGGACCGATCTCGGCCCCGTCACCGACGGTCGTCGCGCCGGACAGGATCGTCCCCGGCTGCAAGGTGACGTCGATCCCCAGTCCCACATCGGCGGTGATCCGGGTGCTCAGCGGGTCCACGATCGTCACCCCGGCCTTCATCCAGCGGACGAGCTGGCGTCGGTTCGCCTCGCGGTCCAGCCGGGCGAGCTGCTGCCGGTCGTTGACCCCCTCGGTCTCCCAGGGGTCCTCGGTCACGTACCCGCCGACAGGCAGGTCCCGGCTCACCGCGTACCCCAGAACATCGGTCAGGTACTGCTCACCCTGGGCATTGGAGGACCCGAGCTGGGCCAGACCGGCCCGCAACAGCTCGGCGTCGAAGACATAGATGCCGGAGTTGATCTCGTCGATCTGCTTCTGGGACTCGTCGGCATCGCGATCCTCGACGATCTCGACGATCCTGCCCGAGGCGTCGCGGACGATCCGCCCGTACCCCGTCGGATCGGGAACCCGGGCAGTGAGCACGGTCACCGCATTGGCCGCGGTACGGTGCTCGCTCACCAGTGCCTGCAGGGTCTCGGCACTCAGCAGCGGTACGTCGCCGTAGGTGACCACCACCTCACCGCTGAACTCACCCATCGGGTCCAGACCGCATTTCACCGCATGTCCGGTCCCGTGCTGCTCGGCCTGCAGGGCCGTCGTCGCCTCCGGGGCGAACTCGTGCAGGTACTCACTGACCTGCTCGGCCAGGTGCCCCACGACCACGCTGAGGCGCTGCGGGTGCACACCATTGGCCGCGTGCACCGCCCAGCCGAGCATCGACCGGCCGGCCACCTCGTGCAGAACCTTCGACTTCCGCGACTTCATCCGGGTGCCCGCACCTGCGGCCAGAATGATCAGTGCCGCCACTGGCTGCTGATCGGGGGATTCGCTCACGCCTTCTCCTCACGGACCGGTTCCGAACCTGCACGATCCTAACGCGTGTGCCCGGCCGGTGCTTCGCACCTTCGAGCGGTCCGCGTCATGGCAACCCGCTGTGCCCGGTGTCGGCTCGGCGCGCCACCGTACCCAATTCGTCAGCAGTCATGGCCCCCTGGGAGCCAGCTGGGCGGCGAAAGTTGCCGAAGGGATCCCCAAGGTGACAGGCGGCCGAGGACCGAGGGACGCCCCCGATTCTCCGCAGGTCTGCGGTCTCGTCAGAAGCGTGCCGACAGCGGCGTCGCGACCAGCTCGGTGGCCGCACGAGTGGCCGCGGTGGCAGCCTGCACGAGACCCTGCCCCTCGGCGAGCAGGGTGGCGAGCACCCCGACGAAATGGTCGCCGGCACCGGTGGTGTCGACGACGTCGACCTTCTGGGTCTCGATCCGCTCGATCCGGCCGTCGGCGGCGACCACCGTACCGTCCCCGCCGAGGGTCATCACCACCGAGGTGGCGCGTTCCAGCAGCCGGTTCACGAGCACCACCGGGTCCTCGCTGCCGGCGCCGGCGTAGAACCTCGCCTCACCGGCGTTGACCACCAGCGGGTCCGCGCTCGCCAGCAGCTGGGGATCGAGCTCGACCGCCGGGCTCGGGTTCAGGATGAACCGTCGGCCGTGACCCCGGCTCCAGCCGGCAACCGCCTCGGTCACCTCCAGCGGAGACTCCAACTGGGTCAGCACGACCTGCGGGTCGAGGGCGTCCAGGGCGGCCACCACCTGGTCGGCGCTCAGGTCGTGATTGGCCCCGGCGATCACCACGATCCGGTTGTCGCCTGCGGCGTCGACCTCCACGATCGCCCGCCCGCTGACGGTCGGCGAGGTCGTCACATGGGTCACATCCACACCGGCCTCGGCCAGCGCCCGAGTCATCAACCGTCCCGCATCGTCGTCACCGACGACCCCGACCATCGCACCGCCGGCGCCGGTGGCCCGCGCCTGGTTCGCTCCCTTGCCACCGGGGCGTTCGGTCAGTCCGCGGCCCATCACCGTCTCCCCCACCTGCGGACGGCGATCCACCGTGACCACCAGATCGAGGTTCAAGGTGCCGACGACGGCGACGGGTACGGACCGATCAGGCATGACACTCCTTTGCGCAACGAACCCACCCTGAGGTCGATCAGGGTGCAACCGTGCGCACAGACTCGCGGAGAACAGCGGATCGGCGCAACACACACAGGTGGCTCCCCGGGTAGGAGTCGAACCTACGTCGCTTGTCCTGATTCAAAGTCAGGCGGGCCCTGCCGGCAGACCAACCGGGGAATGATCGACCGGCAGCTTAGCGTGCGTCCGGCCTCCGGACACCTTACGTCATCCGGCACACTGGGCCCGATGCCATCGCGAACCACCGATCCCCGCGGTCGCCGGCCCCGGATGACCCGGGCCGAGCGCCGCGAACAGCTGCTCGGTCACGCCCGCTCGGTCTTCGCCGATCACGGGTACGAAGGTGCCTCGGTGGAGGAGATCGCCGCTCGCGCCGAGGTCTCCAAGCCGATCGTCTATGAGCACTTCGGCGGCAAGGAAGGCCTCTACGGCGCGGTCGTGGACCGGGAGATGAGCCTGTTGTCCGACGGTATCCGCACCGCATTGGACCCCAGTGTCGACGACCCCGATCCCGCCGAGCAGGTGGTGAGTGACGTCGAGTCCCGGGTGCTGTTGGAACGCGCCACACTGGCCCTGCTGGACTACATCGAACGCCGTCCCGACGGTTTCCGGCTGTTGTCGCGCGGGTCCGGGGTGGGGCAGGCCTCCGGCTCGTTCGCCACCATCTTGTCCGAGGTCGGCAGCCAGGTCACCGATCTGTTGGCCGACGCCTTCGCCGAGCGCAGGCTTGACCCGCAGATCGCGCCGATCTATGCCCAGATGCTGGTCGGCATGGTCGCGATGACCGGCCAGTGGTGGCTGGACGAGCGCCGACCGAGCAAGGAACAGGTCGCCGCCCATCTGGTGAACCTGGCCTGGAACGGCCTGTCCGGGATCGAACGCAGGCCCCGACTGACCGAGCCCGAGCGGGTACTCAGGCGACGCTGATCACTCGCCCACCGGTGAGTTCGCGCAGTTGCTCGAAGCTCAGCGCCATCACCGTGTGCGGATGTCCGGCAGCGCTCCAGATCGGGTCGAACTCGGCCAGGGTCCGGTCGATCACGGTCGGCACCGGCTGCGGATGCCCGATCGGGGCGACGCCACCGATCACCTGACCGGTGACGCTGCGTACCTGCTTGGCGTTCGCCATCGCCACCGACTCCGCACCCAGCTCCCGGGCCATGACCTCGGTGTCGACCCGGTGCGCTCCGCTGGTCATCACCAGGGTCGGCACCTCATCGATCACGAACAGCAAGCTGGCGATCGCTCCCAGCGGGCAGCCGATCGCCGTCGCTGCCGCCTTCGCGGTATGGGCCGAGTCGGGCAGCACCACGGTCCGGGCCTCCACCCCGGCTGCCGCCAGCTGCGCACGGACCGGTTCACTGCCCCGCGGGATCGGCACCTGCTCGTTCACCAGCAATCTCCGTTCATCGTGTCTGCGGTTTCAGGGGGTGGGGCGGGGAAAGCTGAGCATCAACCGCCGCAGCAGGTCGGCCACCTCCTGGCGTTCCTCCTCGGCCAGGCCGGACAACAACTGGTCCTCGATCCGGACCAGGTCGACCAGTGCGCCGTCGACGGCCACCCGCCCCTTCTCGGTCAGCGCCACCCGTACCCCGCGTCGATCGGCCGGATCCGGTTCCCGGCTCACCAGCCCGCGGGCAGCCAACCGGTCGATCCGATTGGTCATGGTCCCGGAGGTGACATGGGTCTCGGCCAGCAAGCGTCCCGGGGAGAGGACATAGGGCTTGCCGATCCGCCGCAGTGCGGCCAGCACGTCGAACTCCCAGCCGGTGAGCTCGTGGCCGCTGAAGGCTGCCGATCGGGCACGGTCCAGCTGCTGGGCCAACCGGCTGACCCGGCTCATCACGTACATCGGCGTCAGGTCGAGATCGGGCCGTTCCCGGGCCCACGCGTCGACGACGCGATCGACCTCGTCCGACTCCATGGCATCACCCTAGAGGTAACCGCCAGCGATTCCGGTGCACTGTGCCATGGAACACTGATCTGATGGACGTCTCGACGTGGTCCGCGGCGACCCGCCGGTCACAGCTGTCGGAGGCGATCAGGCGTTCACGACGCTACGCCGGCAGCTGCCCCCGGCGGGCGGGTCCTGGTCGTCGGTCGAGGACTGAGAACTCACCCGAGCAGGCGGGCTCCGGGCACCGGCCCGGTCACCCGCCGTACCCGATCCGGAGGAAGGGAGCGCGACAACCGCCCGGAGACGTCGATCGCGGCGGACTCGTCGGCACAGAGGAAGGCACAGGTCGGTCCCGATCCGGAGAGCAGACCGGCCAGTGCCCCGACGTCCACTCCTTCGGCCAAGGTGTCGGCCAGTTCCGGGCGCAGGTCGAGCGCAGCCTCGGCCAGGTCGTTGCGCAGGGAGTCGGCCAGTTTCGTCACCGGCCCGGCGGTGAGCGCCGCCATCAGGTCGTCGGGGACCTCCAGTTCACAACCGTCGGGCCGCAGTTCGTCGAAGCGGCGGTAGACCTCGGCGGTGGACAGACCGCTCTCCCCGAAGACCAGCACCCAGTGGCGCCGGCCGCGGTTCAGCACCGGCACCAACTCGGTCCCCCGCCCGGTGCCGATGGCCGTACCTCCGAGCAGGGCGAAGGGGACGTCACTGCCCAGCTCGGCGGCGAGTGCACGGATCTCGTCGGCGTCGATGTCGATGTCCCACAGCACCGAACAGGCGAGCAGCGCCCCGGCGGCGTCGGCTGACCCGCCGGCCATGCCCCCGGAGACCGGGATTCCCTTACGAATGGTGATCGCCAGACCGTCGGTGTCGATCTCGAAGGTGTCGGCCAGCAGTTGCGCGGCCTGCACCGCGAGATTCCGCGGATCGGTGGGGACGTGTTCGGCGCCGAGACCGGTGACCTTCACCGAGATTCCGGCGGCATCGGTCGCCTCCACCTGCAGTTCGTCGAACAGCGACACAGCCTCGAAGACGGTGGTCAGCGGGTGATAGCCGTCATCGGCCCTGGGACCGACGGCCAACGCGAGATTGATCTTGGCCGGAACGCGGACCGACACCCGGTTGCTGACCACTTGGGAAACCACGGGGTCAACCTATCCGTTCGGCGATCCGGGCGAACCCGGCGATGTCGATCGACTCGCCCCGCGCCTGCGGATCCACCCCGGCCTCGGTCAGCGCCTCGGCTGCTGCGGCGGAGCCGCCGAAGAGCCCCGACAGTGCCGAACGCAGCATCTTCCGCCGCTGGGCGAAGGCGGCATCGACGACGGCGAAGACCTGCTGTCGGGTCGCGGTGGTCGGCGGCGGGTCATGGCGGCCCAGGCGGACCAGCCCGGACTCGACATTGGGTACCGGCCAGAACACCTTCGGCGGCACCGTGCCCACCCGGCGGGCACGGCTGTACCAGGCGATCTTCGCCGACGGCACACCGTAGGTACGCGAACCCGGCGGCGCCGCCAGCCGATCGGCCACCTCGGCCTGCACCATCACCAACCCGCTGCGCAGGCTGTCGAACCGCTCGAACATGGTCAACAGCACGGGCACCGAGACGTTGTAGGGCAGATTCGCCACCAGGGCGGTCGGCGCCGGATCGGGCAGGTCGGTCACGGTCAGGGCATCGGCGGTGATCACCTGCAAATGCGCCGACGGCAGCCGTTCGGCGACGGTCTGCGGCAGCAGTCCGGCGAGTCGATCATCGATCTCGATCGCCGTCACCGGGTGACCGGCCTCCAGCAGTCCCAGCGTCAGCGACCCGAGCCCCGGTCCGATCTCCAGCACCGGTTCGGCCGGGGTCAGTTCGGCGGCAGTGACGATCCGGCGGACGGTGTTCGCGTCATGGACGAAGTTCTGGCCGCGCTGTTTGGTCGGCCGCAGGTCGAGACCGGCAGCGAGCTCCCGGATGGTGCGGGGATCGAGCAGGGCGGCTGGCATGCAGATGACCCTAGTTCACCAGTGGTCGATGCGAATGGCATCGGTACGCCGTGCGCGGCGGGTCGCCGATCCGCGCGGGGTCTCGTCCGGAGCGCGATGACCCAGGGCGATCGCGCCGGCACTGGCCTGTTCGTCCGGTACGCCGAAGGCCGCGCGTACCTGTTCGATCCCACGGACCCCGAAGAGCGCTGCGGCGAGATCGTTGTCGGCGGCGGCCAGCAGCAGGTTCTCGATCACCGCACCGGCATCGACCCACCACCAGGGAACCTCCCAGACCGCATCCACGCGACGCCCCTTGTCCGGTTCGGCATAGCGACGGCGATAGCTCAGCTCACTGGTCCAGACGGTGATGATCACCGGTGCCTGCCGCATGTCGTCCAGCCACCTCGAGCCTCGCTCACCGGCGCTGACCTGCCAGAACCGGTCCGCCTGTCCCCCGGTGAGGGCCAGCAGGCTCACGCCCTGACTGAATCCGGCCGACGGTGCCCGCAGACCGGCCTCCAACACCGCGCTGAGTTGATCATCGGCGACCGCCCGGGGATCGAACCGCCGGATCATCCGCCGCCGTTGCAACACCTCCGAGAACTGCATCACCACGCCCCGCCGAAGGCGGCGAAGGTGTTCTGGGTCAGCCGGTGGCACAACTCGGTGAGGTCCTCGCCACGCAGTTCGGCCAGGAATCGCACGGTGTACGGCATCAGGTACGACGCGTTCGGCCGGCCGCGCAGCGGCATCGGCGTCAGGTACGGCGCATCGGTCTCGGTCAGCAGCCGGTCGGCCGGGGTGATCCGGGCGGCCTCGCGCAGCGCGTCATTGGGTTTGAAGGTGACCGGGCCGGGGAAGGACAGCCAGGCACCCCGGTCCAGACAGGCCCGGGCGAACTCGGCGTCACCGGAGAAGCAGTGCATGACCACCCGTTCGGGAATCCCCTCGGCGTCGAGTACCTGCAGGATCTCGGTATGCGCATCGCGATCATGGATCACCAGCGTCAGACCGAGTTCGTTGGCCAGCGCGATGTGCTCGGCGAAGGAGACCTGCTGCAGCTTCTGCAATTCGGGTTCGCGGGTACGGAAGTGATCGAGCCCGGTCTCCCCGATCGCCCGCAGCCGGGGTCCGGCGGTCTCGGCCAGTTCCCGCAGCGCGGTCAGCTCGTCGGGAAGTCGATCACCCAGCCGTGCGGCATCATTCGGATGCAGGGCGACCGCGGCGACCACCTCCGGGCAGCTGTCGGCGATCTCCAGCGCCCATGCCGAACCGGCCAGGTCGCAACCGACCTGCACCAACCTGGTGACATTCACCTCCGCGGCCCGGGCGATCGCCTCGGCGGGTTGCAGACCGCTGTGGTCGCGGGTCGAGTCCAGGTGGGTGTGGGAATCGGCCACCGGCGCCGGCAGCGGCTCGGGAGCCTCCGGCAGGGTCGTTCGATCAGCCATGCCGCCCACTGTAGGGGCGGGGCGGTGGCCGATCACCGACTGTGGGCTCGACTCCTCAGGCCTCCGCGCGCACGGTCTCGATCGGCGGGAACTCCTTCTTCGCGCTCCGGCCGATCCGCGACATCATCCAGGCGTCCAACCCGGCGCCGAGGAAGCCACCGACGAACGGCACGCCCTTGCCCAGGCGGGTGAGGAACTTCTCCCCCACACCGCGCAGCAGCCGGAACCCGACGGCCTTGTTCACGATCATCAGCGCAGCCGGCGGCAACCGGCGCAGGGCGAAGGAGGCCAGCTGCCCACCCGGTGCGGTGACACCGGCCTTCTTCAGCACGTCGTCGGCATCCGAACCGGTCAGGGTCAACAGGATCGCGGTACGTACCCGGTCGTCGGTGAGGTCGTAGCCACGGAGGTGGGCGACGGCGGCGATCATCCGTACCGCCTGGACGTAGAACTCGAGCACATTGGCCGGCAGCGCGACCGGCATGGTGACGAAACCGCCGAGTCCGGTGACGAAACCACCGGCAGCCCCGCGGCGGGTGGAGGTCTTGAGGATCTTCTTGATCGCGGCATCGACGTCACGGGTCCCGCGACGCGCGCTCTCGGCGAATGCCGAGGCCGACTTCAGCGGTCCGCGACCGTCGATGCCGACAGCCAGCACGGTGTCGATGACCTTCTCGATCGCACCCGACCGGTGCCCGTCGGCCGCCTCCTGCAAGGCGGTACGGGTCTCGGCGACCTCTTTGCGCTTCGGACGGAACAATCCCATTGCTGACCCCTTTCCTGAGGACGGACCATTCTCCCACGGCCGCGATGCGATGCGTCAGTGGCGCTGCCGCAGCACCTCCGAGTACAGGGCATTCTTCGCCAGACCGTGCCGCTGGGCCACCTCGGCGACTGCCTGTTTGGTCTTCATCCCCTCACCGACCAGCTCGGCGACCTCGGTCGCTGCGCCCGGCAGGTCCTCGGCCACCGGGGCCGCTCCGGCGATCACCACCGTGATCTCCCCGCGTACCCCCTCGGCCGCCCAGCCGGCCAGTTCACCGAGGCCGCCTCGGCGTACCTCCTCGTAGGTCTTGGTCAGTTCCCGACAGACCGCTGCCGGTCGGTCGGCGCCGAAGGCCTCGGCGGCATCGGTGAGCATCTCGGCGATCCGGTGCGGGGACTCGAAGAAGACCATGGTCCGCGGTTCGGTCGCCAGTGCCTGCAACTGGCGCTTGCGCTCACCGGCCTTCCGGGAACAGAAACCCTCGAAGCAGAACCGGTCCACCGGCAGCCCGGAGACCGCCAGGGCCGTCAGCACGGCCGATGGACCGGGTACCGCGGTGACCGGCAGACCTGCCTCCACCGCGGCCCGGACCAGCCGGTAACCGGGATCGGAGACGGTCGGCATCCCGGCATCGCTGACGACCAGCACCCGCGCTCCGTCCGAGAGTTCGGCGATCAGCCGATCCACCCGGGAGGCCTCGTTCTGGTCGAAGTAGGAGATCACCTTGGCCTCGGTCTGCACACCGAGCCGTTGCAGCAGGGCGCGCAGTCGACGGGTGTCCTCGGCGGCGATCACATCGGCGGTGGACAGTTCGTGACGCAGCCTCGGCGAGGCGTCGTCGACTGACCCGATCGGGGTGGCGGCGAGGATCAACACGGCCCCAGCATCCCACTGGCGAAGGTGGCCTCGCCGCCTAGTATGTGCGGCGTGACTGCCACCGCCCTCGCCGAACGGCCGCTTCCCGCCGATCCCGGTGACCGGTCCCGGAGCACCGTGGACCGGTTGGGCCGTTCGATCGCCCGGACCGCCTATGCGGGTCATGGCCTGTTCACCTGGGCGGTCACCGCCGCGATCACGCTGATCGCCTTCGTCCTCCGGCTGGTCGGTCTGGGCCATCCGAACAAGCTGATGTTCGACGAGACCTACTACCCCAAGGACGCCTGGTCGCTGCTGCTCTACGGCTACGAGCGGAGCTGGCCGGAGGATGCGAACCAGCAGATCGTCAACGGCAATGTCGACCTGATCGCCACTGCCGAGGGTTCCTACATCGTGCACCCGCCGGTCGGGAAATGGATGATCGCCCTCGGCGAGGCGGCGTTCGGGATGAACAGCTTCGGCTGGCGGATCTCGGCCTGTGTGGCCGGCGCACTGCTGGTCGCGGTGGTGATCCGGATCGCCCTGCGGCTGTCTGGTTCGCTGCTGGTCGGGGTGATCGCCGGGCTCTTGCTGACTTTCGACGGTCTGGCCTTCGTGATGTCGCGAATCGGGTTGTTGGACATCTTCCAGGCCCTGTTCACGATGCTGGCGATCGCCTGCATGCTGGCCGATCGGGACTGGTTCCGCGGCCGGCTGGCCGACTGGCTGACCCAGCACAAGCTGCCCGACCTGGGAGGCCGGTTCGGTCCGCTCCTGCTCTGGCGGCCGTGGCGACTGGTGGCCGGCATCTGCTGGGGGCTGGCCATCGGCACCAAATGGAGTTCGCTGGTCGTGCTGGCCGGGTTCGCCCTGCTGACCCTGTACTGGGATGTCAGTGCCCGGCGGCTGGCCGGCGCCGGCTCCCGGGCCTGGTGGGGTGTGTTGCGCGACGGCATCCCGGCGTTCGTCTACCAGGTGGTGGTGGCCGGGGTAGTGTACGTCGCCAGTTGGTGGGGGTGGCTGACCAATGACGGCGGCTGGGGCCAGGACAAGAACCCGAACAGACTGCTCGCCCTGTGGGAGTACCACAAGGAGATCTGGGGCTTCCACAACGGCGACTACATCAGGTCGCAGACCCACACCTACAACGCCGACCCGATCACCTGGCTGGTGATCGGTCGGCCGATCGGCATCGACGCGCAGAACGACATCTCCCCCGGCACCCAGGGATGTCCGCCGAACATCGACGAGAACTGCATCTCCGTCATCTCCGGCATCGGCACCCCGATCCTGTGGTGGACCGGGGTCCTGGCCCTGGTTGCCGCCGTCGCCTTGTGGATCTTCACCCGGGACTGGCGCTTCGCCACCCCGGTGGTCGGCCTGGCCACCACCTGGTTGCCCTGGTTCCCGAACTCCGACCGGCCGGTGTTCTTCTTCTACGCGATCATGATCATCCCGTTCACCGTGATCGCGCTGGCGCTGGTGATGGGCATGCTGCTGGGCCCGAAACCGGACCCGGGCGATCAGCGTGCCACCCGTCGCCGTTCGATCGCCGCCACCTGCTGCACGGTCTTCGTGATCCTGGTGATGCTCAACTTCGCCTGGCTGTACCCGGTGCTGACCGACGAGGTGATCCCCCGCTCTTCGTGGCAGGCACGGATGTGGTTCAGCAGCTGGATCTGAGCGATTCGTCCCGGCGAGGACTGGCACCGGGTTGTCCCGGTGGAGCAGGCTGGGGACCGTGACCGCCTATCCCCCACGCGTACCCGAGGCCGGATCGGACCAGCACCGGGTCTGGAACTGGGCACACAACCGGGTGCTTAGCGAACGGCCCGAGCCGTACCGTCCTCGCACCGAGGTCGAGTTGCAGGGCCTGCTGCGCCACGACGACCGCCCGGTACGGGTGGTCGGCTCGCGACTGTCCAATGGTGACCTGCTCGCCGGCGGCAGCGGACTTCTGGTCAGCCTCGACGCCTTGTCCGGACTGGTCTGCCTGGACCAGGACACGGCGACATTCGGCGCCGGTACGCGCCTGCAGCAGGTCTTCGACACCCTCACCGAGCATCAGCGGATGTTGCAGGCCTCCCCCGGGGTGATCGCCGAGCAGAGCCTGGCCGGGGCCCTGGCCACCGGTACCCACGGTCAGGGTCTGGGTCAGAGCACGCTGTCCGACGAGGTGGTCTCCCTGCGCCTGGTCGATGCCGCCGGCCGGGTCCGTGAGGTGCGCCGCGGCGATCCCGATTTCGGTGCCCATCTGGTCGGGCTGGGTGCCCTCGGCGTGATCACCCGGGTCACCCTGCGGACCGTCGCGCACCGGGTCTTCACCTGTCACAAGGATGCGGTCGCCGCCGACACGATCGGCCGGGACCTGCCGCGGTGGAATGCCGAGTGGGAGTTCTCCAAGGCCTGGTGGTTCCTCGACGACGACCGGGTGCACGTGTGGAACGCCGCACAGGCCTCACCGGCCGAGGTCGCGGCCTGGCGGCACAACGGCCGGGAGCTGCTGAGCGGATCGGTCGGTGACGAACAACTCAACGCCACCGTGGATGCGACCCTGGCCCGGATGCGGGCCGACACCGTCCGGGGCGCCGATGGTGAGCGACGCCAGTTCCGTACCGTCACCCGCTTCCGGGACTTCGCCACCGTCACCGGGGACGTCTACCAGGTGTTCTGCCGCGGGATCGCCGTACCGCAGATCAACACCGAGATCGGTGTCCCGCTGGCCGATGCGCCGGAGATCCTGGCCGACTTCGGCGATTGGTATCGACGCGAACGCCCGCATCTGCACTATCCGGTGATCCTGCGATCGACCGGCGGCTCGCAGGCCTGGCTGAGCCCGGCCCATGACCGGGAGACGCTGTTCTTCGGTTTCGTCGTCTACTACGCCGACGACGGGTCGCTGAACCCCGAGGGACTGGACTTCCTGCGGGCGGCCGAGCGCCGCCTGGCGGCAGCCGGTGGCCGTCCGCACTGGGGCAAGTACTTCGATTCCGGGCTCTACGACTTCGCTGCGATCTATCCCCGGTGGGAGGACTTCCATCGTGTCCGCCGGGAGCTCGACCCGGCCGGGAGGTTCGTCAACGACTGGCTGGGCGGGCTCCTCGATGATCATCGGCGGGTTGCATGAGTGCCTGGGTGACCCTGCTCACCAATGCCGACTACCTTCCGGGGCTGCGGGTGCTGCAGCGGTCGCTGACCGAGGTCGGCAGCTCCCACCCGCTGGAGGTGATGATCACCGCGCAGGTGGACGAGCAGGTACGGCTGGAACTGGATGATCTTGGTCTGCCGTGGCGCGAGGTGGCCCCACTGGCGCCGCCCGGGCACACCGCCGGAGCCTATGCCGCGGGCCGTTTCGACTCGGTCTGGACCAAGTTGGCCGTCTGGTCGCTGACCGATCACGAACGGGTGGTGTTCCTGGACAGCGACATGCTGGTGCTGCAGCCGATGGACGAGCTGTTCGACCTCGACCTGGCCGGCGACAACCTCGCCGCCTGCCACGCCTGTCGCTGCAATCCGCTGCGGATCGAGAGCTACCCGCCGGACTGGCGGCCGGAGAACTGCTTCTACACCTGGTGCGATCGCTCCGGCCGGGGATCACCGCCCCCCTCGGCGGGCGCCTACTTCAACTCCGGGGCGATGGTGCTGCAGCCGAGCGAGACCACCATGGCGAGGATCGTCGATCGTCTGCAGGCGATCGACGACCTGTCGCGGTATCCGTTCCCCGAGCAGGACCTGTTGAACGAGATCTTCGACAACTGGGTGCAACTGCCGTGGTACTACAACGCCTTGAAGACCCTGCCCACTCAGCACCCGCAGTTCTGGCGCGATGATCAGGTACGCAATCTGCACTACATCCTGGACAAACCCTGGCAGACCCTGCCGGCGCAGGACCATACGCCCTTCGCCCGCTTGAACTCCTGGTGGTGGCGCTGCCACGACCGGGCCGTGCGCAGCTGAGGCACCGCGGCCCTCAGTCGCGCAGCGGCGGGGTGTTCAACCGGGTGATGAACGGGATCGGGCCGATCGCTGCCGAACGCAGCCGCTTGGACAATCCGTTCGCGGTGACACCGCGGGCCGGTCTCCATGGCAGTTCACCGGCCCGGGAACGGCCGAGCACCACATCGGCAAGTTGCAGACCGGCAGCCGTGCCCAGGCTCAGCCCGTACTGCCCGAGGCCGCTGGCGGTGAGCACGGTCTCCCCGCTGAGACTGGCCGAGCCGACCAGCGGCAGGGCGTCGATGCTGCGGGTCGTGGTGGCCGACCAGCCGTGGGTGATCCGGTTGTCGGGGAACCTGCGGCCGACCCAGTCGAGCAGCTGGGTCGCCGCACCGCCGCGTTGACCGACCACCAGATGTTCGGCGTGCCGGGCCAGGACGGTCTGCGGCCGGTCCAGCACCTGCAGCTCGCGGTGCGGGAAGGTCTCGGTCCGGAAGGCCACCAGGTGCCACTGTTCGGTCCGTACCCGAGGTCGCAACAGGGCCCGGTCGGCCAGCGGTGCGGAACTGGCCAGGATCACCCGTCCGGCGTGCAGTCGTGCACTGCCGGTCTCCACCGTGGCCATCCCCCGACGGACCCGCAGTCCGGCGAGCTGGCCGGGCACGACCCGTACCCCCAGGTCGATCGCGCGCCGGGTCAGCGCATCCAACCAGCGGGTCGGGTCGATCTCCCCACCATCGACGACGACCAACTCCGGGCGCAGCGGGAAGGGCAGACCGGAGCGGTCGTCGAAGTCGACCCGCAGACCGCCGATCCGCAGCGCACGGGCGATGAACCTGAGCTGGAAGGCCCACTGGCCGTCGAAGGTGGAGAGCCCGAAGTCGCGCTGCTCGACCTTCACCCCGAGGTCACCGGCGCTGGTCTCCAGATGCTCGGCCGCCCGAGCCAGCTGGGCGACCCAGCCGCCGACGGCGGGCTCGCCGTGCAACAAGCGGATCTGGTGCGGGTCCTCCCCGTGCAGCGGTGTCGACCAGCCGGGCAGGGCCGCCGATCGGGGTCGGCCGTTGCTGAGCAGGGTCACCGTCGCGCCGGCCTCGGCTGCCCGTACCGCTGCGGTCAGACCGGTGAAGCCCGTACCGACGACGACCAGATCTCGGTGATCACCGGAGGCCGGATGCGGATCGGTGGTGAGGAGTTGCGGTCGCCCCCAGGGCGGCATGCTGAGGAACTGGGCACGCGAACTCACACCTCGAACCCTATCGAGAACGGCCAACCTCTCCGCCCTATCGGTGCATACGTCCCGAGCCACGGGATGCGCTCGGGCGCGGATTCTGGTTCGCCGCCGTGCTGGGCGCGCAATATTTCGGCGATTAACCTGTTCGTAACAACAGCTTTTATGGGGAACTCGCGCCTCGACACAAAGATTCGTAGTCTTGGTGCATGACAACGACGACTCCCCAACACCTTGAACCCGGCGCCGTGCGCGAGGTGCTGAGTCGGCACCTGCTGACCGACGGCTTCGACTTCGTGCTCGACCTCACCCACTCCCGCGGATCGGAGCTGGTCGATCAACGCAACGGGCAGCAATACCTCGACATGTTCACCTTCTTCGCCTCCTCCGCCCTGGGGATGAACCACCCCAGCCTGGCCGAGGATGCCGAGTTCGGTGCCGAACTCACCAAGGCGGCGATCAACAAGCCCTCGAACTCCGACATCTACTCGGTACCGATGGCCGAGTTCGTCGACACCTTCGCCCGGGTGCTCGGCGATCCCGAGCTGCCCCATCTGTTCTTCGTCGAAGGCGGCGGACTCGCGGTGGAGAACGCCTTGAAGGTGGCCTTCGACTGGAAGAGCCGCCGCAACCAGGCCACCGGCAAGAGCCCCGATCTCGGCAACAGGATCATGCATCTGACCGGGGCCTTCCACGGCCGCACCGGTTACACCATGAGCCTGACCAACACCGATCCGAACAAGGTCGCCCGTTTCCCGAAGTTCGACTGGCCACGGATCGAGGCGCCCTACGTCTCCGAGCACCATGACGTCGAGGCGCTGGAACGGACGGCACTGGAACAGGCACTGACCCACTTCGAGAACGAGGGTGATGACATCGCCGCCTTCATCTGCGAACCGATCCAGGGCGAGGGTGGTGACCGGCATCTGCGGCCGGAGTTCCTGGCGGCGATGAAGCAGTTGTGCATCGAGCACGATGCGTTGTTGATCTTCGACGAGGTGCAGACCGGTTGCGGGCTGACCGGCGCCGCCTGGGCGTACCAGAAGCTCGGGGTGCAGCCCGATGTGGTCAGCTTCGGCAAGAAGCTGCAGGTCTGCGGCATCATGGCCGGCGGCCGCGTCGACGAGGTGGCCGACAACGTCTTCGAAGTCCCCTCGCGGATCAACTCCACCTGGGGCGGGAACCTGACCGACATGGTGCGTTCGCGCCGGATCCTGCAGGTGATCGAAGCCGAGCAGTTGATCGACAATGCCGAGGCACGCGGTGCCGAGCTGCTGCAGCAGTTGCAGGAGCTCGCCTCCCGGCACGAGTCGGTGAGCGACCCCCGCGGACTGGGCCTGATGTGTGCGGTGACGCTGCCCTCGGCGCAGCTACGCGATCAGGTGGTCGAGCATCTGCGGAGCGATGAGCACGTGTTCATGCTCGGTTGCGGGGAGTCCTCGATCCGCTTCCGGCCGGCACTGACGGTTTCCGCCGAGGACATCACCCGTGCGGTGCAGGCCCTGGACCGGGTGCTCACCGCCCTGACCTGATCCACTCGGTCCTGACCTGATCCGCTCGGTGGCATGTCGACTCGTTAGCATGTCGGCGTGGCGCCGATCGGGTGTGCGAGGGGTGCGGGGATCGAACCCCGCACGCCTCGGCGCATCCTCGACCGGTGACCTGCACGACAGCCTCGGCGTGTCCGATGCGCCGAGACCGCCGATCCTGTGGAGTGATCAGATGACCAGCCCTGCTTTCCCATTGCCGCGAAGCCGGTCCTGGCTCCGGTTGATGATGATCATGATCGTCGGCCTCACGCTGCTGCTCGGCTCCACCGCCGTTGCCCGCGCCGATGACAGTGACGACGATTCGATCGACAGAATGGCCGTCGACGCCACTCTGCAGCCCGACGGATCACTCGATGTCGTGCTCGACTTCGACTTCAACTTCGGTGACGACTCCGGGCACGGCCCGTACCTCACCGTGCCCGAACGGATGGAGATCCCCGACGATTCCGAGCACTGGCGATCATTGCCGGTGAGTGAGATCACCGCCAGCAGCGACACCGCACCGGCCCTGATCGAGACCGAGCGTGAACGGGGTGCGGTGTTGATCCGGATCGGCGACGAGGACGTCGAGCTCGAAGGTGTGCACCGCTACCGGGTGGGTTACACCATCGCCGGGGTGCTCAATCCGGATGCCCCGGGCAGCGGTCTGGACGAGCTGAGCTGGAATGCCATCGGCACCGGCTGGGAGATCCCCCTGCGCGAGGTCACGGTCACCACCCGTACCCCGGTCGACCTCGCCGGCCACGCCTGCTGGATCGGTGAGGACTACGACCAACCGTGTGCGTTCTCCCCCGGCCCGGACGATCGTTCGGCCACCTACGGCCCGATCGCCGAACTGGAACCGGGCGACGGGATGCAAGTCGTGGCCGCCATGCCGGCCGGCAGTTTCCCCGGCGTACAGCCGATCCTGACCGAGCGATACACCTTCGGCCGGGTCGTCGGCCTGAACCCGGTCTCGGCCGGTCTGGCAGCACTGGTGGCCGCCGCGGGCGCCGCGATCGCGGTCGCGCTGCGCCGCCGGGAGGCCGACCTCACCTTCACCGACCTGACTCCAGGTCAGCGCCCGCAGGACCCCGGCACCGCATCGACCACCCCGTACCGCAAGGGCCCGATCGCCGTGCAGTTCACCCCGCCGAACGATGTCCGCCCCGCCGAGCTGGATGTGCTGGCCAGCAAGCAGACGCGGCAGACCGCGGTCAGCGCCACCCTGGTCGATCTGGCGGCGCGCGGGCATCTGTTGATCGAGCAGGTGGGCACCGAGTCGAAACAGGATTCCGCTGGCTGGCTGTTGCGGGCCACCGACAAACAGCCGGCCGGGCTGCGCGGCTATGAGCGGGTCCTGCTGGACAGTCTCTTCGCCGACGGGCCGACGGTCGACCTGTCCACGGCCGGTGGCCTGCAGAAACCCTCCGAGCGGACCCTGGCGAAGCTGTTCGACGAGGTCGCGTCTTCGGGGTGGTTCCGATCCGATCCCCGACGCAGCCGGGCTGTCTGGGGCCTGAGCGCCACCGGCTTGATCGTGCTCGGTGTGGCGCTGTTCCTCGCGCTCGGTTTCACCCTCGGTATCGGCCTGGTCGGTGTCGCGGTGCTGGCACTCGGGGTGGTGGTGGCGGTGCTGGCCTCCGGCGTACCCGGGCGGTCGGCGACCGGTACCGCGCTGAACGTCCAGGCCGCGGGTTTCCGTACCTATCTGCGGACCGCCGAGGCCGACCAGATCCGGTTCGAGGAGGGTGTGGACATCTTCTCCCGGTACCTGCCGTACGCGATGATCTGGGGACTCACCGACCGCTGGACCCGGGTGTTCGCCGAGCTGGCCCAGCGCGACGATGTCGATCTGGTGGTCCCCGCCTGGTACGTCGGAGCCAGCCCGTGGATCTTCGATCCCGACGGAGCGGCCTCGTTCGCCGCATCCCTGGACGGGTTCAGCACTGCCGCCACCTCGGCGATGACCGCGCCGAGCTCGGGTTCGGGTGGTGGATCCGGCTTCAGTGGTGGTGGTGGCGTCGGCGGTGGTGGCGGCGGTGGGTGGTGACCCGATGACGGTGCTGGGCGAGGACGGTCTGCGTCGCCCGGCCTGGGCCGCGGTCGACCCCTTGCTGCGCACCTACTACGACACCGAGTGGGGGATGCCGGTACGCGACGAACGCGGGCTGTTCGAGCGGCTCAGCCTGGAGGCCTTCCAGTCCGGTCTGTCCTGGGCCACCATCCTGCGGAAGCGGGAGAACTTCCGGGTCGCCTTCGCCGACTTCGACCCCGAGATCGTGGCCGGATTCGGGCAGGCCGATCGGGAGCGGTTGCGGGCCGATGCCGGGATCGTCCGGAACCGGTCGAAGATCGACGCCACGATCGCCAATGCCCAGGCGACGCTCGCCCTGCGGGACGAGGGCGGTCTGGCCGACTTCATCTGGAGCTTCCGGCCCCGGACCACCCCGGTGCCACGGGAGCTCGCCGACGTACCGACCCGTTCGGCGGAGTCACTGGCACTGTCGAAGGCGCTGAAGCGCAAAGGCTTCCGCTTCGTCGGCCCGACCACCATGTTCGCGCTGATGGAGGCGGTCGGGATCGTCGACACCCATCTGCTGGACAGCCACCGACGCGGCACCTCCGGCATCTGGTCCTGACAGATTGTCGGAAGTTATGGTGACCTCGGAGCGGGTGGAGGTCGCCACAGCTCCCGATGAGTTCGGGCAGCGGCGGGCTAGGGTCGATGAGTGACGGATGACCCGGGGCCCGATGAACCGCAGCCCGATGAACCGCAGCCCGAGGAACCGACAGCCCCGCGCTGCATCGTGGTCGGCGGCGGCCCGGGCGGGATGCTGGCGGCGTACCTGCTGGCCCGCGCCGGGATCGCGGTCACCTTGCTGGAGTCGCACCAGGACTTCGACCGGGACTTCCGGGGTGATTCGCTGCATCCGTGGACCCTGGAGCTGATGGATCGGCTCGGGCTGGCCGAGGACCTGCTGGCACTCCCCCATTTCAAGGCCACCCGGTTCCGCATGTTCACCCCGGCCGGCACGGTGATCACCACCGATTACACGAAACTGGACTCCCGCTTCCCGTTCGTTGCCCTGATGCCGCAGGTACGGTTCCTCGACTTCCTCGCCGGGCGGGCCGCCGCACTGCCGGAGTTCACCGTGATCACCGGCGCCCGGGTCAGGAAGTTGATCTTCGACGGAGATCGGGTGGCCGGGGTTGCCTGGCGGGACGCCGACGGTCCCCGGGAGTTGCGGGCCGATCTGGTCATCGCCGCCGATGGCCGTTTCTCCAAGCTGCGTGCGCTTTCCGAGCTTCCGGTCGATGATCTTGGTGCCACCACCGATCTGCTGTGGTTCCGGATGCCACGACGGCCCGACGATCCGGCCGAGGCCGATGTCGACCTCTACTTCGGCCGCGACGCCTATGCCGGACTGCTCGGTGGTGTGCAGGACTGGCAGATCGGGGTGACCGTACCCAAGGGCGGGTACGCCGCCGCCCGCAGCGCCGGTGTGGCGCCGATCAAGCAGTTCCTGGCGGCCCACCTGGGCTGGCTCGGCGATCGGATCGAGCTGCTGACCGGGTTCGACCAGATCACGCTGCTCTCGGTGGAGCTCAAGCGGGTACGTACCTGGCACCGCGAGGGGTTGTTGCTGATCGGTGATGCCGCACATGTAATCTCCCCGGTGGGTGGCAACGGGATCCTGATGGCGCTGCAGGACGCAGTGGTCGCGGCCAACCTGCTGGTCCCGGCGCTGCGCCGTACCGAGCGGCCCGGAGCCGAGGTCATGTCGGCCATCCAGAGCGCCCGGGAACCGGCCATCGTCCAGGTCCAGCAGGCACAGGTACGGACCGAGCAGCG
This sequence comes from Naumannella halotolerans, assembly GCF_004364645.1. Lineage (NCBI taxonomy): Bacteria > Bacillati > Actinomycetota > Actinomycetes > Propionibacteriales > Propionibacteriaceae > Naumannella > Naumannella halotolerans. Next base: position 84,053 of record NZ_SOAW01000001.1, on the reverse strand, counting down.
CGCCGCCGACGCCCGGGAACGCAACCGGCCGTTGATTCCCGGCCGGCTGCTGAAGGTGATCACCGCCCTGCCCGGTGCACGCCGGCGATCGGCGGCCAGGAACGGCTACGGGCCCTACCCGCCGGCACTGGCCGCCGACCTCTTCGGCGCCGATCACCGATGACTGCCGCTGCGGCGCGCAGGAAGCGTGCAGATTGGCCTTCGCCGTCTACCATGGCCGGGTGCCCCGCCTCCGCAGTGCAGCCCTCTCGGTGCTGTTGACGATCGCTGTCCTCGGCACCGGTTCCCTCGGCGCCGTGGTGGCTGTCGGGGCCCCGACCCTGCTGCGCGAATCACTGGAACGCGATGCCGGCACCGCAGAACCCGAGACCGGCAGTTCGGCACCGTCGGCACAACCCGTCCCGGCCGAACGCTCACCTGATCGAGGTGAGTCCGATGCCGGGAATGTCGTGGTGCCGGGGATGCGGGACGGTTTGGCCGATCTGGACGCCTACCGTGGCCAGCAGCTCGACTGGAGTGCTTGCGGTGAGTTCCGCTGCGCCGAGGTGGCCGCTCCCCTGGATTGGGACCTACCTGCCGACAGTGCCGTCACACTGGCCCTGATGCAGCGCCCAGCGACCCGGACCCCGAAGCTGGGCACGATCTTCATCAACCCCGGCGGCCCCGGTGAGTCGGGAGTGGCGTTGGTCGAGGCCTTCCGCTCCGAGGGCCTGGAGGCCTACGACATCGTCGGCTGGGATCCGCGCGGAACAGCCAACTCGACCCCGGTGCGCTGCGGGACCGACGCCGATCGCGATGCCCTGCTGGCGCTCGACGAGTCACCCGACAACGAGCCCGAGTTCGACGACCTGGTCGAGGGCTGGCGGAACTTCGGCGACCTCTGCCTGGCCGATTCGGGCCGACTGCTGGAACATGTCTCCACCGTCGACACCGCCAAGGACCTGGACCTGCTGCGCGAACTGGTCGGTGACGACAAGCTGAACTACTTCGGCTACTCCTACGGCACGATCATCGGGCAGACCTACCTCGAACTGTTCCCCGATCGGCTGGGCAGGATCGCCCTGGATTCGGTGGCCCCATTGCCCAGCGACGACACCGGTTTCCGTACCACCGGAATGGGCAGTGGTCAGGTGGCCGGTTTCGACGCCTCCCTGCGCGAGTTCGCCGAGTGGTGTTCCGGTTCACCGGAATGCTCGGTGGAAGGTTCGGCCGACGGGATCATCGACCGGATCACCGGTCTGCTGGACGACCTGGACGGCCGTCCGCTGGCGGTCGGCGGTCGTGACCTGAGCCAGTCCCTGGCGGTCACCGGCATCATCGCTGCCCTGTACGCCGATTCCGACCAGTGGCCGCTGCTGGCCGATGCGCTGACCGCGGCGATGGCCGGTCGCGGTGATGCCCTGCTGGGCCTGGCCGACAGCTACAACGGCCGCGCCCCGAACGGTCACTACGCCGGTGGGGCGAACGCCTTCCTGGCCATCAACTGCCTCGATGCCGGTGACACCGGGATCGAACAGGCCCGCCTCGACGCCGAGAGCGCCGCGTCCGGCTCGGACCTCTTCGGCACCTACTTCGGACCCAGCCTGGCCTGCCCGACCTGGCCGGTCGATGCAGTGATCCCGATCCGCCAGACCTATCCCGAGGCGCCGCCGATGCTGGTGATCGGTGTCACCGGCGATCCGGCCACGCCCTATGAGTGGACCGAGGACCTGGCGGCACAGCAGCCGGGAGCCCACCTGATCACCCTCGAAGGCACCGGCCACACCGCCTATGGCCGCGGTGACTCCTGTGTCGACGATGCCGTGGTCGACTACTTCGCCGACGGCGACACCCCCGACGGCGAGTTGCGCTGCTCCTGACCGCGACGCTGGTACGCGCGTACCGGCGGCCATGCTCAGCGGTTCAGCAGTTCCTCGAACGGGACCACCGCGAATTCATCGGTACGGCTGCGCCGCGGCGCCCCGTCGACGAAATCGGCCAGTTCCCGCGCTGCCCGCTCGATCCGGCCCGGCAGCTCGGAGCCGGCATCTCCCCAGTCACCGGTGGCGGCGAAGACGGTGGTCGGCAGGATCCGTGCCCGCAGGTGGAAGAACAGCGGCACCAGCGTCTGCTGGATCGCCATCGAGTGCCGCACCGTACCGCCGGTCGCCGCCAGCAGGACCGGTACATCGGCCAGGGTGTCCTGATCGAGGGCGTCGATGAACAGCTTGAACAACCCGTGGAAGCTGCCGTTGTAGATCGGTGTCACCGCGATCACGGCATCGGCCGCGGCGACCGCTTCCATCGCCGCGGACAGTTCCGGCGTCGGCACCCGGGTCACCAGGTGCCCGGCCAGATCCCGGGCCAGGTGGCGCAGTTCGACCTGGCTGACCTGGGCACCGGTCTCGACGACGAAGGCCTCGGCCAGTCGGTCACCGAGCAGCTTGGTGGCCGAGGGGGAGCCCACCCCGGCGGTGATCACCGCGAGCTTCACGACTGCACCTCCTCGGTCCGTGCCGAGGCCAGGTCGGCTGCCACCCGGTCGACGATCTTCGCCCCGAGCAACGAATCGTGGGTCGGCGCCTCGGGTACGTCCGCCGGTCGCCCCTGGGCATAGGCGGCACGCAGGTCCGGCAGGATCTCTGCCAGCAGGTCCAGCTGTCGCATCACGGTGTCGATCGGCAGGCCGGCGTGGTCGATCAGGAACAGCTGGCGCTGGTAGTCGCCGACGTCCTCGCGCATGGCGGCATAGCGTTCCAGCACCTGCTGCGGACTACCGACCGTCAATGGGGTCAGCCGGCTGAACTCCTCCAGGGAGGGACCGTGTCCGTAGACCGGGGCCTGGTCGAAGTAGGGCCGGAACTCGCGTACCGCGTCCTGGGAGTTCTTCGCCATGTAGAACTGTCCACCCAGGCCGACGATCGCCGTCCGGGCCGGTCCGTGGCCGTAGTGCTCCCAGCGTTGCCGGTAGAGGTTCACCATCTGCTTGGTGTGACTCATCGGCCAAAAAATGTTGTTGTGGAAAAAGCCATCGCCGTAATAGGCGGCCTGTTCGGCGATCTCCGGGCTACGGATCGAACCGTGCCAGACGAACGGCGGTACGCCGTCCAGCGGGCGCGGGGTGGCGGTGAAACCCTGCAGCGCGGTGCGGTGCTTGCCGCTCCAGTTCACGACCTCCTCGCGCCACAACCGGTGCAACAGGGCGTAGTTCTCGACCGCCAGTTCGATCCCGTCGCGGATGTCGCGGCCGAACCAGGGGTAGACCGGCGCGGTGTTCCCGCGGCCCATCATCAGGTCCACCCGGCCGTCGGTCAGGTGCTGCAGGGTCGCATAGTCCTCGGCGATCTTCACCGGATCGTTGGTGGTGATCAGCGTGGTCGAGGTGGAGAGGATGATCCGCTCGGTCTGCGCGCCGATGTAGGCCAGGGTGGTGGTGGGTGAGCTGGGGACGAACGGCGGGTTGTGGTGCTCACCGGTGGCGAACACGTCGAGTCCGATCTCCTCGGCCTTCTTCGCCATGACCACGGTGTTCTTGATCCGCTCGTGCTCGCTGACGGTACGGCCGGTCGTGGGGTCGCGGGTGACATCACCGACGGTGAAGATTCCGAGTTGCATCCTGACTCCTGATTAGTTGATTCTTCAATCATACGGGTCAACGCGGGTGTCTCGGGTTTCATTCCTGGGGAGGTTGACCGGCACCTGACACCGAGAATGTGGCTCCAGTCGCCCCGATCACGCACTGCGGGTCCGATTCGACGATCTGGAGCCACGAAATCGGCGTGCTGACGCCGGCCCGACTCGAGGCGCGGTACGCCAGACCTTCTCAGACCATCAACCAGCCCAGCGCGGCCACGGCAGCCGGCACGCTGAGGTTGTCCCAGCCGCCGGGGGTGGCCAGTTCAACCAAGGCCAGCAGCACGGCCACGGCGAGGGCCAGCGGCCAGGCGACCGCACCGACGCCTGCGAGCAGCATCGCGGCGATCAGCCAGAAGCCGAGGCCTCCGCCGACGCTCTTGCCGCTGCGCAGCCGGCGCAGCGGCCATCGCTTGCCGATCACCACCGCGGCGGTGTCGGCCAGGCCGAGAATCAGCAGGGCGGCCCCGAAGATCGCCGCATTCGGCGCCACCAGCGCGGCGCAGGCGACACCCAGGCCGTAGGCGATCGGCCCGGCGGAGACTCGTTCGCTCATGGCCTGCAACGGCACGAACCGCGGCAGCACGGCCATCACCACGGCGAAGGCGAGCCCGATCAGCACATAGTCGATGACCTCCACCCAGAGCAGCGAGCCGGCGGCGAGCACCGTCCCTCCGATATGTGCGGCCTTGCGGAAGAGTTCCACCTCGGCACCGGCGGCGAAGCGCGCGGCCACCTCACAGACGACGAACCAGGCGCCGATCATGCTCACCGCAGCCAACGGCGCCAGCAGTTGCTCCTCCACCCCGCCAGCCTGTCACGTCAGCCGCCGCCTCGACCGGATGGCCCGAGCCTCACTCCCGGTGAGCCGCTGCCTCCTGCTGCCGCCGGGCCTCGGCACCGGTGGCGATCTCGGCGCGCAGGTGTTCGTCGCCGTAGCCGAAGGCATCGACCAGACCCAGTGCGTGCGGGCGGATCTTCACCAGCAGCCGCTCGATGGTGGAACTGACGACCTTCGCCCGGGCGCCGGAGAGCCGGCCATTGGCCAGGTACCAGGCCAGGTTCTTCTCGATCAGCCACAGCGCGTAGAGATCCCGCAGATCCTTCATCACGGTCCGGGTGGCGTCCGGCATCTGTGCCACCGCGTCGGCGAAGGCCTCGTAGGTCTTCAACTCCACCCAGGCCCGGGCTGCGTCCAGCAGTTCGTTCTGCACATTGTTGAAGGCCTTCGCCGCAGCCGCGGGGTCATCGCGTCCGACGCTGCGCAGGCGCATTGCGATGTCACCGACGATGCTGCTGACCCGATCGGTCAACAGCTCGGTCTGCACCGCGCGTCGTCGCAGGGCGACCGAGGCCGAGGATGCCCGCCAGAGATCGCCCACGTCCTGGGAGAGCTGGTGGAAGCCGACCAGCGAGGCCGCCCGACCGGCCAGCTCCTTGGCGGCGAACTGGGCCAGCGCAGCCGCATTCGCCCCCTTGAACTGCTTGGCGTAATCACTCAGCAACCGCTTGCCGACGAGCTGCAACAAGACGGTGTTGTCGCCCTCGAAGGTGGCATAGACATCGAGATCGGCCCGCAGCTGGGTGAGCCGATTGGCCTGCAGGAACCCGGCTCCGCCACAGGCCTCCCGGCACTCCTGCAGGATGTCCAGGGCCTGCCAGCTGGAGACCGCCTTGACCCCGGCCGCCAGGGTTTCCAGGTCCTCGCGGCGTTCGGGGGTGTCGTCGGTGCCGCTGAAGACCTCGTCCAGATCGTCCAGCAGCCGGTCGTGGACGTAGCTGCGGGCATAGGTGTCGGCCAGCCGGGTGAACAACCGCCGCTGATGGCTGCGGTAGTCGAGGATGACCTCTTCCTCCTCGGTCGAGCTGGCGTGGAACTGCCGCCGCTCGGCGCCGTAACGGATGGCGATCGCCAGGGCCGCCTTGGACACCACGACCGCCGCGCCGTCGATCGAGACCCGGCCTTGGACCAGGGTGCCGAGCATGGTGAAGAAGCGTCGCCCGGGGCTGGCGATCGGGCTGCTGTAGGTCCCGTCGGGGGCCACATCGCCGTACCTGTTCAGCAGTTGGGTACGGGGGATCCGGACCTGGTCGAAATGCAGGCGCCCGTTGTCGACACCACCCAGTCCGCCCTTCAGGCCGTCGTCCTCACCGCCCACACCGGGCAGGAAGTTGCCCTCGGCATCGCGGATCGGCACGTAGAACGCGTGCACACCCTGGCGCTCGCCGCCGGTGATCAACTGGGCGAAGACGACCGCTGCCCGCCCGTCCACCGCGGCATTGCCCAGGTAGTCCTTCCAGGCCGCCCGGAAGGGGGTGTGGATCACGAACTCCTCGGTGGCGGGATCGTAGGTCGCGGTGGTACCGATCGAGGCCACATCGGAACCGTGTCCGGTCTCGGTCATGGCGAAGGCGCCCGGGTTCTGCAGGCTCATCATCGGCGGCAGCAACTCGTCGTGATGGCGTTCGGTGCCCAGGTGCAGGATGGCGGCGCCGAAGAGGCCGAACTGCACCCCGGCCTTGATCTGCAGTGACGGGTCGGCCAGCGCCAGCTCCTCGAAACCGGCGATGTTGCCACCATGATCATCACGACCACCCAGCCGGGCGGGGAAGGCGGCCAGGGCCGCACCGTCATCGGCCAGCAGTTTCACCTGTTCGGTGACCCGTGCCCGGTGCTCGTCCATGCTGAGCCCGTCGATGCGCTGATAACGGGGATCGGCAGCCTTGCGCCGCCCGGCCAGCCGCTGTTCCTCCCACTTGCCCAGGAGATGCCGACCCAACCAGGCCGAGTCCAACTCGGTCTCGGGTGCTTCGACGCCCAACTCCAGCGGCGGATGCAGTTCCTCGTCGGTGTGTTCGGCAACGCTGTCGACCATGGTCGTCTCCTCAGTAGGGTACGCGACCTATGTTACTCACCAGTACGGCGATCACGAAACAGCCCCGGGAACGACCGGGTGCGACCCGGTCCGCGTTCAGTAGGCGGCCTTGCCCTGGCGCCAGTAGCCGACGAAGGCGATCCGCGACTTCGGTACGCCGAGTGAGACCAGGTGCCGTCGACCGCCCACAGGCAGTTCGTGCTCACCGCAGATGTAGGCACTCAGGCTCTTCGGATCATCGGGCTGCCAGGTCTTGAGTTCGGCCAGTGCCAGCGACCCGGGATGCTCGTCGGTGCGGACCAGCCAGCGGATGTCGAACCCGGCGGGCGCGGCCAGCTCACGCCGGTCCCCTGCGTCGGCGACCTCCAGCACCGCCAGCCCCCTGGCCTCACGGGGAAGATCGCGAAGAATCCCGGCGATCGCCGGCAGCACGGTCTCGTCACCGGCCAGCAGGTACTGCGCAGCACCGGGGTCGGGATCGAATCCGCGGCCCTGGTCGACCAGCACCACCGTGTCCCCGGCACCCGCCCGCTGCGCCCAGCGACTGGCTGGGCCGTGGTCGCCGTGCACCACGAAGTCGATGTCGAGTTCGCGCTGGTCGGGGCGGAACTCGGCCACCGTGTAGTTGCGCAGGTACGGCCGGGTGGCCGAGTTCATCCGCATGAACTTGACGTAGCCGATCAGGCCCAGCTTCTTCGGCAGGTCGAAATTGGTCTCCCCGGACTCCTGGGGCAGGAACAGCCGGAACCAGTGATCGAAGCCATGGCGGGGAAGCTGCGCCAGTTCCTCACCGGCCACCGTGATCCGGCGGAAGTTGGGGCTGATCTGCTCATTCGCGATCACCGCCACCTCACACATGGTGGTGAACTTGCTGGCTTCCTTGAAGCTCATGGACTACCTCCGGCTGGACACCTGAATGACTCAGGTAAGCCTAACCAGAGGACTCGTCACGAAGCCATCCCCGTCCGGGAGCCCTGCGTCACAACAGACCGTCGACCAAGGAGGTCGGTGACCCGAAGCGGTGCGCGGTGATCGAGACCGCCTGTTCGACCAGGTACGGCAGCAGCTCGACCCGCCCGGCCTCGGTCACCGGCTGGGCGTAGAGGGCGATGTCGGCCCGGCCACCACTCTGCTCGGCGAACCGTTGCCGCTCACCGGCCAGCAGGCGCACCCGCGCGGGAGCGTCGGGACCGGTCAGCCGTTGCCGCCAGGCGACATCGTCCTCGACCACATAGGAGGCGTGGCGGCGTACCAGATCGGCCAGGCCGTCGGGCAACGCGGCCGGCACCGACACCCGTACCTGGGCACCGCTGAGCACACCGGCGGCCAGCACCCGCAGCAGTCCGGCCACCGGCGCACCCTCGTCGCGGATGGTCACTGCGGTGGGTACATAACGCAGATGATTCTGCTCGGCCAGCAGACCGCTGATGTCGCGGGTGACTCCGAACTCCTGTTGCCAGGCAAGGGCATCCGAACCGGTCGACCGGACCAGGAACTCCCGGTCGCGGTCGGGGAGTTCGACACCGGTGATCAACTTCTCGATCGCCGCGCTGATCGACGCACCGTCGCGGGCACCGGAGGTCTCGAAGTCGCTCAGCCCGATCAGGTAGTTCGGGCCACCGGCCTTGGTGCCGGGACCGACGGCCGACTTCTTCCATCCCCCGAAGGGCTGCCGGCGAACGATCGCACCGGTGATCCCACGATTGACGTAGAGGTTCCCGGCCTGCACACCGGCCAACCAGTACTCCAGTTCGTCACGGTCGAGGGAGTGCAGTCCGGCGGTCAGACCGTAGTCGACCTGGTTCTGGATCTGCACCGCTTCGGCGAGGTCGTCGGCCCGGATCAGGCCCAGCACCGGACCGAAGTACTCGGTGAGATGGAACTCCGATCCGCGGGCCACCCCGGTCTTCACGCCCGGCGACCACAGGCGACCGCTGTCGTCGAGCTGTCGCGGCTCGACCAGCCACTGCTCGCCCGGGGCCAACTCGGTCAACGCGCGCCGCAGCTTGCCCGAGGCCGGTTCGATGATCGGCCCCATCTGGGTGGTCGAATCCGAGGGATAGCCCACCTTCAACGAGCGCACGGCGTCGGTGAGCTGATCAAGGAAACGGCGCGAGCCTGCGACCGAGCCGACCAGGATCCCCAGCGAGGCCGCCGAGCACTTCTGTCCGGCGTGACCGAAGGCGGAGTTGACCAGATCCTTCACAGCAAGATCAAGATCGGCATGCGGGGTGACGATGATCGCGTTCTTCCCGCTGGTCTCGGCCAGCAGCGGCAGATCGGGGCGGAACTCACGGAACAGCGATGCGGTGTCGAAGGCACCGGTGAGGATCAGCCGATCGACTTCGGGATGCGAGATCAGCCGCTTGCCCACCTCACCCTCGTCCGTGTGCACCAACTGCAGCACCGCACGGGGCACACCGGCATCCCACAGGGCCTGCACCATCACCGACCCGCATCGGGCTGCCTGCGGCGCCGGCTTGATGATCACCGATGATCCGGCCGCCAACGCTGCGGTGGTCGACCCGGTCGGGATGGCGACCGGGAAGTTCCACGGCGGCGTCACCACGGTCAGCTTCACCGGCACCTGACGGGCGCCGTCGAGCTGGTCGAGCTGTTCGGCCAGCGAGCTGTAATAGTTGACGAAGTCGATCGCCTCGGAGATCTCGGGGTCGCTCTGGTCCAGGGTCTTGCCGCATTCGGCCCCCATCACCTCCAGCAGTTCGGCCCGACGCTCAGCGAGCACGGCCGCCGCCTTGCGCAGCACCGCCGCCCGACCGGCACCGCCGAGCGCTCCCCACTCGGCACTGGCGCCGACTGCGGTGGACACGAGGGATTCGAGCTCCTCGACATCGCTCACCGTGTGCTCGGTGACCAGTTGCTCACCGAGCTGCGATCCGTCGATGGCGTCGATGATCGTCGTCCCCCACTCCCGGTTGCCGGCCAGTGCCGGGTCGGTGTCGGGGACATTGTCGAAGACCGGCTTGATCGAATCGGCCGGATCCTCGTTGCGCCGGTCCTGCCGCCGGTTCGGCAACGGAATCTGGTCGTCCACTCCGGCGAGGGAGGCGACATAGCGGTCACGCTCCCGGGCGAAGAGCGTCGGATCGTCGTTCAGGGAGAAGACCGCCGACATGAAGTTCTCCTGGCTGGCGCCCTCCTCCAGCCGGCGCACCAGATAGGCAATCGCGACGTCGAAGTCCTCCGGATGCACCACCGGTACGTAGAGCAGCAGCTGGCCGACGGTACGCCGTACCGCCTCGGCCTGACCCTGCGCCATCCCCAGCAGCATCTCGAAGTCGACCTGATCGACGACGCCGAGGTTCCCGGCGAGCAACCAGGCGTGGGCGACGTCGAAGAGGTTGTGTCCGGCCACACCGAGTCGCACATTGCGGGCATGTTCGGGCTGCAGCGCGTAGTGCAGAACGCGCTTGTAGTTGGTGTCGGAGTCCTGTTTGCTGCCCCAGGTCGCCAGCGGCCAGTCGTGCAGGGACGCCTCCACCTGCTCCATCGGCAGATTGGCACCCTTCACCAGTCGTACCTTGATCGGCGCACCGCCACGGGCCCGCCGGGCGGCGGCCCATTCCTGCAGCTCGACCATCGCCCCCAGCGCATCGGGCAGGTACGCCTGGAGCACGATGCCTGCCTCCAGGTCGAGCAGCTCCGGCCGGTCCAGCAGTCGCATGAAGACCGCCATGGTCAGATCGAGGTCGCGGTACTCCTCCATGTCCAGGTTGATGAACTTCGGCGTCGGTGACTGCGATGCCAGTCGGTACAGCGGCAACAGCGACTGCTCGATGTGATCCACGGCGGCATCGAAGGCCCAGGCCGAATGCGGCGAGACGGCCGCGGAGACCTTGATCGAGACGTAGTCCACGTCGTCGCGCTCGAGCAGCCGGCGGGTGCCGGCCATCCGCCGCTCGGCCTCGGTCTGCCCGAGTACCGCCTCACCGAGCAGATTGATGTTCAACCGGACGTTGCGTTCGCGGATCCGTGCGATCGCCTTGCCCAGCTTGGCATCGCTGGCATCGACCAGCAGGTGGCCGACCATCTCCCGCAGTGCCCGGCGGGCGATCGGGATCACCGGCCAGGGCGCCACCTTGGACACCGCAGCCCCCAGCTTCACCGCTGTGCGCAGATGCCAGGGCAGGAAGGCCGGCGCCTTGGCGGCGAGCTCCTGCAGACTGTCGGCGGCCACCCCGAGATCCTCCGGACGGATCACCCGATCGACGAAGCCGACGGTGAATTCCAACCCGGTGGGGTCGGTCAGCACCTGTGCCAGTTGTTTGGCAGCCGGGTCGACGGGTTCCTTGGCGGCCTCGGCCAGCCAGTGACGGACCAGGGCCTCCACCTCGGCGACCGACGGCTCCCCGGCCCGGATCTCGCTGTGCTGCTCGGTGGTCATCGGCCCCTCCTGGAATACTCACGCTTTCCCTCAGTATCCGCGGGGTCGTAGCATCAGGTAAAGCGATGTTTTCTGACGAGTATCAATAAGAGACTCCGAATCATGGGGGGTGGCGTGTACGACCTACGGCGACTGCGGTTGCTGCATGAGCTGAGTCTGCGCGGCACCCTGGCCGAAGTGGCCGAGGCCCTGCATCAGAGCCCGTCCTCGGTCTCCCAGCAACTCGCCCTGCTGGAGCGCGAGGTCGGCCAGCCGCTGTTGCGCAAGGTCGGCCGGCGGGTACGCCTGACCTCGGCCGCGGAGGTGCTGGTCGAGCACACCGCAGCGATCCTGGACCGGTTGGACCGGGCGGCCGCCGAGCTGGCCGGCGCCGAGGAGAAGGCCTCGGGGACGATGCGGGTGGCGATCTTCCAGTCCGCGGCGCTCGCGTTCACCGTGCAGATGCTTGACCATCTGCAGACCCATCACCCCCAGTTGCGGGTGACGGTGAGTCAGCGCGAACCCGAGACCGCACTGCACCAGACCTGGCTGCGGTCCTTCGACCTGGTGATCGCCGAGCAGTACCCGGGCCATGCCGCGCCCTGGCATCCCGAGCTCGACCGGGTCGGGCTGACCAGCGACCGGTTGCAGCTCGGCGTACCCGACGGGTGGTCCGATGTCGGTTCGATCGCCGACTGCGCGGATCGTCCCTGGGTGATGGAACCGCCCGGCGCGGCGTCGCGCCACTGGGCCGAGCAGGCCTGTCGGAGTGCCGGTTTCGAACCCGATGTGCGGTTCGAGACCGCCGATCTGCAGACCCACCTGGCACTGATCGAGGCCGGGATGGCGGTGGCGATCCTGCCCGGTCTGCTGCAGGCATCGACCCGGGCCCGGCTTCGCCTGCTGGACCTGGCCGGGGGGCCCCGGCGTACCGTCTTCACCGCCACCCGGGGATCGATCGCCGAGACCCCGCGGGTCCGTGCCTGCCGCGCGGCCCTGGCCGCGGCGGTCAGCTCGGCCGATCCCAGCTGATCATCGGGCGAGGGTCATCGGCGTTCCCATTCGGCCACCGGACCCCGGACCTGCCGAAAGCACGGATGCGGACGGGGTACGGTGACGCCGGCGTGCTCCTCGGCGACCTGCGGGGAGCGCTGCCGCAGTTTGGCCAGCAGGTGCTCCCACTCGTACCCGAGCTGGCCGTCGGTGACCTCGATCGCCACCGCCGGCGGATCGGTGGGGGTGAGGATCCGGGAACGGCCGTAGCGGTAACCGCGCCGATCGGCCTCGTCCGCGATGCCGACCAGGAAACCGCCGATGCTCGCCGACGGATCGGTTGCGGCACGGAAGCGGGCCAGTTGCGGATGCGAGCGGTATCCCTTGGTCCGCCCGGCCAGCACCGCCTGGGCCAGCAGGGCTTCCCGCCAGCCGGCGGTGAGGCCTTGGCGGTCCAGATAGCCGGGGTGCAGACTCCACAATCGCATCGCTGCATTCTGCCCGATCCTCACCCATTCTCCCTGCCCGGCCGTCGACCCGGATCTGCGAGTGGTTAGCATCGGAGTCCACCCGGATCACGGGCGTTCATGATCATCGGAGGGTACGTGGACTGGTTGATCCTGATCGTCTCCGGCATGTTGGAAGCCGTCTGGGCCACTGCCCTGGGCGCCTCCAACGGCTTGCGCCGCAAACTGCCCACAGCGATCTTCGTGATCGCCGTGGTGATCAGCATGGCCGGATTGTCCTGGGCCATGATCACCATCCCGACCGGTACTGCCTATGCGGTCTGGGTCGGCATCGGGGCGAGCCTGACCGTGCTCTGGGGATTCGTCAGTGGCCAGGAACGGCCGACGATCGCGCGCTCGCTGCTGCTGGTCGTCCTGGTCGGTTCGGTGATCGGCTTGAAGGTGGTCAGCTGATGCCGTGGTTGATCCTGCTGGTGAGTGCGGTCCTGGAGGCTGTCTGGGCGACGGCGCTGGGGATGTCGGAGGGATTCACCCGTCCGCTGCCCACCGCCGTCTTCGCCGTCGCGGTGGTGGCGAGCATGATCGGTCTGGGGCAGGCGGTTCGGACGATCCCGATCGGTACCGGTTATGCCGTCTGGGTCGGAGTGGGCGCAGCGTTGACCGTGACCTGGGCGATGCTGACCGGGGCCGAGGCCGTGTCGGCACCCAAGATCATCTTCCTGTTGGGGATCGTCGGCGCGGTGATCGGGCTGAAGCTGGTGGGCGGTACGAAGGACTCAGCCGCCGAAGCGGGCGACGACCTGCGGTAGCACCAGCAACAACAGCGCCGACCAGACCACGTGGCAGAGCACCGGGGCGATCAGCGACCTCGTCCAGGCGCGCAGGATGCCGGTGCCGGCCCCCAGGAACACAGCGGCCATCACCAGCGAGATCGAGCCGGTGCCCGCGGTGATCACCACGTAGACGAGAGTGGACCAGACGATCGGGCGGCGGTCGAACCAGGCGAAGACCCCGCCGCGGAAGGCGAACTCCTCAGTCGCGCCGACCGCCAGGGCGGTGACGGCGACCGGCAGGATCGAGGACTGCACCGGGGAGATCACCTCGGCGATCGACGGCCCGATCACCGGCACGTCACCGAACAGCAGTGCCCCGACCGCACAGGCCGCTGCCAGCGCCGCACCCGCCCCGAGCCCGAGCAGCACCCTGCGTACCACCGAGAACCGGGGCGGCTCCGCTGCTGCTGCCGCGGCACGGTCGACCCACCACACCGCCAGCCAGGACAGCCCGAGCCCGACCGACAACAGGTAGAACCAGATGCTGTCGTAGTCGAACCTGAAGGTGCCGGCCAGGAACGCCGCACCCAGCAGCAGGACCCCGATCCGCAACACCCAGTGGCGTGCGCCCACCGGCGCGGACTTGTTCACGGTGTCGCTGATGGATCCTCCCGGGATCGGCTTCGGCTCGGACTGGCAGGGGGTGGGAGTACGGTGTCGAAGAACAGACACTCTCCGTGACCCGGAGACTACCCAATCGGTCGGATTCAGTCGGGTGAGGGAGACAGCCAGTGCAAGCATTCGTCAGCGGTGCCAGCGGTTATGTGGGATCCCGGTTGATCCCTTCGCTGCTCGGCGCGGGCCATTCGGTCGTGGCCGGGTTCCGGGATCCGGCGAAGGCGAGCGGGTACGCCTGGGCCGACCAGGTGGAGGTACGGCCGTTCGACCTGCAGGACGCTGATTCCGCGCGCGCCGCCCTCACCGGCTGCGAGGTTGGCTACTTCCTGGTGCACTCGATGACCTCCTCGGGATATGTCGATCGGGAAGCCGAGGCGGCCCGCAACTTCGCCGCCGCCTGTGAGGCGGCCGGTTGCCGGTCGATGGTCTACCTGTCCGGGATCGTGCCGGAGGGGGAACTGTCCGATCACCTGACGTCGCGGTTGCAGGTGGAGGAGATCCTCACCGAGGAGTCCCCGGTGCCGGTGATGGTGTTCCGGGCAGCGGTGGTGCTCGGCGCCGGATCGACCTCCTTCGAACTGATCCGACGGCTCGTGCAGCGGATGCCGGTGCTGCCCGCGCCGCAGTGGCTGGACCACCGGGTGCAGCCGGTGGCGGCTGCCGATGTGGTGCGGGTGCTCATCGAGGCCGGCGAGTCCACGCCGTGGAACGGCCATCGCGATCTGGTCGGGCCGACCGTGCTCAGTTATCCGGAGCTGATCTCGCTGTTCGCCGAGGAGCTCGGACTGTCCCGGACCAGCCTGCCGCTGCCCGATCTGTCCTATGACGTGGCCGGTCCGGTGATGGCGAAGATCACCGGGATGCCGGAGAACACGGTCACCGAATTGGTGAAGAGCATGGGCCACGACATGGTCGGCGACCCGGAGAACTCGGTCGTCGGGCGGATCGGTGCCCGAGAGGCGGTGCGCCGGGCCGTCACCGGGGCGCCGACCGGGACTGCCGCCGACGGCGATCGGCAGACCGCGGCCGGGTCCGATCCCGACTGGGTCGGGGATGCTTCGGTGATCGACGAGCCGGGTCTGCGCTCGACCCTGGGGCACTGGCGCAAGTTGCTGCAGGGAGCCCCGGCGGAGTTGCAGGAGCGGTTGCGCCGGGCGCTGGGCTGACCCCTGCCGGGAGCCAGCGGCAACACCCGGGCGGCGCTCCCCGGCATTCGGGGTCGTCATTCGGCCACTGCTGCCGTATGTGGCAGCAATGGCCGAATATGAACCGCAAATGCCCGCAAAGGGCATCACCGGGACCGGCCCAGGATCAGGGCACCCGGTGGGTCCACTCCTTCGTGCCGAACTTGGTCTCCACCAGATCGGCGGCTGTGGCCAGCTCGGCATCGGTGTAGGCGGACTCGTTGATGGCATACAGGCCGCGGAAGGTGTCGGCGAAGGAGTCGAGGATCGCCTGGCGATCCATACCGGTCTGCGAACGCATCGGATCGACCCGCTTGTTGGCGCTCTTGGTGCCCTTGTCGCTCATCTTCTCCCGACCGATCCGCAGCACCTCCAGCATCTTGTCGGCGTCGATGTCGTAGGCCATGGTCACGTGATGCAGCACCACACCGGGGTAACGCTTCTGCGCCGCGCCGGCGATCTTGCCGACATCGGACGCGATGTCGTTCAGCGGCACGTAGCGGGCATTCACCCCGACCCGGGCGAGGGCCTCGATCACCCAGGAGTCGAGGAAGGCGTAGGCACGCTCGAAGCTGAGGCCCTCCACCAAGGAGGTCGGGACGGTCAACGAGTAGGTGATGCAGTTGCCCGGCTCCATGAACATCGCCCCGCCACCGGAGATCCGTCGGACCACGTCGATCCCGTGCCGGGCCGCGCCCTCGGGGTCGATCTCGTTGCGATAGCTCTGGAAGGAGCCGATCACCACCAGCGGCGAATCCCAGTCCCAGAACCGCAGGGTCGGTCCGCGGGTGCCGGCGGCGACCTCCTTGGCGATCACCTCGTCCAGGGCGACATGCATCACCGGCGGCAGCACCGTGGCCGGGATCAGGTCGAAGGTGTGGTCGGACCAGCTGGTGGCGTGACCGAGGGCTCGGCGTACCGCGATCGCCACGGCATCGGCGTTGAAGCCGATCATGGAGACACCGTCGTCCAGGGCGCCGTTGATCGCCTGGGCGAGTTGGTCGACCCCGGCATCGACACTCATCCCGGTCAGCGCACCGTCGATGTCCTCCAAGGCGGTGTCGGGCTCGAGGAAGAAGTCCCCGGACAAGCTCACCCGAGACATTCGTCGGTCGACGGTCTCCACATCGACTGCGACCAATTTGCCGCCGGGGACCTTGTATTCACCACGCAATGTCGTCACGGTGTCGTCAACATCGCCGCCGGCCGATCTGTTCCGCCGGATTCCGGGCCGCCGACTCCCGGCTCAGCCGATGCTCGCCCGCAGGGAGGCATCGAGGATGTCCAGCCCCTGGTGCAACTCGTCCTCGCTGATGGTCAATGGCGGCGCGATCCGGAAGATCGCCCCCATCCCCGGCAGTTGCACGATGTTCATGTGCAGTCCGCGTTCCAGACAGGCCGCGGTGACCGTTGCCCCCAGCGCCTCGGCAGGCTCCTTGGTCTGCTTGTCGGCGACCAGCTCGATCCCCTGCAGCAGGCCGCGCCCGCGCACGTCGCCGACCACCTCGAACTCCGACTGCAGTTCACCGAGCCGGTCTCCCAGCTGCTCGCCGAGTTTGCCGGCGCGTTCGACCAGGCCGTCGCGCTCGACCACGTCCAGCACGGTGTTCGCCACGGCCGCTGCCAGCGGATCGGAGGCATGGGTGGTGTAGAAGAGGAAACCGCGGTCGTGGCAGAGCTGTTCGATCTCCGGGCTGGTGATCACCGCCGCCACCGGCAGGCCGGCTCCGAGGGTCTTGGACAGGGTGAGGATGTCGGGGGCGACCCCGTCGCGTTCGAAGGCATACATCGTGCCGGTACGGCCGACTCCGGTCTGCGCCTCGTCCAAGATCAACAACATTCCTCGTTGATCACAGAGTTCACGCAGTCGGGCGAGGTAGCCGATCGGCAGCTCGACGATGCCACCGGAGGACAGGATCGGCTCCACCAGACAGGCGGCGAGTGCCCCGGTGGACTGGGCATCGACGGAGGCGAAGCCGTACTCCAGCTCGGTCTGCCAGTCGTGCGTGCCGTCGGGGTGGCGGAACGGTGATCGGTAGGCATTGGGCGTCGGCAGGGTGAGGTTGCCCGGCAGCACCGGGCCGTACCCGCGCCTGCCCGCGGAGAAGGTCGCTGCCGCGGCACCGGAGGTCATACCGTGCCAGGACCGGTCGAAGGAGACGATCTCGTACCCACCGGTGTAAAGCTTCGCCAGTTTGATCGCCGCTTCGTTCGCCTCGGCACCGGTGCTCAGCAGGACCATCTTCGACAGCGGCTCGGGCAGCGAGTCGGCCAGTCGTTCGGCGAGTTCGATCACCGCCGGGCTGAGCATCCCGCTGAAGAGATGATCAAGTGTGGCGATGGACGAGGACACGGTGGCGACGATGTCAGGATGGGAGTGACCGAGCACCGCACTCATCTGGCCGGAGGTGAAGTCGAGGATCGCCCTGCCCTCGGAATCGTGGACGTACGATCCGGCGGCACTCTCGATCAGCCGCGGGCTGAAGGCGGGGATGTAGCGGACGAGATGCTTGCGCATCGCCGCTGTGGGGTCGTCCATCAGATCTCCTGTGGTCGGGGTGATCCTGCCTCATCACCCTAGATCCGGTTGGCCGATGCCGGCAGGTGTTCGGGAGAGCCAAATCCGCGCGAGCTGCGGAACCGTCCGCCTCTGTGGTCGCGTCGTGTGGCAGGGGGTGCTAGAGCAGCAGTTTGATCTTCAGGAGCGGTCCGGCCCAGACCACGACCGGCCCCGCCGGAACGATGGAACCATCGCCGCGACCAGAAGGACGGGCCAGCACACACGAGGCACATGCCGAGATGGAGACGTGAATGCGATGGTGCGGAACACCAGCGTTTCCGGTGGTGGAGCTAAGGGGATTCGAACCCCTGACCTTCTCATTGCGAACGATATCTGACCTGTCCAATCTGCCGGTGCACCGCATGGACGCCGTGATCAACGTGCACTACGGGCGATGAGATTGGATCTGGGGGCACGCCGGGGGAACATGCATGGTTGTACCGCAAGCTCGCGGACTGGCCGGTGACGGAAGGTCCGTCGATAGGGGCGCGCGCCCACCTCAGGGCCGGGAATTCGGTTACGAGACGACGACGCAGAGGTGAACGACCGGCAGAAACGATAGACAGCATCGCCCCGAGCTAGTTAAGTTGATGCCGTCGGCACCACAGCGTATGCGGTGATCGATCTCGGAAGAATCTGCCGACCGCCCTCCACGCAAGCCCCCCCGACGGGAGATTGTGCCATGAAGATGAGTCGCCGATCGAAGACCGTAGCAATCACATTCGCACTCACGGTAACCTGCGCCTTCATAGTGCCAGCGGCGGACCGGGCCGCGCACGCCGCCCCGCTCTGCGGCCCTCTGATCGAGTTCGAAAACATAGCTGACCTTCCGGCCGACTGCGACCCGACGGGCACACAGATCGAGTTTGAAAACGGTGTTGTTCTCGATGTTCCGACAGAGCCTGACCGGTTAGTCACCGTGAGCGCGCTAGGACGGACCCCGAGCGAGGGATACGAGCTCTCGGCCTATCTCGACGAGTCATTCAACCTCGCAGCAGCCGATGACGGGACGGTGCTGGGCAGCTCACCCTCCGCGGCCCGAACACTCTCAGACGAGCTGGCGAACGGGGGCGAGCAGGAGAGTGCTCCACGGCGAGCTAGCCCTAAATGCGCCACCAATGCACCGTACCTATTGAATCGAAAGTGGGCGGCAAAGCGTTACGACTGGTATTACAATAACTCGGGCGCGCCTGTTTCAGGTGGTCGGGAAGCGATGCAAAGAGCCGCAGCGTCAGTCTCGACGGGCCGAAGTTCTAGCTGTGGCAACCGCGACAGCGCATTGATCACTTCTAATCGAGGAACGACCAGCCGGTCGTCACAAGTGACTAGAGATGGCACATGCCCTGTTGTGGGCGACAATGTCAACGTAGTCGGCTGGGGCCCAATCGACAGTTCCGTTTTGGGCGTTGCATGTTCTTGGGCGGCCATAGCCCCTGGACTTCGACTCGAATCCGATATTAAGGTCAACTCGAATTACAAGAATTGGTATGTGTCAGGCTCGTCTTGCAGCGGGCAGAGATACGACCTCGAGTCTCTGGCCGTGCACGAGTTCGGTCATGCCGGAGGCCTTGGTCACGTCGGCGACGACGAATCCCAGATAATGAAGCCCTTCATAAACCAATGCAATTTGAGCCAGCGCAGTTTGGGCCGCGGTGATCAGAATGGACTCTTGAGGCACTATGGAAGTGCGTAGGAGGAGCAGGATCTCTCGGGTGATTCTGATCACCGTAATCGTGTTGGCCTTGTTAGTAGGCGTGGCAGCATTGTTTACACTTCGCCAAGTCGAGCACTGCGTCGATGCCCCGGCTGGCGGACCCGTTATCTCGGAGTGTCGAACCTACTGGACCTGGAGCGAGATATTTTGATTTCTGGCGAAGTAGGCGATTGAGCCAGGCCACGACCGGATCGATCTATTCCGGACCAACAAGCCTCAATAGTTGGATGTCGCCCATACCCTGATCCATTTGCGGTTAGAACCTGAAGGGCGCGGTGACCTGTGAGGATCGGCCCGCAGCGCGAAGCGGAGCGGAGCGCGAGGACCCGGACCGCAGCGGCTCGCCGAGCGCAGCGAGGCGACTTGATTGACTAGAGCTGGATTCGGCAGTTGGGTGCGGTCGGACGCCGCCGGTAGCGTAACTGTCGTGACTTCGGAAGACCACGACGAGCAGGCGGCTAAGCCCGTGGGCGAGTGGGCAACGTTCGGTGAACGGTCGCTGTATGAGAGTCCATGGGTACGCCTGACCAAGGTCGACGTCCAGCCGCCAGGTGGCGAACGATTTGAGCATCACGTGGTTCGGCTACAGCGCGTCGCGCTCGTAGCAATGCTGAACGCCGAGGATAAAGTGCTGCTTCTGTGGAAGCATCGGTTCGTCTCCAATGAATGGGGCTGGGAGCTTCCTGGTGGCATTGTCGATCCCGGTGAGGCTTCTGAGAAGGCGGCGACTCGTGAAGCGCGTGAGGAAACAGGCTGGGAGCCACAATCGGTCGAGCGTCTCCTCTCGTTCCAGCCAGCGATCGGCATGGTGGATAGCCCTCACGACCTCTTCGCAAGCCGTGACGCGGTTCACGTGACATCGGAGACTGACAGCGAGGAGACTGGCGTGTCTCGGTGGGTTCCGCTGGCCAGCATTCCCCAAATGGCCGCGCGAGGTGAAGTTCTGGGCTCTGGCTCGCTGGTTGCCCTGCTCTACTTGATTGCTCGCGTTAGGCGGCCACCAGATAGTTGAGCCGCCGCTGCTGTCGTCGGGATCCGCTCTCCTGGACGAGCTCCAGCGCAGTCCCCCGCTCTCGACGGGCATCAGACTTATGACCAAGCAGTGCATGGCACTCGGCCATGTCGGTATGCAGACTGCCCCGAGCACGGACGAAGTCGATCGGCATCGCTTCTGCCGCTTCTTCCAGCATGTCAATCGCGCTGCGCTCCCCGATCATGCTCAGTGAGTGCCCCGCCCACCGCTGTAGGTGGGCAGGACCAAGCGTGATGTATGGCAGCGCTGGGTCGGCCCGCTGACCGTCAGGCAAGACATCGAAAGCAGCGCGCACAGATTCTCGACATGTCCTGCCATCGCCGGCGGCAGCACCGGTCTCAGCGTTGGCGGCGAGCAGCCACGCCCAGAACAACGTGGATACCTTGCCTTCGGCCTGGGCTCGTGTGGCCTGCATGAGCTGATGCGCATCGTCAGGGTGATCAAGATCAATCAGCGCGACAGCCTGACCCGCCCGGGCGTGCGCGATCAGGTGAGCGTCCTCCGCATCGCGCGCGTATTGCTCGGCCCTGCGATATCGACTCAAAGCGGCTGCTGGTTGGCTGAGGTCAATGAGTTGCCAGGCAATCAAGGCCTCTGCGTCAGCGAGCAGCGCCGCCAGCCGGATTCGTACCGGTAACGGTCCGCCGGTGCCAAGGCTGCCTCGGAGGGCGGCTGCATAGATGTCGAGCTGCGGGTTGGTCATGTGCGCGAGTCCGTGACGATCCGATCGACGGATCGCACTGAGCACTTCGGCCTGCGCGTCGACCTGGACCAGCGTCATTGCCTGACCGATTGGCTCGCCCGTGTTGTGGCCATCGTCAAGGTCAATCCCTAGGGTCGCCCGGAGCAAACTGCGGTGGTGCTGCTTCGGTGCGACGTGTCCGTTTTCCCAGCGCGAAAGAGCGGTCGTCAGGGATCCCCGAGTCATCAGCGAGACGCCATTCGCTTGAGCTGCACGCTCAATTTCCGCGACAAGCCGTGACTGCGACCATCCGCGGCTTTCGCGTGCCGCTCGAATTTGGTTGTACGCCATCGTCAACTCCTGGTGCGTAGCGCCTCATCGGTTGCACAGCATGCTGCCTCATCGGACTGACATATCAAACCGTTTCGCAGGGTTAGCACTCCTGGCACGGTGCCTGCCACCTCCTGCCATCTTTCGCGCAACTCGCCCACGCCGTTCGCTAGATGCATCGGAAGTTCCGATGTGCAGCGAGTACCAGGAGGCACACGCCATGGGCGTTCAGGGTCCGTTTCAGGTCAGTTTTCAGCAGGTGTTCCCGCATGGTGCGGGGGTGGTTGGTGAGGTGTCGAAGCAGCGTGATTTCGACCGTTCATCGAAGGAACGTGAGGTGCAGCAAGTGGACGAGCGCACTGGCTTGCCGGTGTGGGTTGTCGATGTGATGGATTTCGATCCCGAAGCCCGCGAACGCACCCACCGGGTCAAGTTGCTGGCGGACGTGCAGCCGGTGCCGCCGGAAGCGATCCCGGGTGTTCCAGTGCGGCCGGTGGTGCTGAGTGAGTTGACGGTCACCCCGTATCTGAAGGATGTGGGGAATGGTCGGCAGCGGATCGCGTTCTCGCTGCGAGCCACCGGGATGGCCTCACCCAAGGGTGGACGTGCTGCTGGTGATTCGAAGGCGGCGTGATCATGCCGGCGATCAAGGTGCTGCGCTGGTGCGGGCTGGAAGTGTGGTGGTGGGTCTCGCGGCTGGTCCGGCTGCTGCTGCGGTACTGGCTGTGGTCGCTGCTCGCGGTGATCATCGTCTGTGTCGGCGAGATCCAGCAGAACCGGTGGCCGCTGATCGTCATCGTCACCTACCTCGCCCTGCTGGGGGTGTGGGCGCGGGTCTGGCCCGTGTCGTTCGACCGGCATGTGGCACTGCCGTCATTTCGGCGGCGAACGAAGCGGTGGGTCCGCAAGAGCTGGGGACCGGTCATGGATGCCTGCGGCCTCGCCCGCCGCACCCCCGGCGAGGAAACAGTGGCGGTGCCATCACGGCGGCGGCTGCGCTGGATCGACGGTCAGCTGTCGGTCGATCTGTTGTTGTTGATCGGCCAAACCGTCGAAGATGTCGAACACGCCGCCGACCGGTTACGGACCGCTGTCGGTGCCCGCCGGGTCCGGATCATCCCCGACGACACCTACACGACCTGCAGGATCGTGTGGTCCTTCGGTGACCCCTTGGGTGAACCGTTCCTCGCCACCATCCCCGACTACGGCCACGGTGCCGATTACGGCTCGGGTGGCGAGTTGGTGGCGGTGCCGGTCGGTCGGACGGAGGACAGCACGACGTGGTGGCTGCCGCTGATCTCGACTTTGGTCGCTGGGTGCACTGGCGCGGGTAAGGCATCGGTGATGTGGAGCACGATCTTGGCGCTCGCCCCGGCGGTCCGGTCCGGGCTGGTGGAGCTGCACGGGATCGATCTCAAAGGCGGCATGGAACTCACCATGGGCCGACGCTTGTTCACCCGCACCGCCACCACACCTGTTGAGGCCGTTCAGTTGCTGGAGGATGCCGTGCAACGGCTGGAGGAGCGCACGCACGCCTTGGCTGGTCGGGTGCGGGATCACCGGCCGACGATCGCGGAGCCGCTGGTGCTGATCGTGGTCGACGAACTTGCCTCGCTGGTGGCCTATTCGGCGGATCGGGATCTGGTGAAGCGGGCGGAGGCGGCGTTGTCGCGGCTGCTGAGCGCAGGCCGGGCACCGAAGTTCCTGGTGCTCGCGTTCTTGCAGGACCCGCGCAAAGAGATAGTGAAGATGCGGCACCTGTTCCCCCAGTCGTTGGGGCTGCGGCTGCGGGACCGGGAAGAGGTCGCGATGGTCCTCGGCGACGGAGCAGTCCAGGCCGGGGCGACCTGTCACAAGATCCCCCATCTGCCCACCCGCCACGAGCCAGGATCCGGGCACCGGGGACAGCACGCCCGGCTCACGCAGCTCGCGCCGTCGGCGGTCGCGGCGTCCGGATGAGGAGGGCTGAGTCCGATGGGTGCGCCGGTGCGGCTGCGGGAGGTGTTGAACGACACCATGCGCGAACTCGCGATCAAGGAACGCGTCTGTGTGCGGCCGATGATGCGCCGCGTCCTCGACCGCGACACCGGCAGCGACACCGTCGTCGCGCTCCCCTGCGGAGCCACCCGCGCATCCGCCTGCCCCTCCTGCGCCCACAAAGCACGCGTGCTCCGCATGCAGCAATGCGCCGAAGGCTGGCACCGCACCGACGAACCCGACACCCACGACAACCCGGACGCTCCAGACGGTCCGGGCGACCAAGATCACCACGACAACGACGACCGAGCGGACGCCGACAGCCGACTATCTGGTCCAGATGATACGAGCCCGGTCGACGACGCCACACCTGGCCTGGTCGGGGCCGTTGCGGGCGGTCGTCGGCAACGGTCGACGCGTCGTCGGCAGGATGCGGGAAGTTTGCCGCGTGTCCCGGTCGAGGACCGCACGATCGGCACCGTCTATCGGACGCCGGAGGGTCGGGAGTTCCGGCCGTCGATGTTCCTCACCCTCACCCTGCCCTCCTACGGTCCAGTTCGTGACGGTGCCCCGACCGACCCGGCCAGCTATGACTACCAGCGGCAAGCCAGGGACACGGTGCACTTCGCGAAGCTCGTCGACCGATTCATCCAACAGCTCCGCCGGACCTGTGGGTTCAAGCTCCAATACTTCGCCACCGTCGAACCGCAAGCCCGGCTCGCGCCGCACCTACACATGGCGATCCGGGGCACCATCCCCCACCAGATCATCCGCCAAGCACTCGCAGCCGTCTATCACCAGGTGTGGTGGCCGCAACACGACCAGCCGGTCTATCTGGACGAGCTGCCGGTGTGGACCGGTGCCGGATACGCCGACCCGACCACCGGTGAACTCCTCCCCACCTGGGATGAGGCGACCGAGGATCTGGATCGGCCAGCGCATCTGCTCCGCTTCGGGACCCAGCACGATTCACGCGGGATCATCGCCCCCTCCCCCGAAGCTGACCGGACCGTCCGCTATCTGACGAAGTACCTCACCAAAGCCGTCTCCGACCCGCTCGGCGGTGACGACGCCGACGATCATCCCCGGCGGCTCGCGCACATCGCCCGGATGGAAGCCGAACTGCGGTTCCTGCCCTGCTCGCCTGGGTGTTGGAACTGGCTGCGCTACGGCGTCCAGCCCGACCACGCTGCTCGCGGGATGGAACCGGGCCGGTGCCCGAAGAAGGCGCACGATCGTGACCACCTCGGCCTCGGCGGCCGCCGCGTCCTGGTCTCCCGCAAATGGTCCGGCAAGACCCTCGCCCGGCATCGCGCCGATCGTGCCAGCGTGGTCCGCGAAGCCCTGCACGCCGCCGGATACCTCGACCCCGACATCGAATCCATGGCCGCCGACGTCACCAGCACCGACGGCCACCCCCGCTACATCTGGACCGACACCGACGTCCCCGCCGACACCTACGCCCGCGTCATCAGCGACCTGATCGTCCAACGACGCTCCTGGCGTGATCAGTACGACGCCGCGAAACAGGCTGTGGAAACCCGTTCGGCAACCGGCCCCGACCCGTGAACGCGACCGTGATCCGGCTTCCCCGGATAGCTGCCATCCCTTCGGTCACCGGGTGGCGGGTCCAGGGTGAGCAACGCGAATCACGCAGTGACACCGCAGGTGCCCTTGACGCGCCACCCGGTGACTGAACCCCATTCAAGATCAAATCCGGGGAAGCCGTTCCCCGACTGACACGAGGAGATTGTCATGAGTGCATTGTTGTCCAGTGATCTTCCGGTGCTGATGACCAGCGCGGAGGTGGCCAAGGTGTTGAAGGTCGACCGGTCGACACTGAGTCGTTGGCGCACCGCCGGGCAGGGGCCTCGGGTGACGTGGTTGTCCCCGTCGGTGCCTCGGTATCAGCGTGACGATGTCTTGTCCTGGCTGCATGATCAAGTGGCATGACCATCCGCAAGGAGCCATCCGGACGATTCCGGGCGGTGCTCAAGTCCGGCCGCACCTATGTCGCGGGGAGGACGTTCGATACCAAGCGTGAAGCGACAGCATGGCTGAACCGTGAGCGGGCGGCGCTGTCCGGAGGTGTCGATCCTCGTGCTGGTCGGGAGACGGTGGCAAAGCTGCTGCCGATCTGGCTGGAGGAGCGCAAGGACTCGGTGTCGGCCAAGACGTATGTGGCCGATCGGGCGTTGCCGCGTCTGGTGCCGACGAACCTGGCGGCACTGTCGATCGGCTCCGTCACCGACCGCGAGGTGACGCGTACTTTGATCCATCTGACCCGCCGGGGTCTGGCGGAGTCATCGGTGCGGCGATTCCGTGCGTCGTTGTCGACCTTCTTCGCCTGGGCGGTGCGGGAGCGGCTGATCCTGCTGAATCCGGTGACGCCGACACGCGTCCCGAAGGCGGCCAGCCCGAAGGTCGAGATGTATCCGTTCAATGAGGCCGAGTTGGATGCCTTCGTCGCTCGGGCGGCTGAGCGGGATCATCGCCTGGCCGAGGTGATGCTGATCGCTGGGTGGACCGGTCTGCGGTGGTCGGAGCTGCGCGCGGTCCGCGTACGGGATCTGGTTGAGGTTCCGATGCCGATGCTGGTGGTGGAGCGCGCCGAGCCCGAAGGTGTCGCGGCGAAGGCTTCGAAATCGGGCAAGGGTCGGCGAGTGCCGCTGGCCGGAAAGGTGCTGCCGCTGGTCCGGTCGATGGCTGCCGATCGTGCTCCTGATGAGCCGCTGTTCACGACCGTGACCGGGCACCGGTTGCATGCGACGGCGGTGAAGCGGACGCTGAACTGGTCATCGACGGCTGGCGGTCGACGGATTCACGATCTGCGGCACACGGCCGCCTGCTTGTGGCTGGCTCGCGGGGTCGATCCGGTGACCGTGCAGGCGTGGATGGGGCACGCGTCGATCGCGACGACGAACATCTATCTGCACCATCTGGGAACGGGTGCGGATCGAGCGGGTCTGGCACGGCTGAATGGTCCGGGGCACGCCGGGGGCACACGTGAACGACATGACGAGGTGGAGAACTGACTTCGCGGGTGTGGAAACCCCACTGTTTCCGGTGGTGGAGCTAAGGGGATTCGAACCCCTGACCTTCTCATTGCGAACGAGACGCGCTACCAACTGCGCCATAGCCCCAGGCAAGGGCCGACTATACCACCGGAACTGCTCCGGGCGGCAATCCGTCGGCCGCGGACTCAGCCGAACAGACCGCGCTTCTTGGTCCAGCCGTGGACCTCGAGGAACGCGAACAGCGGCTCTTTCATCCGCTTCGTGTCCCAGGTCGTCACCTTCGGGCCGTCGCCGCCACCGAAGGAGACACTGAATCCCTTGCTGGCCGATTTTCCCGACGACATCGAGGTGCCCCAGCTGAGCCCACCACCGCCGGCCGACCAGCCGGAGGTGTTCTCATGGTCCTTGGACTTCCAGGTCCCCTTCGCCTCGTCGAAGCTGACGACCACCGCGAACTCGGTGTTCAGCTCACCGACCTCACCCGGGTGCAACTGATTGGCCTTGCCGATGTCCCAGCGGGCGACGATCGTTTCCCCGTCGACGGTGTAGCTGAACGGTTCGGAAGGGTCGTTCAATGCGGGCACTTCGGCGAGCAACTGCGGCAGTGGAGTTGGCCTGTCCGCAGACTAGTGCGTACCGGGTTCACCCAGGCCTACCGGGCTCGAGACACCACTCCCCCTGTCCAGCAGCTGGACACCGGGTTCCCCTTACCGACGTTTTTAGCATTAAGTCACTAGACATTGTGTTGTACGCATCAGGACCGGATCTCGAACCATGACCACCATCGCCACCAGCATCACCGATCTGATCGGCCACACCCCGCTGCTCGAACTGCAGAAGTACTCCACCAACCGCGGCCTGAGGGCACGACTGCTCGCGAAGCTCGAATACCTCAACCCACTCGGCAGCGTGAAGGACCGGGCCGCCTGGTCGATCATCCGCCAGGCCGAGGAATCGGGCGCCCTGCAGCCCGGCGGGACGATCGTCGACGTCACCAGCGGCAACACCGGGGATCTCCCTGGCCGCGATCGCCGCCCGCCACGGTTACCGCACGAAGTTCTACCTCAGCGACAACATCAGCCCGGACAAGATCACCTTGCTGCAGGCCTTCGGTGCCGAAGTGGTGACCGTGCCCAATGTGAACTTCGCCGACCCGGATTGGCGAGCTGATCGGTGAAGTAGGCGTCGGGATTCTCGACCAGGGTGGCCAGGAAGGGCCGAGGTGATCGCCCTGGAGACCGCCGACGCCCGGACCGCCGCCCAGGCCCTGGCAGCCGAGGAGGGCCTGCTCATCGGCACCTCCGCCGGCGCCATCACCTGGGTCGCCACCCAGTTGGCCCAGCGTCCGGAGAATGCCGGGAAGACCATCGTCGCCGTCCTACCCGACAGCGGTGAGCGCTATCTGGCGGCGGGTACGTTCGCAACGGCGAGTGCACAGACCGACGGGCGCGTACCGCAGCCGGCCTGAGCCGCTACCGGGGTCGGCCACCCTGCTGGCCGGCCCCCGGTGCCTGTCGGATTTATCGATGGGAACGTGTCGGTCCCCTTGGTTACGCTGAGTCACGGACCGACACGGCAGGCGTGCGGAGCCGCAGACCTGCTCAGGAGTCCGGATGACCGACGGCACCGCCACCCCACGGCCACAGGGCCCGGTCGGCGCGACCATGCGCAGTTTCCACCAAGTGCTGGTGAACACCGCAGTCGCCAACATCACCTCCAGTTATCTGTGGTGGGGCCTGACCTTCTGGGCCTATCTGGAGACCCGCTCGGTGCTGGCCACGTCGATCATCGGCGGCTCCTACATGCTGCTGATCGCCGTCTTCGGGATGATCTTCGGCGGTCTGGTCGACCGGATGCGGAAGAAGGCGGTGATGGTGCTGTCCAGCAGCATCACCGTGAGTGCGTACCTGCTGGCCGGCCTGCTCTACCTGATCTTCGACGTCACCACGCTGGTCGACTGGAGCCGACCCTGGTTCTGGCTGTTCGCCGGTGTCATCCTGATCGGTGGCGTGGTGGAGCACCTGCGGAACATCGCGCTGTCGACGACCGTCACCCTGCTCGTCCCGGCCGACCGCCGCGACCGGGCCAATGGTCTGGTCGGTACGGTCCAAGGCCTCGCCTTCATGGTCACCAGCGTCTTCTCCGGACTGTCGATCGGCCTGCTCGGCATGGGCTGGACGGTGGTCATCGCCACCGCCGCGACCGGGCTGGCGCTGGCGCACCTGCTGACCATCGCCATCCCCGAGGAGCGGATCGTCAGCACTGCCGAGGCCGGCGCGGAGGCACCGAAGTTCCTCGGTCTGCGGGAGATGCTGCCGGCGGTCCTGGTGGTGCCCGGACTGCTCGCACTGATCCTGTTCTCCACCTTCAACAACCTCGTCGGCGGTGTCTTCCTGGCACTCATGGATCCCTACGGGCTGACCCTGTTCAGCGTCGAGGCGTGGGGTGTCGTGCTCGGTGTCACCAGCACCGGTTTCATCATCGGCGGCATGCTGGTGGCGAAGTTCGGTCTGGGCAAGAATCCGGTACGTACCATGCTGCTGGTCAACGTCGGCATCGCCCTGCTCGGGATGACCTTCGCCATCCGCGAGCTGTGGTGGCTCTATGCGCTGGGGATCTGGGTCTTCATGTGCCTGACGCCGATGGCCGAGGCGACGGAGCAGACGATCATCCAGCGGGTGGTGCCGTTCGCCAAACAGGGACGTGTGTTCGGCTTCGCCGCCAGTGTGGAAGCCGCCGCCGCGCCGGTGTCGTCGTTCCTGGTGGGCCCACTGGCGGAGTTCGTGCTGATCCCCTACATGGAGTCCCGCGAGGGCCGGCAGACCTTCGGTTGGCTGCTCGGTGACGGTGAAGCCCGCGGGATCGCACTGGCCTTCGTCGGAGCCAGCCTGGTGATGTTGCTGGCGGTCGTGGTGGCCTTCGTCTCCCGCCCGTACCGTCGGCTGTCCGCAGCCTATGCCGAGGCCGTACCGCCGCTGTCGGGCGACACCACGCAACCGGACGACGGGGTCGCCGGATCGGGCGGTGACGAGGTGTCGTCGGCAGATCCACCGGTCGCCCACGAGCCGGGTGCACAGGCCCAGCCGGCACAGGGCCAGACCGAGAAGGCGCAGGATCATCACGAACCGACGCGCGATCAGGCCGAGTTGAGGCGCGATCAGGACGAGCCGGCGCACGATCACGAGGAGCCGGCGCGCGATCACGACGAGCTGGACCACATCGGCGAGGCAGGACAGAGCATCCGCGACACGCTGCGCTGATCGGCACCGGGTCGGATCACACCGGTTCACCGCACCGGCCTCGTCGCCCGGACCAACCCCAGCTCCCTGTCGGTGATCCAGGCCAAACTACGGTGAGAGCACTGGCCGGTGGCACTGACACCTCATCACCCGCCTCGGTGCCGCCCGCCTCGGTGCCGCCCGCCTCGATGCCACCCGCCTCGATGCCACCCGCCTCGATGCCACCCGCCTCGGTGTCGCCCGTCGCGGCTGCCGTGTCGTCCGGGTGTCTCCGAGCGGTCGAGTGCGGTCGAGTTCGCTCCACGATCACTGGATGAATCATGACCATCTGCCCGCACTCGGTGTCTGGTCCCATGCCGACCTGATCGGTAGTGCGGGTCGCCCCGCGCTTCACCGTGCGATCGCCGAGAACAGATTGCTGCACATCGGACACGGTTGGTATGCCACCGGCACCGCCGACCCCGCAGTCCTCGGCGCTCTCCGACTGGGATGTCGGCTGGGGTGCCTGAGCGTGCTCCGCCTGCACGGGGTCTGGACACCACCGGACTCGTTCACCCATGTGTTCTTCCGCCGGAACCAGCCGCCGCGGTCGCCGGATCGACTCGATCATCGGCTGCAGAACTGGCCCGACCGCTCGCCGACGATGTCGCTGTGGCACAGCCTGGAGTCCGCGGTTCTGCGGCACGAAGCAGAGACCGCAGTGATCGTCCTCGAATCCGCTGTGGAGCAGAAGCTGATCACCCTCGCCGATGCCCGGACGATCGCCGCAATCGGACAGGTGAAGAAGCAGCGGATCCTGCGGCGGGTCCGCGCAGGTGCACAGTCGGGCACCGAGACCCGACTGCGGTTGTTCTTCGAACTCCGTGGGGTTCCGGTGAAGATCCAGGTGCCGATCCCCGATGTCGGACACGTGGATCTGCTGGTCGGCGATTCACTGGTCCTCGAGGCCGACAGCCGGGCCCACCACAGCCACAGCACGAGCTATGCCACTGATCGGCGCCGAGACCTCGAACTGCGACGGGCAGGCTTCAGCGTGATCCGGTTGACCTATCTCCAGGTTTTCGGGGACTGGGATCGGACCTCCGCCGCGTTGTCACAGATCCTGCGCAGCAGACGCCACCGATTTCGCTGACCTGCCGGTTGCCGAACCAGATACCCCTCCTGCCCCGGCCAGAAGACCCCCAGGCCCAGCAACCGGCCTCCCCGGTCAACCATCCCGGTCGCCTGCCACTGACCTGCCAACACGCCGACCCCGAACCCACCGACCCGAGGTCACCGACCCGGGCCCACCGACCACGTGCCCACCGACCACGTGCCCACCGACCACGTGCCCACCGACCACGAGGCCTCCAACCCCGAGACCTCCAACCCCGCCGACCGCGGCCCCGGTCACTTCTCGACCGATCACTGGCACAAACAGTCACTAATCGGCCACTGCTGCCATATACGGCAGCAATCGCCCTATGACGACCACAAATGTCGGATCAGCGCCCTGTTCACAGGCCCATCATCTGCCTTCGCACTTCTCACCTCGCCCGTCTCCGACTCTTCACGACCGGCGGACCTCGGCCACCGGTTCGGCGGTCGGCACCGGGGGCATGCTTGCTGACCCCTGACCCATCGACCGACCCATGCCGCTTCTCGACCGACCACTGGCACAAACAGTCGCTAATCGGCCACTGCTGCCATTTACGGCAGCAAAGGCCGAATACCGACCACAAATGCCCGGTCTCCGGCCGGTGGTTCACAGTCCCGGCTACCTCGGGCACGATCCGCAACCACCCCGCCAGGGACAGGCTCTGGTGATGTCCACCGCGGCGGGCCACCGTCGCAGTCCCGGTTCTCCCTCACGGTCCCGGTTCTTCCCCGTCGTAGTCCCCACCACACATCCCCGCGCAGCCCAGTTCTTCCCGAGGCAGTCCTCAGCAACTTCTCGGCTGGGACGCCATCGTTTGTCACCGCCGCGAAACACCGCCGTTACGGTCCTGTCGTAGCTTCGGCCCCATGGTGAAGCCGTGCCCGCAGTTCACCGCACGGACGGTGACGGGAGCCTGAGATGCATCGAGATGCGTCGATCGGGCATGCCGGTGCCTGGCCTCGGGCCGAGCAGGCCGGCAACTACTCCTGGGTCGATCCCTTCATCGGGACCGCCGCCACCGACCTGCCCGACCCGGTCGGGCTGGCAGCCACCTGGTGGTGGCCGAAGCCGCAGGTCGGCAACACCCATCCCGGAGCCACCTACCCGCTCGGCATGGTCTCGGCCTGCGCCTACTCCGGCGGCTACCCGACCGGGTACTCCAACTACGCGCTGAACACCGAGGGGGTGCCCGTGCGCCTCGGACCCGCCGGGCAGATCAGCGGATTCACCCACTTCCAGCAGTCCGGCACCGGCGCCATCCGCAAGTACTACAACTACTTCCGGGTCACCCCGATGGTGCAGCCGCTGGATGCCCTGGGCGATTCCTGGCGGATGGTCGACGAGGCAGCCCAACCCGGTTGGTACGGCACCCGGCTGACCGGTGTCGACCCCGACGACCCGGGCTCGATGATCGACTGCGAACTGACAGTCGGCCCCAAATCGGCAGTCCACCGTTACACCTTCGGCCAGGCCCATCGCGATGCCCGGGTGGTGATCGACTTCTCCCACGGCGGGCTGGAGATCCCGCACGGCGAGACCGTACCGCTGCGGGCACATCTGGAGATCGTCTCCCCCAATGTCGCTCAGGGTGAGGTCGTCGTCGAGGGCGTGCCGCTGTCGGTGCACATCGAGTGCGATGTCCCCGGCTGGCGGCAGACGCTGTGGTACGACCAGCGCCTGATGCAGGGCGGAACCCGGCTCGACTTCGACTACATCCGCGCCACCACCCTGCGTTCCTTCGGTCTGATGTGGCGAGGCCCTGCCGTACCCGGTCAGCAGATCGAGGTACGCATCGGATTCTCCCTGCGCGGGGTGGAACAAGCCCGGGCCAGCCTGTACCGCGACTGCGGTGGGGTGGACGAGCTCACCGGTACGATCCCGCCCAGCTTCGACGCCCGGCGCACCGAGACCGCCCGTAGTTGGAGTGATCATCTGGACCTGATCGAGATCGACAGCGACGACGCAGGCGTCCGGACGATCTTCTCCACCGCGCTGTACCACTCCTTGATCAAACCGTGCATGGCGCTGAACGAGAGCCCCTTGTGGCCGATGAACAGCCCGTTCGCCTTCGACCTGAGCACCATGTGGGACATCTACCGGACCCAGCTACCGCTGCTCACCACCGTGCTGCCGGAGCGGGCGGTCGAACTCGGCATCGCCCTGCTGCACATCTGTGAGAACGAGGGCAACCTGCCGATCGGCTATCGGATGGCCAAGGGCGCCGACCGGTTCGCCCGCCAGGGCAGCGCGCTGGCTCATCCCTTCCTGGCCGATCTGTGCCAGCTCGGACTCAGTGGCGTGGACTGGGACTGGGCCCTGTGTTTCATGGATGCCGATTTCCGCCGCTCCTACGGTGAGGAGTACATGACCCGCGGGCTGACCCACCCGATCAGTCACACCCTCGATCTGGCCCATGCCTTCCACTGCACCGCGATCGTCGCCGAGTACGTCGGCGATCATGCCGGCGCCGCGCGCTATGCCGAGCTGGCACAGAACTGGCGCAATGCCTTCGATCCCGAGACCGGCCTGCTGCGCGACTCGACCTACTACGAGGGCGGCAAGTGGAACTACTCCTTCCGGCTGGTGCACGACATGGCCTCGCGGATCGAACTGTCCGGCGGCGATGAGGCCTACACCGCCTTGTTGGACGCCTTCTTCGGGTACGGCGCCGAGCCGGTCACCCAACCCGGCCAGCAACCCGGGATCGAGGAGATGGCCGCGGGATATGCGCTGAACCGCTTCGAGGGGTTGAACAACGAACCCGATCTCGACGCGCCGTGGGCCTACCATTACACCGGCCGTCCCGACCGGACCGCCGAGATCATCCAGTCGGCCTGGTTGAACCAGTTCGGTACCGGCGCCGGCGGGCTGCCGGGCAATGACGATTCCGGCGGCCTCAGCTCCTGGTACGTCTGGGCCACGCTCGGCCTGTTCCCGGTCACCGGACAGTCCCGCTTCCTGATCAACACCCCGAACGTCCGCGCCGCCCGGCTGCGCGTACCCGGCGGATTGTTCGAGATCACCACCCAGGGTTTCCGTACCCCCAGCAGGGGTGGGCCGTACCAGTACGTGCAGGAGGCCTGGTTGGACGGCCAGTTGCTGCAACAGACCTGGATCGATGCTGCCGACGTCCGCCGGGGCGGGCGCCTGGACATCGAGCTCGGCCCCGAGCCGTCGGAGTGGGGCAGGCACAACCGGCCGCCGTCGATCGGCTTCCACTCCGCCGTCGGCTGAACCACCGCAGGACCCACAGACCCGAGTCGAAAGAAGGTGAGATGTCCATGACCCTCCACCCCAACGCCACCCAGGAGAACGGCGAACTCTCGATCCTCAGCCCATCGGTGAACAGTCGGATGGTCATCGTCGTCCGCGCCGACCCGGTGATCTGCGGGCATTCGGTCGAGGCCCGCAACCTGGCCGAGGTCGCCCGCCTACGCGGATTCGACGAGGTACGCATCCTCAGCTGGCCGATCGACCGGTTGGCCGAGGCCGGCCTGCCGTTGAAGCCACTGGACACCGTTCCCGACTACTCACCCGGGATCATTGTCGAACGGCCCGAACCGGTCGGCGACTACAAGGTGCCCGACGGCCGTTACCTGGCCGGCCTGACCGGCAGATTGATCGAACTGTTCTCCGACGGTACGCCGACCGTCTGCATGTCGCTCTACCTGAGCCCGCACGACCGGGCCGTGGTCGATGCCCGCCGGCTCACCGAGGCCGCCGGTCTGCCCTGTCGGGTGACCACGATTGCCGAGGCGGTCGGTTCCGACATCACCAATGTCGTCCGTTCCTGTGTCGCCGAGGGACGGTTCGGGGCCGCGGTCGACATCTTGGCGACCTATCTGGCCAATGATCATTGTGTGGCGGTCTCGGAGTACACCAAGGAGTTGATCGTCAGCTCGGCGACCGAGCTCGATGCCCGTGCCGGAACCAGATTCGCACCCCAGCTGGCCGACCGGGTGGAGATCTCCTACCCGGCGATCGACTCCACCCCGTACGTGCAGCAGAGCCGCGAGGAGATCACCGCGGTCTTGGAGCGTCGCGGATTGACCGCCGACGGTTATGTGCTCTTCCTCTCCCGGCTCGCCCTGGCCAAGGGCGTGGACGACCTGATCGAAGGTTTCGCCAACTGCAAGGCAGGTGTGGACAAGCAGTTGGTGATCGCCGGGAACGGTCCGGACAAGGACTACTTCAAGTCCGTCGCCGAGGGCTCCGGGGTAGCCGATCGGATCGTCTTCTTCGATGACGTCGACGACGTGGAGAAGCCCGCGCTGATGGCCGGTTGTGCCGCCTATGTGCTGCCGAGCAAACCGCGTCCGGAGTTCACCGAGACCTTCGGCATCGCCCTGGTGGAGAAGATGCTCGCGGGTGGCGGGCCGGTGATCACCGCCCTGACCGGCGGGATCGGTGAGGCGGTCGGTGACACGGCGATGATCATCGAAGCCGGCGATGCCGAGTCCATCACCCGGGAACTGGACAAGGCGATGGAACTGACCCCGATGCAGCGCGAGGCAATGGCCATCGCGGCCCGGGCCTACGGTCTGCAGTTCGACCGGCAACTGGTCTTCGAAAGGTTGCTGGGCAGGCTGCCGCTCGCCGCCTGACCTCGCCTGCCGACAGTCTCAGCAACGATCGCCATCACTCCGAGCGCGTCGAGTGATGGCGATCTGCTGCTGCCCGAACTCATGAAGACCGAACTCGCAGAGGGTCCGCGGACGAGCACCTCCCCCACTCATCCGTTCCGCAGCACACGCACTCAAAACCCTCGGATGGGTGCGTTTCCTGCGGAACAGACGCAGAGGCGAGCGGGTGATCGGCCGCGCAGCGCCGTGAAGATCCGGCCGAGACGACTACGACTGCCGGCCGGCCGGCCGAGCCGACTACGACCGGCGCCTCACTCGCCGACGGCGCGGGGGCGCTGTTGCTCGCCCTCGGGCGAGCCGTCACGCCACAGCGCGGTGCTGCCGGTACGGCTGATCGCCTCGGTGGGCTCATCGGCCGTCACCGGGCGATCCTGATGGTCGGTGGCCGCGGGGGCCGAGGCCGGAGTGGAGAGATCGATGGTCCGGATCGAGCGCCCGGCAACCGGACGGGAGACGTAGGTCGGCGAGGTGATCGGCAGCGGTTGCCACAGCTGGCCACCCTCGTCGTCGGGGACACCGAGGGCGACACCCTCGACGGCCGCACCGGGGCGTACCTGATCGAGGGAGACCGCGACCGTCTCCTCCTCGTCGCCGTCGCGCAGCAGCGCGTCGCGCCGACGATCAAGATCACGACGCAGGTACACCACCGAAACCCGTGCCAGGACGAGGAAGGCGATGACCATCCCTCCGGGGACGGCCACTGCCCACCAGGGCGTGATGCCGGCGACGCAGAGGACCAACACGACAGTGGTGGCGAACATCAACAGTGTCAGCACATTGCGCCGGCGACGGGCAGCCAGCAGCTCCCGACGACGCAGGTTGTACAACCCTGCCCGCCGGGTCAGCGGTGTCGACACCAGCGACGAACCCGCCTCCTCGGCCTCGACCACCGTCGGCCGACGGACCATGCGCACACCGGACTCCATGGGCTGGATCGGCGCCTGACCGGCAACCTTCTGCCGTCGCAGGAACATCGGAATCAGGTAGGCCAACCAGACCACGACAATCGCTGCATAGATCAAAGCCTCCACGAGGGCAACGGTAAGCGCCCGCCGATGCCGATCAGGCGAGGCGGCGCGGAGTGTCGCCGACCCGACTCAACATCGGCCCGCTGAGCTCATCGGCGTGCAGGGCGAAGATCAAATGATCACGCCACTGCCCGTTGATGTGCAGATAGCGCGGACGCAAGCCCTCGGAGCGGAAGCCGAGTTTCTCCACCACCCGCAGCGATCTGCCGTTCTCCGGCCGGATCGCCACCTCGATCCGGTGCAGCCGCATCACGCTGAAGCAGTAGTCCATGGCCAGCGCCACCGCGGTCGGTACGATCCCCCGGCCGGCCCAGCGTTCATCCACCCAGTAACCGATCGAACCCGTCATCGCCGCCCCGCCGATGATGTTGTTCACCGTCAGCTGACCCGCGAGCACCGGCTGATCGCTGCCATGGGTGTACCTGATGACCCAGGGCAGCGTGGCATCGTGTCGAGCCTGGGCGTTCATCGTCCGGACCAGCTCGGTGAACGAGCCGGGGCGATTGTCCCCACCGGGCGGCACCGTCGGCTCCCAGGCCAGCAACCAGCCGAAGTTGCGCCCGCGTACCTCGTTCCACTCGCGACGATCACTGCGTCGCAGCGGATCCAGCCTCACACTTCCGTGACGCAGCGAAACCGGCCAGTGATGATGATCAGGAAATCGCGCCTCACTGCTCATGATCTTCGCCGGCGATCTGACCGATGGCATGCGGCAGGACCTTCTCCAGCACTGCCAGCCCGTCCTTCACCCCACCGGGCGAACCGGGCAGGTTCACCACCAAGGTGGTGCCGCAGACACCGGCCAGCCCACGCGAGAGCACCGCCTCGGGCACGCCGTTGTCCACACCGCGGGCGACGATCTGCGCCGACAGCCCGAACAAGGTCTTGTCCAACAGGGCCGCGGTGGCCTCCGGGGTACGGTCGGTCGGCGAGATGCCGGTGCCGCCGGTGGTGACCACCAGGGCGACCTTGCTGTTCACCGCCGCCTTCAGTGCCGACTCGATCCCGTCACCGTCGGGAACCACGACCTTCGGGTAGAGGGTGAAACCCCAGTCTTTCAGTGCCTCGACGATCAGCGGGCCGGTCGTGTCGGGACGCTCACCGGCTGCCGCCCGCGTCGACACCGTTATCACCATCGCCCGACCCAGCTGCGTTTGTGCCATCCGTCTGCCGACTCCAGTCTCCACTTCGGCCGCCCGACTTGGTGACGACCTCCACCCGCTCGATCCTAGCGAGCCGGTCCACTCCTTTGACCATATCGATGAAAGCACAGCAGGCGACGGCGGCCGCAGTCAGGGCCTCCATCTCGACGCCGGTCCGCGAGGTCGTCTTCACACTGGTCCGGATCTCCACCGTCTCCCCGACCAGTTCAACCTCCACCGTCGTGCCGGTCAACGGCAACGGATGACACAGCGGTATCAGTTGCGCGGTGTTCTTCGCCGCCATGATCCCGGCGATCCGGGCGACCGAGAAGGCATCACCCTTCGGCACCCCGCCCGATCGCAGCAGCGCAGCGCATTCGGCGCTGATGGCCACCACTCCCAGCGCACTCGCCCGGCGGGCCGTCACCTGCTTGTCGGAGACGTCGACCATCCGGGCCTCACCGCGTTCGGAGAGGTGGGTGAGCTGCGGCTCCTCAGCCATCGTTCAGCGGCCAGTAGGCGATCGGCTGACCGGCGGTGACCGTCTCCACATCGGGGCCGAGCAGGATCAGCGCATTGGCCTTGGACAGGTCGCCCAGCAGATGGGATCCGTGGCCGCCCACCAGTTCCACCGTGCGGCGTCCGCCGGGATCGGTGGTGACCAGTGCCCGGGCGAGCTGGGTCTTGTTCTTCACCGACCGGATGACATGGGTGGTGAAGGCCCGTTCGGTCGGCCGGACGTAGGGCTCGACCCCCATCAACTTGCGGATCACCGGACGGACGAAGGCCTCGAAGGAGACGAAGGCACTGACCGGGTTCCCCGGGACCATGATCATCGGTACCCGCTCCTCGTCGTCCTCCCCGATCAGGCCGAAGCCCTGCGGTTTGCCCGGCTGCATCGCCACCTGGCAGAAGTCGGTGAGTCCCAGCTCGGGCATGACCGACTTCACCAGGTCGTAGTCGCCCTGGCTGACACCGCCGGAGGAGACGATCAGGTCGGCGCGGACCATCTGGTCCGAGATCGTCTGCTTGATCTCCTCCCGGTCGTCGGAGACCAGTCCGACGCGGTACACCAGCGCCCCGGCGGCCTTCGCCGCGGCGGCGAGCAGGTAGGAGTTGGAGTCATAGACCTGTCCCCCGCCGGTCAGCGGGGATCCGGGTTGCACCAGCTCACTGCCGGTGGACAGCACGACCACCCGAGGACGCGGCCGGGCGAGCACCTTGTCGATCCCGACACCGGCGAGCAACCCGATGTTGCGCGGCCCGAGTTGATCACCGTCGTTCATCAACAAGGTGCCGGCGGCGATGTCCTCACCGCGTCGGCGGATATGCAGGCCCGGGGTGGCCGAGACCATGATCCGTACCCGATCGGTGCCGCGGTTGGTGCCCTCGTAGGGGATCACCGCATCGGCACCGTCGGGGATCGGTGCACCGGTCATGATCTTCACCGCCGTACCGACGGCGAGCTGCGGGATGTCACCGTCACCGGCGGCGATCTCACCGGCGACCGGCAGATCGATCGGGTTGTCCTCGGCCGCCTCGGCGACATCGGCGCAGCGCACCGCGTACCCGTCCATCGAGGAGTTGTCGAAGCCCGGCAGCTCGATCGTGGAGACGATGTCCTCGCAGAGCGCGAGCCCCTGGGCCTCCAGCAGGTTCTGCCCGAACGGCGGCAACGGCTCGACCAGGGACAGCAGGTAGTCCCGGTGATCAGCCATGCTGCGCATGCCGTTGATCGTGGGAGCCGGAGGGTCGGGAAGTTTCTGGACCTCCACGACAGGCTCTTCCGCCTCCTCCTGTCGCTTCTTGCGTCGGCCGAACAATGCCATGTCCCTACGATAGGACAGTGGACGACAACCTCCGGGCAGCCATCGCCGAGTCGAAGCAGCGACTTCGCCAGGCGGTCCTCCTTCGACGATCGGTACGCCCGGCGGCCGAGACCGCCGAGATGGACCGGGTACGGGCACAGCATCTGATCGACTTCCTGGGCAACAACCTGGGCCCTGACCTGGTCGTTGCCTGCTACCTCTCCCGCCCCGGCGAACCGGGCACCCTGCAGGCGGTCGGCATGTTGCGCGCGGCGGGCGCGAAGGTGTTGTTGCCGGCCTTCGGCCCCGATGCCTCGGCCGCCGATCCGCAGTGGGCCTGGTACGCCGGTCCGGAGGAACTGCAGCGCGGACCCTTCGGCATCCCGCAGCCCACCACCGAGCGGCTGCGGCCGCAGACCCTGGCCGAGGCACAGGTGATCATCTGCCCCGGGCTGGCCGCGACCGCCTCCGGTGATCGACTGGGCACCGGCGGCGGCTGGTACGACCGGGCACTGACCTGGTCGGACCCGAAGGCGGCCGTGGTGCTGCTGCTGAACGACAACGAGGTGCTGGACTCGCTGCCGACCGCCGAGAACGACGTACCGGTGGACGTGATCATCACCGAGGAGCGGGTGATCGCCGTCGAGTGACCGGCCTCAGCGAGGAACCAGGGTCAACCGCCGGGTGCTGGCAGCATCGATCGCCGGCGCGCTGAACAGGAAGGGCTGCAGTTCGTTGCGCACCATCAGCGGATACTGATCGGCATAGTTCGGATTCGTCGTGTGCCCCGACGTCCCGGACTGGTTGATCCAGCGGGAGTTGTCCAGGTTGGAGAAGTCGACCAGCATCCGCATCGCCGGCCCGGTGGTGACGGTGAAGTCGCCGTTGCGGTCGTCCCAACCCCAGGCCTCGACGATGCCCGAACCACCACCGATCGGTTCCTGGCCGCGATTGAACAGTGACTCCAGCAGGCCCACCCCGGAGCTGCCCAGCGTCTGGTGCTGCAGTTCCAAGCGGTGCAGCCGCCCCCAGGACCAGGTGTCCATCCGGTCCGACATCAGCACCGTCCCCTCCTTCCTGGCCTGCACCATGGCAGCGGCCAGGACGTCGTCGCGGCGCTCCACCAGTGAGGTCTCCGGGTCGTCCCACCAAGGGTTCTCCGGATCCAGCAGCAGTTGCTCCAAGGCGGCGTACCAGCGTTCACCCCCGGCCGGGGCGAGGTCCTCGGGCAGGTTGGCACCGAACGATTTCGCGATCGTGCTCCGGACGACCAGGGCGAACCAGGCGGCGGTGGCCGAATCGGAGTCCATCGAACCGTCCCAGTCACCGAGCAGGTCGCGGCCCTCGCGTACCCACGGGTCACCGAGATAGACGTTCTGCAGCAACGGCACCATGGTCTCGGCCAGCCGGAAGTCGTCGTCGACGAACAGCTCCTGGGCGGTGTCGAGATCGAGCCGGTCGGCCTCGCGCAGCGCCTGCTCCAACTGTTCGGCCCGCCAACCGGCCGACTGTCCGGCCTGCAGGACTCCCGGATAGTCCTCGACGATCGTCTGGTTCGCCGCCACGATCAGTCCGCTGGGCGGATTGTAGGAATAGGGCAGTTCCTCGAACGGGATCGTGCCGGACCAGCCTGCGTCCTCGGTCCAGCCGAGCGTCGGTACGGTGCCGTCCCCGCCGTTGCGGATCGGTACGGTGCCCGGCAACTGATAGCCGATGTTGCCCTCCACATCGGCGTAGACGAGGTTCTGCGCCGGGCTGCCGAGCAACCGCGCGGCATCCCGGAACTCGTCGAAGTCCTGGGCCCGGTCGAGCGCGAAGATCGCCTCCGCCGAGGTGGACGGTGACAACCCGGTCCAACTGAGCGCGACCGCGTACTCCTCACCCGCTGCCGCGTCGGCCCCGGATCCGATCTCGGCCACCCCGGCGAGTTGCGGGTCGACGTCGGACAGCAACGGCCCGTTCGGGCCCTCCCGTACCTGCAGCTCCCGGGGTTCGGCGTCACGCACCTCGATCCGCTCGGTCCGTACCTGCAGCTCGGCCTCACCGTCCGCGGTCTCCACCCGCCCGTTGCGGACCCGTTCGATCACCAGGTCCTGGGTGTCGAGGTACGGGGTGGTCAGCCCCCAGCCGATGGACTGGTTGTGGCCGATGATCACCCCGGGCATCCCGGAGAAGGAGTAGCCGGAGACGTCATAGGGGCACTGCTCGTCGACGGTCCGGCAGTGCAGCCCGATCTGCATGAACACCGAGGGGATGGAGGTCCCCAGATGCGGATCGTTGGACAGGATCGGCATACCCGAGGCGGTGTGATCGCCCGAGATCACCCAGGAGTTGGACCCGACCGCATTGTCGGCCGAGCTCCCCAGCAGACCCTGCACCGCCTCGGTCACCTTGCCCGCATCCTGCAACGGTTCGGCGGCCTCGGTGGGCAGGTCGTCGGCGGGTCGCGAACTGCCCTGGTCGGCATCGCCGACGAACTCGCCGTCGACGACGGTGCCCTCGGTGAGCACCGGCGCCAGATCGGGGTCGTCGTCGAGCAGTTCCCACTGCTCGGCATCGAGCACCTGCCGCAGCTGCGCGTTCTCCACCTCCGAGGTCAGGTTGCCGTCCAGGGACCAGGCCATCGCCTTCAGCCAGGCCAGCGAATCAGCCACCGTCCACGGTTCCGGCCGGTAGGTCAGGCCGCTGACCCCGAGGATGGCGTACTCGGTGGAGATGTCCTCGGTGGCCCGCCCGAACAGGTACTCGTTGACACCGGCGGCATAGGACTCGAGCAGTCGGCGGGTGTCGGCCGGCAGCAGTTCTACCTCCTCCTCGGCGACCCGGTGCCAGCCCATGGTCCGCACATAGGCGTCGGACTCGACCTGATCGGCCCCGAAGAGTTCGGCCAGCCGACCCGAGGTCGCATGGCGTCGCACGTCCATCTCGAAGAACCGCTCCTGGGCGGCGACGAACCCCTGGGCGGCGAACAGGTCCTCGGGGGTGTCGGCATAGATCTGCGGGATGCCGAAGTCGTCCCGGAGCACGGTCACCGGGGCGCCCACGGCACTGACCGGGATCTCCCCCTCGACCTGCGGGTACGGATTGCGCAACATCACCGTGATGGCGCTGCTCAACGCGAGGGCGAGCAGCACGACCACGACCAGGGTCACGGTCAGCCAGCGAGGAATGGAGCGCACCGGCCAGAGAATACCGTTAGCAGTCGCTATGCTTGAGTGCCAGACACCGACTGACACACAGACCGTCCAGAGAGCGAACCGAACACATGCCCACCTACCAGTACCGCTGCACCGAATGTGGCCACGACCTCGAGGCCGTGCAGAAGTTCTCCGATGCGCCGCTGACCGAATGTCCGGCCTGCGGCGGCAAGCTGCGCAAGGTCTACAACGCCGTCGGCGTGGTGTTCAAGGGATCGGGCTTCTACAAGACCGACAGCCGGTCCAACGGTTCGACGAAGTCCACGCACAGCAGCAGCCACTCGGACAAGTCGTCCGACTCCGGTTCGGATTCGTCGTCGAAATCCGATTCCTCGCCGAGCACCTCCACCGACTCCGGATCGAGCAAATCGACGGACTCCGGATCGAGCAAATCGACGGACTCCGGATCGAGCAGCTCGTCCTCGACGCCTGCCGGCTCGGGCAGTGCGAACAAGTCCTGACCGACCTGTCTGCCGGAGTTGATCGGGCCGGTCGACGCATTGATCTGTGGACAACCGCGGTCCGAGGTCGAAACCGGGATCCCGATCGACCACGCTGGGCGACATGGCCCAGCCGATCACCCGCCTCACCCGTTGGTTGTCCTGGCATCGCCGTCCGGTGGCAGCCGGGGCGGCCGCGCTGGCGGTGTTCTCGATGACCATGGCCCTGCGACCGCCCGAACCGGCGCAGACCCCGGTCGTGGTGACCCGCGCCGACCTGCCCGGTGGGCACCGGCTGACCGCCGCCGATCTGCAGCCGGCCCAGTGGCCGGTCGAGCTGGCGCCGGCGGCGAGCCTGCCCGATCCGGAGCCGCTGGTCGGGCGTACCCTCACCGCACCGCTGAGCGCCGGCAGTCCGGTGACCCAGGTGAGCGTGGTCTCCGAGGACTCCGCGGCAGCCGCTTTGGGGATGGTGATCGCACCGGTCCGGCTCTCCGACGCCGAGCTGGTCTCCCTGCTGCAACCGGGTGAACGGGTCGACCTGATCGGGGTCGACGAGACCGGTACGACCACCGTGATCGCCGAGGGCGCCCGGCTGGTCTCGGTGCCGGCTCCGACCGGGTCCGGCGGCGGTCTCGGGCCGTCGACCGCCGACTCCTCGCTGATCCTGGTCGAGGTCCCCGAAGCCACCGCGGTCAGCCTGACCACGGCAGCCAACTCCGGCCCGCTGTCGGCGGTGCTGCGCTGAGTACCGACCGTGCGAGCCGACCGCAATCGCGCGTACACTGCCCGAGTCGCCTCGGCGACAAGGCCCTCGTAGCTCAGGGGATAGAGCGTCGGTTTCCTAAACCGTGCGTCGCAGGTTCGAATCCTGCCGGGGGCGCTTCGGATTCCTGAATTCCATGCCCGGGCCGCACCGTCCCGGCTCGGCGGTTCGCGGTCGATCACCACCCCGGATGGGGCCCCGACCGATGCCTGCGGCAGAACAACCGGTGAACCCGGCCGGAACGATCGCGCCGACCGGTGCCGGCAGCCCTACAGCCGGGCCGGACATGACACGAT
Source organism: Naumannella halotolerans (assembly GCF_004364645.1). NCBI lineage: Bacteria > Bacillati > Actinomycetota > Actinomycetes > Propionibacteriales > Propionibacteriaceae > Naumannella > Naumannella halotolerans. Next base: position 40,076 of record NZ_SOAW01000001.1, on the reverse strand, counting down.
TGGGCCATGTCGCAGACCACCGAACCGGCCGGACTGAGCCAGGCCCGGACCAAGATGCAACAGGCCGAGGTCTACCCGGCCGCGATCGAGGCATTCAGCTCCTACTACCGGCAGCTCGCCGACGGCGTGACCGGGATCGTCGCCGAGGACGAGATCGAGCCGCTGTCCGCACCGAGCAGCCTGGCCGACATCGACCTCAGCGACGCCGAACGCGCCGCGGCCTTGTCCGAGGTCGCCTTGATCCGGCTGAACGGCGGGCTCGGTACCTCGATGGGGATGACCGGCCCGAAGTCGCTGCTGCCGGTCCGCGGGGAGGAGACCTTCCTGGACCTGATCGTCGAACAGGTGCTGCATGCACGACGGACCTACGACGTGGCGATGCCGTTGGTGCTGATGGACAGCTTCCGTACCCGTCAACCCACCCTGGCCCATCTCGAGCGCCACCCCGAGATCACGGTCGACGGGATCCCGCTGGATTTCCTGCAGAGTCAGGAGCCGAAGTTGCTGGCCGAGGACCTGACCCCCGCGCACTGGCCCGCCGACCCGGAGCTCGAATGGACCCCGCCGGGCCACGGCGACCTCTATCCCTCGCTGCGCGATTCCGGTGTTCTGCAGGCCCTGCTGGATGCCGGTTTCCGCTATGCCTGCGTGGCGAATGTCGACAATCTGGGCGCCACCCCCTCACCGGAGATCGCCGCCTGGTTCATCGACAGCGACGCACCCTTCGCGATCGAGGTGTGCCGACGTACCGCAGCCGACCGCAAGGGTGGTCATCTGGCGGTACGCAGGTCCGACGGCCGGCTGGTCCTGCGCGAGTCCGCCCAGGTCCGCGATGCCGATGCCGACGCCTTCGGCGACATCCACCGGCACAGCTACTTCAACACCAACAACCTGTGGCTGGACCTGCGCAAACTCGCCGCACTGCTCGATCAGCGTGACGGTGTGCTGGGCCTGCCCATGATCGTCAACCGGAAGACCGTCGACCCGTCGGATTCGCAGTCACCGAAGGTGATCCAGATCGAGACGGCCATGGGTTCGGCGATCGAGGCTTTCGAGGGCGCGCAGGTGATCGAGGTCCCGCGATCGCGGTTCCAGCCGGTGAAGACGACCAACGATCTGCTGGTGGTCCGCAGCGACCTCTACGAACGTACCGAGGACGGACGTCTGCGCGCGGTCACCCCGGAGGCGACCAATGTCGATCTCGACCCGAAGTTCTACAAGTTGATCAAGGACTTCGATGCCCGGTTCCCGGCCGGACCGCCGTCACTGAAGGGAGCGACCGCCTTCACCGTTCGCGGCGACTGGACCTTCGGCGACCGGGTGGTCGTGATCGGCGATGTCGTGGTCGACGGACCGGGCGGGCAGGTGCCCGACGGCACCGAGCTGCACTGAGGATGGCGAAGGAGTCAGCCGACCCGGTCGCCGAAGCGATCGGCCTGGCCCTGACCGGCTCCCCCGGTCCGGTCGACCTCGAACGTGCCCGGGAGGTACGGCAGCGGTGTCGTGATGCCGCGCGGCCGTGGCCGATGCCCGTACCACCGGAACTGCTGGCCCGGATCGGGTACGGCAGATGGGCGGCCCTGCTGGCCGAGGCGGTGGCACAGGTCGGGCCGGCGAACTCACCGACCCGCCACCCCGGTGCCCTGGGGCCCGATGATCGCCGGTTGCTGCAGGACCGCCCGCCGCATTGGTGAGCGCCGCGGCAGTTGGTCGGTACGGTCGAGCGGCCGGCCCGTACCCTCGCACCGGCAGTTGCCGAACCCCTGGACATGACAATGCCCCGACCCACGACGGGTCGGGGCATGTCGGGGAGGTTGATCAGCGCCCGGCCAGCAGGTCGCGGATCTCACCCAGCAACTTGGTCTGGTCGTCGAGCTCTTCCTCGGGCTCCTTCTTGCCGAACCGGTCCTGGAACATCTGGTACGGCTTGACGATGCCGAAGTAGACCACGGCGGCCATGATCACGAACGAGATCACGGCGTTGATGAACGGTGCGATGTCCACACTGTTGAGGATCAGGATCCGCCCGACCTCGGGCGTCGCTCCGCCGAGGGCGAAAGCGATCAGAGCCACAACCAGCTCGGTGAACGCGGTGACAACTGCTCCGAAGGCGGTCGCCATGATGAATGCGACGGCAAGATCGATCAGATTGCCGCGCAACAAGAACTCCTTGAACCCCTTCATGGCTCAGATGCTCCTATCGTCGAATGAATGTGGCACCCGATGGAGCACCGCAGGCGACGTTAGCAGCCTGAACACGGGATTTCGGAGAACCTGCCGCAACCCGCCGCAGGTGTCACGGACCCGTCACGATCGAGACCGGAATCAGGAAACGAAGGGCCCCGACAGGGAACCGAGCACCGGCTCCCAGGCACGGACACCGATCTCGGCGACCAGCCCCTCACGCTGGAAGGGATCCTCGGCCAGCAGACGCTCGGCCTCCGACGCATCACCGGCGCGAACGATCAGCAGGGCCGCCGGCGGCCCGTCGTCGTTGATCGGCCCGGAGAGCAGGAGCTGGTCCCGTTTCGCCAGTTCGGTCAGGTGCTCGCGATGTTCGGGCCGGTACTGATCCCGCTGGCTGGCGGAGTCCGCGGCATAGGTGTAGGTGATAGCGAAAATGGCCATGGGTCACACGCTAGTGCCCCATGGCCATCGTCACCGAGGTGCTCAGTCGGCGGTCTCGGCGGCCGGCTCCTCGCCGTCGTACTGCACCAGCGCGTCAAGCACCTGCTCCAACTGCTGGGAGTTCAGGGCGCCCGGCTGGCTGAAGACCAGATCCCCCTTGTGGAAGGCCATCAGGGTCGGGATCGACTGGATTCCGAGCTGCATCGCGAGTTGCTGGTTGGCGTCGGTGTCCACCTTGGCGAAGACGACCTCGCCATAGCCCTCGTTGTCCGACGCCTTGGTGAAGATCGGTCCGAACCGCTTGCACGGCTGGCACCAGTCGGCCCAGAAGTCAACGATCACCCGATCGCTGCTTTGCACGGTTTCGGCAAAGGACTGGGTGTCAAGATCGACGGTTGCCATTTCTCCTCCAGATCACGGCCCCTCGGTGGGGCCCGTCAATTGCGTTCACCAGCACAACCGGCCGTGCCCGGCAGGTATTCCCGAGCCGATGGCGAGTTGCTGGCTCAGGCCTTGCTCACGTACAGGTACTGCGCCGTGTCGACGTCGACCTCCACCCCGGGCCCACTGGCGGGGATCAGTCGTACGCCGAGGCCGCCGGGCTCGGCCTTGAGGGCGACTCCGGGTTCGATACCGCCACCGCGCAGGTTGATCAGCACCTCGTCCTCCTTCTGGAGTTCCTCGCTGATCCGGCGCAGGACGACCTCGACCGGGCCGTTCTTGACCACCGCACTGAGCGGCTCGGTGCCATCGCGGAATCCGGGCACCTCGTGGGTGGCGCCGAGCGCGGCCAGCCCCGGGATCGGGTTGCCGTACGGCGATTCGGTCGGGTGGTTCAGGACCTCGATCAGGCGCTTCTCCACCTCGTCACTGATCACGTGCTCCCAGCGACAGGCCTCGACATGGACCAGTTCCCAGTCCAGGCCGATCACATCGGTCAGCAACCGCTCGGCCAGGCGGTGTTTGCGCATCACCTTGGTGGCGAGCTCGCGGCCGGTCTCGGTCAACTCCAGGTGTCGGTCGCCCTCGACGGTCAACAGGCCTTCGCGCTCCATCCCGGCAACCCGCTCCGAGACGGTCGGATTCGACATCTGCAGGCGCTCGGCGATCCGTGCCCGGATCGGCACGATGCCTTCCTCCTCCAACTCGAAGATGGTCCGCAGATACATCTCGGTGGGATGAATAAGGTCACTCACGTGTCACGTCTCCTGCTCCTCGGCGCATCCGACCGGCGGGCGTGCGAAGTCCGCACGACTCCGGTGATGCGGTGATCCTATTGCACCCAACACCCATGCGTGTGCGCGCATTCCCTCCGGGTCAGGGGGCGAGGCGCTCGAAGGTCCAGTTGGCGGCGACCCGGCGGTAGGCGATCCGGTCGTGCAGCCGGTTCGGCCGGCCCTGCCAGAACTCGATCTGGTTCGGCAGCAGTCGGTACCCGCCCCAGTGCTCCGGACGCGGGACCTCCCGGTCGACCCACCGTTGCTCCTCGGCGGCGTAGTCCTCGGCCAGGGACCTGGCCCCGACGAACCGCGACTGGGCCGAGGCCCGGGCCGCGATCTGGGAGCCGCGCGGTCGGGTGGCGAAGTAGGCGATCGACTCCTCCTCGGGGACCTTCTCCACCGCGCCGACCATCCGTACCTGCCGGTACAGCGGCGCCCAGTGCAGCATGATCGCCGCGTGCGGGTTCTGCGCCAGTTCGACGCCCTTGCGGGACTCGTAGTTGGTGAACCAGGTGATCGAATGGTCGTCGTGGCCCTTCAACAGGACGGTACGCACACTCGGCATCACCGTCTGGTCACGTTCGGTCGCAGCGGTCGCCAGGGCCATCGCGGTCGGTTCACTGAGCAGACCGTCCGCATGCGCGGCCAAAGCCTCGGCCAGCCAGACGGCAAAGAGTTCCCAGGGGTTGTCCGGCACCTCGGATTCCACCAGCCGGCCACCGACGTAATCGGTACGGATGGAGGCGACTTCCGGCATCTCGCCATGCGTGCTCATGTTCCAAGCGTGGCACGGAACCTGCAAGGATCGCAGCATGGCCCACCTTCACCTCGACCCCGACCTGCGCCTCCCCGTCGACCTGCTGCCGGCCGACGGACGTTTCGGGTCCGGACCGGCGAAGATTCGCCAGGCGGCCGCCGCGGTCGTCTCGACCTCACCGGTGCTGGGCACCTCCCACCGGCAGGAACCGGTGCGCACACTGGTCGGCCGGGTACGCGAGGGTCTCTCGGCGTTGTACCGGGCGCCGGAGGGGTACGAGTTGGTGCTCGGAAACGGTGGCAGCACCTTGTTCTGGGACATCGCGGTCAGTTCGCTGATCGAGCGTCGCAGTGCCCATGCGGTGCTCGGTGAGTTCTCGGCCAAGTTCGCCGCGGCCTCCGCGGCGGCACCGTTCCTGGACGAGCCCGAGGTCGATCGGGTGGAGCCCGGTTCCGGGGTGGCACTCGCTCCGACCGATGCCGATGTCTACGCCTGGCCGCAGAACGAGACCTCCACGGGGGTCAGCCTGCCGGTCCGGCGGGTCGTGGACGACGGTTCGCTGATGCTGATCGATGCCACCTCGGCCGCCGGCGGCATCGATGTGGACCTGTCCCAGACCGACGCTTGGTACTTCGCGCCGCAGAAGAACCTCGGGTCCGACGGCGGGCTGTGGCTGGCCTTCCTCTCCCCCGCCGCGATCGATCGTGCGTACCGGCTGGCCGCGGGTTCGCGCTGGATCCCGGGCGGGCTGGAGCTGGTCGGCCCGATCGAACAGTCGCGGAAGAACCAGACGGTGAACACCCCGGCGATCGCGACCTTGCTGATGTTGGACGCGCAGGTGCAGTGGCTGTTGGACAACGGCGGCATCGAGTTCGCCGCCGACCGCACCCGTCGGGGCTCGGACGCGCTGTATGCCTGGGCATCGGCGCATCCGCTGGCGACCCCGTTCGTCGCCGATCCGCAGTACCGCTCGCCGGTGGTGGTGACGATCGACTTCTCCGAGGAACTGGACGCGGCTGCCTTGGCGGCCGTGCTGCGGGCGAACGGGATCGTCGACGTCGAGCCGTACCGGAAGCTGGGCCGCAACCAGCTGCGGATCGGCACCTATGCCGCGGTCGATCCCGAGGATGTGCAGGCACTGATCCGTTGTCTGGACTGGATCCTGGAACGAGTCGGCTGAGCCCGAAACCGCTGGGTCGGTGCGAGCTCGCCCGACCGACCGCGGTCACCGGTTCTGCAGTCCATCCGCAACCCGGCCGCCACGAGCCGGGGCCATCAGCGTGCCCGAGCCAAGGCATCACCACCGACCCGTTCCCTGCACGGAACACCGCTGAGCTGGCGTCAGAACCTGAAACGGGACCCGCAGCGGCCGGTTCTGCGATCTGGAGCCACACCAGCGGTGTTCATGCCGACCTACCGCCCCGGCCGATGACGGTGACCACCCGCGGCAGGTCCCGACACCGCTGAGGTGGCGCCAGAACCCCAAACAGGTCCCGCGACGACCGTTGTTGCGATCTGGAGCCACACCAGTGGTGTTCTCCATGTGAGAGTGGATGCGCCGAATCAGTCAGTGAACGGGAAACCGCGGCGCGGTCGGGACGGCTCGCCGGCCGCATCATCGACGGGTTGGCGTTCCCACGGCGCGAGACCGAGGTCGTCATCGTCATCGTCGAGGTCCGTCTCGGTGAACGTCGTACGCCGGACCGCTCGCCGTGGTGTCGGCGCCGGTGCCACCTCGTCGGATTGCTCCCCGGCACCGCTTTCCTGGCCGCTAGCTCCGGTCCCTTCAGCACCAGCACCCGCGGCTCCAGCGCCCGCGGCTCCAGCACCCGCGGCTCCAGCGCCGGAAACGTCGGGCGCCTCGGCGGGCGGGTGCAGACGCTGCCACGGTGAGCGGGTGGTCGCGGCCTCCGCCGCGCCGTCGGTGGCATCAGCGGTGCGCACGGCTGACGGGTTCGTCAGCGCGGGATCGGCACGATTGCCTGCACCGTTCGCTTCCTCAGCGGCTGTACTGGTGGCCAGCTCACCCGCCGTTGATCCCTGGCCGGCGGCGCCGGTGACCTCCTCGGCCGCCGCGCCGACGTCCTCCTTGGAACCGCCACGCTCACCGAGATCTTCAGCCGGGCTTCCGGATTCCGCGGCACGCTCATCGCCAACATCGGCCTCACCGACCGCCCCGGCAAACCCAGCGGTTTCCCGGCCACGCTCACCGGAGGCATCGGACTCAGCAGCCCCAGCCCGGCCGGCGGATCCCTCGGCGTCGACCTCGGAACTCTCGGCCTCCTCCGGGGACTCCGCGACGCGATCGGCCTGTTCCGAACTCTGCTCGTCCTCCCGGCCGGCGCGCCACACCGCCGAGCCCGGAGGTTCGCTGAAGGTCACCCGAGGTCGCAGGTCGGCACCGGCCGGTGACTTGGCCCGGAACGCGATCACCGCGGCGAGCACCGCCACCAATGCCGCCAGCCCGATCGCCACGAAGGTGCCGGTACGGGCAGCACCGCCACTCGACGGTTCGGCCACCTCGGTCTCACCCGAGGTGTCCTCGGCCGGCTCGGCACCAGGCGAGGCCGGCGGCTCGGCCGGCGCCTCGGCAACCGGGGTGACCTCGTCGGGGATCGCGGTCCGCAGGACCTGGATCGGTTGGGCACTGTCGCCGATCAGCACCTGGGAGTCGTCCTCGGCATCGCGGGCGATCGTCTCCCCGGCCTGTTGCCAGGGCAATTCGGAACTGCCGACCTCGACCCCGTCACCGTCGAGCACATGCAGCGAGGTGTAGGTACGCAGGACCACCCGGCCGTCGCCGAGCACCGTCGCATCGGTGACATTGGCCGGCGCATCGCCGAGGCGTTCGAGCTGGTTCACCCCGGTCCGGTCAGGTTGCTCGGGTGCGGCATAGATCGCCGGATCGTCCCCGGCGGTGACCAGGTAGACCCGGCCCGAACGCACGAACATGGCCTTGGCGTCATGCGGCCCGTCGGGGTAGGCGAGATCGAACGCACCGTAGGTGCCGTCACCGGTACCGGGCTCGGCATTGGTCAGGAAGTAGACGGTGACGAACTCCCGGTTCAGGTCGACATCACCGATGTCGCCGACGAACAACCGATCGGCATCGTCGGCCAGGGCCTGCACCTGCTGGGTCTCGGCACCGAAGCCGACCACACCCTCGACCTCGCCGTCGGAGTTCAGTCCGACGACCTCGCCGGCGCCCGAGGACCGGGCCATCCAGTATCGGTCGGTCTCCACGTCGTAGGCGAAACCGGTGGGAGCGGCGATCGCCTCGTCGTCGACGGTGAAGGCGACATCGTCGGCAGCGACGGCGAACCCGGCCGGGCCGATCAGCAGAGTCAGCAGAGCGATCAGCAGGCTCGCCCAGCGCCTCGTACCGTTGCCTCGCACCATCCAGCCTGCCCCAACAATCCGTCCGCGCCGAACGTTGCGTCCGGTCTCCATCCGTTCGTACCGCGAGCGCCTGCGGACAGACACTCAGCGGGTTCCTTGCAGCAACGCGCCGACGATCACGATCAGGATCAGCGCCAGCAAGGCTGCTGTCACCAACCTGCGCCGGCTGCGAGTATTCACCCGAACACACTAGCGGCGGGGGAAAACACCGCAAATGGACGATCGACCCACGACCTGCCGTCGGTACGGCACCGGTGGCCGGTCGATCATTCCGGTGCGATCACCAGCACCAGGTCGCCACCCTCGACCGAACGGACACCGCTCAGGGCGACCCGTTCCACCGTGCCACCGACCTGGGCGGTGATCGCGGCCTCCATCTTCATCGCCTCGATGGTGGCGACCGCCTGACCGGCCTCGACGGTGTCACCGACCTCCACCGAGACGGTCACCACCCCGGCGAACGGCGCCGCGACATGTCCCGGGTTCTGGGCGTCGGCGCGTTCGGCACCGACGTCGGAGACCTTGATCGACTGGTCCCGTACCCGCATCGGACGCAACTGGCCGTTCATCAACGTCATCACATTGCGGACCCCGCGTTCGTCGGGTTCACCGATCGCCTCCAGGGCGACGATGATGTTCACGCCCTTGCCCATCCGGATGGTGTGCTCACCGGTCTCGCCCAGGCCGTAGAGGTAGTCCAGGGTGGGCACCGCCGACAGGTCTCCGTAGGTCTCCAGCACACCCTCGTAGTCCTTGGTCGGGCCCGGGAACAGCAACCGGTTCAGGGTACGGCGCCGCACCTCACCGGGTTCGTCCAACAGCGCGGCATCCTCGCTGCTGACCTCGGCCTCCCGGATCGGCACCTGCCGGCCCGCCAGGGCCTTGCTGGTGAACGGCTCGGGAAATCCGTTCACCGGCCGACCGAGCTCACCGGCCAGGAAACCGATCACCGAATCGGGGATGTCGTAGTTCTGCGGGTTCTCGGCGAAGTCGGCCGGGTCGGCGCCCACCGCCACCAGGTGCAACGCCAGGTCGCCCACGACCTTCGAACTCGGGGTCACCTTCGTCGGTCGGCCGAGGATCTTGTTCGCCGCGGCGTAGGTGTCCTCGATCTGCTCGAATCGATCGGCCAGCCCGAGTGCGATCGCCTGCTGCCGCAGGTTGGACAGCTGACCACCGGGGATTTCATGGTCGTAGACCCGGCCGGTGGGACTGGGCAGTCCGGACTCGAAGGGCCGATAGAGCTTGCGGACCGCCTCCCAGTAGGGCTCGAAGTCCATCACGGTACGCAGATCCCGCGTACCGTCGGCACCGGTCAGCGTGGTCTGCCGGGGCGTGTTCTGCAAGGCCGCCACCAGGGCCGAGAACGGCGGTTGACTGGTGGTCGCCGCCATCGGTGCACTGGCCACGTCGACGGCATCGACCCCGGCCTCGACAGCGGCCAACAGGGTTGCCAGCTGGCCACCGGGGGTGTCATGGGTGTGCAGATGCACCGGCAGGTCGAATCGTTCCCGCAGCGCGCTGACCAAGGTGGTCGCCGCCGGCGCACGGAGCAGCCCGGCCATGTCCTTGATCGCCAGGACGTGGGCGCCGGCCTCGACGATCTGCTCGGCCAGCCGCAGGTAGTAGTCGAGGGTGTAGATGTCCTCCTCGGGACTGGACAGATCACCGGAGTAGCACAGCGCCACCTCCGCGACCGCGGTCCCGGTGGCCCGCACGGCCTCGATCGCCGGGCGCATCTGTTCCACATCGTTCAGGGCGTCGAAGATCCGGAAGATGTCGATCCCGGTCTGCGCCGCCTCGGCGACGAAGGCGTCGGTGACCTGGGTCGGGTACGGGGTGTAGCCGACCGTGTTCCGCCCGCGCAGCAACATCTGCAGACACAGGTTCGGCATCGTCTCGCGCAACTGCGCCAACCGTTGCCAGGGGTCCTCGCCGAGGAACCGCAACGCCACGTCGTAGGTGGCCCCACCCCAGCACTCGACCGACAGCAGGCCGGGCAGCAGTCGCGCCTGGTAGGGCGCGACGGTCAGCAGGTCCTTGGTCCGGACCCGGGTGGCGAGCAGGGACTGGTGCGCATCACGCATGGTCGTGTCGGTGACCTGCACCGCCTGCGAACCCCGCAGTGCCGCGGCGAACCCCTCGGGCCCCTGTTCGACCAGCAGTTGTCGCGAGCCGGCCGGCGGGGCCGTCTCCAGATCGGCCGGCGGCAACTTCTCCGCCGGGTCCATGTCGGTCGGCGCCTGCCCGTGGGGCTGGTTAACCGTCACATCGGCCAGCCACCGCAACAGCTTCGTGCCACGGTCGGCCGGGGTGTGGGAGGTCAGCAGTGCCGGCCGCTCGGCGATGAAGGAGGTCGACAGGTCCCCGGCGGTGAAGTCGGGGTCGTTCAGCACCGCCAACAGGAACGGGATGTTGGTCGCCACGCCGCGGATCCGGAACTCGGCCAGGGCCCGTTTGGCCCGGACGATCGCCTCGGGGAAGGTACGCGCGCGGGCGGTCAGCTTCACCAGCATCGAATCGAAGTGGGCGCTGATCTCGGCACCGGTGGCCGCGGTGCCGCCGTCGAGCCGGATACCGGCTCCACCGGCGGACCGGTAGGCGGTGATGGTGCCGATGTCGGGGCGGAACTCGTTCGCCGGGTCCTCGGTGGTGATCCGGCACTGCAGGGCGGCGCCGTTGATCCGTACCGTGTCCTGGCTCAACCCCAGATCGGACAACGATTCACCCGAGGCGATCCGCATCTGCGCCTGCACCAGGTCGACATCGGTGATCTCCTCGGTGACGGTGTGCTCGACCTGGATCCGCGGGTTCATCTCGATGAACACATGTTCGCCGGCGCGCGGTCCCTCGGTCTCGACCAGGAACTCCACGGTGCCGGCACAGGAGTAGTCCAGGGCCTCGGCGAACTTCACCGCATCGGTGGTGAGGGCTGCCCGCAGTTCGTCGGAGATGTGCGGCGCCGGGGCGATCTCGATCACCTTCTGGTGCCGGCGCTGGATCGAGCAGTCCCGCTCGAACAGGTGCATCACCTCGCCCTGGGTGTCGGCCAGGATCTGTACCTCGATGTGCCGTGGCCGGGCGACTGCCTGTTCGACGAAGACCGTGCCGTCACCGAAGGCGGCCTCGGCCTCCCGCGATGCGGCCTCGATCGCTCCCCGCAGTTCCGACGGTTCGTCCACCCGGCGCATACCGCGGCCACCACCACCGGCGACCGCCTTGACGAAGACCGGGAAACCGATCTCGGTCGCGCCGGCGACCAGGGCGTCGATGTCGGTGCTCGGCGAGGTCGAGGACAAGGTGGGTACACCGGCCTCGCGGGCCTTGCCGATCGCCCGTACCTTGTTGCCGGCCAGTTCCAGCACCTCGGCCGGCGGGCCGATGAAGGTCAGCCCGGCGGCGCTGCAGGCCCGCGCCAGCTGGGGGTTCTCCGAGAGGAAGCCGTACCCGGGATAGACCGCATCGGCACCGGATTCACGGGCCACCCGGACGATCTCGTCGACATCGAGGTAGGCCCGGACCGGGTGCCCCTCCTCACCGATCAGGTACGCCTCGTCAGCCTTGATCCGGTGCACGGCGTTGCGATCCTCGTAGGCGAAGACCGCGACGGTGCGGGCACCCAGCTCATGTGCTGCTCGCAGCGCACGGACGGCAATCTCACCACGGTTTGCCACCAGCACTTTCGAGAACATGGCGGCAATCTATCCCGACCGCCGTGCTCGCCTGCGGCCCGTCCAGGTCTCAGCTCGGGTTCGGCAGGCTCAGACCCGGGGGGTGCTGGGTTCGCGTACCGCCAGACTGGGACGCGGTCGCAGATGGGTCTCCACATCCAGGTGCTTGAACCGGATCACCAGGGCGACGCTGATGCCGATCCCGATCAGGGTGAGTGCACCGCCGCCGATCAGGGTGGATCGGGGCCCGAAGTGCTCGGCGAGCAGGCCCAGCAGCGGGGCCCCGATCGGGGTACCGCCCATCAGCACCATCGAGTACAGCGCCATCACCCGGCCGCGCATCCCCGAGGTGGTGCCCATCTGCACCGCCGCATTGGCCGCGGTCAGCGTGAGCAGGGAGATCAGGCCGACGACCGGCAGGCCGATCGCGAAGAAGAGGTAGCTCGGCATCAACCCCAGGGCCATCTCGGCGACGGCGAAGGCGATCGCGCTCATCACCACCTGGCGGACCCGGGGCGCCGAGGTACGCCGGGCCGCCATCAGCGCCCCGGCCAGCGAACCGACGGCCATGAAGGAGCCGAGGATGCCGTACTGCTCGGCGCCCTTGTCGAACTCCTGGGAGGCCATCAGGGCGATCGTCATCTGGAAGTTCATCCCCCAGGTGCCGACGGAGAAGGCGATCAACAGCACCAGCAGCAGATCGGCCCGGTCGCGGACATAGGCGATCCCCTCGCGGATCTGCCCCTTGGCCCGTTCCACCCGGGCGACGGTTTGCAGCTTCGAGGCATCCAGCAGGGTGATCGCGAGCAGGAATGCCAGGTAGGTGACGGCATTGGTCGCGATCGCCCAGCCTGAACCGAAGCCGGCGATCACCACACCGGCCAGGGCCGGGCCGATGATCCGGGCCAGGTGGAAGGTGGCACTGTTCAACCCGATCGCATTGGTCAGGTTCTCCCGGCCGACGAGTTCGGAGACGAAGGACTGCCGTGCCGGTACGTCGATGGCCGAGCCGACACCGAAGAGCAGGGCCAGCAGGTAGACGGTCTCGGCGGTGGCGACGCCGGTGATCGCGGCTGCCCCGAGGACAGCGGCCATCAGCGCCATCCAGCCCTGGCTGAACCACAGCACCTTCCGCTTGTCGAAGCGGTCGGCGATCAGCCCGGTGTAGGGCGAGAGCAGCAGGGTCGGCAGGAACTGCAGCGCGGTGGTGATGCCGACGGCGAGCGCCGAACCGGTCAGTTCCAGGACCAGCCAGTCCTGGGCGACACGCTGCATCCAGGTGCCGATGTTGGAGCCGAAGGAGCCGGCCAGGTAGATCCGGTAGTTCGGGTTCTGCAAGGCCGAGAAGGTACGGGAGCGAGCAAGGTTCATTGTTGGGCCAACTTCTGCAGGACTGGTACGACCGCCCGCAGGGCGGCGCGTTCGGCCGGACTCAGGGCGGCCACCTGTTGGGCCATCCACTGGTCGCGGCGACGACGTTCGGCGGTGACGACATTGCGCCCCTCGGCGGTGAGGCGGACGCGCTGGTGCCGACGATCATGATCATCACAGCGGCGTTCGACTATCCCCAGTTCGACCAGGGAGCCGACGATCCGGGTCATCGAGGGCGGTTTCACCTTCTCGTGCTCGGCCAGCTCCGACATCCCCAGTTCGCCGTCGCGCATCAGGGCACTCATGGTCGACAGCTGGTTCGCACCCAGGTCGTGACCGCCGGCGTGGACCTGTCGGAGCCGGCGGGCCAGCCGCATCGTGGCCAACCTGAGTGTGCTGGCCAGACCCGCGGTGGTCCGCAGGCCCGGTTCGGGATGCTGGGTCGGTTCGCTCGTCACTACTTCGAGGTTAATAGTTAGCAACGCTAATTACAAACGCTAAGCACCTGCGTGCGCGGCGCCACCACGCTGGCCGCCGACACTCCCGCCCACCCCGGCCGCCCCGCAGGCCCAGCTTCGACCGCCGAACGAAGCCGGGTACCGCCACCACTCGCCGATCGATTTGCGACTGCAGGCGATGCGTCCCCGAACCCGACGCCGACACCCCCGTGGAGCGTCGAGGTGGACCCGACTACACTGAGTAAGCAGTGCTTACTTCTGCCCCCGACAGCACACCAGGAGCACACGCACCACCACCTTTCGAGCGAATGGAGGCATTCCATGTCCGAACTGCCGGATCCGATCCAGCCCTACCTCGAGCCCGAGGCGGCCGCGCTGGCCGAACAGACCGATCCGCACCCACGGATCTACGAGGTACCACCGGAGGAGGGACGCAAGATCCTCGCCGACCTGCAGAGCGGGCAGGGCGTCGAGCGCCCCCAGGTCGAGGAGGAGTGGTGGACGTGGACGCCGGGGAGTGGGGCACCGTGCGTACCCGGATCATCCGTCCCGTCGGCACCCAGGGGCCGTTGCCGGTCATCTTCTACATCCACGGCGCCGGCTGGGTCTTCGGTGACCAGCACACCCACGACCGATTGTTCCGCGAACTGGTGGTCGGTGCCGGAGCGGCCGGCGTCTTCCGCGTCTACGACCGGGCACCGGAGAAGGGCTACCCCACCCAGATCGAGCAGAACTACGCCGTCGGTCAGTGGCTGGCCGAGCATGGTGCCGAACACAATCTGGACACCTCCCGGGTCGCGGTCACCGGCGAATCGGTCGGCGGCTGCATGTCGACGGTGTTCGCCTGATGAACGCCGAGCGCGGCGGCGGGGACCTGCGGTCGCAGGTCCTGCTCTATCCGGTGACGAATGCCGACTTCGACACCGCGTCCTACCACCAGTTCGACGAGGGCTACTGGTCGATGAGCTGGGCGTGACCCCGGTGACCCTGCGCCGGGATCTGGCCGCGATGGAGCGCCGGGGTCTGCTCACCCGGGTGCACGGCGGCGCGGTACGGGTCGACCAGCCGCCGCGCGGCCGTACCGAACCGCCGAAGCCGCAGACCGCGCCGGCGCTGGCGGTGCTGGTGCCCTCCCTGAGCTTCTACTGGCCCGAGGTGATCACCGGGATGAAGCGCAAGGCCGCCGCGCGCGGCCACCGGTTGTTGCTGCGCGGCGCCTCCTACGAGTTGCTGGACGAGCGACCGATGATGGAACGGATGCTGCGGACCGAGGGTGTGCAAGGCCTGCTGGTCGCACCGAACATGCAGTCGCCGCAGGCCGCCGAGGTGATGGCGATGATCGAGGCGGCCCTGAGTGCGGGCATCTCGGTGCCCGGTGACCTGTCGATCGTCTCCTACGACGACGAGATCGCCGAGCTGATGACACCACCGTTGACCGCGGTGAAGCCGCCCCGGGCCGAGGTCGGTGCCGCGGCGGTCGATCTGCTGCTGGACCGGTTGGAACAACCCGGCCGGGCGCTGCGCCAGCTGAGCCTGACACCGGCGCTGACCATCCGGGAGTCGACCGGCCCCGCGCCGGCCTGACCGGCGACTGCCGGCCGAGGCCGGTCCTCGCCTAGACTTGTCCCGTTTGGGACCTGCCCTGTCCGGCCGGTCCCGGACCACCCACGAATGCACCCGACGGAAGATCAACGTGAACAAGCAGATGAACGTCGAATCGTTCAACCTCGACCACCGCGCCGTCGCCGCGCCCTACATCCGACTCGCCTCGGAGAAGCAGCTGGACGGCGGCAGCACGATCACCAAATGGGACATCCGCTTCAAGCAGCCGAACGCCGAGGCACTGGAGATGCCGGCCCTGCACTCGCTGGAGCATCTGTTCGCCGAACTCAGCCGCAACCACAGCGACAAGGTGATCGACTTCGGCCCGATGGGCTGCCAGACCGGTTTCTACCTGACCCTCGACGGCGCCCCGCAGTGGAGTGAGGTGGCCGAACTGGTGGAGCAGACCCTGACCGATGTGATGTCGGCCGAGGCCGTGCCGGCCGCCAACATCGAGCAGTGCGGCTGGGCCGCCTCCCACTCCCTGGTCGATGCCCAGCGGGAAGCGGCCGCCTTCCTGGCCGCCCGCGAGGCCTGGGAACAGGTCTGGGCATGAGCGCTGCCTTCCCGGCAGCGATCGTCAGTGTGGCGATGCGCCAGGAGGCCGAACCGTTCCTCGACCTGTGCACCGAGGTCGACTCCCGGTTCGTCGGCGGTGCGCTGATGCTCACCCTCGAACGCGACGGGGTCGAGTTCGTGCTGATCCAGTCCGGGGTCGGACTGGTCAACGCCGCCGCCGCCCTGTCCACCGCGATCAGCACCGTGCAGAGCCGGGATCCGCTGGTGATCAGCGCCGGTACGGCCGGTGGGCTGCGGGCGAACACGTTGAACCGGTTGGTGATCGGCACCGAGTTCGTGAACATCGACGCCGACGCCACCGCCTTCGGCTACCGCCGGGGTGAGGTCCCCGGGATGCCGTTCCGCTATCTCGCCGATCCGCGGGTCTCCCGGCTGGTGGCCACCCACCACGGCGAGCGGGCGGTGTCGGGGATGGCGGTCTCCTCCTACAGCTTTATCACCGCTGCCAAGGCTGCCGAGATCATCGCCGAATGGCCCGAGGCCCTGGCCGCCGACATGGAGTCACTGGCCCTGGCCCAGGTCAGCTATCACCACCGGTTGCCGTTCGCCTACCTGCGCGGGGTCTCCGATCTGTGCATCGAGACCGACAACCAGCAGGTGTTCAACGACCAGGTGATCAACGCTGCCGAGGTTTCGGCCACGGCGGCGATCGACCTGATCGGCAGTTGGGCGCACCGGTCGGTGAAGGCGAGCTGACCGGGCCGATCGCCGGGCGCCCGAAACGGGCAGGCGAACCCACAGCGGCCCCGCCGGGATCCCGGCGGGGCCGCTGTGGGTTCAGTCGAAGATGCTCTCCCCGACGCTGATCGTGTCCCACACCGGCTCGGGGATCTCCACCCCGCGCTCGGGTTCGGTCACCGACGAATGCGCACCGCACCCGTGGTCGATGCTGACCACCCGGCCGTCCGAGGGTGAGTACTCGTTGGCACAGGCACCGAACATCACACCCAGGCCGCCCTGCAGCCGGACCAGGTAGCCGCAGCTGCCGCAGACGTCCGGCGCCTGCCGGGTCAGGTCGTTGTGCGGCCCGGGAGCAGCGTGCAGCCACCGCTGCGCGGCCAGGTCCCGCCCGTGCGCGGTGAGCACCCGCTCCCGGCCGAGTCCGAGCTCGCTGACCACCGAGCGCAGGGCCACCCGTTCCTCGGGGTCGACCTCGATCGATCCGGCGGTGTAACCGGGCTCCAGTCGCGGGTCGTTGTCCGGGGTCGCCAGCAACATACCGGGGCCCACGTCACCGGGCTGGATCCGCTCGTCCCAGGGAAGCCACTCCGGGGCACCCAGTGCCTCGGTACCGGGCAGCAGTGCCACCTCGTTCACGGTCACCGTCCGTGCCCGGGAGGCCCGGGTCAAGGTGACCGCCCAGCGCCAGCCGGGGTATCCCGGGTGGTGACAGGCGAACCAGTGGGTCACCACCCGTTCTGCCTCCGGCACCACACCGAGATGCTCACCGACCTCGAAGACATCGGCCGACTCCTCGGCCGCGCGCCGGGCATCGTCGATCGCCGCGGCCAGCTGGGCGTCCAGCTTGGGCCGCTTCCGCTCCGTCACCTGCGGCACGCTCACAGCTCCAGTTCGTCGGCGACGGCCCGCAGCACACTGGCGATCTTGCCCGAGGTACGTCCGTCGGGATGCCGTCCACGGCGATAACCCGCGCCGATGCCGTCCAGCATCTTCACCAGGTCCTCGACGATCACCGCCATCTGCTCCGGCGACTTGCGGGAGGCCTTGGACAACGACGGCGGCGCCTCCAACAGCTCCACCGACAATGCCTGCTCACCCTTGCGGCCGTCGATCACCCCGAACTCGACCTTCTGCCCCGGCTTCAGCGTGCTCACGCCGGCGGGGAGCGCCGAGGACCGGACGTAGACATCGCCACCATCATCCTTGGTGAGGAAGCCGAAGCCCTTCTCCGCATCGAAGAAACGCACTCTGCCAACCGCCACGACACGTACCCTTTCTGATTCCCAGGCCACCGACCCGACCGGATGTTCCGGACAGGTGTGCACTGGTCCAACGAATCCCATCGTCACGGCACGACGACGCGTCACCGTGACGGGGCACAGCGTACCCGTACCGACCGCACAGCCGAACCGGGAATCGAAGCCGCTCGGTGCGCCGGGTGACCGGGCGCGAACTACGATGGCGGCCATGGCCACTTGGGAGGACGGACCGGAGTACGCGCCGAGCGAACGGCCCGGACGATTCGAGGCTCCGGCAGCGGCCCCGCTGAGCCGCGCCGAACCCGATGCCGACCCGGTGCCCGCGGCCACCGAGGTACCGGCCGGGCAGCCGCACTACGGTGCCCCCGAGGCACCGCCGCTGGAGGTCCTGGGACTTCTCACCGAGCCCGGCCGTGATCCCGGACAGCCCTACCGCACCGAGCGGGCGGCCCTGACCGCATTCGCCGACGACTCCCCCCGCCGGGCCCAGGAGGCCGCACCGGGTACACCGTTCGACACCGCACCGGCCACCGAGCCCGGGTTCGACCCCCGGTTGCCGATGCGGGAGGTCCTGGCGGCCCCGGCACCGGACTTCCCCCCACCCCAGGGCCCCCCGGTGCCGGCCGACCGCGGCGTTCCACCGGCAGGCTTCCCGCAACCGGGTACCCCGCAATGGTTCGGCCCCTCCAGCGGACCGCCGCCGAGCCTGCCCGCCCCCGGTTTCGGTGAGGTGCTGCGAGCGCTCACCCCGGCGGTGGTGATCTTCCTGCTGCTGGGCGGTCTGATCCGCCCGCTGTCCCTGCCGTTCTTCGTCATCGCGATGTTCTGCTCGGTCCGGATCCGGTACCGCCGCCGGCTGGTACGCAATGTCTTCCTCGGCGCCTTGGGCGCGGGTCTCACCCTCAGCCTGCTGCTGCTCGCGCTGAGCTCGAGCACCTTCGGCGGCTGGTGGACCGACATGTCCTCGGTGCTACTGGTCACCAGCTGGGTGGTGCTGGTCGTGCTCGGCTTCGTCCAGGCCCGGGCACTGCAACGCGGAGAACGGCCCGACCAGGTGTGAGCCGCGCGTAGGCTCGGTCCCATGCGTCCGCCCCGCACCTACAGCGAAGCCCTGCGGCGGCTGGACCAGTCCGCACTGGTCCGGCTGTTGGAGCTGCGCCCCGATCTGTGCAGTCCACCGCCGGCCGATCTGGCCGAGGTGGCGAACCGTGCTGCCACCGCCGCCTCGGTCGGCCGGGCGCTGGAACGTCTGGACGCCGCCCAGCTGATGACCGCCCGGGCGATCGCGGCGACCCACGGCGAACCGTCGATCGCGGAGCTGGTCGAGCTGACCGGGCGGGACCGCCGGTGGCTGGCCGACCGGGTCGGCGAACTCCGCGAGCGCGGGCTGGTCTGGGGTGGCGAGGAGTCGCTGCAACTGCTGCGGGAGGTACGCCTGGCGCTCGGGCCCTGGCCGGGCGGTCTGGCCCCACCGAGCACGCCCGGTCAGCGGATCGCCGATCCCGAGCAGTTGCTGGCCGAACTCGGCACCGACGAGCGGGCCGTCGTCGACCGGCTGGCCTGGGGACCACCGACCGGTGCCCTGCGCCAGGCCGACCGGACGGTGGATCTGGCGAGTGCCCGGACGCCGGTCGAGCGACTGCTGGCTCGCGGGCTGCTGCGGCCGACCGACACCGAGACGGTGATCCTGCCCCGTGAGGTCGCCCTGGCCGCCCGCGGCGGTTTCGCCGCGGCCGAGGTCGGGGACGGCCCGCCCCGGGCGGTCGAGCCCGCCGTGGTCGACCCCGCCCGGCACCGCCGGGTGGACCTGGCCGGACTGGGTGCCGCCTTCGCGAGCATCCAGGAGACCGATGGACTGGTCGACGAGCTCGACCGGATGAACCCCCAGCTCCTGCGGGCCGGCGGTATCGGCGCGGCCGATCAGTCCACGCTCATCCGTCGGCTCGGCCTCACCTCGAAGGGACTGCTGCGGACCACCGCGCTCGCCGAATCCCTGGGGTTGCTGCGGGCCGCCGGCGGGCGGGTGGAGATCACCAGCGCCTACGACAGCTGGCTCGCCCGGCCCGGCGCCGAACGCTGGCTGAGCCTGGTCCTCGGTTGGCGCGACCTTCCCCACTGGCCCGAGCGCGATCCCCGCCCACTGGAACAGGAACCCGGACCGCTGGATGCCCGCGCCGCCGAGCTACGCGGCCTGTTCCTGGCCGAGTTGATCTCCGTCGAGGTGGGTGCGACGGTCGACTGGGAGCTGATCACCGCTACCGTCGGCTGGCTGCGCCCGGCCTGGCAGAACCTGGATCTGGCCGCGGCTGCTGCCGAGGTGGCCGAAGCCGCGGAGTGGTTCGGGCTGACCGCGATGGGCGGGCGTACCGGCCTGGCCGAGGTCGCGGTCACCGGTGAGCTCCCCGCCGAGCTGTCCTTCCCCGAGCCGATCAGCACCGTCATCCTGCAGGCCGACCTGACCGCGGTGGCAGCAGGCCCGCTGCAACCGCCGGTGCTCGGGGTGCTGCGGCTGCTGGCCGACACCGAGAGCCGCGGCACCGCCTCGGTCTACCGGTTCAGCGCCGACAGCATCCGCCGCGGACTGGACCGCGGTTGGTCGGCCGAGGAGATCATCGACTGGCTGGGTGAGCACACCGAGACCGACGTACCGCAGCCGCTGCAGTACCTGATCACCGATGCCGCCCGCCGCCACGGTGCGATCCGGATCGGCAGCGCCGGCAGCTGGCTGCGGATCGACGATCCGGCGCAACTGGCCCTGGTCACCGGTCACCCCCGGGCCGGTGAATTCGGGGTACGGCAGGTCGCCCCGGGGGTGATCATCGCCGCCGCCGATGCCGCCGAGATGGTCGACTGGCTGCACGACCTGGGGCTGTCCCCGGCCGCCGAGGGGATGGGCGGCAACCGGCTGGTCGCACCCGCCCCGCAACGCGCCCGGCCACGTACCGTCCGTACCCGCCCGACGGCGACACCACAGGCCCTGGCCGAGCAGCTGCTGGCGACCGTCCGCCGCGGGGAGGCCGAGGAACAGCGGCGCCGCGACGCCGATCGGTTGCAGCGCAACCTGACCGAGGTGGCCGGTTCCCGGGTCGACCTCGGCTGGGTCGACCAGCAGGGCAATGAGTTGCAGGACCGGGGCCTGGCGGTCGAGGTGGCCGGCGGCCGGTTGCGGCTGCGACCTGACGGCGGTGACCGGGAACTGTCGGTGCCGCTTGCCCGGATCCGTACCGTGGAACCCCTTGCCACCGAAAGGAGCATCCATTGAGTGGCCCGTTGGTCGTGCAGTCCGACCGCACCCTGCTGCTGGAGGTCAACCACCCCCAGTCCGACGAGTGCCGGATCGCGATCGCCCCGTTCGCCGAGCTCGAACGGGCACCCGAACACATCCACACCTACCGGTTGACCCCGCTGGGGCTGTGGAACGCCCGGGCCGCCGGTCACGATGCCGAGCAGGTCGTCGACGTGCTGTTGAACTACAGCCGCTACCCGGTGCCGAGCAGCCTGCTGGTCGACGTCGCCGAGACGATGGACCGGTACGGCCGGTTGCGGATCGAGAAGCATCCCGTCCACGGGCTGGTGCTGACCAGCACCGACATCCCGGTGCTGACCGAGGTGCTGCGGTCCTCGAAGCTGTCCGGGGTGGTCGGTTCCCGGATCGACGAGCACACCGTGGCGGTGCATCCCTCCGAGCGCGGCCACCTGAAACAGTTGCTGCTGACCCTGGGCTGGCCGGCCGACGACGTCGCCGGTTATGTCGACGGTGAGGCCCACGAGATCGACCTGCGCCCCGACGGCTGGGAGCTGCGGCCCTACCAGCGACAGGCCGCCGAATCGATCTGGCACGGCGGCTCCGGTGTGGTGGTGCTGCCCTGCGGCGCCGGGAAGACGCTGGTCGGTGCCGCCGCGATGGCCCATGCCAAGGCCACCACGCTGATCCTGGTCACCAACACCGTCTCGGCCCGGCAGTGGCGGGCCGAGCTGTTGCGGCGCACCTCGCTGAGCGCCGAGGAGATCGGTGAGTACTCCGGGGCGAAGAAGGAGATCCGCCCGGTGACCATCGCCACGTACCAGGTGGTGACGACGAAGCGGAACGGGATCCATCCGCATCTGGAGCTGTTCGACGCCCGCGATTGGGGGCTGATCGTCTACGACGAGGTGCATCTGTTGCCGGCGCCGGTGTTCCGGATGACCGCCGGGCTGCAGGCCCGCCGGCGGCTCGGCCTGACCGCGACCCTGGTCCGCGAGGACGGCCATGAGGGTGATGTGTTCTCACTGATCGGCCCGAAGCGCTACGACGCTCCGTGGAAGGAGATCGAGTCCCAGGGTTACATCGCCCCCGCCGACTGCGTGGAGGTTCGGGTGAGCCTGGCCGAGGACGAGCGGATGACCTACGCCCTGGCCGATCCCGAGGTCCGTTACCGGGTGGCCGCGACCGCGGACTCGAAGTCGGCTGCGGTGGTGGATCTGGTGAACCGCCATGCCGGAGTGCCCCGGCTGGTGATCGGCCAGTACGTCGATCAGCTGGCCGACCTGGCCGAGCGGCTGGAGGCCCCGGTGATCACCGGGGAGACGACGACCAGACGGCGCGAGGAGCTCTACGAGCAGTTCCGTACCGGCGAGATCGACTTGTTGGTGGTCTCGAAGGTGGCGAACTTCTCCGTCGACCTGCCGACTGCCCAGGTGGCGATCCAGGTCTCCGGCGCCTTCGGTTCCCGGCAGGAGGAGGCCCAGCGGCTGGGACGGCTGTTGCGGCCGAAGGGTGATGGCACCACCGCCCGTTTCTACGCCGTGGTGGCCCGGGACACCGTCGATGCCGAGTTCGCCCAGCACCGGCAGCGGTTCCTGGCCGAACAGGGCTACGCCTACCACGTCACCGACGCCGAGGACCTCGCCAGTTGATCAACAACTGACCTGACCCTCCTCAGTCGTCGACGGGTACGGTCGACTCGCGGGTGACCAGACCGAGCTCCAGCGGCTGGCCGCCGGTCTGCCCGATGCTGATCATCTGCTGCAGTTCGGCCGGCCAGATCCAGGCCTTCGTGGTCTCCAGCTCGGCCCGGGGCCACCAGCGGTTGCCCTGCAGGGTGAGTTGCTCCTCCGGGGTGTGCCCGGCGATGTCGACGGTGAAGGCCGGGGTCCGGATCAGGTAGAACGCCTCGTACTGATCGAGGATCTCGTCGCTGTAGCCGTGCACCACCCGGCGCCGGGCGACCGGGCCGATCAGGTCGGACTCCGCGGCCTGCCAGCCGGTCTCCTCGGCCAGCTCCCGTACCCCGGTCTGCAGTTCGTTCTCACCGGGGTCGATCCCACCGCCGGGAGTGACCCACCAGGTCACCTCGGCGATCCCGGGGTCGCTGTCCTGCAGCAGCAGCACCCGGTCGTCATCGCTGAGCACGATCAGCCGGACGGCGCTGCGGGTCTTTCGGGGACGTTCGATCACGGCTTCTGTCTATCACCCCGGGCGCCGGACCGGGGCCCGTCAGGCGGCCATCGGCAACAAGGCCTCGTCGACATCGACGGTCATCGACGACCCGCCACCGGCGGGCAGGAACAGCAACTGCCGGTTCGCCAACACCTGCCAGCCGTCGGTAGCCGGCTGCCAGTCGTTGGAGGCGACCACGGACAACCGTTCCTCGACCCGGTAACGGAGTTCGAACTGCTGCGGATCCGGTGCCCGATCGAGATCACCCTGGCGCGGATTCGGATCGGCGGCATGGATCGCGTACAGCCCCTCCGGCATCGAGAGAACGGCATTCAGCCCGGTGTACTCGGTCGAATCGGCGACCACCTGCATCGCCGCGGCCAGCGCCCGCAAGGGCTCCTCGCCCCGGCGCAGGAACTCGTCGACGATGAAGAAGTAGGCCTCGGAGTCGGTCTGCCCGAGCGGGCGGCGGGCGGTGACCTGCCCGGTCCGGGCATTCAGCGAGGCGTTGTCGAACACATGACCGTTGTGGGCGAAGGCCAGGTCCGGATGCCCACCGGGGACCTCGGTGGACACGAACGGATGGGTGTTCTGCATCGAGTGCCGCTTGTTCGGCGACGCCAGCCGCAGGTGCAGCAGGAACTGCTCGGCGGGCCACTGGGTGGCGGCCTCGGCGAACCGCGGCGAGCCCAGTGCCTGCTCCGGGGCCTTCACCAGCTCCGGTGCACCACCGCTGGAACTGGCCAGACCCCAGCCGTCGCGATGACGCTCCGACAGCGCCACGAAACGATCCAGGTCCTCGCCCAGATGCTCGGACATGGTCCTGGACTCACCAGCGGTCATCGCAAGCAGTCGACACATGTCGGCACGCTATTGCCGCGCGGCGGCAGCCGGGAAGTGCGACACCGAATCCGTCATCTGACTGTCACACCCGCTGACCGTCACACCCGCTGACTGTCACACCCGCTGTCACACGCCGGTGGTGGCGCCGTTCGGCTGGCACCGACGGGCGGCACGGAGTACGGTGGGCTGTCCCTGACCGGCGCGCAGGCGCGCGGCAGCCTTCCCCGTGACACCAGTCGTACCTTCGTCCGGAGTTTCGCATGCCGTCGACCGATCCCGTCCTGGCCGCCGAGGCCGCCCATCTGCACCGTTCCCGAGCCGCCCTGGTGGCGATGCACGAGCGCGCCGGTGCCCTGTTCGACGGCACCGTCACCGCCGGTGACGCGGTCTCCACCGCGTACCTGCGGCAGGCGCTGTTCCGGCGGATGGTGAGATTGCAGACCGACCCCGCCACCCCGCCCTTCTTCGGCCGCCTGGACTACCGCCGCGAGGCCGGTGCCGGCCGGGACGAGAGTCTGCACCTGGGCCGCCAGCACGTCACCGCCGAGGCCGGGGACGAGCCGCTGGTGATCGACTGGCGCGCCGACATGGCCCGCCCCTTCTACCGGGCCAGCCCGACCGAACCGATGGGGGTCGGGCTGCGCCGCCGATTCGGTTTCGCCGACGGTGAGCTGACCGCCTACGAGGACGAGGACCTGACCGCCCCCGCCGATGCAGCCGCGGACTCCGACATCCTGCAGGCCGAGGTGGAGCGACCGCGCAGCGGACCGATGCGCGACATCGTGGCCACCATCCAGCCCGAACAGGATCTGCTGGTCCGTGCCGACCTGCAGACCTCGCTGTGCATCCAGGGAGCACCGGGTACGGGCAAGACCGCCGTCGGCCTGCACCGTGCGGCCTATCTGCTGTATGCCTTCGCCGAACAGCTGCGACGGGCCGGGGTGATGGTGATCGGCCCGAATGACAGCTTCCTGTCCTACATCGGTGATGTCCTGCCGGCGCTGGGCGAGATCGAGGTCGAGCAGTACACCATCGACTCCCTGCTGGAACGCTGCCTGGGCGTCGAGGTCCGCGGTGTCGACCCGGTCGAGGTCGCCATGATCAAATCCGATGCCCGGATGGCGCAGGTGATCGCTCGCGCGGTCTGGAACAACCTGGCCGAGCCGACCGAGAACCTGGTCGTCCCCCGGGGTTCGCGGCAGTGGCGGGTGCCGACGTACCTGATCGCCGAGACCCTGCAGAACCTGCGTGATCGGGGCGTCCGCTACGGGGCGGCCCGGGAGATGTTGCCGATGCGCCTGGCCCATCAGGTGCTGTTGCGGATGGAGGCCGCCGGCGACTCCCCCGACGACCGGGTGCAGGCAGCGGTGGCCCGCAGCAAACCGGTGAAGGACTGCGCGAAGAAACTCTGGCCACAGGTCGATCCACGCAAGTTGATCTTCGCCCTGCTGACCGACGAGCTCGTCCTGCGGACGGCTGCCGAGGGGATCCTGGACGAGGCCGAGATCGCTGCCCTGCTGATCGACCGACCACCCCGCAGTGTCCGCTCGATGCGATGGAGCAGTGCCGATCTGGCGTTGCTGGACGCTGCCGCCGACGAGTTGTACCGGACCCCGTCCTACGGTCACCTGATCATCGACGAGGCCCAGGACCTGTCGCCGATGCAGTTGCGTGCCCTGGGCCGCCGGGCGAGCAGCGGCTCGGTCACCCTGCTCGGTGATCTTGCCCAGGCGACCACCGCCTGGTCGACCGGGAGTTGGCCGGTGGCGCTGGCACATCTGCAGCAGCCCGAGACCCGGGTCAGCGAGCTGACCGCCGGCTTCCGGGTACCGGCCTCGGTGATCGAGTACGCGGCCAGGTTGCTGCCCTCGATCGCACCGGAGCTGGCACCGCCGCATTCGGTCCGCCGTGGCGACGGCGATTTCGCCGTGATCGCCTCCGCCGAGCGCGACACCCTGCTCCGCGGCATCCGCGAGCGGATCGACCGACCGGGCACCCTGGGGCTGATCTGCGCCGATCGGCGGTTGCCCGAGATGGCCGGACTGCTCACCGAGGCCGCTGTCGACTTCCGTACCCTCGGTGCTGTCGAACCCGGTGAGGGCGCAGTGGACCTGGTTCCGGCGAGCCTGGCCAAGGGCCTGGAATTCGACCAGGTGATCGTCGTCGAACCGGCCGAGATCGTCGAGGCCGAGGCCGACGAGCTGACCGGCCTCCGCCGGCTCTACGTGGTGCTCACCCGAGCGGTCTCCGGCCTGCTGGTGCTGCACGAGCGTCCCCTGCCGGCTGCCCTGGGCTGATCGACGCCGGCGGTGGCGGCCGGCTCGGCCCGCTGATCCGCTCAGCCTGCCGGCGATTCCGGACCTGTCGTGGCAGCCCGTCGGGCCCGCTGGTGGGAGTCGTCGATCAACGTCCGCCAGGTCCGGACCAGATCGGCATCGACATAGGCCTTCAGCGACCCACCCGGTCGCGCCGGGGTGCCGATGTGGAAGGCGCGGATCCCTGCCCGGCACAACCAGGGCACGTCCTCGGCCCGCAGTCCCCCACCGGCCATGATCAACTCCGCGATCCGGTGATCCTGGCCGGCGAAACCGATCAGCTCGTCCAGGCCGTGCTCGACCCCTCGGGGGGAACCCGCGGTCAGCACCTGGTCCAGTCGCGGGAGCCCGAGCAGTGCCCGCCAGGCCCGCCGGGGGTCCAAGGCATGGTCGATCGCCCGGTGGAAGGTCCACGGCCAGTCACCACCCTCGACCAGCGCCTCCACCACTGCGGTGTCGACCTCGGCGTGGCCGTTGAGGAATCCCAGCACCAACCCGTCGGCGCCCGAATCGAGATAGGCCGCGGCCAGGCCGCGCAGTCGGGAGAACTCCGAGCCGGTGATGTCGAATCCGCCGTGCAGGCGCAGCATCACCCGTACCTCGAGATCGACCGCGTCGCGTACCTTCTCCACCAGCTCCGGTGCCGGTGACAACCCGCCGTCGTCCAAGGTGCCGACCAGCTCGACCCGATCGGCACCACCGGCCTGGGCACGCACGGCATCGTGTTCGTGCAGGCAGATGACCTCCAGCAGCGGCTCTGCATCTGCCATCCCAGCCTCCCGTTCCGGACTCGGCATCAGCATACGGATCCGAACCGTTTCGGGGGCCCGGCCGCGCCGCGACGAACGGGCCACTAGGTTGGCATGGTGAGCGATGTCAGTCCCGTGCGGTCCAACCCCACCGTGCTGAACCCGAATACCGAGACCGACTGGTTCAAGGGCGCCGTCTTCTACGAGGTGCTGGTCCGCGCCTTCTACGACGCCGACGACAACGGCACCGGTGACTTCGCCGGGCTGATCCAGAAACTCGACTATCTGGCCTGGCTGGGCGTCGACTGCCTGTGGGTGCCGCCGTTCTTCACCTCCCCGCTGCGCGACGGCGGCTACGACGTCGCCGACTTCACCTCGATCCTGCCCGAGATCGGTGACGTGGAGGACTTCCGTACCTTCATCACCGCCGCCCACGCCCGGGGCATCAAGGTGATCATCGACTTCGTGATGAACCACACCTCCGATGGCCACCCGTGGTTCCAGGCCTCCCGCAGTGACCCCGAGGGCCCCTACGGCGACTACTACGTCTGGTCCGACGACGATGACGAGTACGCCGAGGCGCGGGTGATCTTCGTCGACACCGAACCCTCCAACTGGACCTGGGATGCGGCCCGTCAGCAGTACTACTGGCACCGCTTCTTCCACCATCAGCCGGATCTGAACTTCGACAACCCGGCGGTCCAGCAGGCGATCCTGGACGCGATGGACTTCTGGCTGGCGATGGGCCTGGACGGCTTCCGGCTGGACGCGGTGCCCTATCTCTACGAGCGGCCCGGTACGAACGGTGAGAACCTGCCGGAGACCCACGAGATGCTCAAGCGGGTCCGCCGATTCGTCGACGACAAGTATCCCGGGCGGGTGCTGTTGTGCGAGGCGAACCAGTGGCCGGCCGATGTGGTGGAGTACTTCGGCGACCCCGAGGTCGGCGGCGACGAATGCCACATGGCCTTCCACTTCCCGGTGATGCCCCGGTTGTTCATGTCGGTACGGCGGGAGTCGCGTTATCCGATCTCGGAGATCATGGCGCAGACCCCGGAGATCCCGTCCGGCTGCCAATGGGGCATCTTCCTGCGCAACCACGACGAGCTGACCCTGGAGATGGTCACCGACGAGGACCGCGACTACATGTGGGCCGAGTACGCCCAGGACCAGCGGATGGTCGCCAACATCGGCATCCGCCGACGACTGGCGCCGCTGCTGGACAACGACCCGAACCGGATGGAGCTGTTCCACGCCCTGCTGTTCTCCCTGCCCGGTTCACCGGTGCTCTACTACGGCGACGAGATCGGCATGGGCGACAACATCTGGCTCGGTGACCGCGACGGTGTGCGTACCCCGATGCAATGGACGCCGGACCGCAATGCCGGCTTCTCCCGCTGCAACCCCGGCAAACTGCATCTGCCGCTGATCCAGGACCCGGTCTACGGCTACCAGGCGGTGAACGTCGAGGCACAGATGGCCGACCCGTCCTCACAACTGCACTGGACCCGCCGGATGATCCACATCCGCAAACGGCACCCGGCCTTCGGCCGCGGCAACTTCATCGACCTGGGTGGATCGAACCCGTCGGTGCTGTCCTACGTCCGCTCCCACACGCTGAGCGAACCGACCGAGGATGAGCCCGGTGTCGACGATGTGATCCTCTGCGTGAACAACCTGTCCCGTTTCCCCCAGCCGATCGAACTCGACCTGCGTGAATGGGAGGGCCGCGTCCCGGTCGAGCTCGTCGGCGGCGTACCGTTCCCGAAGATCGGCCAGTTGCCGTACCTGCTCACCCTCGGCTCGTACGGCTTCTACTGGTTCCGACTGACCCGACCCGTCGTGGAGGCCACAGCATGACATCCATCGGCACCCCCAGCCCGCTGCCGACCACCGGATTGGCCGACTACCTGGCCACCGCCCGCTGGTTCGGCGGCAAAGGCCGTGACTTCGAGGTCACCTGGGTGACCCGGATCGGTGAACTGCCCACCGCCCAACCTGATCTGCGGGTGGTGATCGACGTGGTCCATGTGCACTACGTCGATGGTGACACCGAGCTGTACCAGTTGCCGCTCGCTCTCTACAGCCAACCGCAGGAGAACCTCGGGCATGCCTTCATCAGCTGGCACAACGAGGCGCCCGAGGGTGAACCCGAACAGTGGCGCCACGCCTATGACGCGATCCACGACCGGGCAGCCATGGCCTGCTGGCTGGCCGGTTTCCAGTCCACGGACGTGATCGGTGCCGGGACCGGGGCGATCGGCCTGCAGTTCCACCTCGAGCCCGGCTGCGAGCTGTCCTCCGAGGCCCAGTCCTCCCCCTTCACCGGGGAGCAGTCGAACTCCTCGGTGATGTTCGGCGACGACGCGCTGTTGAAGATCTTCCGCAAACTGACCCGCGGGATGAATCCCGACATCGAGGTCCTCGACGTGTTGACCCAGGACCATTCCGAGCACGTCGCCCGGTTGTACGGCTGGCTGTCCTGGGACACCGAGGAGGAGCCCCTGCAACTGGCCATCCTGCAACAGTTCCTGAAGACCGCCAGCGACGGCTGGGAGCTGGCGCTGACCTCGGTTCGCAACCTGTTCGCCGAAGCCGCCTGGAGCGCCGAGGGTGAGATGGATGCCAACCAGGCCGGCGGTGACTTCGCCGATGAGGCCTACCGGCTGGGTGCGGCGCTGGCCTCGGTCCATCGGGCGCTGGCCGAGCACTTCGGCACCACCGAGCGCACCGCCGAGGGGGTCGCGGAGTTGATCGCCCGGATGCGCGGCCGGTTGGCCGAGGCGGTCGTCGCGGTGCCGGAACTGGCCGAGTTCGCCCCCGGCCTGACCGAGCTCTACCAGGGCTTGGCAACCTTGCCCGGTACGCCGACCCAGCGGATCCACGGTGACCTGCATCTGGGGCAGACGCTGCGGACGGTGAACGGCTGGAAACTGGTCGACTTCGAAGGCGAACCGGCCAAACCGTTGCCGCAGCGGCGCCAACCCGATTCCCGCTGGCGCGATGTCGCCGGAATGCTGCGCTCCTTCGACTACGCCGCTCATTCGGTGGTGATGACCGAGGTCAGCGCGGATCTGAGCGATGAGGGTGAGCGTGAGCTGCAGGCGACCGGCTGGGCCGCCCGGAACCAGCAGGCTTTCCTCGACGGGTACACCGAGGAACAGGAACTGACCCCGACCGAATCGGCACTGCTGGCCGCCTATGTCGCCGACAAGGCGGTCTACGAGGCGGTCTACGAGGCGCGCAACCGACCGTCGTGGTTGGGGATCCCGCTGGCTGCCCTGGGCCGGTTGGGCTGACCTCAGCCCGCTGCGGCGTCGGTGACGTCGCGGAAGACCCGCTGCAGGTTGCGGTGGGTGAGCTTGTTCAGCTCCGCGGCCGACCATCCCTCGTCCAACAGGGCGCCCATCAGCGCCGGATAGCCCGACACATCGTCCATCCCGTCGGGGAAGGCGTCGGTCCCGTCGTAGTCTCCACCGAGGCCGATGTGGTCGATGCCGACCACTTCCCGGGCGTGGTTCAGGTGGGCGACCACGTCGGCGATGGTCGATTCGGGGGTCGGCTCGGGCCAGGTCTTGGCGAACTCGTCCATGGCGGGCCAGTCCTTCGGGTCGATCCCGGCCTGTTCGGCGCCTTCGGAGCGGCGCAGCGCCCAGGCCCGGACGGTGGTGGAGATGAAGTAGGGCACGAAGGTGATCATGCACAGGCCACCGTTGCCGGGGAGCCGCTGCAGCACCTGATCGGGCACATTGCGCGGGTGGTCACAGACGGCCCGGGCCGAGGAGTGGGAGAAGATGACCGGCGCGGTGGTGACGTCCAGGGCGTCGTTCATCGTGGTGTCGGCGACGTGGGAGAGGTCGACCATCATCCCGATCCGGTTCATCTCTGCGACCACCTGCCGACCGAAATCGGTCAGTCCACCGTGCACCGGCTCATCGGTCGCCGAATCGGCCCAGTCGGTGTTGTCGTTGTGGGTCAGCGTCAGGTAGCGCACGCCCAGACGATGGAGGTTGCGCAGGACCGCCAGGGAGTTGTTGATCGAGTGCCCGCCCTCGGCGCCCATCAGGGAGGCGATCGGCCCGCCGGGTCGCCAGTCGGCCAGGGCGGCGTCGAGTTCGTCGGGGGTACGGACCAGGTGCAGGTCGTCGGGATAGCGTTCGGCGATGGAGAAGACCGCGTCGATCTGCTCCAGGGTCGCGGTCACTGCTTCGGGTTCGGGCAGGGCGGAGGGGACGTAGACCGACCAGAACTGTGCCGCCAGGCCTCCTTGTTTGGCCCGGATCAGGTCGGTGTTGAGCTGCGGCTGGGGGCGGGCGATGTCCACCTTGTCCAGGTCGTAGCTGTCGCCCCGCAGCGCCCAGGGAAGATCGTTGTGTCCATCGATCACCGGAAACAGTGCTTCACTCACCGGCCCCATTGTGCCGGTCCCCGAAGCACCCGGGGACACCGGCCGGAGCCAATGCCTGCAAGTTGCCGGTCGGGGCACCGGAGGTTGCCGGACCGGCACGAACCTCCCTGACCCGCCCGTACCGCAAAACGCCGAAGGGCGGCTCCCCGTGTGGGGAACCGCCCTTCGTGAGCTCGGAGGCTGGGATCAGAAGCCCATGCCGCCCATACCGCCCATGTCGTCACCGGCCGGTGCGGCCGGAGCCTTCTCCGGCTTGTCGGCGATGACGGCCTCGGTGGTGAGGAACAGACCGGCGATCGAGCCGGCATTCTGCAGCGCCGAACGGGTCACCTTGGCCGGGTCGATGATGCCGGCCTTGACCATGTCGACATAGCTGTCGTCGGCAGCGTTCAGGCCCTCGCCGACCGGCAACCCGGCGACCTTCTCGGCCACCACGCCCGGCTCCAGGCCGGCGTTGTGGGCGATCTGCCGCAGCGGTGCCGAGGCGGCGGCGAGCACGATCTGCGCACCGATCAACTCGTCACCGGTCAGGTCGGACAGGTCGATGCTCTTGGCCGCCTGCAGCAGGGCCACACCACCGCCGGGGAGGATGCCCTCCTCGACCGCAGCCTTGGCATTGCGCACGGCGTCCTCGATCCGGTGCTTACGCTCCTTCAGCTCGACCTCGGTGGCCGCGCCGACCTTGATCACCGCAACACCACCGGACAGCTTGGCCAGGCGCTCCTGCAGCTTCTCCCGGTCGTAATCGGAGTCGCTGTTCTCGATCTCGGCACGGATCTGGGCCACCCGACCGGCGATCTGGTCGGCATCGCCGGCGCCGTCGATGATGGTGGTCTCGTCCTTGGTGACGACGACCTGACGGGCGCGACCCAGCATCTCCAGGGAGACGGCGTCGAGCTTCAGGCCGACCTCCTCGGAGATCACCTGGCCACCGGTGAGGATGGCGATGTCGCCGAGCATGGCCTTGCGCCGGTCACCGAAGCCCGGTGCCTTCACGGCCACGGACTTGAAGGTGCCACGGATCTTGTTCACGACCAGGCCGGCCAGGGCCTCGCCGTCGACATCCTCGGCGATCACCAGCAGCGGCTTGGAGGACTGCATGACAGCCTCCAGCACCGGCAGCAGGTCCTTCAGCGAGGAGACCTTGGAGTTGACGATCAGGATGTACGGATCGTCGAGGACGGCTTCCATCCGCTCGGGATCGGAGACGAAGTAGGGCGAGATGTAGCCCTTGTCGAAGCGCATACCCTCGGTGAACTCGAGCTCGAGTCCGAAGGTGTTCGACTCGTCGACGGTGATGACACCTTCCTTGCCGACCTTGTCGATGGCTTCGGCGATGGTCTCACCGACATGCTTGTCGCCGGCCGAGATCGACGCGGTGGCAGCGATCTGCTCCTTGGAGTCGACCTCGATGGCGTTCTTGTGCAGCTGCTCGGTGATCTTCTCCACAGCAGCGGTGATGCCCCGCTTCAAGGCGATCGGGTTGGCACCGGCGGTGACGTTCCGCAGACCCTCCCGGACCAGCGCCTGGGCCAGCACGGTGGCGGTGGTGGTGCCGTCGCCGGCGACGTCGTCGGTCTTCTTGGCGACTTCCTTGACCAGCTCGGCGCCGATCTTCTCGTAGGGATCCTCGAGATCGATCTCCTTGGCGATGGAAACACCGTCGTTGGTGATCGTGGGGGCTCCCCACTTCTTCTCCAGGACAACGTTGCGGCCCTTCGGGCCGAGGGTGACCTTCACCGCGTCGGCGAGGACGTTCATGCCCCGCTCGAGGCCGCGGCGGGCCTCCGCGTCAAACTCAATGAGCTTTGCCATATGTCTTCCGATTCCTCCCGGCTCAGTGCCGTACGAATGGATCTGTCAGGTTTTCGGTGACAAGGTTGGTGCCCGCGACGGACGGGGAGGCTCTCGCCACCCCTCACCGGCTTGCCGGTGGCACTCTCATGAGTCGAGTGCCAATTTCATTTTTAGCACTCGGCATGTGAGAGTGCAAACGCCTCGGCACTCCGACCCGCCCTTCGCCCGTATCGGGCACACTCGGTCCGTGGACGCGTGGCGGATTCGGGAACTGGGCAACCTGATCAACGGCAGCACCCTGTTCGGGCTGCTCGTGGGACGGATCGGTGGAGTCCGGTTCAAACACGGGCCCCGGGGGATGATCGTCGGGGAGGGCTACCGGCTGCGGTTCCCGATCGCCGGGGCATTCACCATCGGCAATGTGGTCCTCACCCAGTCCTCCGTACCGCGCCTGGTGCGGCGGCATCCGGAAGTGATGCTGCACGAGGAGACCCATGCCTGGCAGTGGTTCGCGCTGGCGGGTCCGCCGTTCCTGCCGGCCTATCTGCTGGCCATGGGCTGGTCCGCGCTGCGCACCGGGAATCCGGCCCGGGCGAACCTCTTCGAGCGACTGGCCGGACTGGAGCGCGGTGGCTACCGATGAATCCGGGTCCTGCCTCCTATCCGGATCGTTTCCCAGCCGGATGGTTTCCTAGCCGGTCTGATCCGGGTCGAACCCCAGTCGCCGCGCCGAGCGGGCGCGCTGCCGGGAGTCACGCAACCGGCGCAACCGCTTCACCAGCAACGGGTCGTAGGCCTCGGCCTCGGCGGTGTTCAGCAGCGAGTTGAGGACCTGGTAGTAGCGGGTGGCCGACATACCGAACTTGGTCCGGATGCCCTCCTCCTTGGAGCTCGCGAAACTCCACCACTCGCGTTCGAAATCCAGCAGATCGCGATCGCGGTCAGAGAGCTCGGTGGCCCGACGAGGAGCAGGGTTGGCTTCGACCATGCCCACCATCGTAGGCCGTAATCACACCGGTGTCATTCCCTCGCCGAGCACATGGGACCGTTCCCGGCCGAGGTGGTGATCCCCGGTGGTGATCGGGGTCACCGGATCGGCCCGGCTTTGCAAGACTGTGCCCCATGTACCGACTGAGCGGACAGGTCCAGCACTACGCCTGGGGCACCACCGACGCCATCGCCGAGTTGCTCGGCACCCCTGCCACCGGCGAGCCACAGGCCGAGTACTGGCTGGGGGCGCACAGCTCGGCACCCTCGAAGCTGTCCGACGGACGCGGCCTGGACATCGCGATCACCGAGCACCCGGCACTGCTGGGGGAATCGGTACGCCGCCGCTTCGGCGACCGGCTGCCGTTCCTGTTGAAGATCCTCTCCGCGGCCAAGGCGCTCTCGCTGCAGGCCCACCCCTCGCGCAGCCAGGCCGAGGAGGGCTACCGGGCCGAGGAGTCGGCCGGCCTCGCCCGCGACGCCGTCGAACGCAACTATCGCGACGACTGGCCGAAGCCGGAGGCGATCATCGCTCGTACCGAGTTCTCCGGGCTCTGCGGTTTCCGCAGCGTCGCCGCGGCCCGCGAAGCATTGAACCTGTTCAACGCCCCTCGCGAACTGGTGGCCGAACTCTCCGGCGCCGCACCGCTGGAGCACGCCTTCCTGGCTGCCCTGGAACTGACCGAACGACAGGTACGGAAGGTGGTCGACACCGCGCACACCTATGCCGAGGCCGGCGGCCCGGCCGGCCGGGATGCCCGGACGGTGCTGCAGTTGGCCCGCGACTTCCCCGATGATCCCGGGATCGTCGCGGCCCTGATGTTGAACCGGGTCGACCTGCAGCCGGGTGAGGCGTTGTTCCTCGGTGCGGGGAACATGCACGCCTATCTCCACGGCACCGGGATCGAGATCATGGCCAATTCCGACAATGTGCTGCGGGGTGGGCTGACCCCCAAGCACATCGATGTGGCCGAGCTCAGCCGGGTGGTCGACTTCTCCCCCGAGGTCCCCCGGGTGCTGCACCCGGTGCCGGAAGGGCCGGGGATCTCCCGCTATCCCACGCCGGCCCCGGAGTTCGCCATCTGGGAGGTACGCGATCCCGTGGCCGCCTCGGTCCCGGCCACCGATGCGCCACGGATCCTGTTGTCGGTCGCCGGTGACCTGAGGCTCACCGGCACCGATCAGGAACTCACCCTGGAAACAGGGCAGGCGGTCTTCCTGCCAGCCGGTGAGGCGGTCACCGTCGACGGCACCGGGCTGGGCTACCTGGCCGGACCCGGTGACTGACCGCGAGGGTTCGATTCGTCCCCGCACGCCGGCACCGGGACCGGCTGAT
The DNA here is from genome assembly GCF_004364645.1 of Naumannella halotolerans. Classification (NCBI taxonomy): domain Bacteria; kingdom Bacillati; phylum Actinomycetota; class Actinomycetes; order Propionibacteriales; family Propionibacteriaceae; genus Naumannella; species Naumannella halotolerans. The sequence continues at coordinate 4,597 of NZ_SOAW01000001.1, read as the reverse complement.
CCGGCCCGGGACCGATCCGTACAGTGGGCCCGATGATCAGTCTGCTGGCAGCGCTGCCGATCATCGCGGTGATCATCGCGCTGGCTGTGCGGCTGTCCACCACCCTCGCCGCGGCGCTCGGTCTGGCGTTGACGCTGGTGGTGATGGTCATCGCCTTTCCCCTGCCGGCACAGGCGATTCCCGGGTTGGTACACGACTGGCTGCCGGTCACGGTGGAGGTCTTGTTGATCATCCTCGGCGGAATCGCCTTCGCCGAGCTCGGCCGCCGGAGCGGTGGCCAGAGGGTTCTCTCGGACTGGCTGCGGAACTGTCTGGGCAACGGCATCGGACCGGTCCTGGCGATCGTCCACGGGCTGACCCCGCTGGCCGAGTCGCTGACCGGCTACGGCATCGGCGCCGCCCTGGCCATCCCGCTGCTGGCCGCCCTCGGACTGGGGATCGGTCGGGCGGCGGGAATCGGACTGCTCGGTCTGTGCGCGGTCCCCTGGGGTTCGATGGGTCCGGGCACCCTGATCGCCTCCCAGCTCAGCGGTGTGTCGTTCCAGACCTTGGGCGTGCTCTCGGCCGTGGCCAGTCTGCCGGTCTTCCTCGGCGTCGGCTTCGCCGCCGTCCTCCTGGCCCCGGCGCCGGTGCGACTGCGGTCACTGCTCGCCGCCGCTGCCTCCGCAGCGGCCCTCTGGCTGGCCGTGCTGGGTGCCAACCTCACCCTCGGCACCGCCCCGGCCGGGGCGGTCGGCGCGTTGGTGGTGCTGACCGGGCACCTGCTCCTCGCCCGCCTGCGCGGCGGCTCCATGCGCGGCTCGGCCCCGCTGCGCCGCGCGCTCGTACCGTATGCGGTGTTGCTGCTGGGGGTGGTCAGCACCTCGGCCCTGGTCCGCCTCGGTGGGCTGGAGGAGGGCCCCGGGAGGTACCTGGCCTCCCCGGCGCTGTGGTTGCTGGTGACCAGCGCGGTGGCGGGATCGCTGCCCGGGACCGATGTCGCGCTGCGCAGGTCGGCCTGGTCGGCGGCCGGTCGCGGTTGGCTGCACGTCGGCCCGGCCACCGGCATGTTCATCGTCCTCGGCGCACTGATGGCGGCCTCGGGGATGTCGGCGGCGATGGCCGCCGGATTCGGATCACTCGGCGCCGCCTACGCACTCGTGGTGCCGTGGCTGGCCGGGATCGGCGGTTTCGTCACCGGCTCGAACACCGGGGCCAATGCCATGCTGGCCGGCCCGCAGACGGCTGCGCTCGCCGGCACCGGCGTACCCCTCGCCCTCGGCCTGGCGGTGCACAATGTGGCCGCGTCGATCTGCACCCTGGCGGCCCCGGCCAGGGTGGAGATGGCCCTGCGACTGGCCGGGTCCGAGAACGACCGGCATGCCCGGGCGGACCGTACCTGGGTGCAGTCACGCCTGTTGTCGACCCTGGCCTGCATCCTCGCCGTGCTGTCGCTCGGACTGTTCGGGATCGGCTTGTCCAGCGACCCCGGCTGAGTCTCCTCACCGCCCGCGGGCACCGGTTCCCGGAGATGAGGAAGCAGCATCGGACAGGTTAGAGTGTGCGATGCCTCGGCCCCCATAGCTCAGAGGCCAGAGCAGCGCTCTTGTAAAGCGAAGGTCATCGGTTCGACTCCGATTGGGGGCTCCATCAGCCCCGGCCCCACCGCCTCCACAACCCGGCCCCACATCCGTTCCGCAGCAAACGCACCCATCCGGCAACGAAAGCTGCCGATGCTGCGGAACAGACTCATCGGGGGTGCGGTCCGGTGGCCACGGGCAGGTCGTGATTGCTCCATTGCGACCACGATCCCGGGTAGAGCGCGGCGCTGACTCCGATCGAGGCCAACGCGGCGACCTCGTGCGCGGCGTAGACCCCGGAGCCGCAGTAGACGGCAACCTCCTCGGTGCCGGGGCCGACCCCCCAGCGCGTCGAACCGTTGCTGCAGCTCCTGGGGATCGCGGAACCGCCCGTCGGCGGTCAGGTTCTCACTGGTCGGGGCGCTCAGCGCACCGGGTACGTGGCCGGCCTTCGGGTCCATCGGTTCGGTCTCCCCGCGATAGCGCTCCCCCGCCCGGGCGTCCAGCAACACCCCCGTGTCGGCGACCTCGGCCACCTGATCCAGATCAAGGCTCGGCACATGTCCTTCGCTCAGTTCGACCCTGCCCGGTTCCGGTACGACCTCACCGGTCTCCAACGCTCCACCGGCGGCCTGCCAGGCCGGCAGCGCACCGTCGAGCAGCCGTACCCGGCTCAGCCCCGCCCAGCGCAGCAGCCACCAGGCCCGGGCAGCGGCCAGATTGCCCCCACCGTCGTAGACGACCACCGAGGAGTCGTCGTCGATCCCCCAGCGGCGAGCCGCCGCCTGCAGGTCGGCCACCGACGGCAGCGGGTGCCGTCCCTCGGTCGGCTCCCCGTGGGCAGCCAGCTCGGTGTCCAGGTCGACGAAGACCGCGCCCGGGATGTGCCCGGCCAGGTAGTCACCGTGGCCTGAGGGGCCACCGAGGGTCCAACGCACGTCGAGCAGCACCGGGGGCGAACCGGAACCGAGTTGGTGCAGCAGTTCCTCGACCTCGATCAGTACGCGTTCACGATCACTCATCGGTACCCATCTCCCTGCGTTCGGCCGGATTCGTCCTCCGGCCATGATCGCCGTTGCCTCTGCGGTCGCGCCAGCGGGGCTCGTACCGCCCACTCCCACCATCCGTTCCGCAGTATCTGCACCCCAGACGGAAGCAGAGCTGCAGGTGCTGCGGAACAGTTTCAACGCGACGGTGCGTTCATCTGGAGGTCCACCGCGACGGTGCGTTCGGCGGAACAGTTCCACCGCGACGGTGCGGGCAGGGCATCTGGGCCGAAATCGTCACCGGGCATGTCCTCTCCACCTCATGGACAACCACTCCCACCGACGAGGTCATCGGCGAGGACACCGCGGAGTCGGGCTGGCCGGCCTCGGTGGAATGGTCGGGGCTCACCGAAGGCGAGACCTACGCCTGGTACGCGGTCAGCCGTGACGCGGAGACCGGGGAGAACCTGACCCCGGGATCGATCACCCAGATGTCGGTGTTCACCGCCACCGCAGCGGGTACCGATGTCACCGCCCCGGAGCTGACGGTGCCCGAGGGCACCGAGGTCGGTGTCGGCGACGATTTCGACCCGCTGGCGGGGGTCTCGGCCACCGACGACACCGATGGTGACCTGACTCCCGAGGTCGAGGTGATCGGCTCGGTGAACACCTCCGAGCCCGGCAGCCACGCCCTGACCTACACGGTGCAGGACACCAACGGGAACCAGGCCATCTCCTCCACGGTGGTGACCGTCACCGAGAAGTCCTCGGGTGGCTCCGACGACGGTGACAACGGCGGCGCCGACGGTGGCGACGGTTGCTGTCCGTCGGCCTGGGCGCTGCTGCCTGGGCCCGAGGCCGGCGCGATCCGCACGGGTTCGACGGCACCGATCGCAGCTGAGTCACTGACGAGGCCAACCGGGCCCGGCACCTCGATTCCGAGGTGCCGGGCCCGGTCGCTTTCAGGAGCGGGTCGCCCGACCGTGTCGCGGTAGCTCCGCGACCACGCGGAAGTCGTCCCCGATCCGGCCGGCTTCCACCCAGCCGCCGGCCATCTTGGCCCGCTCGGCCATTCCCAGCAGCCCGAGACCGTCGCGACGGGGTTCGGTCCGCCCCCGGTCGGCACCGGCCAGCGGATTGCTGATCTCGACCCGTACCGCGCGCTCCCCGACCGTGACCCGGACCTCGATCGGTTGTCCCGGCGCGTGCCGCAGCACATTGCTCAGCGCCTCCTGGACGATCCGGTACGCCCCCAGCGAGGTCACCTCCGACAGGTCGGTATCGAGGTCACCGCTGATCTCCAGGTTCACCTCCTGACCACCGCGGCGGCTGGCGGCGATCAACTCCGGGAGTCGCGCCACCGAGGGCTGCGGGGCGAGTTCGGTCTCGGTGTCCTCGGCCCGCAGCACCTGCAGCAGGGAACGCATCTCGGCCAGGGCCTCGCGGGCCGACTCGCTGATCTGCTCCAGTTCGACGACCACCGGTTCCGGCACCCCTTCCACCCGGTACCGCACGGTCGAGGCCTGGATCGAGATGATCGACAGACCGTGCGCCACCACATCGTGCAGCTCCCGAGCGATCCGGCTGCGTTCCTCCATGGCGCGCCGCAGACCGGCCTCGTGTTCGGCGCGTTGCTCCTGCAGCTGCACCTGTTCCCGGCTGAGCAGCCACTGCCGTACCAGACTGCCCAGGACCAGGACCAGCAACAGGATCGCGGTCGGCGTGATCAGGTCCGAGGGATGCAGTGGCGCGAACGAGAACGTCGAGATGCTGACACTGGTCGCGGTGGTCGCCACGATCCCGATCAAGATCGCCCCGGCCGCGAACTGCCACGGCCACCGCAGGGCCAGGACCATCGCAGCACAGGCCATGTGACGTGCTGAACCGTACTGGTTTTGGTTCCGCTTCTTTTAGGAGGATGGAGTCATGCCACGTCAGTATCCGCCGGAGTTCCGGTAGCGTGCGGTCCGGATGATCCGGGAGGCCGATCGTGAGGACGGCAGCACGGAGTATCAGTTGATCGGGCGGGTCGCGAAACAGCTCGGGATCGCC